>NZ_JBFAHO010000001.1:0-778307 GCF_040654215.1 Nonomuraea sp. NPDC050733 | reverse complement strand
CCACCGCCCTGCTCGCCCCCGCGTGGGACTTCGGCGACGACGCCTGGCTGCACAGCCGGACAGCCGGCCGAGCCGCTCCACCGCGTCCGCGAACTCGCTGACCATGGCGTACACCACCTCGCGCGCCGGCCTGACCTGGTCGAGCTGGCCCACGACCTGGCCGACGAAGTAGTTGGCCAACTCCAGCGCCCCCGGCTCGCCCCGCTCGGCCGCCGCGCCGATGCGGGCCATCGCCGACTCGGCGACGAGCAGTTGCAGCGGCATGCCCAGCGGGCCGGGGCTCTCCTGGCCGGAGTCCCATTCGTCGGTCCACGCCGACCTGAGCTGGCGGGCCGGCTTGCCGGTGCGGGAGCGGGACCGCACGGTGTCGAGCGACGAGGCGGCCAGCATTTTGCGCTTGACCGCGGGCGCCGTCTCGGCCTCCTCGGTGGTCAGCCAGACCGAGCCGCACCACACGCCCTCGGCCCCCAGCGCCATGGCGGCGGCCATCTGCCGCCCGGAGGCGATCCCGCCGGCCGCCAGCACGGGCACCGGCCCGACCGCGTCCACGACCTGGGGCACCAGCACCATCGTGGAGATCTCACCGGTGTGCCCGCCGGCCTCCGTGCCCTGCGCCACGATGATGTCGGCGCCCGCCGCCACCTGCCTGCGCGCGTGCTCCACCGTGCCGACCAGCGCCGCGACCGGCACCCCGGCCGCGCGCGCCTTCTCGACCAGCTCGGGCGGCGGCGGGCCGAGCGCGCTGGCGACCAGGCCCACGGGGTGCTCCAGCGCCACGTCGATCAGCCCGGCCGCGCCCGCCGCGGTCACCCGCCTGCCGAGCTCGTCGGCCGACCCGATCCCGGGCCCGCCGATGGGCCCGCCGGACCCGCCGACGCCGTACTTGGACATCAGGTGCGCGACGAAGTCGCGGTGCCGCTCGGGGACGGCGTCGGCCAGCCGCGCCTCGGCGTCGAGCGCCGACGCGTCGACCTTGCCGGGCAGCAGCACGTCCACGCCGTACGGCCGGCCGCCCACCCGCTCGTCGAGCCAGGTGAGCTCGGTGTCGAGCTGCTCGGGCGTGTACGCGATGGCGCCGAGCACGCCGAAGCCGCCGGCGTTCGTCACCGCGGCCACGACGTCGCGGCAGTGGCTGAAGGCGAACAGCGGGAACTCGACGCCCAGACGCTCGCAGATGGCGGTGCGCATGGATCGACGCTAACCGTCAGAACGATGTTCGGTCCAGCCCCGGGTGATCCGGCGGCGTCACCAGGGTCGCGCCCGGGTGATCCGGCGGCGCCGCCGAAGCCCCGCCGGCCGCGCCGGGCGCGTGCCAGCCGAGCTCCGGGCTGTACCCGCGCACCAGCCGCGCCGGCACCCCCGCCACCACGCTGTGGTCCGGGAACTCGCCCCGCACCACCGCGCCCCCGGCCACCACGCACTGCCGCCCGAGCCGCGTGCCCGGCAGGATGATCGCCCCGGCACCCAGCCAGGACCCGGCACCGATCGAGACCGGGCTGTTGCGCGGCCACTGCCGCCCGATCGGCACGTCCGGGTCGTCGTAGACGTGGTTCTGGTCGGTGATGTAGACGTACGGTCCGGTGAAGACGTCGTCGCCGATGTCGATCGACTGGTGGGCCACGATGTGCGAGCCCCGGCCGATCGAGCAGCCGCCGCCGATCCGCAGGATCGAGCCGGGTCCCAGCTCCACGCCCGGCATCATGCCGCACGACAGCGACACCCGCTCGCCCACGAGCGTGTGGTCGCCGACCTCGATCCACCGCTCGCCGAAGATCGCCCCGGGCGGGAAGGCGATCTTCGCGCCCTCGCCCAGCCTGCGGAACCGGTGCCCCGCGGGACTCGCCGGAGTGATGGCCCCGGCGTCGCGGATCGCCGTGTAGCCACGGTGGATGAGCGTGCCCAGGGCCCGCCGTACGCATGACATAGCGCCCAAAGTTACCGCTAGGTCATACCGTTCGGGCATGTCGGGGACGTTGTTTGATATCCTGAGAGCCCGTGGACAGTTCGACCACGCCTCGAGCCACGGGAGCCCCTTTGCGCAGCGCATCGCAAACCAAGCATCTGTTCGTCACCGGCGGTGTCGCCTCAAGTCTCGGCAAGGGGCTCACGGCGTCCAGCCTCGGCCGCCTGCTCAAGGGGCGAGGTCTACGGGTCACCATGCAGAAGCTCGACCCCTACCTCAACGTCGACCCCGGCACCATGAACCCGTTCCAGCACGGCGAGGTCTTCGTCACCGACGACGGCTCCGAGACCGACCTCGACGTCGGCCACTACGAGCGGTTCCTCGACACCGACCTGCACGGCTCGGCCAACGTGACCACCGGCCAGGTCTACTCCAACGTCATCGCCAAGGAGCGGCGCGGCGAGTACCTCGGCGACACCGTCCAGGTCATCCCGCACATCACCAACGAGATCAAGGACCGCATCCGGGGCATGGCCGGTCCCGACGTGGACGTGGTCATCACCGAGGTGGGCGGCACGGTCGGCGACATCGAGTCGCTGCCCTTCCTGGAGGCGGTGCGCCAGATCCGGCACGAGGTCGGCCGCGACAACGTGTTCTTCCTGCACGTGTCGCTGCTGCCCTACATCGGGCCGTCCGGCGAGCTCAAGACCAAGCCCACCCAGCACAGCGTGGCCGCGCTGCGCAGCATCGGCATCCAGCCCGACGCGATCGTGCTCCGGTCCGACCGGCCGGTCCAGACCGCGATCAAGCGCAAGATCAGCCTGATGTGCGACGTGGACGAGGACGCCGTGGTCTCCGCCATCGACGCCGCCTCCATCTACGACATCCCCAAGGTGCTCCACGCCGAGGGCCTCGACGCGTACGTGGTGCGCCGGCTCGGCCTGCCGTTCCGCGACGTCGACTGGAAGGAGTGGGACCAGCTCCTGCGGCGCGTCCACCGCCCCGCCAAGGAGGTCACGATCGCGCTGGTCGGCAAGTACATCGACCTGCCCGACGCGTACCTGTCGGTCACCGAGGCGCTGCGTGCCGGCGGGTTCGCCAACGACGCGCGCGTCAACATCCGCTGGGTCAAGAGCGACGACTGCGAGACCCCCGAGGGCGCGGCGCGCGAGCTCGACGGCGTCGACGGCGTGCTGATCCCCGGCGGGTTCGGCGTGCGCGGCATCGAGGGCAAGATCGGCGCGATCCGCCACGCCCGCGAGCACAAGGTCCCGCTGCTCGGCATCTGCCTCGGCATGCAGGGCATGGTCATCGAGGCCGCCCGCAACCTGGCCGGCGTCGCCGAGGCCAACTCCGCCGAGTTCGACCCCGACACCAAGCACCCGGTCATCTCCACGATGGCCGACCAGGAGGACGTCGTCGCCGGCGAGCGCGACATGGGCGGCACCATGCGGCTCGGCGTCTACACCGCCAAGCTCGGCGAGGGCACGCTGGCCCGCCAGCTCTACGGCGGCAAGGCCAAGGCCGACGAGCGTCACCGCCACCGCTACGAGGTCAACAACGCCTACCGGGAGCAGCTGGAGAAGGTCGGCCTGGTGTTCTCCGGGCTGTCGCCCGACGGCCGCCTGGTCGAGTACACCGAGCTGCCGGTCGACGTCCACCCGTTCTTCATCGGCACCCAGGCCCACCCCGAGTTCCGGTCCCGGCCGACGCGGTCCAACCCGATGTTCAAGGGCCTGATCGCCGCCTCGCTCGTCTACGCCGACAGCCGCGTCACCTCCAAGGTCGCCAAGTGAGGGTCGAGGACGCGCCCGAGGCGTGGGAGGTCGTCTCCTCCACCGAGCGGTTCAAGGGCCGGGTGTTCGAGGTCGTCACCGACACCGTCCGGATGCCCGGTGACACGGTGGCCGACCGCGACTACGTCCGCCACGTCGGCGCGGTCGCGGTGGTCGCGCTCGACGCCGACGACCGGGTCCTGATGATCCGCCAGTACCGCCACCCGGCCCGCAGACTGCTGTGGGAGCTGCCCGCCGGCCTGCGCGACGTCGAGGGCGAGCCCCTGGCCGAGACCGCCGCGCGGGAGCTGGCCGAGGAGGCCGGCCACCGCGCCGCCACCTGGCACACGCTGGTCGATCTGCTCACCTCGCCCGGCATGACCGACGAGCGCATCCGCGTCTTCCTCGCCCGCGACCTGACGCCGATCCCCGAGGAGGAGAACGGCTTCGTCCCCGAGCACGAGGAGATCGGCATGCCGGTCGAGTGGGTGCCGCTGGCCGACGCCGTCGAGCACGCGCTCATGGGAATGATCCACAATTCCCCGGCCGTGGCCGGTATCCTCGCCGCGTACGCGGCATCGGTCGAGGGCTTCACCGGTTTGCGCCCCGCCGACGCCCCTGAGGCGTGACGGAAGGACCGATTCGTGGAGGCGGTGCTCTCCAGCTACCTCGCCCATCTGGCGGTGGAGCGGGGTCTCGCTGCCAACACGCTGGCCTCCTACCGCCGTGACCTGACCCGTTACGCGGAGTACCTGCGCTCGCGCGGGCACGCCACGCTCGGCGAGGTGGGCGAGGACGACGTCCTCGCCTTCCTCGCCGCGCTGCGCGAGGGCGACGGCGAGCACCCCGCCCTCTCGGCCGCCTCGGCCGCGCGGGCGGTGTCCGCCGTGCGCGGGCTGCACCGCTTCGCGCTGCGCGAGGGCGTCACCGCCCACGACCCGGCCCACCAGGTGCGCCCGCCGCGCCAGCCCCGCAGGCTGCCCAAGCCGATCGCCGTCGACCAGGTCGAGCGGCTCATCGCCGCCTCCGGCCCCGACGGCGCGCCACTGACCCTCCGCACCCGCGCCCTGCTGGAGGTCCTGTACGGCACGGGCGCGCGCATCGACGAGGCCGTCGGCCTGGCCGTCGACGACCTGGAGGACGACCAGGTGCGGCTGCGCGGCAAGGGCGGCCGCACCCGCGTCGTGCCGCTCGGCCGCTACGCCCGCTCCGCGCTCGACGCGTACCTCGTCAGGGCCCGCCCCGCGCTGCTCGCCCACGGCCGCGGCACCCCCGCGGTGTTCCTCAACGCGCGCGGCGGGCGCCTGACCCGGCAGGGCGCCTGGGAGGTGCTCCAGGCCGCCGCCGAACGGGCCGGACTCCACGGGATATCCCCGCACGTTCTCCGCCATTCCTTCGCAACCCACCTCATCGACGGGGGCGCCGACGTTAGGGTGGTCCAGGAGCTGCTCGGCCACGCCTCGGTGACGACCACCCAGGTCTACACCCTGGTCACGGTCGACAAGCTCCGTGAGGTGTACGCCGCCGCGCACCCCCGCGCCCGGCAGTGATCTATAGTCTTTTGCGGCGTGCCACGGTTCGGCGTGCCGCCTTGCCGCGTTTAGTGATGACGCCATAGTGTCCGTCCGGACGGTCCGGTTCGGGATCGTCAGGGAGGTTCGAGCTGGTGACTGTGAAGACCAACGGTTCGACCCCGGGGACCCCCGACAACCCCTGGGGTGACACGAAGACCGACACGCCTTCCACCGGCGTGAACCTGGGCCCCACCAGGCGCCCGCGCCCGGTGTTCCCGGAGCCCGTGCCGCCGGAGGTCCACGGGCCGGCGCGGGTCGTCGCGATGGTCAACCAGAAGGGCGGGGTCGGCAAGACCACCACCACCATCAACCTGGGCGCCGCGCTCGTCGAGTACGGCCTCAAGGTCCTGCTCGTCGACTTCGACCCGCAGGGCGCCCTGTCGGTGGGCCTCGGCATCAACCCGCTGCAGCTCGACCTCACGGTCTACAACCTGCTGATGGAGCGCAACGTCACCGCCGAGGACGTGCTGCTGGAGACCGGCGTCGAGGGCCTCGACCTGCTGCCCAGCAACATCGACCTGTCGGCCGCCGAGGTCCAGCTCGTCACCGAGGTCGCCCGTGAGCAGGTGCTCGGCCGCGTGCTCAAGCCGCTGCTGCCGCACTACGACGTGTGCCTCATCGACTGCCAGCCGTCGCTCGGCCTGCTCACCATCAACGCGCTCACCTGCGCCCACGGCGTCATGGTGCCGCTGGAGTGCGAGTTCTTCGCGCTGCGCGGCGTCGCCCTGCTCATGGACACGATCTCCAAGGTTCAGGAGCGACTCAACGAGGACCTCGAGATCGAGGGCCTGCTGGCGACCATGTACGACGCCCGTACCCTGCACGGCCGCGAGGTGCTCGCCCGCGTCGTCGAGGCGTTCGGCGACAAGGTCTTCCACACGGTGATCAACCGCACCGTCCGCTTCCCCGACGCCACCGTCGCCGGCGAGCCGATCACCACCTTCGACCCGTCCTCCCTCGGCGCCAGCGCCTACCGTGAGCTGGCCCGCGAAGTGCTCTCGCGCTGGCCCGCGCCTGCCACAATGGCCAGGTGACGTCAGAGCGGGGGAGCGCCGTCCACGACGGGGACCAGGCCGCGAAGGCCGGGTTCCAGGTCCACCTTGACGTCTTCGAGGGACCGTTCGACCTGCTG
Source organism: Nonomuraea sp. NPDC050733 (assembly GCF_040654215.1). NCBI lineage: Bacteria > Bacillati > Actinomycetota > Actinomycetes > Streptosporangiales > Streptosporangiaceae > Nonomuraea > Nonomuraea sp. NPDC050733. The sequence continues at coordinate 771,923 of NZ_JBFAHO010000001.1, read as the reverse complement.
CTGGGGCTGATCGCCAAGCACAAGCTGGACATCACCGAGGTGTCCCTGTCCCAGGTCACCGACGAGTTCATCGCCTACATCCGCTCGCGCGGCCCCGAGTGGGACCTCGACCAGACCAGCCATTTCCTGCTGGTCGCGGCCACCCTGCTCGACCTCAAGGCGGCCCGGCTGCTGCCCTCCGGCGAGGTCGAGGACGAGGAGGACCTCGCGCTGCTGGAGGCCCGCGACCTGCTGTTCGCCCGGCTGCTCCAGTACAAGGCGTACAAGGAGGTCGCCAAGGTCTTCGCGGGCCGCATGGCCGACGAGGCGCTCCGCTTCCCGCGCGCCGTGCCGATGGAGCCCCGCTTCGCCGAGCTCCTGCCGGAGCTGATCCTCGGCATCGGCCCCGAGCAGCTCGTGAAGATCGCCGCCAGGGCGTTCACCCCCAAGCCGCCGCCCACGGTGGGCGTCGGCCACATCTACCAGCCTTTGGCCAGCGTCCGCGAGCAAGCCGCTATCCTGGTCCAGCGCCTCAGGCGCATGCGCCGGGCCACCTTCCGGGCCCTGGTCGCCGACTGTGACGGCACCTTCGAGGTCATCGCCCGCTTCCTGGCCGTCCTGGAGCTGTTCCGCGAGTCGGCGGTCAGCTTCGACCAGGTCGAGCCGCTGGGCGACCTGCACGTCACCTGGACGGGCAGCGACGAGGGCGACGTCGCGGTGGGCGACGACTACGAGGAGAGCGCGCGAAGCGCGGAGAGCGCGGAGAAGGCTGCTGATGACTGACGACCGCCCCGGCGAGCACCCGGACGATCACCCGGACGATCGACTGGACGAGCACCCGGACGATCGGCTGCGGGACCACTCCGGCGGGCCGATGGACGCCCGCGCCGACGACGGGCCGCCGCAGCCGCGCAGGTCTCCGGAGACGCCGCTGCCGGCCTGGATGACCCTCCCAGGCTCCCTCGCCGCCCCCCAGCCCCGCACCCCGGCCCCCGTCTCCGACCCGGCCCCCGAGCCCGACCCGGCCCCCGCCTTCGACGCGGCACCCGAGCCTGACGCGGCCCCCGTCTTCGACCCGGCCCCCGTCTTCTACGCGGCACCCGAATCCGACGCGGCACCCGTCTTCGACGTGGCCCGCGAGCCTGACCCGGACCCCGAGCCGTTCGCCGACGTGTCGCCCGTGGACCAACCGTGGGACGAACCCGGTCCTCCCCTGGGTGAGGACCCGGAGGAGGCCGGGGAGGAGCCGGACGGCGGGCCCGCGCCGAGCCTCAGCGCCGCCCTCGAAGCCATCCTCATGGTCGTGGACGTCCCCGTCCCCGAGGTGACGCTGGCCCAGGTGCTCGAACGCCCCACCCACGAGGTGGCCGCCGCCCTCAGATCGCTGGCGGCGGAATACACCGGAGCCGGACGGGGTTTCGATCTGAGAGAGGTCGCAGGAGGCTGGCGCTACTACACGCGTGCCGACTGCGCGCCGCTGGTCGAGCGGTTCGTCCGCGACGGCCAGCAGACGCGGCTGACCCAGGCCGCGCTCGAAACACTCGCGGTCGTGGCCTACCGGCAACCGGTGAGCCGTGCCCGCGTCGCCGCCGTACGCGGTGTCAACAGCGACGGCGTCATGCGGACGCTCGTCGCACGGGGGCTGGTCGAAGAGGCCGGCACCGACCCGGAGAGCCAGGCAGTGCTCTACCGGACAAGCTCATACTTCCTTGAACGTCTGGGACTGAAGGACCTCAGCGAGCTCCCCGAGCTCGCTCCGTTCCTCCCGGACGACGTGGAAAACCTCGAGGAGACAACAAAGTGATCAACAGGCGCAGCACCCCGTCCGGTGATGGACGCGGTCGAGGACGCACCGGCGGCTCCACCGGCCGCGGCGGGCGTCCCGCCTTCCGCTCCGACGACTCTCGCGGCGGTTCCGGCCGCGACTCCCTTCGCGCCGACCGCGGCGGCACCCGCGCCCGGTACGGCGACTCCACCTCCCGCGACCGCTCCGGCGGCGACCGCGGCGGCTTCCGCTCCGAGGGCCGCGAGGGCGGCTCGCGGCCTGAGGGCCGCGACAGCGGCTTCCGCAGCCGTGAGGACGGCTTCCGCCCCGGCGGCCGCGACTCCGGCGGCCGCAGCTCTGGCGGCCGTGACTTCGGCGGCCGTGACTCCGGGGGCCGTGACTCCGGGGGTCGTGACTTCGTCCGGCGCGACTCCGGCCGGGGCTTCTCGGACCGCCGCGACGACCGTGGCGGCTTCCGTTCGGACCGCCGCGATGACCGTGGCGGTTTCCGTTCCGACCGTGGCGACGACCGTTCGGGCCCCCGCTCCGCCGGCCGCGACGACCGTGGCGGCTTCCGTTCCGACCGGCGTGACGACCGTCCGGGCTCCCGTACCGGCCGCGGTGACGACCGCGACGGCGGCTTCCGCTCCGACCACCGCACCACGGACCGTGGCGGCTACGGCGATCGATCCGGTTCCGGCGACCGGCCGCGTTACGGCGACCGTTCCGGCTCGGGTGACCGGCCGCGTTACGGCGACCGTTCCGGCTCGGGCTCCGGCGACAGGCCGCGTTACGGTGACAGGCCCGGCTCCGGCGACAGGTCCGGTTACCGTGACAGGCCGGGCTACGGCGGCGGCCACCGGGACGACGCCCGTGCTGACTCCCGCACCGACGCCCGTGCTGAGTCCCGCTCCGACTCCCGCGGGGACTTCCGTGGAGACTCCCGTGGGGACTCCCGTCCCGGGTTCCGGGCCGATCGCAGCGGCCGGCGCGACGACTCCCCTTCGTCCACCCGCGCCCGCTTCGGCCGTCGTGACGAGCCGCGTGGCTCCCGCGGCGGCTTCGAGACCATCGGCCGTCCCACCTCGGGTGGCCGTCCCTCGTCGGGTGGCCGGCCCGCGGGCGGCGGCGCACGGCGAGACGGCCAGGGCGGCTACGGCGGCCAGGGCGGTTACGGCGCCGGCCGTGGCTCCCAGGGGACGACCAGGACCGGCCAGCCGGCCGGCCGTGGCGGCGACGCGCCGCGCGACCGGTTCAAGACGGCCCGCCAGCCCCTGCGCGACCGCAACTTCTACCCCGAGGGCTACACCGACGAGCGCGACACCACCGAGGTGCCCGACGGCGTGCGGCTGCAGAAGGTCCTCGCCCAGGCGGGCGTGGCCAGCCGCCGCGCCTGCGAGGAGATGATCGGCGACGGCCGCGTCACCGTGAACGGCCAGGTCGTGCGGAGGTTCGGCGCCAAGGTCGACCCCGCCACGCAGGTCATCCACGTCGACGGCAAGCGCATCCCCACGGCCCCCGACCTCGTCTACTACGCCCTGAACAAGCCCATCGGCGTCGTGTCCACCATGAGCGACCCCCAGGGCCGCCCGTCACTGGCCGACTACGTCGAGGAGCTGGCCCCGCGCCTGTTCCACGTGGGCCGGCTCGACACCGAGACCGAGGGCCTGCTGCTGCTCACCAACGACGGCGAGCTGGCCAACCGGCTGACCCACCCCAGCTACGGAGTCCAGAAGAAGTACTGGGCCAAGGTGCCGGGTCCCATCCCGCGCGACCTCGGCCGCAGGCTCCGGCAGGGCATCGAGCTGGAGGACGGCCTGGTCAAGGTGGACAGCTTCACGATCGTGCAGGAGCACGGCCAGCAGGCGCTGGTCGAGGTCGTACTGCACGAGGGCCGCAAGCACGTGGTGCGGCGCCTGCTGGAGGTGGCCGGTCACCGGGTCATCGACCTGGCCAGGATCGAGTTCGGGCCCGTCAAGCTCGGCCGTACCAAGCCCGGCACCATCCGCGCGCTCACGCTGAAGGAAGTGGGCGAGCTGTACGCGGCCGTGAAGCTGTAACCTGATCAGAACGCAGGAGCCCGTGCGGAGGTCCGCACGGGCTCCACCGCTTATAGAGGGGACGGATCACAATGGTGCGGGCGATCCGCGGGGCGATCCAGGTGGACGCCGACAACCGTGACGCGATCATCGAGGGGACGACCGAGCTCGTCGCCGCGCTGATGGAGCGCAACCAGCTCACCACCGACGACGTGATCAGCGTGCTGTTCACCGCCACACCCGACCTGACGGCCGAGTTCCCGGCCCTGGCGGCGCGTAAGCTGGGCTTCCACGAGGTGCCGCTCATCTGCTGCACCGAGATCGGCGTGCCGGGCGCGCTGCCCCGCGTGGTGCGGCTCATGGCGCACGTCGAGACGGACAAGCCGCGCTCGGAGATCCAGCACGTCTACCTGCGCGGCGCGATCGCCCTGCGTCAGGACATCGCCCAGTAGCGGCACCCTTCCACCCGGCCCGGATCACCCGGAACACGACCCAGGACATCGACATGGCCTCCGAACTCCGCACCGTGCTCGTCGTCGGCACCGGTCTCATCGGCACCTCCGTGGCGCTGGCGCTGCGCGGGCACGGGGTTCGCGTGCTGCTCTCCGACCGCGACCAGGGCGCGATGCGCCTGGCGCGTGAGCTGGGCGCGGGGGAGGAATGGCAGCCCCGACTCGCGGCGGGCCGCGCGACGGCCGCCGGAGCGGACGGCGTGACCGATGGCGCGGACGGCGTGACGGGCGCCGGAGCCGGTGGTACGGACGGCGTGACAGGTGCCGGAGCCGACGGTACGGGGGACATGACCGGTGCCGGAGTCGGTGCCGAGAGGGCGGATCTCGCGGTGATCGCGGTGCCGCCCGCACACGTCGCCACCGAGCTGCTCGCCCTCCAGCGGGCCGGCGCCGCCACCCACTACACCGACGTGGCCAGCGTCAAGGCCGTCCCCATCGACGGGGCTCGCCGGCTCGGCTGCGACCTCGGTGCGTACGTCGCCTCGCACCCGCTGGCCGGGCGGGAGAAGTCCGGCCCGGGGGCGGCGCGAGCCGACCTGTTTCTGGGCCGGCCCTGGGCGCTCTGCCCCACCCCGGAGAGCTCCCCGGAGACCAGGGCCGCGGTGCTGCGCCTGGTGGAGCTGTGCGGGGCCAACCCCGTCGAGGTGCACGCCGACGACCACGACCGGGCCGTCGCCGTGGTGTCCCACGCACCCCACGTGACCGCCTCGGCCGTGGCGGCCCGCCTGGCCGACGCCTCCGAGGTGGCGCTCGGGCTGGCCGGGCAGGGCGTGCGCGACGTCACCCGGATCGCGGGCAGCGACCCCGGACTCTGGCTCGGCATCCTGGCCGGCAACGCGGCGCCCGTCGCCGAGGTCCTGGAGGCGGTCTCGCGCGACCTGTCCGAGGCGGCGTCCGCGCTGCGCGCCCTGGCCGACGGCGACGGCACCGCCTCCGGCGAGATCACCCAGCTCCTCAAGCGGGGCGTCGCGGGCCACGGCCGCATCCCGGGCAAGCACGGCGGTCCCGCCTCCTCCTACGTGGTGGTCCAGGTCGTCATCGGCGACCGTCCCGGCCAGCTCGCCAAGCTGTTCCAGGTGTGCGACGAGGTCGGCGTCAACGTCGAGGACGTGCGGCTGGAGCACGCGCCCGGCCTGCCGCTGGGCATCGCCGAGGTGTCGGTCCAGCCGGACGCGGCGCCGGTCCTCACCCGGGCCCTGCACGAGCGGGGCTGGCAGGTCCCCTGACCCGCCTGCCCGCCCGCGCCTGGACAGGCGGCCTCCCGTACCGGACGGCCGGTCCCGCCGTACCTGGGACTCGCGCGTGTTGCCGTGCTGGAACGGCAGGTCCGCCGTACCTGGGGTGCTGGAACGGCCGGTCCGCCGTACCCGGGGTGCTGGAACGGCAGGTCCCGCCGTTCCCGGGCGCGCGTGCGTTGCCGTGCTGGAACGGCTGGTCTCGCCGCATTCGGGTGGTCCGAGAGTCAGGAGACGTAGCGGCGGGCCTGTGAGGTGGCCTGGGCTTTCTCCAGGCTCGCCAGGCGGGCCTCCACCCGCTCGGGGACCCTGCGGCGCTCGGCGAGCACCCACGGCAGGCCGCGCAGCGCGTCCAGGGCCGCGAGCGCGGAGACACGGTCGTGCGGCACGGTCCGCGCCAGGTGCAGCGTGCGGCGCATCGCCGCGCGCACCGGGCGGCGCAGCCAGGTGAACCAGAGCGTGTTGCGCAGCCCCACCCGCCTGCGGGCGTGGGAGTCACGGTTCCTGGACGCCTCGTGGTGGACGGTCAGCTCCTCCAGATAGCACAGCTCCCAGCCGGCGGTCGCCAGGTCGACGGCCAGCAGCTCCTCCTCGCCGCCCAGCCACAGCCGCCGCGAGAACCCGCCGCACTCCAGGAACGCGTCCCGGCGCACCACCGACGCGCCCGCCAGGAAGCTGCCCAGCGCCGGTCCGGGCAGCCAGGACGGGCCGCGTACGGGGGAGTCGCGCAGCTCCGGCACGATCGGGTCCTCCCGGCTGCCGGGCTCGGCGAGGATGCGGGCCGTGACGACCGCCAGGCGCGGGTGCGCGTCCAGCACGTCGGCGGCGCGGGCCAGCGAGCCGGGCTCCCACCAGGTGTCGTCGTCGGCGAACGCCACGTACGGCGTGGCCAGCCGCTCCACGCCGAGGTTGCGGCCGACGGCGCCCAGGTTCTCGCGCAGCGCCACCACGTCCGCCTGGGGGTACGCGGCGGACACGGCCTCGGCGGTGCCGTCGTCCGAGCCGTTGTCGACCACCACGACCTTCGGGCGTTCGGGGAGGGCGAGCAGCCGGCCGACGGATCTGAGGACCTCCTCGCGCCTGTTCCAGGTGATGACGACGGCGCCGACCCGCGCGTCCACCGCCGCGCGCCCCCGGCCGCCTCCGGTCTCGGTCGCGTGCTCCCACGTCTCCCGGCGGCCCGGCGGGCGTTCGTCGTCCCCTGGTCCCGGCGCGTGCCGCGGGCTCATCGGCGGGCCTCCAGCAGCCGGCGGGCCCGCTCGACCGCCGGGGGCAGCGCGCGCCGCTGCGCCAGCGCCAGCGGCAGCCGGGGAACGGCCGTGCGCAGCCCCTGCCAGCCGCGCGGGCCCTGGCGCAGTGCCGCCAGCGAGCGCCGGGCGACCACGCTCCACGGGCGGCGCAGCACGGCCGTGAGCACGGAGTTGCGTGTGGCGAGCTCCTTGCGCCCGCGCGGGTCCCGCGACGGGGACGGATGGTGGTGGGCGACCACGTCGTCGACGTAGGCGAGCCCCCAGCCCTTGGCGGCCAGGTCCATGGCCAGGCGTTCCTCCTCGCCGAAGAAGAAGATGACGTCGTCGAACCCGCCGGCCTCCAGGAAGGCGTCCCTGCGCACCACCGCGCCGCACGCGAGGAAGCCCAGCACGCTCGGGCCGGGCAGGTCCGGCTCGTGGCCGAGCGGGGAGCGGGCCATCTCCTCGCACACCGGGTCGGGGCGCTCCTGGGGGCCGACGAGGACGCGGGCGGCCAGCACGGCCAGGCGTGGGTACGCGTCGAGGACGTCCGCCGCCCGTGCCAGCGCCCCGGGCGCCCACCAGGAGTCGTCGTCGGCGAAGGCCACGTACGGGGTCCGCGCCATGCGCACGCCCACGTTGCGGGCCGGCGCGCCCAGGTTCTGGCCGGCCTCGACGACGGTGACGTCGGGGAAGTGGCGGCGGACGAAGCCGGGACTGCCGTCGGTGGAGCCGTTGTCGACCAGGATGGCGGGGCGTGGGTGGTGGGGGAGGGACCCGGCCAGCGCGCGCCGTCGATTCCTGGTGGCCACCACCACCGTAACCCGTTCGACCATGTACGGTCCCTAACCGGAATGCCGCCCCTTAGTCGTCATACGCCCCCATACCGGACTGTCACGGCACTGTGGTCCTGCGGCCGCCCCGCACCGGCCGCCCCGCACCGGCCGCCCCGCACCGGCGGACCCGGGGCGCGCTCCGCCAGGCGCGAGGGGACGCGGGCGGACGCCGGAACAGGCGTGAGGCGGTAGCCTCTTCAGGTCGAGTAAGAGCCTTGAGAGCGTGAAGAAGGAGAGGCCGTGGCCGGTCTGGTCGTCGCCATGGACGGCCCTTCGGGGTCGGGCAAGTCGAGCGCGTCGCGCGGGGTGGCCAAGGCCCTCGGCCTGCGTTACCTCGACACCGGCGCCATGTACCGGGCGATGACCTGGTGGGTGCTGGAGCAGGGCGTGGACCCGGCCGACACCGACGCGGTCGCGGCGCGGGCCGTCGAGCCCGAGATCGTCTCCGGCACCGACCCCGACGCCCCGTCGATCCACGTCGACGGCGTGGACGTGGCGGGGCCGATCCGGGGCGCGCTGGTGACCGGCGCCGTCTCGCTGGTCGCGGCGGTGCCCGAGGTGCGGGCCCGGCTCGTGGCCCTGCAGCGGCGGATCATCGGCGACGGCGGCATCGTGGTCGAGGGCCGTGACATCGGCACGGTCGTCGCGCCCGACGCGACGCTCAAGATCTACCTGACGGCCAGCGCCGAGGCCCGCGCCCAGCGCCGCCACGCGGAGCTGTCCGGCGCCGCGGCCGAATCCACGACGGCCCAATCCACGACGGCCCAATCCACGACGGTCGAGTCCACCACGGTCGAGGCCCAGCAGGCCGAGCTGGCCAGGCGCGACAGGCTCGACTCGACACGCAAGACCGATCCACTCTCGATGGCGGATGGCGCCGTCGAGCTCGACACCACCGCGCTGAACCTGGAGCAGGTCATCGCGGAGGTGCTGAGACTGGTCGAGGAGCGGAGCGGTTCCGCGGCGCGGAGCGGCTCCGGCGGCCAGCACTACGAGCGCGCCTGAACAGGTGCGGGACTCACTAAGGATGAAACATCGTGTCTACGGGGGACTGGGTCGAGGCTGATCTCGACGACCTCGCACTAACCGAAGAGCACGGCGACAGCGGTCCGCTGCCCGTCGTGGCCATTGTCGGACGCCCGAACGTGGGCAAGTCCACGCTGGTCAACCGCATCATCGGCCGCCGGGAGGCGGTCGTCGAGGACGTGCCCGGCGTGACCCGGGACCGGGTGACCTACGAGGCCAACTGGCGCGGCAAGCGCTTCACGGTCGTCGACACCGGCGGCTGGGACCCCGACGCCACCGGCATGGGGCTGCGCATCGCCGAGCAGGCGCAGGTCGCGGTCGAGCTGGCCGACGTGATCGTGTTCGTGGTCGACGCGACCGTGGGCGCGACCGACTCCGACGAGATCGTCGGCTCGGTGCTGCGCCAGTCGGGCAAGCCGGTCATCCTGGCCGCCAACAAGGTCGACAACCAGCTGGTCGAGCTGGAGGCCGCCGCGCTGTGGTCACTCGGCCTCGGCGAGCCGTACCCGGTCTCGGCCCTGCACGGCCGTTCCAGCGGCGACCTGCTGGACGTGGTGCTCGACGCGCTGCCGGAGACGCCGAGCGAGACGTTCGGCACCGAGCGCGGCCCCGCCCGGGTGGCGCTGCTCGGCAAGCCCAACGTCGGCAAGTCGTCGCTGCTGAACAAGCTCGCCGGCGAGGAGCGGGTGCTGGTCGACCCGATGGCCGGCACCACCCGTGACCCGGTGGACGAGCTGATCGAGCTCGGCGGGCGCACCTGGCGCTTCGTCGACACGGCCGGCATCCGGCGGCGCGACCGCGAGCTGCAGGGGGCCGACTTCTACGCGGCCATGCGCACCCGGGCCGCGCTGGAGCGCTCGGAGGTGGCGGTCGTGCTGATCGACGCCAGCGACCCGCTCACCGAGCAGGACCTGCGCATCATCGGCCTGGTGATCGAGTCGGGCCGCGCCATGGTGGTCGCGTTCAACAAGTGGGACCTCGTCGACGAGGACCGCCGCTACTACCTGGAGAAGGAGATCGACCGGCAGCTCGTGCGCACCCCGTGGGCACTGCGGGTCAACATCTCCGCCCGCACCGGCCGTCATGTGGACCGGCTCGTTCCGGCCCTGGAGAAGGCCCTGGAGTCGTGGTCGACGCGGGTGCCCACGGCCAGGCTCAACGCGTTCCTGACCGAGCTGGTGCAGCAGACGCCGCCGCCGGTCCGGGGCGGCAAGCAGCCGAAGATCCTGTTCGCCACCCAGGCGTCGGTGGAGCCGCCGAAGTTCGTGCTGTTCACCTCGGGGTGGCTGGAGGAGACCTACCGGCGCTTCATCGAGCGGCGCATCCGCGAGGAGTTCGGCTTCGCCGGGTCGCCCATCGAGGTGACGATGAAGATCCGCGAGAAGCGCAAGGGCGGCGCCTCCCAGCAGAAGAAGTGACGCCCGGCCCCCGCGACGCGGCCGTAATCGCGTTGCCTCGTCGCGGGGGCGGCGGCTAACATCCACGGCTAACACGTTGACGGAGACGAGTAGCCGGAAGACCGCGCGGGCAGAGAGAGCCGCCGGCAGCTGCGAAGGCGGCCCCGTGCCTCCCGGCGAAGACACTCCCGAGTGCGGGGAGGAAATGCCCCGCCGGCCTGACCCCCGTCATCGGGTCACGGAGGCCGTCCCGTCCGGGGCGGCGAAAGTGCGGTGGCACCGGGAGCTCCCTTCTCCCCCGCACTCCCAAGGGATCACACACGTCCTCCAAGGAGCAGTGATGATCTCTCGTGTCCTGTCGGTGCAGCTCAAGGAGCACGCCGGCCAACGAGTGACGATCGCCGGATGGGTCCATCGCCGCCGGCGGCTGAAATCCGTGTCCTTCCTCCTCGTCCGCGACCGCCGCGGCGTCGCCCAGGTCGTCGTCCCGCCCGGGACGGCGCTCCCGCCCGAGGAGAGCGTCGTGCACGTCACCGGCCTCGTGACGCCCGGCGTGCACGCGCCGGGCGGGGCCGAGCTCACCGAGCCCCGCATCGAGGTGCTGTCGGAGCCCGCCAAGGCGCCGCCGTTCGACCTGTACCGGCCCGTCGTCCCGGCCGCCCTGCCGGCCGTCCTCGACCACGCGCCCGTCGCGCTGCGGCATCCGCTGCTGCGCGCACCGCTGGAGATCTCGGCGGCGAGCGTGGCCGGGTTCCGGGCGACGCTCGACCGGCTCGGCTTCACCGAGATCCACACCCCGAAGCTCGTCGCCTCGGCCACCGAGTCCGGCGCGAACGTCTTCACCGTCGACTACTTCGGCCGTCCCGCCTACCTCGCCCAGTCGCCGCAGTTCTTCAAGCAGGCGATGGTCGGCGTGTTCGAGCGGGTCTACGAGGTGGGGCCGGTGTTCCGGGCCGAGCCGCACGACACCGCCCGCCACCTGGCGCAGTACACGAGCCTGGACGCCGAGCTGGGATTCGTCCGCGACCACCGCGACGTGATGGCGGTCCTGCGCGAGGCGCTGGCGGGCATGCTGGAGTCGGTACGGCTGCGCGCCGCCCCCGCCGTCGAGGCCCTGGGCGCCGCGCTGCCCGAGGTGCCGGCCGAGATCCCGGCCGTCCACTTCACCGAGGCCAAGCGCGTGAGCGGCGAGGACGGCGAGCCCGACCTGTCGCCGGCGCAGGAGCGGTGGCTGTCGGAGTGGGCGCTGCGGGAGCACGGATCGGAGTTCGTGTTCGTCACCGGCTACCCGATGGTCAAACGTCCCTTCTACACGCATCCCGACCCGGCGCGTCCCGGCCACTCCAACGGGTTCGACCTGCTGTTCCGGGGGCTGGAGCTGGTGACGGGCGGGCAGCGGCTGCACCGGCACCAGGACTACCTGGACGCGCTGGCCGCCCGGGGCGAGGCCGTGGAGCCGTACGAGGGGTACCTGCGGGCGTTCGAGCACGGGATGCCGCCGCACGGCGGGTTCGCGATCGGCCTCGAACGCTGGACGGCCCGCCTGACGGGCGCGCCCAACATCCGCCAGGCGGCGCTGTTCCCGCGCGACCTGCACCGCCTCTCGCCCTGACGCGCCCTCTCGCCGTGGCGCACGCTGTCGCCTTGACGGCACTCTGTCGCCTTGACGCACCGCCCGCTCAGGCGCCGCGTCTGGGCATGAAGAGGGCGACGACGGCGCCGATCACGCACAGCACCGCCGTCACCAGGAACATCTCGGTATACTCCAGGTGCAGCGCGGCGTCGACCCGGGCCAGGTAGTCCGCCATCCTGCGGGCGTACACCGCCGGGTCGACGCCGAACGGCAGCGGCGTGTCCAGGCGCGACGTCAGTGACTGGAACCGGTAGAACCCCCAGGCCGACACGCCCGCGATGCCGATCAGCATGCCCATCATCCGGGCCACCACCACGGCGGCCGAGGCCACGCCGTGCTGGGCGGCCGGCGTGACGCGCAGCACGGCCGCCGACACGGGGGCGATGACCAGGCCCAGGCCCAGTCCGGCGACCACCAGGTCGGCGCTCATCTGCGGACGGGCGCCGGCCAGGTCCAGCGGCCAGCGGCTCATCAGCGCGTACCCCACGGCGGCGACCAGCAGGCCCGTCACGGCGACGGCCCGATCGCCCAGCCGGCGCGCCAGCAGGCCGCCGGCGACCGCGCCCACGGGCAGCGCGATCAGGAACCAGCCCAGCACCTGCGCGGCGGCTTCCAGGGCCTCCATCTCCAGCAGCGTCTGCGCGGTGAACTGCACGAACACCATGGTGACCAGCAGCGCCGCGCCGGTCAGGAAGCTGACGCCCAGCGTGGCCAGCAGCGGCCCCTTGCGGGTGCCGGACAGGTCGAGCAGTCGTACGGGGGAGCGGATCTCCCACCAGACGAACGCGGCCCCGGCGAGCAGCCCGGCGGCGATCAGCGGCAGGCCCCAGGGCGGGAGGACCGCCTTGGCGGGGTCCGGGTTGTAGAGGCCGGCCACGAGGAGGGCCAGGGCGAGCGCCAGCAGCGCGCCTCCCCTGCCGTCCACCCGCCTCACGGGGCCCGTGCCGTCCGCCGCCCGTACCGCTGGGGGAGAGGGCGGTGGGACGCTGTAGTGCACCGCGACGGCGGCCAGGGCGGCGAGCGGGACGTTGATCCAGAAGATGGCGTGCCAGCCGCCCAGCTCAACCCCCGGGAACGAGGTGCGCGGGATCGCCGCCAGCAGCCCGCCGTACAGCGGGCCGAGGGCGCTGCCCAGCTCCTGCGCCGCTCCCACGGCGCCGAGCGCCATGGGCCGCTCCCGCTCGTCCCACAGGTCGCCGATGAGCGCCATCGTGATCGGCAGCAGCGCGCCGCCCGCCACGCCCTGGACGGTCCGGCCGGCGACCACCATGGCCTCGCCGGCCGCCAGCGCCGTCAGCACCGAGCCGAGCGCGAACGCCGCCAGGCAGGCGTGGATGAGGGGCCTGCGGCCGTACCGGTCGGAGAGCTGGCCCAGCAGCGGCATCGCCGCCACGTACCCCAGCAGGAACCCCGTGACCACGGGCGTGGCCCGCTCCAGGCGGTTGATCGGGATGCCGACGTCCTCGGCGATGTCGATGAGGACGGTCACGACCACGTACGCGTCGAGCGCCGCGAGCAGCACCACCGCGCCGCCGACGCCGAGCGCGACCCGGCGGGCCGTCTTCACCGGACGGCCCTCGTCGCTCCGGACCGCCGGGTCCTCGCCGGCCGGTCCCGTCGTCAAGGAGCCCATCGCGCCGCCCTCAGCCCGCCGACGGCGGCGGTGTGATCGTGACCGGCGCGTCGTAGTCGCTGAACGCGACCGTGACCGTGCCGTCCTGCAGCGGCAGCTCCACCTTCCGCAGGCGGCTCGTCGCCTTGTCCACCCAGAGGGTCCCGTTGACGCCCTGGGTGACGCCGGGCACCATCGTGCCGAGCACCTGGCCGGAGAACGTCGTCGCCACCCGGTAGGCGCCGTCCTCCTCCGCCTCCACGCGCGGGTCGGCCGCGGTGGCCAGCAGCTGGGGGACGCCCTTGTCGCGGTCGAGGATGAGCGACGGGTCGTAGATCTGCGCCAGCTCCTTGCGCGTCAGCCGCTGGAAGCCGCCGGTCGGCCCCTTGAAGTGGACGGTGTCGCCGACGAGCGCGAACGTGATCTCCTGGAGGCTGCCGAGCACCTCCAGCGTGAGCGTGCCGTCGGCGTCGCCCGCCGAGGTGAGACGGCCGTCGGCCTTCTTCAGCGGCACCTTCGGCTTGCCCTCGGTGGCGATGGAGAACGTGGCCGACTTGACCGTCTTCATGGCCTCCGACGCCTTCTTCATCAGGTCGGGCCCGGAGGGCAGCTCCGCGCCGCCACCCGACGAACAGGCCGACACGAGCGCGACAAGAACGACGAGCAGCAGCTTTCTCAGCATGAGCGGATCGTAGCGAGCGTCCGGATCAGCGTGCGCGGGTCACCGATATCGGTTGGGTGTCGGCGTCCGCCGCCCCGCCGTGCGGAGGACGGGTCAGCGCAGCTCCTTGAGGTGCTCGACGATCGGCCGGTAGGCCTTCTCCAGGGCGTCGAGCTGGTCGTCGGTGAGCCGGTCGATGAAGTGCTCGCGCACTCCGGCCACGTGGTCGGGCGCCACGCGCTGGATGGTGTCCCAGCCCTCGTCGGTCAGCACCGCGAACGTGCCGCGCCGGTCGTCGCGGCACTCCTCACGGGTGACCAGTCCCTTGGCCTCCATGCGGGAGATCTGGTGGGACAGCCGGCTGCGTGACTGGATCGTGGCGTCGGCCAGGTCGCTCATGCGCATCCGCCTGCCGGTGCTCTCCGAGAGGTTGACCAGGATCTCGTAGTCGTTCACGGACAGTGAGTGGGCCTGCAGCTCACGGTCGAGCCGATGCATGAGCAGCTTGTGCAGGGCCAGTTGGGTGCGCCAGGCACGCTGCTCGGCGGGGGAAAGCCAGCGGGGCGCGCTCATGATCTCCAATCTAGCGCACGCTCAGTGATCCCACGGGCGATGGCCCGGTCGGACGCCGGTCCGGGCACCCGGTCTAGGCGAAGGCCATGACGATCGCGACGCCGACGACGTGCATGATCACGACGGCGGCGATGAGGAAGACGAACACGAACTTCGCCGGTCCGTGCTCGAAGGTCTTGCCCTCCTCCAGCGGCTTGCGCGCGGCCACGCGGTCCGCGATCCGCTCCTCCAAGGGCTTCCGGTAGAACATACGTCCAGCCTATTCGGGAAACGGCAGCCTGCGGGCTGGGGCGTCTGTGATGACAGCCACCATGACGTCCGTCTCGGCCGTCCACTCCAGCACGTGGCGCCCCGCCCAGTCGATCTCCGCCGTCCGCAGCACGTCCAGCGACAGCTCGCCGCGCTTGATCAGCGCCTCCTTGCGGGCCCAGAGCCGGATCAACTCGTCGTTGCGGGTGACCCCGGCACGCTCTCGGGGGGTGAGCGCCACCTCGGCCAGCGCCCCGTCGAGCGGGCCCGTGGGCACGCGCTCCGCGTCCACCCCCACCCGCCCGTCGCCGGCGGCCGCGCAGACGTAGCCGCGTGTGTGGCTGAGGCTGACACCCAGGGAGGGAGCCTGCTCGACGTACGGCCGGCCGTGGCCGGGGCCGTGGACGTCGCAGTGCTGGAGCAGCGTCAGCTCCTCCGGGCGCCTGCCGAGGGCGGCCGCGGCGCACTGCCGTACGAGCAGGTGGGCGGCGACGAAGGCGGCGCGGTCGGTGTCGAAGGCGAACCGCGCGGCCCGCTCCCGCTCGACGGGCGTGAGCCACTCCTCGGGGGCGCGCACCTCGTCGGGCCGGCCACCCATCGCCACAGGGCCGATCGTCACCTTGGCGATCTTACGATCCCCCGCACGAGCCCGTACGGCCACCCCCGTCCGGTGGGGCGGGGGCCGGGACGACGGGCATGACCAGGATTTCACCGGTCACCGGGCCGCGACAGGTTCGCCGAAAACTACGATGAGTTGACATTGACCGCCGGCTCTGGGGGAGGGCCGGCCGGGAGGGCGTCATGGTGCGGCTGATCAAACGTGAGCTGGAGACGCTCCGCGAGAGGTGCACGGGCCGCGTGGTCACGGAGCAGGACGCCCGCTACGACGTCGCCCGCGCGGTCTGGAACGGCGCCATCGACCACCGGCCGGCCGCGATCGTCTGCTGCACCGGCCCCGGCGACGTGTCGGCGGCGATCAGGTTCGCCCGCGAGGAGGAGCTGGAGATCTCGGTACGCGGCGGCGGCCACAACTTCGGCGGCTCCGCCGTGACCTCCGGCGGCCTCATGGTGGACCTGAGCGGGCTGCGCCGGGTGCGGGTGGACCCCGCTTCCCGCCGCGCCGTCTGCGAGGGCGGCGCCACCTGGGCCGACCTCGACACCGCCACGCAGGCGCACGGCCTGGCCACGCCCGGCGGCACGGTCAGCCACACGGGTGTCGGCGGGCTGACCCTGGGCGGCGGGTTCGGCTGGCTGACCCGGATGCACGGCCTGTCGGCCGACAATCTGGAGTCCGCCGACCTGATCCTCGCGGACGGCCAGTACGTCCACGCCTCGGCCCGCGACCATCCTGACCTGTTCTGGGCCATCCGGGGCGGCGGCGGGAACTTCGGCGTCGTCACCGGCTTCACCTTCCGGCTGCATCCGGTGGGGCCCGAGGTTCACTTCGCGCTGCTGTTCTGGGAGGCCGAGCGCGGGCCGGAGGCGCTCCAGGTGATCGAGGAGGCGATCGCCGGGCTGCCCGGGCGCGCCGGTGTGCTGGCCGTGTACGGGCTGACCGCGCCGCCCGCGCCGTTCGTGCCGCCGCCGCACCGCTCCAGGCTCGGCCACGCGCTGCTGATCGCGGGATTTGGCTCGGCGGAGGAGCACCGGGCGACGGTCACCGGGGTCGAGGACACGCTGAGGCCGCTGTTCACGTACGCCGACGCCATGCCGTACACGCGGCTCCAGACGTTCCTGGACGCCACCACCCCCTGGGGCGTCCACGCCTACGAGAGGGCGCTGGACCTCGCCGCGATCACCCCGCGGGCGGCGGCCACGCTGTGCGAGCAGGCGGCGCTCAAGGGGTCGGCGATGACGTTCATGCCGTCGTTCCGCCTCGACGGGGAGTTCTGCGCCGTGGCCGACGCCGCCACCGCCTACGGCGGGTCCCGCCTGCCGCACCACACGCTGTCCTTCATGGCGCTCACGCCGTCGCCCGAGGCGCTGCCGGCCGAGCGGGCGTGGTCGCGGGCCGCGTGGGAGGCGATGCTGCCGCACGCCATGGGCGCCGGCTCGTACGTGAACTTCCAGGTGGAGCGGGAAGCGGACCGGGTGCGGGCGGCCTACGGGGCGGAGAAGTACGGGCGGCTGGCGGCGGTGAAGGCCGTCTACGACCCGGACAACGTCTTCCACCTCAACGCCAACATCCACCCGACCCGCCGCCGCTCCTCTTGGCCTTGAGCGTGAGACAGCCGACGGGCGCCGACGTCGCCGGACGCCGGGACGGTGCCGGCGGGTTTGCAACGACCGCCGGCTCGCCCTGGTGCGCGGGCCGTGCGCTCGTCGGTGATGCGCGGGGGACGGACGGAGCAGCGGCTGAATCGTGACCCCTGATGTTGTCGTTGGTCACTGCTCGTGCTCGGTCGGGGCCGGTGCGCTGAGCGTGTCGGCGACAGCCCGCGCGAAGCCGTCGAGGTTGTCCAGCATGATGTTGTGCCCGCAGTCGGGGATCGCCATGACCGAGACGCCGGCGGCGGTGAGGCTTGGGGCGTCGGCGCGCGGGCCGTCGGCGGCCGGATAGAGGAACGTGCGCGGGATTGCTAGCTTCTCCAGATTCTCGCGCATCGTCGGTACGGTGCCGCGCAGGAGATTCATCGCGCTGCGATAGAGCGCCTGAGGCCCTGCCAGCCGCATCGTCGCTGCCCAGAGCGGGCCGATGAAGTCCATGGTTTCGTCCCAGCCGTGATCGAGGAACTCCTGCTCGGTGCGGTAGACGGCGATGCCGGAGCTTCCCGGCCGCTTGGTCTGCGGCAGCGGCGTGGGGTCGAGTGGTGCGTCGACCAGCACCAGTCGTCGGGCCAGGTGCGGATGGCGGGCGGCCAGCGTGATGGCGACCGCGCCGCCCATGCTGTGCGCGACGATGTCCGCAGCGCCGGTCCCGGCCTGCTCGAGCGCGCAGGCCAAGGCATCGGCGTGTTCTTCCAAGGTGTAGGCCAGGTCGGTGGGGCGGTCGCTGATCCCGAAGCCCAGCATGTCGATCAGAAGGGACCGGCGCCCGGCAAGGGCCGGGTGCGCCGCTGCCGGGGCGAAGTAGGGGGCCGAGCTGGCGCCCAGCCCGTGGATGAAGACAAGGGCGGGCTCGACGCCGGCAACCTCGACCCAGCGGATGCGGGAGCCATCGGGGAGAACCTGTGCGCTGTGCATAGTAAGCAAGATACATAGAAGTCGAGGTATGTCGTCAACAGGGTATGATGAATCATGCTCGAGCTCGCCGTTCTCGGCTTCCTCCATGACGCCCAGTTGCACGGCTACGAACTGCGACGACACATCGCGGCCTTGACGGGGCACGTACGTCCCATCGCCGATGGCACGCTCTATCCGCTGCTCAAGCGGATGGAGGCGGCGGGGCTGCTGCGCCGCGAGCTGCAGCCCGGTCAGATCGCGGCGCCTCGGCACATGCTCTCGCTGACCACGGCCGGCAGACGAGAACTGCTGCGCCGGCTGCGCGAACCCGACGAGCTGTTCATCACCGACGAGAACCGCTGGTTCACCATGCTGGCCTTCCTGCGTCACTTGGACGACCCGGCCCAGCAGGCGGCGGTACTTCGCCGCAGGCTCCACTTCCTCACCCAACCGGCGAGCTTCTTCTGGGACGGTGACCGCCCCCTGCGCGCGGCCGACTTCGACGACCCGTTCCGGCAGGGGCTGTTCACGATCGCGACGGCCACGACTCGAACGGAGCTGAGATGGCTGCGCGAAACGCTTGCCTCGCTTGAGCCTGGCGGAGGCACTCGCCAGCCTCGACAGGATGCTGCGGCAGGCGAGCTGCTCTCGGCACGGAGTATCGAAGAAGACCTTCAACGCGGGCGGTGATCACACCTGGCCGGAGGGCGGGTGGCAACGGCGATCGAGCTGCGAGACCCTGTGACAGGCGGGGCCTTTCTCTTGGCGGGGTATTCGATGTGTGGCCGCCGGGGAACGGTGGCGTCATGAAGCTTTTTCCGGCGATGCCGCTGGCCGAATGGCAGGACACCAAAGCGACGGTGCATCGGTTCTGCCAGGTGGTGGGCAAGGTCCGGCTCGCCTGCGGAGTCCGGCGCAACCACTGGTGGAACGCGCCGTTCCACCTCACCGGGCGGGGGCTCACCACCCGGCCGATGGGGCAGTCCGACGGCAACCCGATCTTCACGATCGACTTCGACTTCGTCGCCCACCGGCTGATCGTCACCACCCTGGACGGCCGGACGGTGTCGTTCGCCCTGCACGGCCGGTCGGTGGCGTCGTTCTACCACGAGACCATGCGCGCGCTCGCGACCCTGGACGTGCGCGTGGACCTGTCCGCGCCCCACCCGTTCGACCTGCCCGACGCCGACCGGCCGTTCGCCGACGACACCGAGCACGCCGCCTACGACCCCGCCATGGTCACCCGCTACTGGCAGGTCCTCAGCCAGGTGAACCTCGTGCTGGAGGAGTTCGCCGCGGGCTACTCGGGCAAGATCAGCCCGGTGCACCACTTCTGGCACACGTTCGACATCGCCTGCACCCGCTTCTCCGACCGGCTGATCGAGCAGCCGCCGGAGGCCGACCCCGTGACCCGGGAGGCGTACTCCCGTGAGGTGATCAGCTCCGGCTTCTGGTTCGGTGACGACGCCTTTCCCGAGGCCGCCTTCTACTCCTACACCGCTCCGGAACCCGCCGGCCTCGTCGACGAGCCCCTGCGGCCCGGCACCGCGCGGTGGATCGAGCAGCGGGGCGGCCATCTGGCCGTGCTCCCGTACGCCGCCGCCCGCTCCGAGGCCGATCCACGCGCCGCCGTCCTCGACTTCTACGAGAGCGCCTACCAGGCCGGAGCACGACGGGCCGGCTGGGACGTCGGCCGCCTGGCCTGCCCGGGCGGCGTCACCGACCCGCTCCTCACCGCCGGGACATGACCGCGCACACCGTCCCCTCGCCGGTGTGGTGAGCGAGATCAGGTAGCCGTCGATCGCCCGCGTCGGGCAGTCGCCCCGGCCGTAGATCCCGTGTCCCCTCGTACGTCAGGAGCCGGGCCTCGCGGCCGATCTGGAGCGCGGCGTCGACCGCCCACGGGTAGGCGGTGGCCGGGTCGTGCAGGGCGTTGCCGAGCAGGATCATGTCATACCGCGGGCGGTACGCCCGCCCGAGGCCCGGAGAGGCGGCGTCACCGCAGCAGCGCGGCCATCCAGGTCTCGACCTCGTCCGACCGGCGGGGCAGGGCGCCGGACATGAGACGGGCGCCGTCCGCCGTGATCACCAGGTCGTCCTCGATGCGGACACCGAGCCCCCGGAACTCCTCCGGCAGCGTGAGGTCGTCCGGCTGCAGGTACAGGCCCGGCTCGACGGTCAGGACCTGACCCTCCTCCAGGACCCCGTCCAGGTACGTCTCGGCCCGCGCCCGCGCGCAGTCGTGGACGTCCAGGCCCAGCATGTGACCGCTGCTGCACAGCGTGTACCGCCGGTACAGGCCCGACTCCATGAGCGCGTCCACCGGGTCCTTCAGCAGTCCCCACTCCCGCAGGCCCTCGCAGACGACCCGCATCGCGGCCAGGTGGAAGTCACGGAAGCGGGCCCCGGGCCGCAGCGCCGCGATCCCGGCCTCCTGCGCCTCGTACACCAGGTCGTACACCTGCCGTTGCACCGCGCCGAAGCGGCCCGACAGCGGCAGCGTCCGCGTGACGTCGGCCGTGTACAGCGAGTCCGTCTCGACGCCCGCGTCGAGCAGCAGCAGGTCGCCGTCGCGCAGCCGCCCGTCGTTGCGGATCCAGTGGAGCACGCAGGCGTGCGCGCCGGAGGCGACGATGCTCTCGTAGCCGACGGCGTTGCCCTCCAGCCGCGACCGCAGCCCGAACACGCCCTCCAGGTAGCGCTCCCCGCGCGGGTGCCCGAGCGCCGCCGGCAGGGCGCGCACCACGTCCTCGAAGCCGCGCGCCGTGGCGTCGACGGCGAACTGCAGCTCGCCGACCTCCCACTCGTCCTTGACCAGCCGCATCTCCGCCAGGAACGACTCCAGCTCCGCGTCGCCCTCGCCGGGCGGCACCAGCCCGTCCACCCGGGGGTCCACACCGCGCAGCACCCTGGCCGGCCCCCTGAGGACGAGGTCTCGTATGTGCGCGCACTCCACCTGGTACAGCAGCGCCGCCTCCGCCAGGTCCGGGCGCCGTCCCACCCAGAACTCGCCGTAGCGCCGGTCGCGGTAGAACTCCTCGCCCTCCTCGCGCGGCGAGCGCGGCCGCACGTACAGGGTGGCCTCGCCGGACGGCTCGACGACGAGCACGTCGTCCGGCTCGCCCGCGCCCGTCAGATACGCGTACGCGCTGTGCGGGCGGAACCGATGGTCGGAGTCGTTGCTGCGCGTCTTCAACGTCCCGGACGGCACGACCAGCCGCTCGCCGGGGAACCGGGCCGCCAGCGCGGCGCGGCGCTTGGCGGCCCAGGGCGCCACCGGCAGCGGCTCGACGTCGGCGCGCCGGGTGTCGGCCCACCCCGTCCGCATGAACGCCGTCAGCTCCTCGGTGACGGGCAGGTCGTGACTTCCGGTGTTGAGCTGTTCGGTCATCGGCGCGGGTCCTGACGGCTGGTGCGGGCGGCCCCCGGCGGGGGCCTCTGGTACGGCACGCAGCCTACGACAACCCTTGACGGTCTCCCCACCGGCTTGCTTGCCTGGTAGACATCCCGTCCGGGCGCTTAGCCGCCGCGCGCGACGGGTAACTTGAGAGCCGAGGTGGTGCAGATGCTCATCAGGACAATCTTGCGCAACAAGGGCAATAAAGTGACCACCGTGCCGCCTGATGCGACGGTGCGCGAGCTGCTGGCGGCGCTGGCCGAGTACAACATCGGAGCCGTGGTGGTCTCCTCCGACGGCGTGACGATCACCGGGATCGTGTCCGAACGGGACGTGGTGCGTCACCTGCACGACCTGGGCGCCGACATCCTGGAACGCCCCGTGTCCTCGATCATGACGTCCGAGGTGCGGACCGTCGGCCCGGGCGACAACGTCGACGAGCTGCGCAAGACGATGACGACCCACCGGTTCCGGCACGCGCCCGTCCTCGACGAGGGGCGGCTCGCGGGCATCGTGAGCATCGGCGACGTCGTCAAGAGCTCCATCGAGGAGCTGGAGACCGAGAAGGCGTCGCTGGTCGACTACCTTCACCGGTGACGGAGCTCCCGCCCGTTGACACGGGTGGGACGCTTGTCCGGTGATGTACGGACCTGACCAGCCGGGCGACTATCCACGGGCGTCGAGCAGTCCGGTGGTCATCCTGCTGGTGTCGGGCCTGACCGGGTTGGTGGGGTTCGTCATCGGGTTCCTCGCGGGGTTCGGCGCGACGGGGACGGCGGCCGAGCCGGCGCCGCGCATGACGGTGCGGTTCGAGGAGCCGTCGGAGACGCCCGCGACCTCCTCGGAGTCGCCCGCGCAGGCCCGGGAGACGCCCCAGGCGAGCGGCACTCCGGGGACGGGCGCCCTGAGTCCGGGGGCGGTCGGCGCGGGGCGCACGCTCGTCGTGGGCGTGGACATCCAGCCCGGCACGTACAGGACGGCGGGCCCCGCGCAGGGGCAGCCCATGTGTTACTGGGCGCGGCTGCGCAGCACCGTGGCGCAGCCCTCCGACGTCATCGCGGCCGACATGCCGCGCGGCCCGGCCACCGTGGTCATCACCCCGACGGACAAAGCCTTCCAGACCGGTGGGTGCGCCGACTGGACCCCCGCCTGACGTCCGTCTTTGAGCAAAGTGGTTGCAACCCCTGGGGGAACCCACGAGTCTTACTCGCCATGCGCAAGAATTCGATCTTCGTAGCGGCCGCTCTGGCCGGTGCTCTCGCCACCACCGGCCTGACCGGTGGCATAGCTCAGGCCGCGACCGGCCAGACCCCCCGGCCGGTGGCCGTCAAGCCCACCCGTACGGCGACCCCGAAGCCCACCCGGACGGCGACTCCCAGGCCCACCCGGACGGCGACTCCCAGGCCCACCCGGACGGTGACCGCGAAGCCGACCGTGACCCGGACGGCGACCGCGACCCCGAAGCCGAGCGCCACCTCCAAGGCGACGTCCCCCGCCGCCTCGCTGCCCGCGCCCGTCGCGTGCGCCGGCTGCTGGAAGCCCGCCGTCGAGACGAGCTGGCAGTGGCAGCTCTCCTCCCTGCCGACCAAGCCGTTCCTCGACGTGCAGATGTACGACATCGACGGTTTCGAGGCCAAGAGCGGCGCCATCGTCAAGGAGCTCAAGGCCGACAAGCCGGGCCGGGGCGTGGTCTGCTACATCAGCGCCGGCTCGCGGGAGGACTGGCGTCCCGACGCCGCGAAGTTCCCGGCGTCCGTGCTCGGCAAGGAGGTCGACGGCTGGAAGGGCGAGCGCTGGCTCGACATCCGCCAGTACGCCGGCCCGCTCGGCGACATCATGAAGGCCCGCCTGGACATGTGCAAGGCGGCCGGGTTCGACGCGGTCGAGCCCGACCTCGTCGACGGCTTCGAGAGCGACACCGGCTTCCCGCTCAAGGCCTCCGACCAGCTCGCCTACAACACCTGGTTCGCCAACGAGACGCACAAGCGCGGCATGTCGGTCGCGCTCAAGAACGACATCGAGCAGATCCCGCAGCTCCTGCCGTACTTCGACTTCGCGGTGAACGAGGAGTGCTGGTCCAACAGCGAGTGCACCACCGCCCAGAACGGTGGCGACTACGGCTACGACCAGTTCGTCAAGGCCGGCAAGGCCGTCTTCCAGGTCGAGTACGACCTGGCCACGAGCAAGTTCTGCGCCAAGTCGAACGCCCAGAACTTCAACTCCCTGCTCAAGGACCTGGACCTCACCGCCAAGCGCACCGCCTGCCGCGGCAAGTGACGCTCCGGATCTGACCGGCCCGGGCTGCTCGACCCGGGCGGGGCCGCGTAGGAGGATGCAGCCAGGCCACCTCGAGGAGGACGACATGCCGGTGCTGCGGAGTCTCATGGAGAGCGTGCGCGACGGGAGGATCGAGGTGGTCGACCTGACCGCGCCCCTGTCCGAGGAGACGCCGATCCTCCGGTTGCCGGAGCCGTTCGGCAACACGATCCCGTTCCGGCTGGAGGAGATCAGCCGCTACGACGATCGCGGGCCGGCCTGGTACTGGAACGACATCCACACGGGCGAGCACTCCGGGACGCATTTCGACGCGCCGATCCACTGGGTGACCGCCCGGGACGGCCAGGACGTCTCGCAGGTGCCGCCGCGCAGCCTGCTCGCCCCGGCCGTCGTGCTCGACTTCTCCGCCGAGGCGGGCAAGGACGCCGACTTCCTGCTCCAGATCGGCCACGTCAAGGAGTGGGAGCGGGCCAACGGGCCGCTGCCCGACGGCGGCTGGCTGCTCTACCGCACCGGCTGGGACGCACGCTCGGGCGAGCAGGGCGCGTTCCTCAACGCCGACGAGACCGGGCCGCACACGCCGGGCATCTCGGTGGAGTGCGCGCGCTGGCTCGCCGAGGAGACGCCCATCCTCGGGCTGGGCGTCGAGACCGTCGGCACGGACGCGGGCGCGGCCCACTCCTTCGACCCGGCGTTCCCGTGCCACTCGTTCCTGCTGGGCGCCGGCAAGTACGGCCTGACCCAGCTCCGCAACCTCGACCGGCTGCCGGTCACCGGCGCCGTGGTGATCGCCCCCCCGCTGCCCATCGTCGGCGGCTCCGGCAGCCCGGTCCGCGTCCTCGCCCTCGTCGAGCACGAGGCGGGCCAGAGCGAGCGGCCGGGGCAGACGGGGTGATCGTCGCCGAGGCGGTGGGGCGGACGCTCGCCTCGCTCGGCGCCGAGGCGGTCTTCGGCGTCGTCGGGAGCGGCAACTTCCACGTCACCAACGCCCTCGTGGAGCACGGCGCCCGCTTCGTCGCCGCGCGGCACGAGGGCGGCGCGGCGACGGCCGCCGACGCCTACGCCCGCACCAGCGGCAAGGTCGGGATCCTGTCGGTCCACCAGGGGCCGGGCCTGACCAACGCCATGACCGGCGTCGCCGAGGCCGCCAAGAGCCGCACCCCGCTGGTCGTGCTGGCGGGCGAGGCCACGGACGCCCGCTCCAACTTCCACATCGACCAGGACGCCCTGGTCCGGGCCGTCGGCGCCGTGCCGATGCGGGTCTCCTCCGGCACCGACGCCGTCGAGCAGACCGTCAACGCCTTCCGCACCGCCCGGGAGGACCGGCGCACCGTCCTGCTCAACCTGCCGCTCGGCGCGCAGACGGGCGTCGTGCCGTGGCGGGGGCCCTTGGGGGAGTTCCTCGACCAGATCGTCGCCGCCGGGCGGGCCGCCGCCTCGGTCCCGCTCCTGGCGCACGCCGTGCCGGACGCCGGTGACGTCGAGGAGCTGGCCGGCCTGCTCGCGGCGGCACGGCGGCCGGTGTTCGTCGCCGGCCGCGGCGCCCGGCACGCCCGGCGCGAGCTGGAGGAACTGGCCGGCCTGACCGGCGCGCTGCTCGCCACCTCCGCGGTCGCGCGCGGCCTGTTCCGCGGCAACCCCTGGGAGCTGGACGTGAGCGGCGGGTTCGCCACGCCGCTGGCCGCCGAGCTGATCCGCGACGCCGACCTCGTCGTCGGCTGGGGCTGCGCCTTGAACATGTGGACCACCCGCCACGGCACCCTCATCGGCCCGGAGGCGGCGCTCGTCCAGGTGGACCTCGACGACGCCGCCATCGGCCTGCACCGGCCCGTACGGCTCGGCCTGACCGGCGACACGGCCGCCACCGCCCGCGCCGTGATCGCCGCCGCCCCCGGGGAAGGCACCGGCGACGGCTACCGGTCGCCGGAGCTGGCCCGGCGCATCGCGGCCGAGGGCCGGTGGCGGGACGTGCCGTACACCGACGAGGGCGGCGGCGGCCGGATCGACCCGCGCACGCTGACCATCGCCCTGGACGACCTGCTGCCCGCCGAGCGGACCGTGGCCGTCGACTCCGGCAACTTCATGGGCTACCCGTCGATGTTCCTGGACGTGCCGGACGAGCGGGCCTTCTGCTTCACCCAGGCGTTCCAGTCGGTCGGACTCGGGCTCGCCACCGCCATCGGCGCGGCCGTCGCCCGGCCCGACCGGCTGACCGTCGCCGCCCTCGGCGACGGCGGCGCGCTGATGAGCGCGGCCGAGCTGGAGACCGTCGTGCGGCTCGGGCTGCCCATGGTGGTCGTGGTGTACGACGACGAGGCGTACGGGGCGGAGGTGCACCACTTCGGGCCGCACGGCTACCCGCTCGACCTGGTGACCTTCCCGCCGGCCGACCTGGCGGCGATCGGCAGGGGGTACGGGTTCGAGGCCGTCACGGTGACGGAGCGGGCGGACCTGTCAGGCGTCGCACAATGGCTGGAGGGGGCCCGGGAGCGCCCTCTGCTGGTCCACGCCCGGGTGACCCGGGATCGGGCGTCGTGGTGGCTGGAGGAGGCGTTCAAGGGCCATTAGCGCGCCCGGCCGCCTCAGCGCAGCTTCCTGAAGCCGCGGGCCTCCTCGGCCGCCTCCAGCACCGCGTCCAGCGGCAGCCCCGCGCTCGCGGCCACCGCCGCCGCGATCGCGCCCTCCACGAACGGCACGTCGGCCAGCACCACCCGGCCCGGCTCCTCCACCAGGCGCGCCGTCAGCACCGAGCTGCCCAGGTCGGCGATCAGCACCAGACCGTCGCCCTGGTCGGCGGCGCGCATCGCCCGCTCCACCAGGTCCACGCTGGTGCCCAGGCCACCGTCCTCGGTGCCGCCCGCCGCCGCCACGGGCGTCGAGGCCCCGGCGATGCCGCGGGCCAGCGCGGCCGTCTCCTCCGCCAGCCCGGCGCTGTGCGCGACCAGGACCAACCCGACCATCACCCGCCCTCCCGTCTCGCCGCCACGGCGGCCAGCGCGCCCATGATCAGCGCCGACGACGCCGCGCCCGGGTCCTCGTGCCCGGCGCTGCGCTCGCCCAGATAACTCGCCCGTCCCTTGCGCGCGGTCATCGGCACCGTCGCCCGCGCCCCCTCCGCCGCGGCGGCCGCCGCCCGCGCCAGCGCCTCCGGCGTCCGCACCCCGTCCCGTACGGCCTCCGACAGCGCGCGGGCCGCGGGAGCCAGCGCGTCGATCATCGTCTTGTCGCCCTCGGCCGCCTTGCCCAGCCGCTCCACCGCCATGACGCCCGTCCCGAACGCCTCGGCGAACCCGGCCGGCGTCACCGGGTCCTCCAGGGCCTTGCCGATCTGCCGGAGCGCCGAGCCGTACAGGGGGCCGGAGGCGCCGCCCACGCGGCGGATCAGCGTCGTGCCCGCCGTCATGAGCGCCTGCGCGGGCGAGTCGGGCGGCGACTCCCGCAGCGCCCGGAGGACCTCGGTGAAGCCGCGGTCGAGGTTGGTGCCGTGGTCGGCGTCGCCGATGGCGGCGTCCAGCTCGGTCAGCCGCTCCCGGTTCCGGGCGATCTCGCCGGCCGTCTCCTCCAGCCAGGCCACGAAGAGCGCGGTGTCCAGCCCCGTGCCCGCTCCGGGGCTCATTCAGCGGCCCCAGCGCAGGGCCGGCGTCTCGACCGGCGCGTCCCACAGCCGCGTCAGCTCGTCGTCCAGCCGGCACACGGTGACCGAGAAGCCCTGCATGTCGAGGCTCGTCACGTAGTTGCCGACCAGCGACCGCGCCACCCGGGCCCCCTTGCCCCGCGCGTACGCCTCCACCTCCGCGAACACCACGTACAGCTCCAGCAGCGGCGTGCCGCCCATGCCGTTGACCATGACGAGCAGGTCGCCCTCCAGCGGCAGGTCGCCGTGGACGGCGTCCATCGCCACGGCCGCCAGCTCCCTGGCCGGCGCGAGCGGCACCCGGCTGCGGCCGGGCTCGCCGTGGATGCCGATGCCGAGCTCGACCTCGTCCGCCGGCAGGTCGAACGTCGGCCTGCCGGCCGCGGGCGTCGTGCAGGAGGTGAGCGCGATGCCGAACGACCGGCTGCGCCGCCCGACCTCCTCCGCCACGCGCGCCACGTCGGCCAGCGGCGCGCCCTCCTCGGCCAGCGCCCCGGCGATCTTCTCCACGAACAGCGTCGCGCCGGTGCCGCGCCGTCCGGCCGTGTAGAGCGAGTCCTGGACGGCCACGTCGTCCTCGACGAGCACGCTGGCGACCTCGACGTCCTCGGACAGCTCGGCGGCCATCTCGAAGTTCAGCACGTCGCCGGTGTAGTTCTTGACGATGTGGAGCACGCCCGCGCCGCCGTCGGCCACCCGGGTCGCCTCGATGATCTGGTCGGGCACGGGGGAGGTGAACACCTCGCCCGGACATGCCGCGTCGAGCATGCCGTACCCGACGAAACCGGCGTGCAGCGGCTCGTGCCCCGAACCGCCGCCGGAGACCAGCCCGACCTTGCCCGCGCGCGGGCCCTCGGCGCGGCAGACCACGTGGTCGCGCACGCGCAGTCCCGGGTGCGCCGCGGCCATCCCGGTCAGGGCGTCGTCGACCAGCGACTCCGCGGAGTTGATGAGCTTCTTCATGGTCTCGAGATGTGCCCGTTTTCACCCCCGGGCAAGCCTCGTGGGGTGGTGCGGAGCACACGATCCGGCTGCCCACCAGGGTGGAACCTAGGCTACCTTCGGCACATGGCTGAGATCGTGTACCCGCCGGTGATCGCCGCCGCGCGGACCCTCTTTCGCGTGCTCGACTACCGCTTCCACCTCGAAGGGACCGAGCACGTGCCGCGCACCGGGGGAGCGGTGCTGGTGAGCAACCACATCAGCTACCTCGACTTCATCTTCGCGGGGTTCGCCGCGGTGCCGTCCAGGCGGCTGGTGCGCTTCATGGCCAAGCAGGACGTGTTCGAGCACCGGATCTCGGGGCCGCTGATGCGCGGCATGCACCACATCCCCGTCGACCGGGGCGCCGGGGCCGGCTCGTACGCGACCGCGCTGCGCAATCTCAAGGCGGGCGAGGTGGTCGGCGTCTTCGCCGAGGCCACGATCAGCCGGTCGTTCACGGTCAAGGAGATCAAGAACGGGGCCATCCGCATGGCCCAGGCCACGAACGTGCCGCTCATCCCGGTGGCGCTGTGGGGCAGCCAGCGGCTGTGGACCAAGGGCCGGCCCAAGGCGCTGACGCAGCGGCACGTGCCCATTACGATCATCGTGGGGGAGCCGATGCACCCCAAGCGCGGCGAGGACGTCAACGCGCACACGGCCGACCTGCACGGCCGGCTGACGGCCCTGGTGGACCGGGCGCAGCGCACGTACCCGGAGATCCCGCAGGGCGTGTGGTGGCAGCCCGCCCATCTGGGCGGCACGGCGCCGACGCCGGAGGAGGCCGCCGCCATGGACGCCGCCGAGGCGGAGGCCCGCGCCAAGCAGGAGGGCTAGCGCCGGGCCGTCCAGGGCCTCGCCCGGGACGGCCTCCGCTCGCGATCGACTCGGTTCAGCGTGCTCGGTTCAGCATGCTCGGTTCAGAATGTTCGGCTCAGCATGTTCGGTCAGGCGTAGAGGAACCAGTACCCGTTCTCGTACGAGCAGCGGAAGGACGTCCACCAGCCCCACTGGATGCCCAGGTTCCCGCCGTGGTAGCAGTCGGACTGCAGGTAGTAGGCGTACCGGATGCTCTCGGCCTGCGCGGGCGCGGCGGTCATGGACAGGAGCACGCCGGTGGCCAGAGCGGTGGAGACGAGTAGGGCCCGTACCTTGCGCATCCGATTCCTCCCAGGGGCATCGCACGAAGGACGCTGTCGCGGAGAGTTCCGCGGACCGGCTCACAGGTGGGTGAGCGGCGTTCGCACTATCGCATCCGCGACCCGCGCGTGACAGGTCCGCAGCCCGTCCGCGGAGCGGGGGCGGACATGACCTGCGCCGATGGGAGAGCGGCGGCCGTGAGGCGTGAAACGTTCATCGCACGGCCGGCATCGCACGCGATCCGGGGCCGCTTGCCTGCCTAGATCGCGGCCTGGTAGCTGCTGGCGCGCATGCCCGCCAGCAGCCCCGCCGTCTGCTCCGGCGTGAAGCGGCGCACCGGGTCCGGGTGCAGCAGCCCCTCGATGAGCGGCCGCAGCACCCCGGCGCGGCGCGGCGTCGGGTAGCCGCCGCTGCGGGCCATGCCGAGCACCGTCGCCGCGTCCTGACCCGGATAGGGCGGCTGCCCCTCCACGGCGCTGTAGAGCGTGGCGCCGAACGACCACATGTCGGCCTCCTTGCTGGCCGGGCCGCCGTGCAGCCTCTCGGGCGCCATGAACGCCGGAGTGCCCCGCAGCCTGCGGGAGGTCGTCATCCGGATGTCGCCCTCGGCCGTGGCGATGCCGAAGTCGGTCAGCACCACGCGGTCGCCCGTCAGCATGACGTTGGCCGGCTTCACGTCGCGGTGCAGCACCCCGGCCTGGTGGGCGGTGCGTAACGCGGCGAGCAGGTGCTGTCCGATCGCGGCCACGGACTGGGCGGGCAGCGTGCCCACCTGTGAGAGCAGCTGGTGGAGTGAGAGCCCGTCGAGGTACTCCATCACGATCCAGAGCTTGCCGCCCTCTTCGATGAGGTCGTGGACCGTGATGATGTTCGGGTGTGTGAGGCGGGCGGCCATCCTGGCCTCCCGGAGGACACGACGGCGCACCATCTCGGCCTCGCCGGTCAGCGTCAGCTCCTTGAGCGCGACCTCACGATGGAGTAGCTGGTCGAACGCCCGCCAGACGACTCCCATACCGCCACGACCGGCCTCCTCGGTCAGGAGGTACCGTCCGCCGATCTCCCGCATGCCATCCCCTCGTTGCCCGAGGTAATCATGTCATCTCACCACAGGTCATAGTGTGCCGAAAGCTAGGCGGATGTGTGGTGAACTGAATGATCGCTGGTCAGCGGCATGGAAAATGGTTCACGCGCGACACGCCACACGAGCCCGACGCCGGCCAGGCAGACGCCGGCGGCCCCCAGGAACACCGCCGGCAGCCCGGCGATCTCTCCCAGGAGCCCGCCGAGCGCGGCGCCCACGGGCATCCCGCCCATCCCGATCAACCGGTACGCCGAGTTGACGCGGCCGAGCAGGGCGGCCGGGATGAGCCGCTGCCGGGTGGAGACCACGAGCACGTTCGCGGCGCCGCCGGTGACGCCCCACACGACGGCGACCGGGTACAGCAGCCACCCGACGGGCACCAGCACGGGCACCAGGTACAGCAGGGCGGACACCAGCCACATGGTCAGCAGGGTCCGGCCCTCGCCCAGCAGCCGGGTCAGCCGCTCGGCCACCAGCGACCCGGCCACGGACCCGGCGGCCAGCGCGGTCATCATGAGGCCGTAGCCCTGCGGGGTCAGCCCCACCCGCGACCCGTCGCCGACGAGCCACAGCACGAGGACGCCGAAGTAGGCGGCACTGGCGGTGTTCAGCATGCCGGCGGAGACGGCCAGGGTCCGCAGGAAGCGGTGCCCCCAGAGGTACCGCAGGGCCTCCGCGATGTCCCGCCCCACACCGCCCTGGCGAGGCGCGTCCCCGGGGGTGCCGGAGACGGCCGTGACCGGGTTGTAGCGGCCGCGCATGCCCAGGAGCAGCAGCCCCGCCGCGCCGTACAGCGCCGCCGGGGCGCCGAAGACGGCCGCCGGCACGAGCGTCACCAGGAAGCCGGCCAGCGGCGCGCCCAGGAAGTCGTTGCCGATCATCTGCGCGCTCAGCACGCGGCCGTTGGCGGCGGTGAGCCGGTCCTGGGGCACCGTCATCGGCAGGATCGACTGGGCGGAGGTGTCCGCGAAGACCTCCGACACCCCGGCGACCAGCAGGAGCGCCAGCATGAGCCACAGGTTCAGCAGGCCGGACACGGCCAGCGCCCCGCCCGCCGCCAGGACCGCGGCGCGGGCGCCGTTGGCGAGCACCATGATGCGCCGCCGGTCCGTACGGTCGGCGATCGCCCCGGCGTGCAGCGCGAACAGTAACCAGGGCAGCGTGACGGCGGCCCCCACGAGGGAGACCAGTGTCGGCGACCGGGTCAGGGAGACGGCCAGCAGCGGCGCCCCCACCTTCAGCACGCCGTCCGCCAGGTTGGACGCCGCCGTCGAGGACCACAGGAACGTGAACGCGCGCCCGAGACGCGGCATGGGGGCCTCCGCTAGTGTGTAAGAGAAAGTGTGCATAGGTTTCTTTGCAAAGATAGGTGTGCACAGCCATGCAAAGCAAGAGCTTCTCCGCGCGGACCCTCGACGCCAAGGCGCTGAAGTCGTTCGCCCACCCACTGCGCCTGCGCCTGTACGAGCTGCTCGACGAGCACGGCCCCTCCACCGCCACCCGCCTGGCCGCGCTCCTCGGGCTGAACACCGGCGCCACCAGCTACCACCTCAGGGAGCTGGCCCGGCACGGCATGATCGAGACGGTCCCGGAGCTGGGGAAGGGCAAGGAGAAGTACTGGCGGATCGTGCCGGGCGGCTTCTCGTACGGCACCTCGCCCGAGGACGACCCGGAGACGGCGAGCGCGCTCGAGTTCCTGCTGGACGACCTCATCCGGCAGCGCGGCGAGGAGCTGGCGCGCTGGCGCGACGAGGAGAGGGCGACCCCCGAGGAATGGGTGCAGGCCAGCGGCCTGGCCCGCCGATCACTCCGGCTGACGCGGGAGGAGACGGTGGAGATGCGCGACGAGGTCCTGGCGGTCCTGGACAGGTACCGCGTCATGGCCGACCGGCGGCTGGAGGGCCCCCCTGGCGAGCCGGACCGGTCGCTGGAGCACGTGGTGGTGCACTTCGACGTGTTCCCGGTGGGAGCGGGTCACGCGCCCGGCGACGCGGACGCTCCCGGCGACGCGGACGCTCCCGGCGACGCGGACGCGCCCGGTGACGCGGACGCGCCCGGTGACGCGGACGCTCCGGGCGATGGTGCGAAGGGACCGTAACGGGTCTGGCGGCCGCCGGAATCCTTGATCGACTTTGTGGAGGCGGCCCTCTAGGGTGGTGCGTTCGGTCCCCCTCCACCCCCCAGGAAGTGCCGCATGCCCCGTCGTCACCTGTTGAGCACTCCCGCCCTGTTGGTCGCGGGCGGGTACCTCGTCGCGCTGGCGGTCGCCACCGTGATCGCGTTGACCGCCGGTGACCTCGGCGTGTTGCTGCGGGTCACGCTGTCCGTGGCGCCGGACGAGGGCGTCGCGGCGACGTGGCCGAACGTGCTCGGCCTGGTGCCGGCCGGCCTGGCGGTGGCCTGGGCGCTGTGGCAGAGCCTGCGCGGGCCGCTGGCCGGTCCGCCGCCCGAGCTGGACCGGGACACGCGGTGGCTGCGGGTGGCGCTGTACGCCACGGCGGCCTCCCAGTTGCTCTACCCGCTCATGCAGTCCTGGCCCTGGTGGGCCGGGGCGCTCGACTTCGTGGTGATGTCGGTGCTCGTGCTGCGGTTCCACCCGGTGCTGGCACGCGACCTGGCGCATGCCGATCGCGTGCGGGCGGCGGGCGTGGTGGGGTACGGGGGCTCCGCCGTCGCCGCGGTCCTGGAGGCCCTCGACCTGCCCGTGCCCGGCTTGGCGGCCCTGATCTTCGGCCTGGCCGCACTGATCTGGACCGTGCTGGTCCTGCTGGCGCAGCGGCGGGACGGCCGCTGGCAGCCGGCCACCGTCCGGTACGGCATCGTCTCCCTGGTCCTGCCCCTGCTCCTGGCGCTCGCTCTCCCGCTGGCGAGCCTGCTGCCCGCGAGCCCGGACACCCTCTTCGACGCCGCCGCGTCGGTCGCCGGCGCCCTGGCGATGATCTGGCTGGCCCGATCCGCCCACGACCTCGCCGATCCGCGCCACCAGCCGGCCCCGCACCCGTCCAGCGCGATGTGAAGGCAGGGGCCGCGGACGCCCGGTCGGAAGGGCCGAAACGGAACGCGTAGCGTGCTGGTGTCGTCACTTCGGGCAACGGCAACGTAAAGTGTTTGCTACGGTACGGTGAGTGTCCGAGCCCTCTCCGTAGGAGCCCGCGTGCCCGACGCCCCCGCCGTTCTCGATCCTGACCTGGACCTCGCGCTCCGGCTCGACCTCGACGTCGTCCAGACCGGTGACATCGCCGCCGCCGTCAGGGCCCAGGAGTGCGCGCTGCCCGAGCCGATGCTCGCCGATCCGTACGCGCACCTGTTCGTCGACGACGCCACCGTGCGGAGGGCGCGGGCGCTCGACCTGATCGGCATGACGCGCGGCGCCGTGACCATCCGGGGCAGGTTCGGTGACGAGGTGCTGGCCGAGGCCGTGGCGCGCGGGGTGCGGCAGGTGGTCGTGCTCGGCGCCGGGTGCGACACCCGGGCCTGGCGCTGCGCCCTGCCCGCCGATCTCGTCCTGTTCGAGGTGGACGGCGACCCTCGGCGGCAGCGGGCCAAGGTCCGTAGGCTGGCCGCCGCCGGGGCGCTCGCGCACCGTCACCACCGCGTGGTCACCGCCGACCTGACCCGGCCCTGGTGTGGCCATCTGTTGGAGGCCGGGTTCGATCCCGGCGCGGCCACCCTGTGGCTGGCCGAGGGCCTGACCTACTTCTTCGGCGGCACGGGCCTGGATCGGCTGGCCGCCGACCTGTCGGCCGTGTCGGCGCCGGGCTCCGCGCTGGCGGCCGACGTCACGGGCCCCGGCTACTACTCCACCGGCTACGGCGACCGGTTCGTCGCCTACATGCGCGCCCTCGGGGCGTTCAGCGGTCCGGTCGATCCGCGCGCCTGGCTGAGCCCGTACGGGTGGCGCGTCGAGACCTACGACAGCGGCATGCTGGCCGACGGCCGCTGCCCCTGGCTTCCCGGGCCCGTCCCGGAGCGGCTGCTGAGCTCGCAGCACGGGTTCCTCTACGTCCACGCGCGGATGGAGGGGTGAGGGCGGGGATCGTCAGCGGCCTTCCGCCTCGGCGAACGCCGCCAGGGCCTCGGCGTCGGAGTGAACGGTCGTCATGTAGTCGGCCACCCACCCCTCGATCCCGTCGAAGCCGCTCTCGGCGATCAGCCGCCGCGCCGCCGCCTCGGCGTCGAACGGCGTGCGGCGCAGGGTCACCCCGCCGGTCCCGGAGTCGAGCAGCGCCCAGTGCGCGCCCGCCGTGCCGTACGGCATGCCGACCGAACCCGGGTTGACCACGAGCGTACGGTCCACCAGCCGGACGAACGGCATGTGGGTGTTGCCCAGCACGACCGTGTCGGCGGTGACGCCGGCCAGGACCTTGGCCCAGCGGTCGAGCGTGCTGTCGACGAGGATCATCTCGTCGTCCCGGCGCGGCGTGGCGTGGACGAACAGCGTGACGCCGAGCCGGCCGAGGTCGAGCACCTGCCGGTCGGGGAGTCCGGCGAGCAGGGAGACCTGGTCCTCACGCAGCCGCTCCGCGGCCCACTGCGAGACGGGATACGGGCTCTGCCTGCCCTGGACCGCCTCGACCAGCTCGCGGTCGGCGTTCCCGTTGAGCCAGAGCGCCCGCTCGCCCAGGGACGTCAGCAGGTCGAGGGTCTCGACGGGCTGCGGGCCCGCGGCCATGTCGCCCGTGAGGACCAGCAGGTCGGCGGCAGCCACGTCGGGCTCGGCGAGGACCGCCTCGAGGGCGGGCAGGACTCCGTGGACATCGGACAGGACGGCTACGCGCATGCCCCTCACTATGGCCGGGCGCCGGGGGCGGCGTGCGCTGTGTTCGCGAGTGGCGATCAGCGTGGGCCGGACTGGTCCGGGACGGCCAGGGCGGCGGCGACGGATTCCGTGGCGACCGCCGCGACACGCCCGTCTCGGTGTCCGGCGACTCGCCGGCAGCGTTCCTAGGGTGCTGACATGGCGTTCTTCGTCGTCACCTTCCTCGGCCTCGTCCTGGGCGCGCTGCTCCACAGCCTGCTCGACCGCGCCCCCGGGCGGCGCACCCGGCCCCGCGTGATCGAGCTGTGGCTGCTGTGGTTCGTGGCCGGTGGCGGGGTGCTGGCCATGATCGGCGGGCTGGGGCACATCGGCCCCTACGCGCCGCAGGTCGCCGACAGCATCGGGTTCGCGCACAGCCCCTTCCAGTGGGAGGTGGGCTGGGCGGACATCGCGATCGGGCTCATCGGGTTCCTGAGCATCTGGAACCGGGGGTCGTTCATGACCGCCGCCGTGATCGCCATGGCCGTCCTCTACTGGGGTGACGCCATCGGCCACGTCATGCAGTTGGCCGCCCACGGCAACACGGCGCCGAACAACGTCTGGACGATCCCGACGGACGTGCTGCAGCCGCTGATCGGCGTCGTCCTGCTGATCCTGTACCGGAGGTCAGGCCGGGCGGCCGCCGTTCAGTGACGCGCGCAGGCACTCGGCCGTCAGCGAGTTGTCGGCCTTCAGCAGCCCGAGCGGCGTCCCCTCGAACATGACCTGCCCGCCGGCGCTGCCCCCGCGCGGGCCGAGGTCGATGATCCAGTCGGCCTTCTTCACGACGTCGAGGTTGTGCTCGATGACGATGACGGAGTTGCCCGTGTCCACGAGGTGGTCGATGACGGCCATGAGGCTGTCGATGTCTGACATGTGCAGGCCGGTGGTCGGCTCGTCCATGACGTAGACGGTGCCCTTCTTGCCCAGCTCCGTGGCCAGCTTGATGCGCTGGCACTCGCCGCCCGACAGCGTGTTGAGCGGCTGTCCGAGCTGGAGGTAGCCGAGCCCGACGTCCACGATCGACCGGAGCGTCTCGGCGATCCGCGGCTCGCGGAAGAAGTCGGCCGCCTCGGCCGCGCTCAGCGCCAGCACCTCGCTGATGTCGCGCCCGCGCAGCTTGTGGCGCAGGACCTCCTCGGTGAACCGCTTGCCGGAGCACACCTCGCACAGGGTGATCATGGGGTCCATGAACGCCAGGTCGGTGTAGATGACGCCCTCGCCCTGGCAGGCCGGGCAGGCGCCGGAGGAGTTGAAGCTGAACAGGGAGGCGCTGACCCGGTTGGCCTTGGCGAACAGCCGCCGGATCTCGTCCATGATGCCGGTGTAGGTCGCCGGGTTGGAGCGCCGGTTGGTGGTCACGGCCGACTGGTCGATGATGACGGCCGAGGGGTGCTGCTCGCGGAAGACCTTGTGGATCAGCGTGCTCTTGCCGGAGCCCGCGACCCCGGTGACGACGGTGAGCACGCCGGTGGGGATCTCGACGGTGATGTTCTTGAGGTTGTGCAGCGAGGCGTTCTTCACGACCAGGCGCCCGGTGGGCCGACGGAACTCCTCCTTGACCGGCAGCTGCTCGCGCATGCAGGCGCCGGTGAGCGTGTCGGCCCGGTAGAGGCCCTTGATGTCGCCCTGGTAGACGATCTCGCCGCCGTGGCGGCCGGCCTTGGGGCCGAGGTCGATGACGTGGTCGGCGATGTCGATGACGTCGCGGTCGTGCTCGACCACCAGCACGGTGTTGCCCTTGTCGCGCAGCTGCCGCATGAGGGTGGTCAGCTTGTTGACGTCGTGCGGGTGCAGGCCGATCGTCGGCTCGTCGAAGATGTAGGCGACCTCGACCAGGGAGCTGTTGAGGTGGCGGATCATCTTGATCCGCTGGGACTCGCCGCCGGACAGGGTGGAGGTCTCGCGGCTGAGGGTGAGGTAGTCGAGCCCGAGGTCCACCATGTGGCCGAGCCGTTCGAGCAGGTTGTCGCGCAGCGTCGTCACCCGCGTGGAGGTGATCTCCCTGACGGCCTCCATCAGGTCGCCGATCTCCAGCGCGGAGAACTCGGCGATGTTGCGGCCGTTGATCCGGCAGGCCAGCACCTCCTTGTTGAGCCGCCGGCCGTCGCAGGTGCGGCAGGGCGACACCGACACCACGCGTTCGAGCGCGGCGCGGTTCTTGGCGCTCATCTCCTCGGGGCTCTTGCGGATGTAGAGCCGGTCGAACTTGGGGACGAGGCCCTCGTACTTGGAGTTGATCTGCCCGCCCTGCCATTCGAGCGGGACGGAGCCCTCGGCGCCGTGGAGGAGGGCGTCCCATTCTTTCTCGGTGTAGTCGCGGAGTTTCTTGTCGATGTCGAACAGGCCGGAATTGGCGTACAGCTTCCAGAACCAGCCGCCGACCGCGAACGCCGGGTGGTCGATGGCGCCCTCGTTGAGCGAGCGGGACCTGTCGAGGAGCTTGTCGAGGTCGAGCTGGACGCGCCTGCCCAGCCCCTCGCAGTCCATGCACATGCCGGCCGGGTCGTTGAAGGAGAAGGAGTTGGAGTAGCCCACGTAGGGCTCGCCCGCGCGGGAGAACAACAGCCGGAGCAGCGCGTACAGGTCGGTGATGGTGCCGACCGTGGAGCGGGAGTTCCCGCCGATCCGCTTCTGGTTGATGATGATCGCGGTGGACAGGCCCTCGATGGTGTCCGCGTCCGGCTGCCCGTACTTGGGCAGCCGGTTGCGGACGAACGCGGTGAACGTCTCGTTGAGCTGACGCTGGGACTCGGCCGCGATGGTGTCGAACACCAGCGACGATTTCCCCGAACCGGATACGCCGGTGAATACGGTTATCTCATGTTTGGGCACCTCGACCGAGATGTCCTTGAGGTTGTTCTCCCGCGCCCCGTGAATGGTGATGTACTTCGGCTGCATACAGGTCCCCGCCTTTGGTGAAATGGCCTCCTGTTCACGCTAGAGGAGAACCCGGTCACATCCTGACCGCATATTTCAGCGCGGCCGTAACCAGGCGGGCAGCTCGGTGAGCCGGGCGGTCTGCGATCCCTTCCGCCCCCAGCGCAGATCCTCGAACGGCACGGCGAGCCGCGCGCCGGGGAAGTCCTCCCGCAGGACGCTGATCATGACCCGCGACTCCAGCTGCGCGAGCTGCTCGCCGATGCAGTAGTGGGCGCCGTCGCCGAACGTCAGCCGCCGGCTCGCCGGGTCCGCGCGGTCGGCGTTGATGCCCTCGATGTCGATCAGGACCGGCGCGCCCGGCGGCAGCGGCGTCCCGCCGAGCACCACCTCCTGCGCGGCGAAGCGCCACAGCGTGTACGGCACGGGCGGGTGCTCGCGCAGCATCTCCTCCACGAAGGCGCCCGGGTCGGCGTCGGGGGCGAGGTGCCCGGCCAGGGTCTCGGCGAGCAGGAACCCGAGGAAGGACCCGGTCGTGTCGTGCCCCGCGAAGATCAGTCCCATGATCATGTAGGTGAGCTTGTCGGGCGGCACCTCGCCGAACTCGGCCACGGCCCGCTCGTACAGGACCCTGGTCATCGTGTCGGCCGTGCCGTCGATCGCCGAGGCGACCGCCTGGGACAGCAGGTCCTCCAGGGCCGAGGTGTCGTACTCGGCGTCGCTCGCGGTGCCCAGCGCGAGCGCCTTCATCGCGCCGACGGCCTTCCTGGCCATGGCCGGGTCGGTCACCGGCACGCCCATCAGGTCTGAGATGACCAGCAAGGGGAAGTTGTAGGCGAACCCGTCGATCAGCTCGGCCGGCGTACCGGAGGCGTCCGAGGCGTCGGCCAGGTCGGCGAACAGGTTGCGGGCGATCGTCGTGACGCGGTCCGCCGAGGCGGCCAGCCGGCGCGGGTTGAAGGCGGGGGCGTGGACGCGGCGCAGCCGCCGGTGGTCCTCGCCGTCCACCGCGATCAGGGTGAACGGCCGGTACTCGGGGGCGGGGCTGTCGAGCCCGTCCTCGATCCCGTGCCACGCCTCCGGCGCCAGCCCCGGATCCTTGACGAACCGGGGGTCGGCCAGCACCGACTTGGCCAGGGTGTAGTCCGTGACCACCCACACCGGGCCGCCCGCCGGCGCCTGTGCCCGCACCAGCGGCCCGCCGGCCCGCAGCTGGTCGTGCACCTGCGGCTTCTCGCGCATCGACTGCATCGGGCACTCGAACGGGTTGACCTCGACCACGGGCTCGGCGCTCACGACAGCACCGAGAACCCGGCGCCGTGCGGGTCGAGCAGGTCGGCCCGGCGTCCCAGCGGCGTGTCGGAGGGCGGGTTCTCCACGGAGCCGCCCAGCTCGACGGCCCGCCGCGCCGTCTCGTCGCAGTCGGCGACGCCGAACGTGACCGCCCAGTACGGCCGGACCGCCCCGGTCTCGCCCAGCTTCCGCACGCCGCCCACGGTCCTGCCGCCCACCTGCCAGACCGTGCCGCCCGCGCCGGGGGCGGTGGTCAGGCCGAGCGTGTCGCGGTAGAACGACGCGGCGCCCTCCGCGTCCGTGGTGACCAGCTCCACCCAGCGCACCGAGCCGGGCCGCCCCATCACCTCGGCCCCCTGCATCGCCATGGGCTCCCACACGGCGAACGCGGCGCCCGCCGGGTCGGCGTAGACGGCCATCCGGCCCAGGCCCATGACCTCCATCGGCGTCATGATGGTCTCCCCGGCCGCCTTCGGCACCCGCTCGTCCAGCGCCTCGGCGTCGTCGGTGGTGAAGTAGACGGTCCAGATGGCCGGCATGCCCTGCTGCTGGTCGGGGCCGTAGGGGCGGTGGTACGGGGTGTCGATCTGGTGGTAGGCCACCGCCGCGACCAGCTTGCCGTCGTGGTGGAAGGTCGTGTAGCCGCCCGCCTCGGGCTCGCTGATCTCGGTCGCCGTCCAGCCCAGCAGCCCGGTGTAGAAGGCCACCGAGGCGGCCACGTCCGGCGAGCCCAGGTCGAACCAGGACGGCGAGCCGGGAGCGTATGTGGTCACAGTGATTCCCTTTCGCTGATGGCGGCGGCGCTGGCGTCCCAGAGCCGCGCGGCGAGGTCGGCGCCGGCCGTCGGCCCCTGCACCGGGCGCGGCCGCCGGTCC
This sequence comes from Nonomuraea sp. NPDC050733, assembly GCF_040654215.1. Classification (NCBI taxonomy): domain Bacteria; kingdom Bacillati; phylum Actinomycetota; class Actinomycetes; order Streptosporangiales; family Streptosporangiaceae; genus Nonomuraea; species Nonomuraea sp. NPDC050733. The sequence continues at coordinate 731,659 of NZ_JBFAHO010000001.1, read as the reverse complement.
ATGTAGTAGCCGCCGGGCGTGATCCCGTCGGCGGGCGCCGTGGCCAGCCACAGGAGCGTGTCCGCGGCCCGGTCGGGCGTGCGCAGCAGCGGGTTGAAGCGGAAGTACCAGGACGCGATCGTGCCCCGGCCGATGAGCGTGCGGACCTCGCCGGGATGGAAGCTGACCGCGAGCACGTCTGGCCAGCGCCTGGCGGCCTCCGCGGCGAACAGGATGCCGGCCTGCTTGGACGTGCCGTACGCCCGGCCCGCGCCGTAGCGGGCGCGCTCGGCGTTGAGGTCGTCCGGGTCCAGCCGGCCGGTGGTGTACGCGTCGGAGGAGGTGACGATCAGCCGCCCGCCGGCCAGCCGGTCGCGCAGCAGGTGCGCCAGCAGGAAGCCGGACAGGTGGTTGACCTGGATCGTGCTCTCGAAGCCGTCGGCGGTGAGCGTGCGCGTCCGGAACATGGCGCCCGCGTTGCTCGCCAGCACGTCGATGTGCTCGTAGCGGCCGCGCAGGTCCTCGCCGGCCGCGCGGACGTCGTCGAGCCGGGCGAAGTCGGCCCCCAGCCCGTACGGCCGGACCCGGCCGACCTCGGTCAGCTCGCTGACGACGGACCTGAGCCTGGCCGGGTCCCGCCCGACGGCGACCACGTGGGCCCCGCGCCGGGCGAAGCCGACGGCGGCCGCGCGCCCGATCCCCGAGGTGGCGCCGGTGACCACCACCGTGCGGCCGGCCAGCTCCCGGGCCGTCACGCCCGTCCCAGCCCGCCGACGAATTCGACGAGCTCCTTGGGGGTGGTGATGTCCCCGAGCTCGCTGTCCGGCAGCTTGCGCCCGCACGCGCGCTCCACGTGGTGGACGATCTCCAGCAGCGCCAGCGAGTCGTAGCCGAGATCCTCGAAGGTCCTGGTCTCGAACCCGTCGGCCAGCTCGATCGTGTCGTCGTCGCCCGCGACCTGCCGCATGATCTGCTTCAGCTCGCCGAGACTGAACTGGGTCATCTTCCCGCCTCTTCGTCGTCGGCTGTTTCCGGGGGGCGGCGGTCCGCCCGCGATCAGCTTGGCGACGCTCCGTGCAGTCGCGCTGGAACGGCGATGGACTATCGCTTGTCAGGCGGCCCTCCAGCCGCGGACGGGATCGTGAGGCCGCACGACCGACTCGCGGAGGGCAGGCCGAGATGAACGCGGTGAACGCGGTGAACGCTGTGAACGCACAGCAGGGCGAGGCTCAGTACGTCGAGGCGCAGCACTTCTACGCGCGCCAGATGCAGCTCCTGGACGCGGGATCGACCGACGAGTGGGCCGCCACGTTCACCGAGGACGGCGTCTTCGAGGTCGGCGGCACCGCGGTCCACGGCTCCGGGGAGATCGCCAAGGCGGCGCGCAAGGTCGCGGACGAGTTCGCCGCGGCGAAGATCGTCCGGAGGCACTGGATCGGGATGCTGACCGTGACCCCCGACGGCGAGGGGCTGACGGCCCGCAGCTACGCCCTGGTGCTGGAGATCCCCGACGGCGGCGACGTCGTCGTGAGGCGCAGCACCGTGTGCACCGACCGGCTGGTCCGGTCGGACGGCGGCTGGCGGGTCAGGCACCGCCGGGTCACCCGGGACGGGCTGGACCCCGCATGAGCGGCCCCCCGCTCACGTACGCGATCCGGTCCCGGCCCAACGGGCGGCTGACGGCCCGCATCGCCCGCTCCATGCTGGCCGGCGACGGGCTGGAGACGTTCTGGTCCTGGTACACCGAGCGGGCCGCGCGCAGCACCCACCGCGTCACCCGCGTCCCCCTGGACGAGCTGGCCGGCTGGACCCGCGACCCGGAGACGGGCGACCTCGGCCACGACAGCGGCAAGTTCTACAGCGTCACCGGCATCGACGTGCACATCCCGGGCGCCCCGGTGCCGCGCTGGAGTCAGCCCATCATCGTCCAGCCCGAGGTCGGCATCCTGGGCATCCTGGTCAAGGAGTTCGACGGGGTGCTGCACTGCCTGATGCAGGCCAAGTTCGAGCCGGGCAACGCCAACGGGCTGCAGCTGTCGCCCACGGTCCAGGCCACGAAGAGCAACTTCCAGCGCGTGCACCGCGGCAGGGCGGTGCCGTACCTGGAGTTCTTCCGCGACAGCGCGCGGCACGGGGTGCTCGCCGACGTGCTCCAGTCGGAGCAGGGCGCGTGGTTCTACCAGAAGCGCAACCGCAACATGATCGTCGAGGTGGACGGCGACGTACCGGTGGGGGAGAACTTCATCTGGCTCACCCTGGGGCAGCTCCACCGGCTCCTCGGCGTGGAGAACCTGGTCAACATGGACACCCGCACGGTGCTGTCCTGCCTGCCGTTCACCAGCCAGGACAGCCACCCCCTGATCGTCGTCCCGGAGGACGACTTCCACCAGGCGCTGGTGCGCTCGTGCAGCGCCGTGGAGGGCAGCCTGCACTCGATGCCGGAGATCCTCAGCTGGATCACCGGCATCAGGGCGCAGTCGGAGGTGGTCACCCGGGTCACGCACCTGACGCGCGTGCCCCGATGGCACCGGGCGGACGGGGCCATCGCGCACGAGAGCGGCCTGTTCTTCCGGGTGATCGGCGTGGACGTGGCCGGCGGCTCGCGGGAGGTCGCCTCGTGGAGCCAGCCCATGATCGAGCCGTCGGGCAACGGCATCGTGGCGTTCGTCGTCCGCCGGATCGACGGGGTGCTGCACGTCCTCGTGCACGCCCGCGTCGAGCCCGGCTACGTCAACGTGATGGAGCTGGCGCCCACCGTGCAGTGCACCCCGGGCAACCTGGGGGCGCTGCCGCCCGAGGCCCGCCCGCGGTTCCTGGACGTCGTGCTGAACGCCCCGCCCGAGCTGGTGAGGTACTCGGTGGCGCTGTCGGAGGAGGGCGGGCGCTTCTACAACGCCGTCAACACGTACGTCGTGGTCGAGGCGGACGTGGACGTGGTGGACGGCGCCGACTACCGCTGGATGACCCTGCACCAGCTCGCCGAGCTGCTCCGGCACAGCAACTACCTCAACGTGCAGGCGCGCAGCCTGGTGGCCTGCCTGCACAGCCTCTCCTCGCCGTCCGTCGCCGCCCAGGTCCGAAGGTGAGATGCCGATGCGTGTCCTGTTCACCACGTTCGCCGCGCCGTCCCACTTCTACGCCCAGGTCACCGTGGCCTCGGCGCTGCGCACCGCCGGCCACGAGGTCGTCGTCGCCAGCCAGCCGGACCTGGCCGACACCATCGCGGCCGCCGGCCTGCCCGCGGTCTCCGTCGGCCCGTGGCTGGAGCTGGAGCCGGAGACGCAGAAGGCCACCTCCAGCTTCTCCGACGACCGCAACCTCGGCGGGCTGGCCATGAGCAACTCCCGCCACGACCCGTTCCCGTGGGAGCACGCCATCGGCATGTTCAGCGCGATGACGGCGTTCGTGTTCCAGAACGTGTGCGCCGAGCCGATGGTGGACGACCTCGTGGCGCTGGCCCGGGACTGGCGGCCGGACCTGGTCATCTGGGACCCGCTGACGCTGGCGGGGCCCGTGGCGGCCCGGGTCGTCGGCGCCGCCCACGCCCGGCTGCTGTTCGGGCCCGACCAGATGGGGCGCAACCGGGTCCGCTTCCGCGAGATGCTCGACCGGCGGCCGCCCGAGCTGAGGGACGACCCGCTGGCCGAGTGGCTCGACTGGACGCTCGGCCGGCACGGCGAGCGGGTCCGCGAGCACGACGAGGAGCTGGTGCTCGGCCAGTGGACGATCGACCCGACCCCGGCCTCCCTGCGCATCCCGCTCGACCTGCACTACGTGGGCGTGCGCTACGTGCCCTACAACGGGCGCTCCGTCCTGCCCGACTGGCTGCGGGAGCCGCCGCCGTACCCGCGGCGGATCTGCCTGACGCTGGGCGTGTCGCTGGGCGAGGTCGAGGACGGCGGCACGGTCGCCGCCGCCGACCTGCTCGCCGCGGTGGACGGGCTGGACGCCGAGGTGGTCGCCCTGCTGCCCGCCGAGCTGCGCGAGCGGCTCGGCACGCTGCCGGCCAACGTCCGGGCCGTCGACTTCGTGCCCCTCAACGCGCTGCTGCCGTCGTGCGACGCGATCGTGCACCACGGCGGCTCGGGCACCTTCATGACGGCGCTCGCCCACGGCGTCCCGCAGCTCATCGTCCCCGACATGATGTGGGACTCCATGGAGAAGGCCACGGGGCTGGCCGCCAGCGGGGCCGGCACGTACATCGAGGACCAGGACAAGCTGTCGCCCGAGCGACTGCGCGAGCGGATCCTCGGGCTGCTCGACGACCCGTCCTACGCCGCCGGCGCGGCGCGGATGCGGGCCGAGGTGGTCGGCACGCCGAGCCCCAACGACATCGTTCCGGTCCTGGAACGGCTCACGCTGCTGCACAGGGAGGGGAAGGCCGGATGAGCGGGACGGCGATCGTCACCGGAGGCGGGTCGGGCATCGGCCGGGCCACCGCGCACGCCTACGCCGAGCGGGGCTGGGGCGTGCTCGTCGTCGGCCGCGACGCCGGCGCGCTCAAGGAGACCGCGGCGGGCCACGACCGCGTCCAGCCGTTCAGCGCCGACCTGACGGAGAGCGGCGCGCCCGAGGCCGTGGCCGAGGCCGCCAGGCAGCGCTTCGGCCGCGTCGACGTGCTGGTCAACAACGCGGGCGCGGGCGTCTTCGGCGCGCTGGGCGGCCTCGACCGGGCCCAGGTCGAGGCGCAGGTCGCGGTCAACCTCGTCGCGCCGGTCATGCTCACCCAGGCCGTCCTCGACGACCTCGCCGCCACCGGGGGAGTGGTGGTCAACGTCAGCTCGGCCGGCTCCCTCGGGCTGCGCTCCTGGCCGCACAACGCGGTGTACGGGGCCACGAAGGCGGGCCTGGACGTGCTGACCCGGTCCTGGGCCGTCGAGCTGGGGCCGCGCGGGATCCGGGTGGTCGGCCTGGCCCCCGGGATCGTGGACACGGCCGCCGGGGTCCGGGCGGGGATGTCCGAGGAGGACTACGCCGCGTTCCTGGAGGGGATGCGCGGGCGGATCCCGGCCGGGCGGGTCGGGCGGCCGGAGGAGATCGCCTGGTGGATCGTCCAGATCACCTCCCCGGAGGCCGCCTACGCCAGCGGCACGGTGTTCGCCGTCGACGGCGCCCTCTCGGTGACCTGAGGCCATGAAGGGTGACCTGAGGCCATGAAGGGTGACTGAGGTCATGAAGGCGGGCCGCGTCTCCGGAAGGACGCGGCCCACCTCAGACGGGCGGGCTCACGACGGGCGGGCTCACGACGTGCGGGCTCACGACGGGCGGGCTCACACGGTCGCCGACCGGCGGCCCTCGGCGTACTCCTTGGCCGCGCGCAGCGTCGTCATGCTGTTGCGGCTCAGCGCCTCCCGCGCGAACGCGTGCGCGTCGGCCACCGTCGCCCCCTCGCCCAGGACGCCCGTGACGGCCTCCGGGGCGATCGCCACCGTGTGCTGCGAGGTGACCACGGCCCCGTCGCCCTCCGGCCGTACCGTCCAGCGGCCCGTGTGCACGGCCAGCAGCTTCGGCGTCCGCAGCTGCTTGTAGACGATCAGGTGCTCGGGGAAGCACACCCGCACCGATGCCGTGGTGTGCGTCGAGCCGTCGGCCGTGCGGGTGTCCATCTCCATGAGCTGCACGTCGGGCGTCTCGGACTCGAGCGCCATCCTGGCCACGTGCGGCAGCCGCTCCGGCCACAGGTCGGCGCGGTGGAGGAAGTCGTAGACGTCGCTCGCCGCGCCGTCCACCCGTACCGTGTCCTCGAACGTCGCCAGCCGGTCGCCCGCCCCGGCGCCCTGCCCGGCGCCTTCGAGGGCGGCCCGCAGCGAGGCCAGCTCGGCCTCGCTGTTGCGGTCGACGGCCTTGGCGACGAAGTCCAGGCCGTCCTCGTCCACCGCGCTGAAGTCGTGCGTCAGCCGGACCCGGGTGGTGCCGGCGCCGACCGGCTCGACGATCCACTCGCCGCCCATCGCGGCCACCGGATGCGCGGGCACCTCCTGCCGGAAGCGCACGCGCAGCCCCTCCGGGTCCAGCTCGCGCCGCGAGGTCCACGTCTTGGGGCGGCCGTTGGCGGTCGCCCAGATGCGGATGCGCTCCTCCCCGCCGCTCTGCTCGATCCGCTCGACGTGGACGGTCGGCGGGAAGACCGCCGGCCACGCGGTCGCGTCGGCGAGGACCGCGTACACGGCCCGCGGGTCCGCCGACAGGGTGATCTGGTGCTCGGTCTCGTGCGTGGGTGAGGTCGCCACGGGCGCTCCTATCAGTCGGAGGGGGTCGCGCGGATCAGGCCGCTCGGGTCAGACCGCTCGGGTCAGACCGCTCGGGTCAGAAGGTGCCGAGCCCGCCGCAGACGTTGATCGCCTGCGCGGTGACGGACGACGCCGTGTCCGAGACGAGGTAGCCCACCATCCCGGCGACCTCCTCGGGCGTGGAGTACCGGCCCAGCGGGATCTTGTCCTGGAACTTCGCGAGCACCTCGTCCTCGGTGACGCCCCAGAAGGCCGCGTACCGCTGGCGCACGCCCTGCGCCATCGGCGTCTCGACGTAACCCGGGCAGACGGCGTTGACCGTGATGCCCGTCTTGGCCAGCTCCAGGGCCAGCGCCTTCGTCAGGCCGACGACCCCGTGCTTGGAGGCCGAGTACGGCGCGCCCAGCACGACGCCCTGCTTGCCGGCGGTCGAGGCGATGTTGACGATCCGGCCCCGCCCGCGCTCCAGCATCCCGCCGATGGTCAGCACCGCCTTGGTCATCCGGAACACGCTGGTGAGGTTGGTGTCCAGGATGTCCAGCCACAGCTCGTCGGGGATCTCCGCGGTGATCCCCCCGCCGCCGCGGCCGGCGTTGTTGACCAGGATGTCGATGGGCCCGTACCGGTCACGGGCGGCCCGCACCAGCTCCTGGATCGCGACGGGGTCGCGGACGTCGCAGACCCGCCCGTCGGCCTCGGCCCCGGACTCGCGCAGCCCCTTGACGGTCAGCTCGACGGCGTCCGGCGTGCGCGCGCACAGGTAGACGCGCGTCCCGGCGCCTCCCAGGGCCCGTGCCACGGCCAGCCCGATGCCGCTGGTGCCGCCGGTGACGAGGGCGACCCGGCCTTCCTCGGACATGGGGTTCTCCTTTCGGTCGGCGCAAGGGTCACACCGGCTGCTCGAATGGCGGTGGACGACCTGAGTTCGAGCGGGTCGCGAGAGTCGTGCCGCAGCGTCGTGACGAGAGCACCTGATCGCCCTTGCCGAACGGGCGCCGATCGAGGAGTACGGATGCCGCACACGGAGTTCGGGGGAGCCGTCACGTTCGTGAACCGGTTCCTCCTGCACGGCCCGGCCGAGGAGTTCGAGCGCGTGTTCGCCGCCACCTCGGAGTTCATGGGCTCCAGGCCCGGCTTCCTGTGGCACATGCTGTTGCGGCCCGTGGAGACCGGGCAGGAGCGCCACTACGTCAACGTCGCCGCCTGGCGGGACGAGGCCGCGTTCCGCGCGGCGGTGGCGGACCCGGGCTTCGCGCCGCACGCGGGCGCGCTGCGGGCGCTGAGCACCAGCGAGCCCACCCTGTACGAGACGCGGCAGAGCCGCGCCGCCGAGACGGAACGCCCATGACCAGGCGGGTGGTCATCACCGGCCTCGGCGTGATCGCCCCGGGCGGTTGCGGGGTCAAGCCGTTCTGGGACCTGCTGATGTCCGGCGCCACCGCCACGCGCAGGATCACCGCGTTCGACCCCTCGCCCTTCCGCTCGCAGATGGCCGCCGAGGCGGATTTCGACCCCGTCCAGGCCGGCCTGCCGGCGGACGCGGTGGAGCGGCTGGACCGCGCGGCCCAGTTCGCGCTGGCCGCCTGCGGCGAGGCCATGGCGGACAGCGGCCTTCTGGTGGCGGAGTCCGTCGCCCACCGGGTGGGCGTCAGCATCGGCAGCGCCGTCGGCTGCACCCAGAAGCTGGAGTCGGAGTACGTGGCCATCAGCGGCCGGGGCGCCACCTGGGAGGTGGACCACACGCTGGCCTCGCCGTACCTGTACGACTACTTCGTGCCCAGCTCGATGGCCGCCGAGGTGGCCTGGAAGGTCGGCGCGCAGGGCCCGGTGTCGATGGTCTCGGCCGGGTGCACCTCCGGCATCGACGCGATCGGCTACGCCTGCGAGCTGATCCGCGAGGGCGGCGCCGACGTGATGATCACCGGCGGCACCGACGCGCCGATCGCGCCCATCACCGTCGCGTGCTTCGACGCCATCAAGGCCACCTCCAGCTACAACGACACGCCGGACAGCGCCTCCCGGCCCTTCGACCGCACCCGCAACGGGTTCGTCCTCGGGGAAGGAGCCGCCGTGCTGGTGCTGGAGGAGGCCGAGGCGGCCAGAAGGCGCGGGGCACAGGTGTACGCGGAGATCACCGGCTACGCCTCGCGCGGGAACGCGTACCACATGACGGGCCTGCGCGCCGACGGCGCCGAGATGGCCGCCGCGATCACCGCGGCGCTCACCGAGGCCCGCTGCGACCCGTCCGAGATCGGCTACGTCAACGCGCACGGCACGGCCACCAAGCAGAACGACCGGCACGAGACCGCGGCGCTCAAGACGGCGCTCGGCCAGGACGCCTACCGGGTGCCGATCAGCTCGATCAAGTCCATGATCGGCCACTCGCTGGGCGCCATCGGCTCGATCGAGGTGGCCGCCGCCGCGCTCGCGGTGACCAGGGGCGCCGTGCCGCCCACCGCCAACCTGCACGAGCCCGACCCCGAGCTCGACCTCGACTACGTGCCGCTGGTCGCGCGGGAGCGGCGCGTGGACGTCGCACTGACCGTGGGCAGCGGCTTCGGCGGCTTCCAGAGCGCCATGCTGCTCCGCCGTTTCTGAAGGGTGTCTGAAGGGTGATCGCATGGGTGAGACCCGGGATGTCGTCGTCACCGGGGTGGGCGTGGTCGCCCCCATCGGCCTGACCGTCCAGGAGTACTGGACGGCTGTGCTGAGCGGGCGCAACGGCATCCGCCCCCTCCGCCGGTTCGACCCTGGCCGCCTGCCCTCGCCGCTGGCCGGTGAGGTGGAGGGGTTCGTGGCGAGGGACCACCTGCCGGCCCGGCTGCTGCCGCAGACCGACCTCATGACGCAGTACGCGCTGTACGCCGCGGACCGGGCCATCGCCGAGTCCGGGTTCGAGCCGGGCTCGCCGCTGGACGTGGGCGTGATCACCGCCAGCGCCTCGGGCGGGTTCGGCTTCGGCCAGCGCGAGCTCCAGCACCTGTGGCACGACGGGCCCGACCACGTCAGCGCCTTCATGTCGTTCGCCTGGTTCTACGCGGTAAACACCGGCCAGATCTCCATCCGGCACGACCTGCGGGGACCGGTCGGCGTGATGGTGACCGAGCAGGCCGGAGGGCTCGACGCGATCGCGCACGCCCGCCGCAAGGTCGCGGCCGGCGCGCGGATGATGGTCACCGGGGGCATGGACTCGTCGCTGTGCCCGTACGGGCTGGCCGCCCAGGTGCGCTCGCGCCGGCTCAGTCCGGTGACCGACCCCGCCGCGGCGTACCTGCCCTTCGACCGCGGGGCGCGGGGGCACGTGCCCGGTGAGGGCGGCGCCATCCTCACCCTGGAGGACGCGGCGGCGGCCCGCGCGCGCGGCGCCCGCGGCTACGGGCGGATCGCCGGGCACGGGGCCAGCTTCGACCCGCCGCCCGGCTCGGGACGGCCGCCCGCTCTGGTCCGGGCCGTCGAGGCGGCGCTGGCCGACGCCGGGGTCCGGCCGCGGGACGTGGCCCTGGTGATCGCCGACGCGGCCGCCGACCCCGGCCTCGACGCGGCTGAGGCCGAGGCGCTGGCCGCCGTCTTCGGGCCGCGCGGGGTGCCGGTGACGGCCCCCAAGACGCTGACGGGCCGGCTGTACTCCGGTGCGGCCCCGCTGGACGTGGTGACGGCGCTGCTGGCGCTGCGCGAGGGCGTGGCCCCGGCGACGGCGAACGTCCGCGACGTGGACCCGGAGCTGCCCGTGGACCTCGTGCTCGGCGACCCGCGGCCCGTCACCGGCGACGCGGCGCTCGTGGTCGCCCGGGGCGAAGGCGGCTTCAACAGCGCGATGGTCGTGCGCCGATGACCGGCGGGCTCGACGCGGGGCGTGACGGCCGGGCGCCGGGGACGGGCGGGCTCGGGGCGGGGCGTGACGGCCGGGCGCCGGGGACGGGCGGGCTCGGGGCGGGGCGTGACGGCCGGGCGCCGATGACCGGCGGGCCGTACATCGCCGGGTGCGCCGCGTGGCTGCCGCTGGCCGTACCCACGGAGCGGGCGCTGGCGGCGGGCGAGTGCGACGCGTCGCTCGCCGCCTCCACCGGCATGCTGGCGGTGGCCGTCGCCGACAAGGAGACCGGGCCGGAGATGGCCGCGCGGGCCGCCCGGACGGCCCTCGCGCGGGCCGGCGCCGGCCCAGCCGGCATCGACCTGGTCCTGCACGCCAGCCTCTACTTCCAGGGCCACCACCTGTGGGCGCCCGCCTCGTACGTGCAGCGGGCCGCGGTCGGCAACGCCTGCCCGGCCATGGAGGTCAGGCAGGTGTCCAACGGCGGGATGGCCGCCCTCGAGCTGGCCGCCGCCTATCTGGACGCCTCCGGAGACCGCACGGGGGCGCTGGTCACGACCGGCGACCGGATGAACCCGCCCGGCTTCGACCGCTGGCGCAGCGACCCGGGCACCGTCTACGCCGACGGCGGCACGGCGCTGGTGCTGTCGCGCACGGCCGGGTTCGCCCGCGTCCGCAGCCTCGTGACCGTCTCCGACCCGGAGCTGGAGGGCATGCACCGGGGCGGTGACGCGTTCGGCGCCCCGTCCCTGGACGAGCCGGCCACGGTGGACCTGGACCTGCACAAGCGCGCCTACGTGCGGGAAATGGGGCGGGCCGCGACCGCCGCGAAGGTGAGCGCCGGCCAGGAGGCCGCGCTGACCGGGGCGCTGGAGGCAGCGGGGGCCGCGCTCGGCGACATCCGGGGCTTCGCGCTGCCGCACATGGGCCTGCGCCGGCTCAGGGCCGGCTTCTTCACCCCGTTCGGCATCGACCCGGAGCGGACGACCTGGCCGTGGAGCCGGCACGTCGGCCACCTGGGCGCCGGTGACCCGATCGCCGGATTCGACCGCCTGGTCGCCACCGGCGCGGTCGGCCCCGGCGAGCTGTGCCTGCTGGCCAGCGTGGGGGCGGGGTTCTCCTGGTCGTGCGCGGTCGTGGAAGTGCTGAGCCGCCCGGCGTGGGCGGGGGAGAGGGGCGAGACGTGACCGTCACCATGGTGATGCTCCCGGGGCAGGGGTCGCAGCACCCGCGGATGGCGTGGGGCCTGTACGGCAGCGAGCCGCGCTTCACCGCCGCCCTGGACGAGGTGCTCGCGGCGTTCGACGACGGCGACGCGCTGCGCCGCGACTGGCTGAGCGACGACCCGCGGGTCCCGCTCGACCACGTCACCCGGTCGCAGCCGCTGCTGTTCGCCCTCGACTACGCGCTCGGCCGGGCCCTGATGGAGTACGGGGTACGGCCGTGGGTGATGCTCGGCCACAGCGTCGGCGAGATGGCCGCCGCGGTCCTGGCCGGGGTCTTCACCCTGCGCGACGGCGCGCGCCTGCTTCAGGAGCGCGTCCGGCTGCTGTCCGGGGCCCCGCCGGGCGGCATGCTCGCGGTCTCGGCCGCGGCGGCCGCGCTGGGCGGGCTGCTGACCGACGAGGTCGTGGTCGCCGCGGTCAACGCGCCGCGGCAGACGATCCTGGCCGGGCCCTCCGGCCCGCTCGCCCGGGTCGAGGAGCGGCTGCGGGAGGACGGGTTCATCTGCGCCCCGGTGCCCGCGCTGACCGCCTTCCACAGCCCCTCCCTGCGGGCCGTCGCGTCCGCCGCCGTGGACGGCTTCGCCACCACCCCGGTACGGGCTCCCCGCATCCCCCTGCACTCCTGCTACACGGCGGAGCCGCTGACCGGGCAGACGGCGGCCGACCCGGATTACTGGGCCGGCCATCCGGTGCGGCCGGTGCTGTTCTGGCCAGCCCTCGACGCGATCCTGTCCTCCCGCGACGACGTGGTCTGCGTCGAGGCCGGACCGGGGCAGGGGCTGAGCACCATCGCCCGGCGGCACCGCGCGGTGCGCGCGGGCCGGGGCGAGGTGGTGTCGCTGCTGCCCGCGCGGGCCGGCGGGCCCGGCGCGGACCGGGCCGCCTTCGACGCGGCCCTGGCCCGGCTGACCGGCGACGCGCGCCCGGCCCGCCTGACGGGCGACGCGCCGCCGGAGCGGTTGCCGGGCGACGCGCCGCCGGAGCGCCCGGCGGGTGACGCACGGCCGGATGGGCTACCGGGCGACGCGCGCGGTGACGAAGCGGACCGGGACCTCGATGGCCAGCGGCCCGCTCCCACCGCGTAGCCGGTCGAGCCCCTCGATGAGCCGCTCGCGCAGGTCCTCGCGCTGCGGGGCGGGCAGGTTCTGCCACAGCAGCCGCATGCCCTGGGTGTGGGACCACTCCACCCACCGCTCGGGCGACTCGGCGGTCATCAGCACCGGCTCGTCCAGCACCCGCACCTCGCCGTAGCCGGCGCCCTCAAGCGTCCGCGCCAGGTCGCCGGCGTCCTCCAGCCAGCTGTTGAAACGCCGTACGAGGGCCTCCGGCCGCCATTCCGGCGGCAGGTGCTCCAGCAGCGCGGGAGGAATGAGCGGCGTGAACTCCGGCGGCAGGAACGGAAAAGTCCCGGCCCGGAAAACCGGGCTGGAGAATGCGATCCGACCACCGTCGGCCAGCAATTCCGTATACCGGGAAAGGGCTCCCGGGGCGTCGGGCAGGAAAATGATGCTGTAACCGCCCAGCAGCACGTCGAAAGCGCGGGCGGGCAGTTCCGGATTTTCCGCGTCCATCACCCGCGCCTCGATATTGGCCGCCCCGCGGGCGGCGATCTCCCCGTCCACCTCCGCGACCATGGCCGGGGCCAGGTCGATGCCCAGGGCGCGGCCCCGCGGCCCCACCCGCTCCGCCGCGGGGAAGAGGCTGGCGCCCCGGCCGCACCCCACGTCGAGCACCCTCTCACCTGCGGCTGGAGCCGCCAGCTCGACGAGCCGGCGGCCCATCGGGGTGAAGAACTCCACCCCCATCCGGTCATAGCGCGCGGCGGAGTCGTCGAAGACCACCGCGACCTGTCGCTTGTACGCCGAGCTGTCCATAGGCCCTCCCGTCTGCACAATCACCAGTATTCGAGCGCCTCTGGAGAACCGGTCGAGAACGGGTTCACCCCCGCCCTTCCCGCTTGTCCCGCGCACGGCCCCGGGCGAACAATCGAAGCGAGCGGTCGAACGCGGAAAATCACCCTTTCAGTGGAGCGCCGATGAGCAAGCAGATCGAAACGGTCCGCCGCATGGTGGCGGCATACAACACCGGCGAAACCGGCGACGTCGAGGAGTACATTCATCCGGAATATCTGAATCCCGGCGCGCTGGAGCACCATCCCGACGCGCGCGGCCCGGAGGCGTTCGCGGGCGCGGTCAAGTGGCTCAAGTACGCCTTCTCCGAGGACGCCCACCTGGAGGAGATCGGCTACGAGGAGAACGGCGAGTGGGTGCGTGCCCGCCTCGTGCTCTACGGCCGCCACGTCGGCGACCTCGTCGGGATGCCGCCCACCGGCCGCAGGTTCTCCGGCGAGCAGATCCACCTGATCCGGATCGTCGACGGCAAGATCCGCGACCACCGCGACTGGCCCGACTACCTCGGCACGTACCGGCAGCTCGACATGCCCTGGCCCGCGAACGGCGGCTGGCGTCCCTGATGGCCGGGCCCCGTGACGACGACGCGCTGTGGACGCTGATCCGCCTCGGCAGCCTGCACACCCCGATGGCCGTGCGCGTGGCGGCCACCCTCCGCCTGGTCGACCACATCCAGGCCGGCGCCACCAGCCCCCGTGAGCTGGCCGAGCGGACCGGCACGAACCCGGACGCGCTGGCCCGCCTGGCGCGCCACCTCGTCGCGGTCGGCGTGCTGGAGGAGCCGGAGCCCGGGAGGCTGGCGCCGACGGCGGTCGGCAGGGTCCTCGCCGACGACCATCCCGCCGCCCAGCGCGCCTGGCACGACCTCGGCGAGATCGTGGCCAGGGCCGACGTCGGCTTCACCCGGCTGCTCGACGCCGTCCGCACGGGCCGGCCCACGTACGCCGACGTCTACGGCAAGCCCTTCTACGACGACCTGGCCGCGCGGCCGCGCCTGCGGGAGTCGTTCGAGACGCTGATGGCCTGCGACCAGCACGTCGCCTACGACGCGCCCACCGCCGCCTACGACTGGAGCGGCGTGCGCCACGTGTGCGACGTCGGCGGCGGCACGGGAGGGTTCGTGGCGGCCATCGCGCGGGCCGCGCCGCACCTGACCGCCACGATCGTGGAGCTGCCCGGCACCGCGCAGGCCGCGCGCGACCACCTGGCGGCCGAGGGCCTGGCGGACCGGGCCGACGTGATCGAGGGCGACTTCTTCCAGCCGCTGCCCTGCAAGGCCGACGTCATGCTGCTGTCGTTCGTGCTGCTCAACTGGCCGGACGAGGAGGCCGTGCGCATTCTCGCACGGTGCGCCGAGTCGCTGAACCCCGGCGGCCGGATCCTCGTCCACGAGCGCGACGACCTGGCCGAGAACTCCGGCAACGAGCGGTTCACCGAGCTGGACCTGCGGATGCTCGTGTTCCTCGGCGGGCGGCTGCGCACCCGCGACGAGTGGGCCGGGCTGGCCGCCCGCGCCGGGCTGGTCGTGGAGTCGGTGCGCCGCCTGCCCAACCCGACGATCCCCTTCGACCTGTCCCTGCTCGTGCTCGCGCCGGCCCAGGAGGTCTCGTGACGGCCCGTGTCATCGCCAACGGCGAGGTGTCCCTGTGGAGTGAGGACTTCGGCGACCCCGCCGCCCCGCCGCTGCTGCTCGTCGCCGGCGGCAACCTGTCGGCCAAGTCCTGGCCCGACGCGTTCGTGACGCGGCTCGCCGAGCGGGGACACCACGTCATCCGGTACGACCACCGCGACACCGGCCGCTCCACCACGACCGACTTCCAGCGGCGGCCGTACGGCTTCGACGAGCTCGTCTCCGACGCGCTGGCCGTGCTCGACGGGTGGGACGTCCCGGCCGCGCACGTCGTCGGCATGTCCCTGGGCCACACCATCGGGCAGCTGCTCGCCATCGACCACCCCGACCGGCTGCTGAGCCTCACGCTCATGCTCGGTGGCGCGCTCGACGTCGACTTCGACGCCGACATCGAGCGCGCCATGAGCGGCGCGCCGTCCGAGGACGGACTGCCGCTGCCCACGCGGCGCTTCCTGGACGTCATCGCCCTGATGTCGCAGCCGGTGGACGGGCCCGAGGCCGAGCTGGAGCGGCGGGTGGAGAAGTGGCGGCTGCTCAACGGCGCGGACCAGCCGTTCGACGCCGACGAGTTCCGCCGCCTGGAGCTGCGCGCCATCGCGCACGCGGGCGCCTTCCAGGAGCCGATCAACCACCACATGATCCCGCAGCCGCCGGTCTCGCGGGGCGCGGGGCTGGCCGGGGTGAGCGTGCCCACGCTGGCGATCCAGGCGATGCGTGACCCCGCCGCGCCGCCGCCGCACGCCCGGCACGTCGCCGACCTCATCCGCGGGGCGCAGGTCGTGGAGCTGGCCGGGATGGGACACGCGCTCACCTCGGCCGTGCACGAGCCGCTGGCCGCCGCGATCTGCTCGCACACCCTCCGTACGCCCCGTCGCGTCACGACCTGAGGAGCACCACGATGCCGACCACGCCGCAGACCACAGCCCCGACCCCGGTGCCGGCCCCGGCGCCGGATCCAGCGCCGGACCAGCGGCCGGTCCCCGAGCCGGTCGCCGCGTCCGCGCCGGCATCCACCACGGTGAGCCCCAGCGAGCTCGGCCGTCACCTGCTCACGATCCGCGGTTTCCACTTCGTCCTCGGCTCGCTGGGCGACCCGTACGCGCGGCTCCTGCGCGGCGAGGGCGACGACACCGCGGCGCTCGGCGACGAGATCAGGGGCAAGGGGCCCCTCTACCGCAGCGACCTCGGCACGTGGGTGGCGGCCGGCGGCGAGGTGGCCGCCGAGCTGCTGCGCGACCCCCGCCTCGACGTCCGGCACCCGGGCGGGGACCGGGAGCACCTGGGCGAGAACCTGTGGGAGACCTGGCGCACCTGCCACGTCACGCCGATGGACGGCGCCCTCCTGACGCTGCCGCTGGCCGACTACCGCCGGCTCGACCGGGTCAACCGGCCCGTGCTGGGCCCGGTGGTGGCCGGGGCGTGGCGCGAGGACGTCCGGCGGGCCGCCGGCCGGATCGCGGCCGGGCTCGGCGAGGCATTCGACCTGGCCGGCGACCTGGTCGGGCCCGCGGTCGCCGAGTCCCTGACCCGCGTCCTCGGCCTGTGCCCACCCTCCGCCCCGGCCGGTGCGGCCGGTGCCGCCTTCGGTGCAGATGGTGCTTTCGGTGGTGCGGGTGGCCCCGGTGCTCTCGATGCGGTCGGTGCCGTCGGGCGGGAGGTGGCGGAGTTGCTGCCCAAGCTGGGCGTCGCGCTGGACGCCGTGCTGTGCCCGCCGCGGCTGCCCGTCGCCCGGGACCTGGAGCAGGCCGTGATCCGTGCCCGGGAGCTCGTCCGGGACCTCGTGGCGGAGCGCGCGGCCGAGCCGGGGGACGACGCGGTGAGCGCGATGCTCGCCACCGGCCTCGGTCAGGCCGACGTGGCGGCGGTCTGCCTGCTGCACCTGGTGGCCGGAGCGGAGATCGCGGCCGCGGTCGCCGCCGACACGTTCGTGGCGCTGCTCGACCACCCCGGCCAGTGGGCGGCCGTGTGCCGGTCGCCCGAGCTCGCCGCGGACGCCGTCGAGGAGACGCTGCGCTGGTCGCCGCCGGTGCGGCTGGTCAGCAGGATCGCCCAGGAGCCGATCGCCCTGCACGGCCAGGAGATCGACGCCGACGGCCACGTCGTGATCGTCGTGGACGCCGCCAACCGCGACCTCGCCGGCCTCCCGGACCCGGACCGCTACGACCTCGCCCACGCGGGGGCGCCCCGCCTCTCCCTGACCGGCGGCGGCTACGAGGAGCTGGTCGCGCCGCTGGCCCGCGTGGTCGCCACCGAGATCGTCCGCGTCGCCGCCACCCGGTGGCCCGGCCTGCGCGCGGACGGAGCCGTCGTGCGCCGCATGCGCTCGCCCGTCGTACGCGCCGTGGTCAGGCTCCCCCTGTGCCGGTGAACCCCCCGTACTGTCCGGGGACCTGTGCCGGCGAACTCCCCGTGCCGTCCGGGGACCTGTGCCGGTGAACGACCTGAGCCGTCCGGAGACCTGTGTCGTAAGGAGATTCGACGATGCGCGTGCTGGTCACGTCCTTCGCCATGGACGCCCACTTCAACGGCATGGTGCCGCTGGCCTGGGCGCTGCGCACCGCGGGGCACGAGGTCCGGGTGGCCAGCCAGCCCGCGCTGACCCCGAGCATCGCCCGGGCCGGGCTCACCGCCGTGCCCGTGGGCGACGACCACCAGGTGGAGCGGGCGATGGCCGCCGCCGCCCCCGGCGTGTTCAGCCTGCACCAGAACCCCGACTACCTGGAGGGCCGGCCGGAGCTGCTCGACCTGGACTTCCTGGAGGCCTCCACCACCATGCTCACGGCGATGTTCTACGCCCAGATCAACAACGACTCGATGGTCGACGAGACGGTGGCCTTCGCCCGATGGTGGCGGCCCGACCTCGTGATCTGGGAGCCCTTCACGTTCGCCGGGGCCGTCGCCGCCCACGTCACGGGCGCCGCGCACGCCCGCCTGCTGTGGGGGCCCGACCTGTTCCTCCAGGTGTACCAGCGCTTCCAGCGGCTCCTCACGCCGCTGCCCGCCGACCGCAGGGACGACGCGGTGCGCGACTGGCTGACCTGGACGCTCGGCCGCTTCGGCGCCGAGTTCGCCCCCGAGGTGGTCACCGGCCAGTGGACCATCGACCAGATGCCACCGAGCGTGCGCTTCGAGCTGGACCAGCCGCTCGTGCCGATGCGCTACATCCCCTACAACGGGCCGCTGCCCGCCGTGGTGCCCCCGTGGACGAGGATCGACCCGTACCGGCCGCGGGTGTGCGTCACCCAGGGCATGACCGAGCGCACGACCGGCTTCTCCGGCCTGGACGCGGTCGCCGAGCTGCTGGAGTCGATCGCCGAGCTGGACGTCGAGGTGATCGCGACGGTCAAGGCCGGCGAGCGGCTGCGGCCGCTGCCCGGCAACGTCCGCGTGGTGGACAGCGTTCCGCTGCACGTGGTCCTGCCGACCTGCGACGCGGTCGTCCACCACGGCGGCGCGGGCACGTGGGCCGGCGCGGCGCTGTACGGGGTCCCGCAGCTCGCCCTCGCCTGGCAGTGGGACGACGTGTTCCGCGCGCTGCGCCTGGAGAAGCTCGGCGCCGGCATGTACCTCCCCCCGGGCCCCGCCCGCCAGGCCGGAGCGGTGCGGGACGGCCTGGCCCACCTGCTGGGCGACGCGTCGTTCCGCGACGGCGCGGCCAAGATCAGAGAGGAGATGCTCGACTGTCCCACTCCCAACGAGGTCGTGCCGACGCTGGAGGACCTGACCGCGGCGCACCGCGGCGCCCTGTCCGGCCCGGTGGCCGCGCGCCGATGAGCCGGGCGTACCCCGATCGGGCGGTCGGCGAGGAGGAGTTCCGCCGCGCGCTGGCCGGGCACGCGGCGGGGGTGGTGGTGGTCACCGCCTCGGTCGGGGGAGTCCCGGTCGGGGTGACGGCCACCTCCTTCTCCTCGGTGAGCCTCCGCCCTCCGCTCGTGTCGTTCTACATCGGCCGGTCCTCCTCCACCTGGCCGTGGCTGCGCGAGGCCGGTCGCTTCGCGGTCAACGTCCTCGCCGGGGACCAGGGGGAGACCGCGGCCCGCTTCGCCCGCGCCCGCGCCGACCGGTTCGCACCGCCGACCCGGTGGAGCGCGGACGAGTTCGGCACGCCCCTGCTGGACGGCGTCACGGCCCACCTGACCTGCTCCCCGTACCGGACCGACGACATCGGAGACCACGTCCTGGTCGTCGGCCTGGTGACCGGCACGTGGATCGACGAGAAGGGCTGCCCGCTGCTCTACCACCAGGGACGCTTCGGCCGGTTCGTCCCATGACCGCAGTCCGTCCCTGAACTCCAGCCCGTCCCGTGACCGCACTCCCTGCCGTGGCGCCCGCCTGGCCGTGACACCGGCAGGGGCGCCCCGGCCGCCGCGGGGAGTCCTAGCAGATCCATCCGGACTTGCGGGCGATGCGGATCGCGTCGATGCGGTTGCGGGCCTTCAGCTTGCTCACCACGACCGTCAGGTAGTTGCGCACGGTCCCCGGCGACAGGAAGAGCGCGCTCGCGATCTCCTTGATCTCGTCGCCCTCCGCGGCGAGCTGGAGCACCTCCAGCTCGCGGTCGGTGAGCGGGCACCCGGTGGAGCCCCACGCGACCAGCGCGAGATCCGCGTCGAAGACCCGGTAGCCCGCCGCCACCCGCCGGACGGCGTCGGCGAGCTGCTCGGGCGGCGAGGTCTTCAGCATCAGGCCGCCCACGCCCGCCGACAGCGCCTGGCGCACGGTGGCCGGCCGGGCCAGGCTGCTGAGCAGCAGGGTGTCGCAGCCGGGCAGGGTCTCCTTGAGCTCCACGGCCGCCGCGAACCGGTCCTTCCAGCACAGGTCGGCGTCGATGACCGCGACGTGGGGCGCACCGGTCCGCGCGGTGGCCAGGATCTGCCTGCCGTCGGACACGGCGCCCACCACCTGGATGTCCGCCTCCTGGTTGAGCAGGGCGACCAGCGCGCCGCGCACCATGTCCATGTCCTCGGCGATGACGACGCGGATCGTCCCGTTTCCCGGCTCGGTGGAGGAGACCCGAGCGGGGAACGCCGCCTTCACTGGGGGAGATTGTCGTGACGGAACCGGGGCCGGATCGCCCTGGCCAGCGTCCGCAAGGTCGCGGCCAGCACGGATCTGGTCTGCTCCGGCTCGATGACCTCGTCCACGGACAGCCTTTCTGCCGGCAGGTGCGAGGCCATCACCTCGCGCTCGTAGCCCGCCACGAGGTCCGGGCGGACCCCCGGGTCCTCGCGCAACTCACGCCGGTAGACGATGTCGACCGCTCCTTCCGCGCCCATCACTGCCATCTGCGCCCTCGGCCAGCAGAACACGGCGTCCGCTCCCAACGACTTGGAATTCATGACGATGTACGCGCCGCCGAACGCCTTGCGCAGCACCACGGTCAGCCGCGGCACGGTCGCCTCGGAGAACGCGTAAAGAAGTTTCGCGCCCTTGCGTATCACCCCATTTGTTTCCTGTTTGGTTCCGGGAAGAAAACCCGGGGTGTCCACCAAGGTCACCAACGGCAATCCGAACGCGTCGCAGAGCCGGACGAAACGCGCCCCTTTCTCGGAGGCGGAGATGTCCAGAACTCCCGCGAGAGCCATCGGCTGGTTCGCCACCACGCCGACCGGACGGCCCTCGATCCGCGCGAATCCGATGACCAGGTTGCGCGCGAAACGCGGCTGGAGCTCGAGAAAACTGTCGGAGTCCACGATTCCCGTTATCACTTGCCGTACGTCATAGGGGACGCGGGGGCTGTCCGGGAGCCGGGGCATCGGCCCCGCGGGCGCCGGGACGCCCATCGGGACCTCGTCCCAGCACGAGTCGGGCAGGTAGGACAGGACGCGGCGGGCCAGGTCCATGGCCTCCGCGGGGCCGGCGGCGACCAGATGGGCGACGCCGGAGCGGCGGGTGTGGACCTCGCTGCCGCCGAGGTCGGCCGGGCTGACGTCCTCGAAGGTGACGGCCTTGACCACCTGGGGGCCGGTCAGGAACATGTGGGCGTTCTCGCGCAGCATGATGATCACATCGGTGAGCGCCGGGGAGTAGACCGCGCCGCCGGCGCACGCCCCGAGGATGAGGCTGAGCTGGGGGACCCGGCCGGAGAGCTGCACGTTGGCGCGGAAGATGGCGCCGTAGCCGTCGAGGGCCGCCAGGCCCTCCTGGATGCGGGCGCCCCCCGAGTCGAGCAGCCCGACCACCGGCATCCTGGCGCGCTCCGCCTGCCGGAGGACCGCCTCGATCTTGGCGGCGTGCATCTCGCCCAGCGAGCCGCCGAGCGCGGAGGGGTCCTGGGCGAACACGCCGATCGGCCGGCCGTCGACCGTGGCGTGCCCGGTCACGACGCCGTCGCCGGCGGGCCGTTTGGCGTGCATGCCGAAGGCCGTGACCCGGTGCCGGGCCTGGCTGCCGAACTCCACGAAGGAGTCGGGGTCGGTCAGCGTGTCGATGCGGTGCCGGACGTCCGCGGGCCGGGTCCGCGACACCAAGGAGGACGAGGAAAGCGGAGGTCCAGTCATTGTCACTCCATTGTTTCGGTCGTTCCTTCTTTCCTGCCACACACGAAAGAAGACGATTCAACATTGAATCGTCCCCAGCTTTCTCTGATAGGCTAAATATGCCCTGTGTCGCCTGTCAACCCCGTCCGGTAACGCGCAAGTGCTACGATGTAAGTGATCGCTTACTTAACGTGTTCAGCGCCTCATCGAAAATAGCTGCGATGAGGCGCTGGAATGGGGGGCGGCGACCGCCGGTCAGTGCGCGTTCTTGTTCCGGTACAGGCGAACGGCGAGCGGTGCGAACACGAGGGTGATGATCAGCGAGGTGATCAGCGCCCACATCACGTCCCAGAACCCGGCCGTGCCGTGCATGAGGGTCCGGGACGCGGTCGCCGCGTGGCTCATCGGGTTGATCCGCACCAGCACCTGCATCCACGACGGCATGGTCTCCGGCTGCACGAAGATGTTGCTCATGAACAGCAGGGGATAGATCACGATCATGCTGGTGCCGGAGACCCGTTCGGGGACGCTCGCCACCACGCCGATCGCGGCGAAGATCCAGCTCACACTGAAGGCGAAGACGATCAGCACGGCCATGGCCGCGAGCACGCCGAGGATGCCGCCGCCCGGCCGGAAGCCGAGCGCCAGGCCCAGCCCGATGGTCATGGTCAGCGCGATCACGTAGCGCAGCACGTCGCCGACGAGGTTGCCGGCGATGGCGGCGGGCTGCCAGAACGGCAGCGTGCGGAAGCGGTCGAAGACGCCCTTGTTGATGTCGGTGTTGATCGCGGTGCCGGTGTAGACCGTCATGAGGATCACGCTCTGCACCGCGATGCCCGGCAGGAAGAACTGGAGGTAGCGGCCGGGGGAGCCGGCGAAGGCGCCGCCGAACAGGTAGGTGAACAGCAGCAGGAAGATCGCCGGCAGCAGGATGATGTCGATGAGCTGGGCGGGGAAGTGCTTGAACGCCATCAGCCCGCGCCACAGATGGGTGGTCGTCGCGGCCAGCGCGCTGGCCTTCGGCGGGCGGTCGTGCGTGGACACGGCCGAGATCACCCGGTCGTCCACGCGCTCGATCGACGAGGTCATGCGGCATCCTCCTCATCGGCCTCGGCGGCGGACTGGTCGTCGGCCTTGTGGCCGGTGAGCGTCAGGAAGACCTCGTCGAGGCTCGGCCGGGTCATCGAGAACTCCGCCGGCTCGACGGCGGCGCCGGTCAGCGCGCCCAGCGCCTGGACCACCCGGGAGCTGTCCTCCACCCGCGCCGACAGCTCGGCGTGGTCGCCCTCCAGGTGCACGGGGACGCCCAGCTCGCGCACGAGCAGCTCCTCCGCCTTGCCCCGCAGGCCGGGGTCGCGCAGCCGGACGTGCAGGGCGACCTGGCCGACCGACGCCTTGAGCTCGTCGGTGGTGCCCTCGGCGATGACCTTGCCCTGGTCGACGACCGCGATGCGGTCGGCCAGCTCGTCGGCCTCGTCGAGATACTGGGTGGTGAGCAGGATCGTGGTGCCGCCGGCCAGCAGCGCCCGGACGATCTCCCACACCTGGTTGCGGCTGCGCGGGTCGAGGCCGGTGGTGGGCTCGTCCAGGAAGATCAGGTCAGGGGTGACGACGATGCTGGCCGCGATGTCCAGCCGCCGCCGCATGCCGCCGGAGTACGTGCTGACCAGCCGCCCGGCCGCGTGGACCAGGCCGAAGGCGTCCAGCAGCTCGGTGGCCCGCTCCCTGGCCTTCGGCCAGGTGTAGCCCTGGAGCCTGCCCATGAGGACGAGGTTCTCCATCCCGGTCAGCGCGTCGTCCACCGAGGCGTACTGCCCCGTCACGCTGATGCGGCGGCGCACCGCGTCGGAATCGCGCACCACGTCGTGGCCGAACACCGTGGCCTTGCCCCCGTCCGGGCGCAGCAGCGTGGCCAGCATGCGGATCAGCGTCGACTTCCCGGCGCCGTTGGGCCCGAGCACGCTGTAGACGATCCCGGGGGGCACGCGCAGATCGATCCCGTCGACGGCCTTCGTCTGCCCGTACATTTTCCGCAATTCGGAAGTCTCTATCGCGAGTGTGGGTGGGGAGCTCATCGTGGACTCCCGTCGTTCCCGCCGTTTTTCCTCATGGCCAGGACGATAACCAGCAGCGCGGTCACCTCCTGACCGCATTGGCCGCGGAGCGGGAAATTGTCCAGCCGTTCTCAGTGATTACTTGATTCGCGCCTCCGACCATGAAATTCCGCACGAGTCAAGGAGACCCCAGTGATGGAACCGGACGTTGACGTGGTGATCGTCGGTGGCGCGCTCGGCGGCCTGTCCACGGCGATGTTCCTCGCCCGGCGGGGCGTGCGCGTGCTGCTGGCCGAGCGGCACGAGGGCACCTCGATCTACCCCAAGGCGGCCGGCCAGAACCCGCGCACCATGGAGCTGCTGCGCATCGGTGGCATAGCCGGCGAGGTCATGGCGGCCACCGACATCCGCGGCCGGCAGGGCGACTTCACCGTCAGGGTGGCCGAGACCGTGGGCGGCCGGACGCTGCGCACCTTCGCCGAGAGCTTCGAGGAGCTGGTGGGCGCCACCGAGGACTGCACGCCCATGCCGTGGGCGCTGGCCTCCCAGGACCGGGTCGAGCCCATCATGCTGGCTCAGGCGGAGAAGCACGGCGCCGACATCCGCTTCGGCACGGAGCTGACGGACTTCGCCCAGGACGACGACGGGGTCACGGTACGCCTGCGCACCGTGGCGAGCGGCGCGGAGACCACGGTCCGCGGCCGCTACCTCGTGGCGGCCGACGGCCCGCGCAGCGAGATCCGGGAACGGCTCGGCATCCCGCGGCACGGCCACGGCTCGCTGGCCCACTTCGTCGGCATCATCTTCGAGGCCGACCTGTCCGCGGTGCTGCCTCCCGGCTCCACCGGCTGGTACTACCTGCAGAACCCCGCCTTCACCGGCACGTTCGGCCCGACCGACCGCCCGGACCGGCACACGTTCTACGTCCGGTACGACCCGGAGCGCGGCGAGCGCCCCGAGGACTTCCCGCCGCGGCGCTGCGAGGAGCTCATCCGCCTGGCGGTGAACGCGCCGGACCTGCGGCTGCGGCTGCTCGACGTGCAGACGTGGGAGATGGCCGCCTACATCGCCGACCGCTGGCGCGACGGCCGGATCCTGCTCGTGGGGGACGCGGCCAAGGTCACCCCGCCGACCGGCGGGATGGGCGGCAACACCGCCATCGGCGACGGGTTCGACGCGGCGTGGAAGCTCGCCGCCGTCGTGTCCGGCGAGGCCGGGGAGGGCCTGCTGGACAGCTACGGCCTCGAACGCGCGCAGGTCGCCTGGCTGGTGGTGGACGAGTCGCTCGGCATCTACGCCGAGCGCATGGCCCCGCACCTGGCCGGCGTCCTGCCGCGCGGGCGCGGGACCGCCGAGGTGCTCATGGGGTTCCGCTACCGCTCCGGCGCGGTGGTCGCCGAGGACGACGACCCCGAGCCGGTCGAGAACCCGCTGCGCCCCACGGGCCGCCCCGGCTTCCGCGCCCCGCACGTCTGGGTGGAGCGCGACGGAGCCCGCGTGTCCACGATCGAGCTGTACGGGGACGGCTGGGTGCTGATCGCCGGGCCCGAGGGCGGCGCGTGGGCCTCGGCCGCCGCCGGGGGCGCCCGCGACCTCGGCGTCCGCCTGGAGGTCCACACGCTGGGTCGCGACCTGGGTGATCCCACGGGCCGGCTGATGAGCGCCTACGGGATCGGCCCGGCCGGCGCCAGCCTGGTCCGCCCGGACGGCGTGGTCGCCTGGCGGGCGGAAGGCGAGCCCGCGGAAGGCGAGCCTGCGGAAGGCGTGCCTGTGGATGGGGAGCCCGCGGACGGGGAGTTCGCGGACGGCGGGCGGGCGGGCCACGACGCCGCCTTCCGCGCCGTCCTGGACCAGGTGCTGGCCAGGGTGCCGGCGAGGAGCGCGCATGGCTGAGCCGGTCACCCCGCCGTCACCAGGGAACCGGCGGAGCCGCCGGCACCGGCTGGACCGACAGGACCGGCTGAGTCGGCGGGGACGGCGTCACCGCCCGGCCGAGCCTGCCGGACAGCTCCCGGACGTACTCCTTCAGCTCGGGCGGCTCGTGCACCTCGAACTCGACGTCGAACATGCCGATGGTCAGGGCCAGCCACTGCAGCGAGTCGGCCGCGGTGCGCAGCATGCAGGTCCGGTCGTCCACGACCGTGAGGACGCCGTCGCTCGGCCGGATGCGCTCGGCGATCACCGAGACCGGGGCGTGCAGGGTGACCAGCGCGCGATGGCGGGCCAGCGACGAGGTGATGGCCTCGGTGACGTAGGCGGCGACGTCCTCGGAGGGCAGCTCGCGCGGCTTGAAGCGCTCGCCCGTCGCGTACGGCGAGGACAGCCGGTCCACGCGGAACGTGCGCCAGTCCTCCCGCTTGAGGTCCCAGCACATCAGGTACCACTTCCGGGTGACGTACACCAGCCGGTACGGCTCGACGTGCCGGTTGCTCTCGGCCCCCTCGCGCGTGCTGTAGCCGAACCGGAGCCGCTCGCGGTCGCGGCACGCCTGGGCGAGCACGGTGAGGAACTCGGGGTCGACGGTCGGGCCCGTCGCGACGGCGGGGACCGTGTAGGTCTGCAGGGCGTTCACCCGCCTGCGCAGGTGGCCGGGCAGCACCTGCTCCAGCTTGGCCAGCGCGCGCACGGAGGTCTCCTCGATGTCGGCGACCGTGCCGCCGGCCGCCGTGCGCAGGCTGATCGCGATCGCGACCGCCTCCTCCCCGTCGAGCAGCAGCGGCGGCAGGGCGGTGCCCGCCTCCAGCCGGTAGCCGCCGTGCGCCCCCGGCGTGGCGTGCACCGGGTAGCCGAGCTCGCGGAGCCGGTCGATGTCCCTGCGCAGGGTGCGCGGGCTCACCTCCAGCCGCTCGGACAGCTCGGGACCCGACCAGTTCCGGCAGTTCTGCAGCAACGACAGCAGGCGGAGCATGCGCAACGGGGTGTTGGCCATGCCCGCATCGTGTCATGCGAAGCGGCCACCTTATGGCCGCATTGTCAAATCATGTCAAGGAGCCCGAGTAGGAATATGGACCTTCTCCATCGGTACGAATGGCGACCCTTAATGCCTTTCCCGGACGGCCATGTTCAGAAAGGACGCATCTCATGAAGGGACTCGTGCTGGCCGGGGGATCCGGCACCAGACTGCGCCCGATCACCCACACCTCCGCCAAACAGCTCGTCCCCGTGGCCAACAAACCCGTCCTCTTCTACTGCCTGGAGGCCGTCGCCGCCGCCGGCGTCACCGAGATCGGCATCATCGTGGGGGAGACCCACGCCGAGATCGAGGCGGCCGTCGGCGACGGCTCGCGCTTCGGCGTCGAGGTGACCTACCTCCACCAGCACGCGCCGCTCGGCCTGGCCCACGCGGTGCTCATCGCCCGCGACTACCTGGGCGACGACGACTTCGTCATGTACCTGGGGGACAACTTCCTCCTCGGCGGCATCGGCGACATCGTCGGCCGGTTCACCCGTAACCGGCCGTCGGCCCAGATCATGCTCACCCGGGTCGGCGACCCCCGGCAGTTCGGCGTGGCCGAGCTCGACGGCTCGGGCCGGGTGATCGGCCTGGAGGAGAAGCCGCGCGAGCCGAAGAGCGACCTGGCCCTGGTCGGCGTCTACCTGTTCACCCCCGACATCCACGAGGCCGTGGCCGACCTCAAGCCGTCGGCGCGCGGCGAGCTGGAGATCAGCGACGCGATCCAGCGGCTGATCGACGACGGGCGGCGGGTCGAGTCGCTGGTCGTCTCCGGCTACTGGAAGGACACCGGCAACGTCACCGACATGCTGGAGGTCAACCGGCTGGTGCTGGAGTCCCTGGAGGCCCGCACGGACGGGCGGGTGGACGGGGACAGCGAGCTGATCGGCCGCGTCGTCATCGAGGACGGGGCGGTGGTGGAGCGCTCGCGGGTCCTCGGCCCGGCCATCATCGGCGCGGGCTCGCTGGTGTCGGGCAGCTACGTCGGGCCGTTCACCTCGATCTCCCACGACTGCGCGATCGTGGACAGCGAGATCGAGTACTCGATCGTGCTGCCGCGCTCGTCGATCACCGGCGTGTCGAGGGTCGAGGGGTCCCTGATCGGCCACGACGTGCAGGTCACGCCCGCGTCCGGCGCCCCGCGGGCGCACCGCCTCGTGCTCGGCGACCACAGCAGGGTGCGGATGAGCTCATGACGTTCTCCCATAGGAGCTTCTCCCGGGTCCTGGTCGCCGGCGGTGCGGGGTTCATCGGCTCGGCGTTCGCCCGGGCGGCGGCCGGCGACGGCGCCGAGGTGACGGTCCTCGACAAGCTGACCTACGCCGGCAACCCCGCCAACCTGGCGGGCGTCCCGCACACGTTCGTGCGCGGCGACATCTGCGACGCCGCGCTGCTGGCCGCGGTCGTGCCCGGCCACGACCTGGTCGTGAACTTCGCCGCCGAGTCGCACGTGGACCGCTCGATCGCGGACGCGGGGGAGTTCGCGCGCACCAACGTGCTGGGCGCGCAGACGCTCCTCCAGGCGTGCCTCGACGCGCGCACGCCCCGGGTGGTGCACGTCTCCACCGACGAGGTGTACGGCTCGATCGAGACCGGCTCCTGGGACGAAAGCGCCCCGCTCGCCCCCCGGTCGCCGTACGCGGCCTCGAAGGCGGGAGGCGACCTGATGGCCCGCGCCTACGCCGTCACCCACGGCCTGCCCGTCTCCGTCACCCGGTGCGGCAACAACTACGGCCCCCGCCAGTACTCCGAGAAGGTCGTCCCGCTGTTCGTCACCCGGCTGCTGAGCGGGGGCAGGGTCCCCCTGTACGGCGACGGCGGCAACGTCCGCGACTGGATCCACGTGGACGACCACTGCGCGGCCGTCCGGCTGGTGGCCGAGGCCGGTGAGCCCGGCGAGGTCTACCACGTCGCCGGGACGGCCGAGCTGACCAACCGGGAGCTGACCGGGCGGCTGCTGGCCGCCTGCGGCGCCGGCTGGGACAGGGTCGAGTTCGTGGCGGACCGCAAGGGCCACGACCGGCGCTACTCCCTCGACGACACCAGGCTCAGGTCGCTGGGCTTCGCCCCGAAGATCGACTTCGAGACCGGGCTGGCGGAGACCGTCCGCTGGTACGCCGCCAACCCCGGCTGGTGGTCCTGACCTCCCCTTCCCCCACACCGATGAGGAGTTCCGTGGACGACAACACCCGCACCGCCCCCGGCCCGTGGCCGGAGCCCGTGACCGTCGACAAGGCCGACCCGCGCTACCCCGACCTGGTGGGCCGGGGCGTCAACGCCCGCTTCCCCGCCGCTCCGGCCGCCATCGGCCTGCCCGCCACGGCCGGCCAGGTGGTCCGGCTGGTCCAGGACGCCGTGGACACGGGCCGGCGGCTGGCCGTACGCAGCGGAGGGCACTGCTTCGAGTCGCTCGTCGACCACCCCGAGGTGGACGTGGTGATCGACCTGTCGGAGATGAAGGCCGTCGGCTTCGACCCGGAGACGCGGGCCTTCGCCGTCGAGCCGGGCGCGAGCCTGGGCGCCCTGTACCGGACGCTCTTCCTCGGCTGGGGCGTCACCGTCCCGGCCGGCCGCTGCCCGGAGATCGGCGTGGGCGGCCACGTGCCCGGCGGCGGTGGCGGCGCGCTGTCCCGCCGCTACGGCCTGTCCGTGGACCACCTCTACGGCGTGCAGGTCGTGGTCGCGGACGGCTCCGGCCGGGCCCGGCTCGTGACCGCCACCAGGGAGCCCGGCGACCCGAACCGGGACCTGTGGTGGGCGCACACCGGCGGCGGCGCCGGCGCCTTCGGGATCGTCACCCGCTACCTGTTCCGCTCCGAGGAGGACGAGGGGGACCGGCTGCTCCCGCCGGCGCCGGCCGCCGTCACGAAGAAGACCGTCCGCTGGTCGTGGGACGACCTCGACGAGGCCCGCTTCGTCGCGCTGGTCCGCGCGTTCGGCCGGTGGCACGAGCGCAACAGCGCCCCCGGCGACCCGGGCGCCCAGCTCGACAACAGCCTCACGCTGCCCCGGGCCGGCGGCGGCGAGATCACCCTGGAGACGGCCGTGGACGCCGGCCGGCCGGACGCAGCCGACCAGGCCGACGCCCTCATCGCCGAGGTCTGCCGGGCCGCCGGGACGACGCCCGAGGTGGCGGCCGACACGCGGCCCTTCCTGGCGGCCACTCTCGTGCCCGACGAGTTCGCCGGGGTGAAGGGCCGGTTCAAGTCCAAGGCGGCGTTCCTGCGCGCCTGCTGGGACGAGGACGCCGTCGCGCGGCTGTACCGCCGGCTCACCGACCGGTCCGGCTACCGGCACCCGGCGGCGGCGTTCTACCTGCTCTCCCACGGCGGCGCGATCAACGGGGTGGGGGAGGAGGAGACGGCCATGGCCCATCGCGACGCCGTGCTCAAGGCGTACGGGTCGGTGTTCTGGTGGGACGAGCGTGAGGACGACGTCCACCTGGGCTGGATCCGCGAGACCTACCACGAGCTGTTCGCCGACGCCGGCGGTGTGCCCGACCCGGGCCGCGGGTACGGCGGCGCGTTCGTCAACTACGCCGACGCCGACTTCACCGACCCGGAGCTGAACCGCAGCGGGGTCCCGTGGCACCGCCTGTACTTCCGCGGCAACTACCCGCGGCTGCAGGAGGTCAAGGGCCGCTGGGACCCGCGCGAGGTGTTCCGGCACGCGCTGTCGGTGCGCCCGCCCGGCGCGTAGCGGACGGCGGGACGCCGGGCGGCCCGCCGCCGCCCGGCGTCCCAGCAGGTCCCGAGGTCAGAGGATGCGCACGCTCGGCACGTACACGATCCACCGGCCGCCCTGCGCGGTGAACTCCGTCTCCCTGGCCACGATCTCCTCGGTGTGGTTCCAGGCGAACAGCACCGCGTAGTCCGGGTACGGCCGGCCGAACTCCGCCGCGGACCGGATCGGGATGTGCGAGCCCGGCATCAGCCTGCCTATCTTGGCGGGCGTCGTGTCGTAGACGCAGGGCAGCAGGTCCCTGCCGATGCCCGCGTAGTTGAGCACCGTGGCGCTCTTGGCGGTCGCGCCGTAGCCGGCCACGCGGGCCCCGCGGTCGCGCAGGTCGCGCAGCAGCGCGACAAGGTCGTCACAGATCCGGTCGATGCCGGCGCCGAGCCCCTTCAGCGTGTCGAGGTCGTGCAGCCCGCGCCGGGCCTCCTCGGAGATCAGCGCCTCCACCTCGGGCGCGGGCGGCCTGGCCCCGGCGCGGGCGATGGTGTAGCGCACCTCCCCGCCGTGCACCGGCAGCCGCCGCACGCCGACCAGCTCGAAGCCGAACCGCCGCGCCACGTCCCGCACCGACGTCGCGGTGAACAGGTAGAAGTGCTCGTCGTAGATCTGGTCGAAGGTGTGGCGCTCGACGATGTCGCCCAGGTACGGGTCCTCGAACACGAACACCCCGCCCGGCGCGAGGAGGGCGTCGACGCCGCGGAAGACCGAGTCGAGGTAGGGGATGTGGCAGATCGTGTTGGCCGCGTAGACGACGTCCGCGAGGCCCTCCTCGGCGGCGATCTGGGCCGCGGTCGACTCCTCGAAGAAGTCGGTCCGCACCCGCACGCCGTCCTTCCTGGCCAGCTCGGCGACGCCGCCGGACGGCTCGACCCCGAGGTGGCGCACCCCCGCGTCCTTGACCACGCCGAGCATGACGCCGTCGTTCGACCCGATCTCCACGCAGAACGGGTCGGGGCCGGTCAGCTCGGCGGCGAGCAGGTCGCGCGCGGTCTGGGCGAAGTGCTCGCGCATGCGGTGCGAGCCCGAGGAGTGGTACGGGTAGTCGTAGTTGAACATCCGCTCCCGGGGCACCTCCTCCAGGAGCTGCACCATGGAGCACGACGCGCACACGCCCACGGCGAGCTGGAAGTAGTACGCGCCGGCGACGTCCTCCTCGGCGCGGAAGTCGTCGGACAGCGGCTGCCTGCCGAAGTCGAAGAACTTCCTGACCTGGCCACCACAGATACGGCATCTGGTCACATCGGGCTCTTTCTACTCGGCGAAGATGGCGACCGCGCGGGCCCAGCCCGCCCCGGCGCCGGTGATCTTGATGGGGAAGCACGCGACCTGGAAGCCGTACGGCCGCTCCAGCGCGTCCAGGTTGGCCAGCCGTTCGATCTGGCAGTACTCCCGGCTGCGGCCGATGACGTGCGCCGGCCACAGCACGGAGCGGTCGCCGCCGGCCCGGTACCGGGCGATCACGTCGCCGAACGGCGCGTCCAGGCTGAACGCGTCGGTCCCGATGACCCGCACCCCGTGGTCCAGCAGGAGGTGGACGCCGGGACCGTCCAGCCCGGTGAACTCGGTGAAGTAGCGGGGAGTGCCCGCCCACGCCGACGCGCCGGTGTTCAGCAGCACGATGTCGCCCGGCGCGGGCCGCCGCCCCGCCCGCTCCATGGCCTTCTCCAGCTCGGCCACGCCCGCCACCGACCTCTCGCAGCCGGTCAGGTCGAGCAGCAGCCCGGGACCGTAGAACCACTCCAGCGGCAGCTCGTGGACGTCGCGCGGCCTGCCGTCGCCGTAGGCCGCCCGCGACCCGTAGTGGGAGGGGGCGTCCACGTGCGTGCCCGTGTGCGAGGTGAGCCTGATCCGGTCGAGCGACAGGAACTCCCCGTCGGGCAGCTCGGCCGGGTCGAAGTCCACGCCGAAGTGCTCCTTCATCTCCTCGGCCATGTGCGCGGCCCCCTCCGCGGGGGTGAGGATCTCGTGCTCGACCGGATCCGGTTCCCACGCCGCCGCGTCCACAGCGCTGCTGATGTCGACCAACCGCACCGATGCCTCCCTGCCGCCCGTCCCACCGCCCTTTCAGGCGGCCCGTCCCGCGGACCAGCGGGATCGTCGTCTACGAGCACACCGGCGGACCCTGGAGGGCGGTTGGAGCGCGGGTGGACCAAACGGGCCGAAGCGCTTCTCCAGTGACGTTGAGGTGACGATCAGCACGCTGGCCTCACCAGTCCACCCGACGAGAACGGTCCACCCGACGAGCCACGGAGCGACCATGTCAGCTGATCTGCGAACACCGGTGTCCGCCGAGGGGCGGCGCCTGCTCGAACTCCTGCGCCCCTACCTGCCCGTCCTGGAGGCGGAGGCGGCGGCGAACGACCGCGCGGCCACCCTGCCCGCGCACGTCTTCGCCCGGATGCGCAAGGACGGCATCATGGGCGCCACCGTACCCGCCGAGCACGGCGGCGTCGGGGTCACGCGGATGCACGACGTCGCCGTGGCGCTGCGCGAGCTGGCCCAGGCCGACGCGGGCGTGGCCCTCGCCCTGCACATGCAGCTCAGCCGGGGCCTGACGATGACCTACGAGTGGAGGCACGGCGCCCCGAACGCCCGGCGGCTGGCCGGCGACATGCTGCGCCAGATGGCCGCGGGCGAGGCCGTGGTCTGCGGCGCGGTCAAGGACACCAAGCAGGTGACGACCCTCACCAGGGCGGACGACGGCACGTACCGGCTGACCGGCCGCAAGACACTGGTCAGCATGGCCCAGATCGCCACCCACTTCGTGATCTCCGCCCAGCTCCACGAGAAGGGGCAGCCGGTACGGCTGGCGGCCCCCGTGGTCCCGCGGCACAGCCCCGGCATGACCGTCGAGGACAACTGGGACGGCATGGGGATGCGCTCGTCCGGCAGTGTGGACATCGTCTTCCGCGACTGCCCCGTACCGGAGGAGGACGTGCTGCCGCGCGGGCTGCTCGACGAGCCCAGCGACGCCGCCCTGGCCGGCCAGACGGTGTCCTCGATCACCATGCTCGGCATCTACGTGGGCCTCGCCGAGGCCGCCCGCGACCTGGCGGTGGCCGCCGTGCGCCGGCGCGGCCAGGCCCAGGCGGGCGTGCGGACGCTGCTCGCCGAGGTCGACGCCCGCCTGTACGCGCTGCGCTGCGCCGTCACGGACGCGCTGGGCGAGGCCGACCGGCTGGCCGAGGACCACAGCGGCGACCCCGGCGCGCGCGGGCGTGCCATGATGACCCCGTTCCAGTACGCCAAGCTCCTGGTGAACCAGCACGCCGTGGCCGTCGTGGACGACTGCATGACCGTGGTCGGCGGAGCCGCCTACACGGGCTCGCACCCGCTGTCGCGGCTGTACCGGGACGTCCGGGCAGGAGGTTTCATGCACCCCTACAACCACGCCGACGCGGTCGACTACCTGAGCGGCCAGGCGCTGCGGTGAAGGCCCGCGAGCTGGCCGTCGCCGGCGCCTACGAGTTCGTCCCGGAGATCTTCCCCGACGAGCGGGGGCTGTTCGTCTCGCCGTTCCAGCAGGCCGCCTTCGAGGCGGCGGTCGGCCACCCCCTCTTCCCCGTCCACCAGACCAACCACAGCCGCTCGCGGCGCGGCGTCGTGCGCGGCGTCCACTACACCGTCACCCCGCCGGGCACCGCCAAGTACGTCTACTGCCCGCAGGGGCGCTCGCTGGACATCATCGTGGACGTCAGGACCGGCTCGCCGACCTACGGCCGGTGGGAGGCGGTGCTGCTCGACCCCCGGGACTTCCGCTGCATGTACTTCCCGGTGGGCGTGGGCCACGCGTTCGTCGCCCTGGAGGACGACACAGTGATGTCGTACATGCTCTCCCAGGCGTACACGCCCGAGCACGAGCTGGCGCTGTCGGCCCTGGACCCGGCGCTCGGCCTGCCCATCCCCGAGGAGCTGGGGGAGCCGGTCGTCTCGCCCAGGGACAGGGCGGCGCCGACGCTGGAGGAGGCGAGGAAGGCGGGGCTGCTGCCGGACTACGCGGCCTCACAGGCGGTGGAGCGGGCGCTGTGGTCCGGTCGGTGAACGGGGAGGGGGTGCCCGGCCGGGTGGTGGTCCTCGGCGGCTCGGGCAGCGTCGGCAGGCAGGTGTGCGAGACGTTCGCCGCCCGGGGCTGGGAGGTGCTCGCGGTGGCCCGCCGGTGGGCCCCGCACCTGGAGCCGTACCCGTTCGCGCCCCTGGACGTCACCGCGTCGGAGCCGCGGCGCCTCGCCGAGCTGGTCGCGCGCGCCCGTGCCGTCGTCAACGCGGCCGGCGGGTGGGGCGACACCACCGAGGAGATGACGTACTCGCACATCAGGCTGGTGGACCGGCTGCTGGAGGGGCTCGCGTCGGCCTCCGGCCGCCCGCGGCTGGTGCACGTGGGATCGGTGCACGAGTACGGTCCGGTGCCGTACGGCACGCTGCTCACCGAGGACGTCGACCCCGCGCCCGTCACCCCGTACGCGCGGGCCAAGCTGGCCACCTCCCGGGCGGTCCTGTCGGCGGCGCGGGAGCACGGGATCGACGCGGTGGTCCTGCGGGCGGCCAACATGTCCGGGCCGTACCCTCCGCAGGAGAGCTTCCTCGCCGCCCTGCTGGCGCGCATCCACCGGGCCCTGGAGACCGGCGAGGCGCTGGAGCTGAGCGTCGCCGACGCGCGGCGGGACTTCGTCGACGTGCGCGACGTCGCCGACGCGGTCGAGCGGGCGGCCAGGGCGCCGGTGGGCGGCCAGGTGATCAACATCGGCCGGGGGGAGGCCCTGCCGATCGGGTCCCTGGTCGAGTGGCTGATCGAGGCCGCGGCCTTCCCCCACGACCGGATCAAGCACCTCGACCAGGAGGTGCGCAGCAAGGGCGGGGACTGGACCCGGCTCGACATCCGCCGCGCCCGCGAGCGCCTGGGGTGGCGGCCGCGCATCGCGCCGCGCGAGTCGATCCGGGCCATGTGGCGGGCCTCGGCGGAAGCGGCCTGAGCCGCCCCCGCCGGGCCCGGTCCGGGTCACGGGTCACGGGTCACGGGTCACCCCGTGGCTCACACGTCCAGCACCGAGCGCAGGGCGGAGATCACCTTGTCCTGCGTCTCGGCGGGCAGCGACGGGTACATGGGCAGCGAGAAGATCTCGCCGGCCAGGCGCTCCGTCACCGGCAGCGACCCCTCGCCGTAGCCGAGGTGGGCGAAGCCGGTCATGGTGTGCACCGGCCACCGGTAGCTGACGTTCAGGTGGATGTCGTAGGCGTCGAGCGCCTCGATGATCCGGTCCCGCTCCGGGTGCCGGACGACGTAGACGTAGTGGACGTGGTCGTTGCCCTCGGCGAGCGAGGGGAGCACCAGCTCGGGGATGCCGCCCAGTCCCTCCTCGTAGCGCCGGGCGACCTCGCGCCGCCCGGCGATGTAGGCGTCCAGCCGCCGGAGCTTCCTGCGCAGGATCTCGGCCTGCACCTCATCGAGCCTGCTGTTGTGGCCGGGCGTCCTGACGACGTGGTACTGCTGCTCCATGCCGTAGTAGCGCAGCCGGC
The DNA here is from genome assembly GCF_040654215.1 of Nonomuraea sp. NPDC050733. NCBI lineage: Bacteria > Bacillati > Actinomycetota > Actinomycetes > Streptosporangiales > Streptosporangiaceae > Nonomuraea > Nonomuraea sp. NPDC050733. Next base: position 696,138 of record NZ_JBFAHO010000001.1, on the reverse strand, counting down.
GCAGGTTCGCGTCCACCTCCGGGTCCCGCGTCACGGTGGCGCCTCCGTCGCCGTACGCGCCCAGCACCTTGGTCGGGTAGAAGGAGAAGGCCGCCGCGTGGCCCATGGTGCCGGCGAGCGCGCCGTGGTGGCGGGCGCCGTGGGCCTGCGCGCAGTCCTCCAGCACCCGCAGCCCGTGCCGCTCGGCCAGCTCCAGCACGGGGCGCATCTCGACGCACTGGCCGTACAGGTGGACGGGCAGCAGGCAGCGGGTGCGCGGGGTGATCGCCGCTTCGAGCTGCCGGGTGTCCATGAGGTAGTCCTCGGCCCTGACGTCCACGAACACCGGTGTGGCGCCCACCGCGTCGATCGCCACCACCGTGGGCGCCGCCGTGTTGGACACGGTGACCACCTCGTCACCGGGGCCGATCCCGAGCGCCTGCAGACCGAGCACGATGGCGTTGGTGCCGTTGTCGACACCGACGCAATGAGGCAGGCCGTGGTAGGCGGCGAACTCCCGCTCGAACGACGCCACGCTCTTGCCCAGCACGAGCTGGCCGGACTCGAAAACGGTCTCCACGGCGTCCAGGATGTCGGCGCGCTCCTCGTGATACTCCTGCAGATAGTTCCACACATAGGTTGACATGGGAGCTCTCCTTATCCGGCGATCCTGACCAGGTCGAGCTTCGGGTCCGAACGCAAGATGGCCTGCTGGAGGTGCTGGAGGCGGGCCGACGGCTCCACTCCCAGCTCGCTCACCAGCGTGGTGCGCAGCTTGATGAAGTTCTCCAGGGCCTGGCTCTTACGGCCGGACCGGTGCAACGCGATCATGAACTGGGCCCAGAAGTTCTCGTGCATCGGATAGCGGGCGGTCAGCGCGGACAGCTCGGCCAGCAGCCCGACGTGCCGGTTCAGCCTGAGGTCGGTCTCGATGCGCGCCTCCAGCACGCCGAGCCGGCTCTCCTCCAGCCGCGCGACCTCGACGCCGATCCGCAGCCCCGCGTGCACGTCGACGAGGGCCTCGCCGCGCCACATGCCCAGGGCCTCGCGGAAGAACTCGGAGGCCGCCTCCCACCGGCCGGCCTCGAAGGCCTGCTTGCCGGCGCCGGAGAGGTGTTCGTACCGGTGGACGTCCACGTCGCCCGGGTCGATGTCGAGCAGGTATCCGCCGTAGCAGGTCCGCAGGACGGTCTTCGCCGCGTCGGTGCGGTTGGCGCCGAGCGCCGCGGCGATCCCCCGGCGGACCTGGAGGATGTAGGTCTGCAGGGTGGACAGCGCGCTCGTGGGCGGGTGCATGCCCCACAGCTCCTCGACGAAGGACGACACCGTGACCACGGTGCCGGCGTGCAGTGCCAGCAGTGAGAAGACCTGCCGGGGCTTGCGCGGGATGGGGGTGATCGACATCCCGTTCTGGTACGCGACGAGCGGTCCTAACAGCTTGACTTCCATTGGGAGAACGTCCCCCTTAACGTGCTCTCGGAAATTCGGTCACGATCTGGCGGGTCTCTCTCCCCTCGACCCGTCGGGTGGGACTTCACCATTCTCACCATGACGAGGACATATCCTCCACAAAAGTGTGTATCCGGCATATCGGCACATGAAGATCTCACGAAAGACGCGTGGAAGTTTCACGTTCGATGGGCCCTCTTTGGGTGAGGGATAGGGGGCGGTCTCTGCCCTCTTCGCCCCGGGCGCCCCGCGTGGCACCAGGTGAACGGGCGGGCGACTCCTTCACGGGGCCGTGGGAGCGATCCCGGCCGGCCGTGGGGAAGCGCCGGCGATGTCCGCCGCATCCCGGCCCCATCGTCTTCATCACGGGACGCGACCATGATTTATGCGGTCGCGTCCCCTGGAGTATGGCCGGGGCGGCGAAATGGGGAAGCGCGGCGGATTTTTGCGAAGATGACAAATCGGCGGGCCGAATAAAGGAGAGATCTGCCGTGGCCCGTGCGGAGAATCGCCGCTCTCAGGAGGAGCGCGCGGACTGGGTCGAGCGGTAGTGGGAGGGCGGCACGCCGTAGTGGTCCAGGAACGCCTGCCGGAGCGTCTCCGCGTTGCCGAACCCGCAGCGCGCCGCGACGGCCGCCATCGGCAGCCGGGTGGTGGTGAGGAGCTGGGCCGCGGCCTCCGTGCGGGCCCGCCGGACGAACCGGCCCGGCGTGACGCCGAGCTGCCGCAGGAACAGCCGCGACAGGTGCCGCTCGCTCACCCCCGCCCGCCGCGCCAGCGCCGCCGTCGCCAGGTCGCCGCCCGGATCGCTCGTGATGTGCTCCACCACCCGCCGCACGACGCCGTCCCCGGGGGGCGGCGCGGCCGTGAACATGCTCATCTGCGCCTGGTTGCCCGGCCGCTGGAGGTACGTGACGAGCTCGCGGGCCACCGCCCTGGCCACCTCGCCGCCGTGGTCCTCCTCGATGAACGCCAGGGTGAGGTCGAGCGCGCTCGTCACGCCGGCGGCGGTGGCCACCCGTCCGTCCCTGACGAAGATCGGATCCGGGTCGAAGGAGACGGCCGGGTAGCGCACGGCGAACGTCCGCGCCCACTGCCAGTGGGTGGTGGCGCGCCGCCCGTCCAGCACGCCCGTGGCGGCCAGGACGCCCGCGCCCGTGCACACCGACGCGACGCGGCGGCTCTCGCGGGCCAGGCGGCGCACGTGCGCCACGAGGCCCCGGTCGGCCGCCGCCCCCTCGTGACCGATGCCGCCGGCGACGAGCAGGGTGTCGAGGGGGCCGGTGACGCGTTCGAGCGTCCCCTGGGCGTGGATCGTCAGCCCCGTGCCGCACGTGACCGGCCGTCCCCCGGGCGTGACCAGCTCCACCTGGTACGGCGGCGGGGCCGCCATGTTCGCCATGATCAGCGGCGTGGTGACGCACGCGATGTCGAGGAGCTCCGCAGCCTCGTATCCCACGACCACGACCCGCCGGACGTCCATGCCAGGAATGTAGGCCAGACAGCCCGCTTCCCCAAGTTTCCGGACAACCCGTGCCCACGGGCTCCGGGGCGGACCGGAACGGTCCCACAGTGTGGGCATGACGACTCACGTTTCCCCCCGGGGCGGCGCGGGGGCCCACGCTCCCGCGAGCCGGTGGCGGTTCCTGGGCCACTTCGCCGAGATGGTGGTCGCGATGCTGGCCGGGATGGTGCTCCTCGACCCGGTCTGGAACGCGCTGCCCGGCGGCCCCGCGCTTCTCGCCCGCCCCGACATCGGCGTCCTGGTGATGGCCACGGACATGACCATCGGCATGTCCCTGTGGATGCGCTACCGCGGCCACGGCTGGGCCGCGATCGCGGAGATGGGCGCGGCGATGTACGTCCCGTTCGCCGTCCTGCTGGTGCCGTACTGGATGGGGCTGCTGTCCGGGGACGCGCTCATGATGGGCGGCCACGTGCTCATGCTCCCGGCCATGCTGCTGGTCATGCTGCGGCGCCGCGACGAGTACGGCGCCGCGCACCACCACGTGACAAGCTCGCGGGGGGCGCTGGCGCGGCGCTGGCCGACGCTGCTCGGCCTGGTCATGACGGTCGGCTGCTGGCTGGACCCGACGGTCACGCCCGCGCCGGTCCTGCTGGTCCTGCCGGGCACGTACCTGGCGATCGGGCTGCTGCGCCGCACGCTGCGCGGCCCGGGCGTCGTCGCGCTCCAGCTCGCCGGCCTCGCCGGGTACGCCGCCCTCACGGTGGCGGCGCTCGCGGCGGACCCGGACACGGCCCGCTTCCTGATCGGCGCCGGCTGGCTGGTCCACGCCGCCTGGGACGCGGCCCACTTCGTCACCCGCCGCGTCGTCCCGCGCGGCTACGCCGAGTGGTGCGGCGTCGTGGACCTCGTCATCGGGGTCACGATCATCACCCTGGCCTGACCCGACCAGGCTAACCGGGCAGCTGCGCCGGCCCGGAGGGCTGCTTGGACCTGGGCAGGCGCGAGGCGGCGACGAGGCCGATCAGGGCGAAGACACCGAGCGTGGCCATCGCCAGGGCGTAGGCCCGGTTTCCCGAGGCCAGCCCGGAGACGAGGATGGTGCCGGCGACGGCGGTGCCGAACGACGAGCCGAGGTTGGAGACGCTGCGCGACAGCCCGGAGATCTCGCCCTGCATGCTCTCCGGGACGCTGGACTGCACGATGTTGACCGACGGGGCCAGCATCCCGCCCAGGCCCAGGCCGATCAGCAGGAGCCCCGGCCCGAACGCGATGACGCTCGACGAGACCCGCACCAGGGCGAGCAGGACCACGATCCCGGCCACCGCCACGACGAAACCCGTCACGATCAGCGTCTTCTGCGAACGTCTGGCCGCGAAGCGCTCCGCGGCCAGCGACGAGATCAGGACGCCCACGGTCGCCGGGGTGAAGATGACCCCCGTCTCGATCGCGTTGTAGCCGCGGACGGTCTGCAGGAAGACCGCGACGACGAACGACGTCCCCATGAGGAGCACCCACTGGACGTTCTGCGTGACCAGGCCGATGTTGGAGGTCCGGTCCCGGAACAGCGAGGTCGACAGCAGCGGCTCCCTGCCCGCGCGCTCCAGGGAGCGGACGTGCGCGAAGAACCAGAGCAGGAAGACGACCCCGACCACCAGCGACACCGTCATGAGCACCACGTTGGTGTCGGCCTGCAGGATCCCGAACACGACGAAGAACATGCCGGCCGCCGACAGGACCGCCCCCACGGTGTCGAAGGAACGCGCCGGATCCGGCTTCACCGGGTCGACGATCCGGCGGCCGAGCACCATGATCACCGCGATGACGCAGACCTGGAAGAAGAACGCGGCCCGCCAGCTGATCGCCGTGGTGATGAACCCCCCGATCAGCGGACCCGCCGCCGCGCCGACGCCACCCATCCCGCTGATCACGCCGAAGGCCCGCGCACGCGACACGGTGTCGCTGTAGGCCAGCGTCGCGAAGATGTAGACCGGCGGGATCAGCAGCGCCGTGCCCACCCCTTCGAGCACCGAGTTGCCGAGGATCAGCAGACCGAGGCCGGGCGCGACCATGCTGAGCAGCGCCCCGGCGCCGTACAGCGTGAGCCCGGCGAAGAAGCACCGCTTGCGTCCCCAGCGGTCGGTCAGCTTGCTGCCGGGGATCATGAAGATGGCCATGATGAGCAGGAACAGCGTGATGGTGATCTGCACGCCCTTCACGGTCGTGTCCAGGTCCTCGCTGATGTCGTTGATCATCACGTTCATGTTCGAGCCCGCGAAGCTGCAGATGAACTGGGCGAGCGCGAGGGGCGCCAGCATGCTCCGCGACGAGGCGGCGGAGGCGGCGGAGCCGGAGGTCGCGTTCACCGCTGGCTCCCGGGGGTCAGCGACACGGCCCGCGGGACGCGCGCCGTGACCCGGCTCCTGGGCCGGCGGTGCCGGAGGACGAGCTTGACCAGCTCCTCGACCACGACGAGGCTCGCCGCGAGCCCGGCGCACACCGCCCACTGGCCGTCGCTCAGCTCGGTCGTCCCGAAGATCCGCTGCAGCAGCCCGATCCCGGTGACCGCGATGATCAGGATCAGCGCGAGGGCGTACCGGCGCAGCTGGGTCGGGCCCGGGATGGCGGCCCTGGAGAAGATCGTGTTCGTCTGGTCGCGGGCCAGCAGCCCGGCGGCGACGTGGAAGAGCGACAGCGTGGTCAGCAGCATGGTGCCCGCCACGGCGGCGCCGCCCTGGCGGGCGCCGATCTGGTACGCGGCCAGCGACCCGGCCGTCATGACGAACCCCTGGAAGCACAGCCTGACCCAGTTCGCCCGGGACAGGACGGGCGCGCCGACCGGCCGGGGCGGGCGGCTCATCAGCCCGCGCGTCGGCTCGTCGAAGCCCAGGGCGACGGCGACCGGGATGTCCACGAGCATGTTCACCCACAGGATCTGCAGCGGGGTGAGCGGGATGCCCCCGGCGACGCCCAGGGCGGCGGCCCCGATGAAGATCGCGACGTAGGCGACCAGGGTCGACATCTGGAAGCGGAGATACTTCAGCAGGTTGTCGTAGAGCGAACGCCCGTACTCCACGGCGCCGACGATCGTCGCGAAGTTGTCGTCCGTGAGGATCATCACGGCGGCTTCCTTCGACACCTCGGTGCCGGTGATGCCCATCGCCACGCCGATGTCCGCCGCCTTCAGGGCGGGGGCGTCGTTCACCCCGTCACCCGTCATGGCCACCACGTTGCCGCTCTGCTTGAGCAGCCGGACCAGGCGCAGCTTGTCCTCCGGCGAGACCCGCGCGATGACGCCGATGTCGTCCAGCTGCCCGCGCAGCTCCTCGTCGCCCAGCGACGCGAACTCCGCCCCGGTGATCGCCCGGCCGGGGATGCGGAGCTCGGCGGCGATCGCGCCCGCGGTCGTCACATGGTCGCCGGTGATCATCCGTACCCGGATGCCGGCCTGCGCGCACTCGGCGATCGCGGCCCTCGCCTCCGGCCGCGGCGGATCGACGATACCCACCATCGCCAGCAGCGTCAGGTCCCGTACCAGGTCGATGAGGTCCGCGCCGGGGTCGAACGAGCCCGGGGCGAAGTCGCGCTGGGCCACCACCATGACGCGCTCGCCCGCCCGTGCCATCCGGTCGTTGGCCTCCAGCGCCAGCGGGCGGTTCTCGTCCGTCACCGTGACGAGGGTGCCGTCGGGGGAGCGGTAGGACGTGCCGCGGGCGATCAGCACGTCGGGAGCCCCCTTGACGTAGCAACGGACGACCGGCTCCCCGTTCGCGCCGGCCATCTCGTGGAACGTCGCCATGAACTTGTAGTCGGCGTCGAACGGCACCTCCCCGACGCGCGGATAGGTGCCGCGCGTGCTCTCGACGTCGAGGCCGCCCTTGGCGGCCAGCACGATCAGCGCGCCCTCCGTCGGGTCGCCGATCAGGCTGTCTCCGTCCAGCACGGCGTCGGCGCACAGGATCATCGGCAGCAGGTACGGATCGAGGTCGATGTGCGCGCCGCCGACATGCTTGATCTCGCCGGCCGTGCCGTAGCCCTCGCCCGACACGGTGAACCGGTTGAGGCCGGGGATCACCAGCTCGCGGGCCGTCATCTTGTTGAGCGTCAGCGTGCCCGTCTTGTCCGAGCAGACCACCGAGGTGGAGCCGAGCGTCTCCACCGCCGGCAGGCGCTTCATGATCGCGTTCCGGCGGGCGATCTCCTGGGTGCCGATCGACAGCAGCGCGGTCACGACCGCGGGGAGACCCGTCGGGATGGCTGCGACCGCGAGCGCCACGCCCGTGACGAACAGGACGTCGAACGGCTTGCCCTGGAGCAGTCCGAGCACGACCACCAGGGCGAGGGCGATGCCCGCGATCGTCGCGATGATCTTCGACAGGGAGTCCAGCTGCTTCTGCAGCGGCGTCTTCTCGGCCTCCGTGTCGGCGAGCAGACCCGCGATGTGGCCGATCTCGGTGCCCATCCCGGTCGTGGTGACGACCATCTCGCCCCGCCCCCGGGTGACGGAGGTGTTCATGTAGCCGACGCAGGTGCGATCCCCGAGCGGCATGTCCCTGCCCGGCACCGGATCGGTGCTCTTGGCGACCGGCAGGCTCTCGCCCGTGAGGGCGGCCTCCTCGATCTCCAGCGAGGCGGCGACGCAGATCCGGCCGTCCGCCGGAACCCGGTCGCCGGCCTCGACCAGCACCACGTCACCCGGTACGAGCTCCTCGGCGTCGATCTCGACGGCCTGGCCGTCCCTGCGGACCCGGGCGACCGTCCTCATCATCCGGGAGAGCGCCTTGACGCTCTCCTCCGCCTTCGCCTCCTGGCGCAGCCCGATCACCGCGTTGAAGACGGTGAGGCCCGCCAGCACGGCGAACGTCCCGGCGTCGCGCGTGACGACCAGGCTGATCACCGCGGCAGCCAGCAGCACGATCTGCATGAAGTCCCGGTACTGGCGGAGCCACGCCTGGATGGCGGACTCCTTCTTCCTGCTCTCCAGCTTGTTGGGGCCGTGGCTGCGCAGCCGCTCGCGGGCGGCCTCGGGGCTGAGCCCGCGGTCGAAGCGGACGTCGAACTCCCGGATCACCGTCGCCGTGTCGACCTCGTGCCACGCGGGGTGGCCGTCCTGCTCTCGTTCCACGGTCCTCCCCCGCGAAAGAAGCCCGGCCTCCCCTGCGACAGAAGCCGGTCGGCGAGCGCCGTCGGTACTCGCAGAAGCGGCGATATGTGGTGTTCTGTCCGTTTCTAGTGGGGGTATGCCTCTCAAGAGAGACAGTGCGTGCGGACGGAGGCATCCATGAACGACTATCCGCCGATCGCGGACCACGGCATGGTCGGGGACCTGCAGACCGCCGCGCTCATCTCCGGAACCGGAAGCGTCGACTGGTGGTGCACCCCCCGCTTCGACTCGCCGAGCCTGTTCGCCTCCATCCTCGACAGCGAGCGCGGCGGCCATTGCCGGTTCGCGGCCGACCTGGACCGCATCGCCGGAGAGACCGTCCGGCAGCTCTACCTGCCGGACACCGCCATCCTCGTCACGCGCTACATGGCTCCCAGCGGTGTCGGCGAGGTCGCCGACTTCATGGAGCCGAACACCTCCGCCACGCCCACCGACCGGCACCGCCTGCTGCGGGTCGCCCGGGTGGTCCGCGGCAGCCTGCCCTTCACACTCGTCTGCCGCCCCCGCTTCGACTACGGACGGGCGCCGCACACCCTGTCCCTCCTCGACGACGGCTCGGCCCTCTTCCGCGGCCCCGGCACGGACCTGCACCTGCAGGCCACCGAGCCCATCGCCCTGCGCCGGGACGGCGACGACATCGTCGCCGACTTCACCCTCCAGGCCGGCCAGACCGCCGCCGTCGCCCTCACCAGCGCCGACAGCGGCAACCACACCATGGGCCCGCTGACCGCCGGCGAGGTGCGCGACAGCATCGAGGACTGCCACGACTTCTGGCTCCGATGGCTGCGCGCCTCCCGCTACCACGGTCGCTGGCAGGAGATGGTCAACCGGTCGGCGATCACCCTCAAGCTGCTCACGTACGCGCCGACCGGCGCGCCGATCGCCGCCGCCACCATGGGCCTGCCGGAGCAGATCGGCGGCGAGCGCAACTGGGACTACCGCTACACCTGGATCCGCGACGCCTCCCTGTCCGTCCGGGCGCTGATCGACCTGGGCTTCACCGACGAGGCCCAGGCGTTCCGGGGATGGCTGCGCGAGCGCCTCGACGCCGGCGGCACCGCCTCGGGCGAGCCGCTGCAGATCATGTACCGGATCGACGGGGACCCCTACCTGACCGAGGAGGCCCTCGACCACCTGGAGGGATACCAGAAGTCGGCCCCGGTCCGGGCCGGCAACGCGGCCGCCGACCAGATCCAGCTCGACATCTACGGCGAGGCCGCCGACGCCCTCGCCCAGGCGCAGGACATCGGGGGCATCCACGGCTGGCGGGCCCTCGTCGGCGTCCTGGACTGGCTGGCCGACACCTGGGACCGGCCGGACGAGGGCATCTGGGAGACCCGGGGCGGACGTCAGGACTTCACCTACAGCCGCCTGATGACCTGGGTCGCCTTCGACCGCGGCATCCGCATGGCCGCCACCTACTCCCGTCCCGCCGACGTCGTGCGCTGGACGACCACCCGTGACGCCGTCTTCAACCAGATCATCGACCGGGGCTGGAACGCGCGACGTCAGGCGTTCGTCCAGCACTACACCACCGACGTCCTGGACGCCTCGCTGCTGCTCATGCCCCGGGTCGGCTTCGTCTCGCCGCGCGACCCGGCCTGGCTGAGCACCCTCGACGCCATGGACCAGGAGCTGGTCAGCGACAGCCTCGTCTACCGCTACGACCCCGCCGCCTCTCCGGACGGGCTGCGCGGCTCCGAGGGCACCTTCAACCTGTGCAGCTTCCTGTACGTCGAGGCCCTCGCCCGCGCCGGGCGGGTGCGGCAGGCGCGCTACGCCTTCGACAAGATGCTCACCTACGCCAACCACGTCGGCCTGTTCGCCGAGGAGATCGGCCCGTCCGGCGAGCAGCTCGGCAACTTCCCGCAGGCCTTCACCCATCTGGCGCTGATCGCCGCGGCCATCGCCCTCGACGAGCAGCTCGACCCTGCCAACGGCCGGCGACCGGGTTCTCCGGGCTGACGACCGGGTTCCTACAGGCTGACCACCGGTTCTACAGGCTGACCACCGGGTCGAAGGGGCTGATCGCGTACCCCCCGTCGTGGATCAGCGCCCAGGAGCTCTCGGGCAGCTCGTTCCACGCGCCCGTGAGGTCGGCCAGCGGCTCCGAGACGACGAAGCGCGCCCGGACCCCCAGTCGCCGCAGGCTCTCCAGCTCCGGGTGGAGCTCCCGGAGCTGGGAGATGTCGGTGGAGTAGAACAGCGTCCGGGTGTGTCCCTCGCTGGAGTAACGGAAGATCCAGACGGACTCGCCGTCGCTCGTGGCCACGGTCATCTGGACCGGATGGAGGATGCCGTGGCGAAGGGCGAGCTCCTCCACCAGGCCGACGGCGCGGGCGACCGCGCCCGGCGGGTCGTCGGCCAGGCCGAACGTGAGGGCCAGGAAGAACAGCAGCTCGGAGTCGGTCGAGCCCTCGATCGCGGGGTACAGCGCCGGGTCCACCGCCAGCGACAGATCGCGCTTGAGCTCCGTGAACCCCGCCACGTGCCCATTGTGCATCCACAGCCAGCGTCCGTACGCGAACGGATGGCAGTTGCTGCGCTGCACGGCGCTGCCGGTCGAGGCGCGGACGTGCGCGAACAGCAGGGGAGTGCGGATCTGCCCGGCGATCTCCCGCAGGTTCTCGTCGTTCCACGCGGGCAGGATGCTCTTGAACACGGCGGGCGCCGGCCCTTCGCCGTACCACCCGATGCCGTAACCGTCACCGTTGGTGGTCGTGTGCCCGAGCCGGGAGCGCAGGCTCTGCTCGATGAGCGAGTGAACCGGCTGGAACAGCAGGGCCCTGGCGAGAACGGGATCTCCGCAGTACGTCATCCATCTGCACATCGGCTGCTCAGTCCCCCCGGTAAGGGGGGTAGGCGGAAACCTGGCGGTTCCGGAACCCCATGCCGACCCAGTGGAGCACGTCGAGCACCGCCGCCAGGGCGATCCAGGCCCATTCCCCGCCCCTGATCCCGGCACCCGGGATGTACAGGAGTATGTACATCAATGTCGCGAACGGCAGGAAGATCAGGCCGATCAGGGGCCAGATCCAGGTGGTGAAGGCCGCCCCCACCAGTGCCGGCCGCGCCACCCAGATGATGAACACGGCCAGTCGCGGGAAAACCCCCGCGAACACGGCGAACAAGCAGCCCATGACGCCTCCGTCAAATTCCGCACGACATGCGAAAACTCTATCGGACCAGGAGTTCATGGCCTTCGTCGGAGACTTCCAAGAATGTACCCGGAAGGCGCATAGCACCAATTAGGTCGTTTTACCTCCTTATGGCTATATGGCGGGATGGCGCCGGGAAAGCTCCCTTGGCAGCCGTTCAAAGGATGAATCATGAGCAATCTCATCGTCATTTCCTATCCCGACGTCGCTACCGCAACAGCGGTGCGCGATCGTCTGCTCGACCTCCAGCGTCAGAACCTGATCACGATGGAGGACGTGGCCGTCGTCGAGCGCCGGCGGGACGGCAAGATCAAGATGCACCAGGCCAGCAACATGGCCGGCATGGGGGCGGCCAGCGGCGCGCTCTGGGGCGGCCTGATCGGGCTGCTGTTCTTCATGCCGCTGTTCGGCATGGCCCTGGGCGCCGCCACCGGTGCCGCCGGCGGCGCGATGGCCGACATCGGCGTCAACGACGACTTCATGCGCCAGGTCTCCGACCGGCTGGAGCCCGGCATGGCCGCGCTGTTCGTCCTGGTCGTACGGAGCACCCCGGACAAGGTCATCCCGGAGATCAAGCCCTTCGGCGGGAACGTCCTGCAGACGTCGCTCAGCCACGAGGAGGAGGCCCAGCTCCGCGAGATGGTCCAGGGCGCCGTCTAGCTCGTCCGGCCCGGCCGGGCGCACGAGATCCCCGGAACCCGCCGGACGGGTGCCGGGGATTTCCGAACCGAGGAGGAGTGATCCCATGGAGCGCCACGACGCCACCGGCACGACGACTCGCCGCCGCGGCATCCCGTGGCTCGTCGCGGCGGCCGTCGCCCCTCTCCTCCTCCCGTGGTGCTCCGCGCTCGTCCCGGCGGCCTCGGCCGACGCCGCTGCGGAGGGCCGTCAGCCCGCGCGGCCGACCATCGTGTACGTCCACGGGGCGTTCGCCGACTCCTCCAGCTGGAACGAGGTCGTCTCCCGGTTGGCCGCCGACGGCTACCCGGCGATCGCCGTCGCCAACCCGCTGCGCGGCGTCAAGAGCGACGCCGCCTACGTGTCCTCCGTCCTCGGCACGGTCAAGGGCCCCGTCGTGCTCGTCGGGCACTCGTACGGCGGATGGTGATCACCCAGGCCGCGGCCGGCAACAAGAACGTCAAGAGTCTCGTCTACGTGGCCGGCTTCGCCCCGGCGGCCGGGGAGAGCGCCGTGAAGCTGTCGGGCCGGTTCCCCGGCAGCACGCTCGGCCCCGCCCTGACGCCTCCGATGCGCATCCCCGGCGGCGGCGCCGACCTCTACATCCGGCAGAGCAGGTTCTGGCAGCAGTTCGCCGCCGACCTCCCGGAGGGCCAGGCCAGGCTGATGGCCGTCGCCCAGCGCCCCGTCACCCAGGCCGCGCTCGGTGAGCCGGCCACCGGAACGCCCGCGTGGAAGACGATCCCCTCCTGGTTCGTCTACGGGGAACGGGACAAGAACATCCCGGCGGCCGCCCACGCGTTCATGGCCAAGCGGGCGGGCGCCAAGGAGACCGTCGAGGTCGAGGGAGCCTCGCACGTCGTGATGCTCTCGCGCCCCGCCGCGGTCGCGAAGACGATCGAGGACGCCGCGGGAGCGAAGTAGCGGGAACCATGGCCAAGCTGGTGCCGGTCGACGTGGACCTTCCCGAGGACGTCCCCCGGCAGCGCCGGCGCCGCGCTCACGCCGGGTGTCGCGGCCGTCTCGGAGCGGCCGGTCCACGCGCCCACCGGCCCGCCGGGTGACGGGCCGGTGGTCTCCTTCGCGCCGGAAGCGTCGCCTACTCGCCCGAGCCGCTCGACGAGCCCGCCGAGGGCGACGCGCTCATCTGCTGCTCCCGGCCGCGCGAGGACGTCGTCCTGGACCTGTGGACCGGGCCGGCGTCAGCGGCTCAGCCCTGCTGCTTCTGCTCCTTCTCCTTCTCCGGGGTGCAGTACGGGCAGACGGGCGCGGGGTCGATGCAGACCTTGACGGAGTCGCTGTTGTCGGCCGGGTCGAGCTCCTTCTCCTTGCTGCCGGCCGTGGCGGTGTTGACCGTCTCGGCGATCGTGGTGGCCTTGGCCCGGACGACCAGGGTGGCCGAGGCGCCGGCGGCGAGCGTGCCCACCGTCCAGGCTCCGCCGGCGTACGTGCCGGTGGACGGCGTCGCCGACAGCAGGGCGAGCCCGGCCGGCAGGGCGTCCTTGACCACGACGCCGGTCGCGTCGTTCGGCCCGGCGTTGTGGACGGTCACGTGGTAGGCGACCATCCCGCCGACGGAGACCCGGACCTGCTCGGCCGACTTGACCACGCTCAGGTCGACGGCCGGGTTGACCTCGGTGACGGTGTCGCCGCTGGTGGAGGTCAGCGGCTCGGGCTGGGGGCCGAGCCGGTTGTCGTAGGTGACCGTGCCCTGGTTGGTGACCCGCTTGCCCGCGGCGGCCACGCCGACCTTGACCCGGAACTCCACGGTGGTGCCGCCGGGCAGGATGTCGCTGTTGGGCAGGGTGCCCCCGGCCGTGGCCGTCGCGCCGTTGCCCAGCGTGAAGGCGATCTTCCCGGTGCCCGCGTCGAACGCGCCCTGGTCGTCGCCGGGCCCGTCGGTCTTGGCGCCGGCGTTCGGGCCGCTCACGACCTGGAGCGAGCCGGGCACCAGGGAGGTCCCCGGCGGGACGGCGTCGCTCAGCCGGACGTTCTCGGCCACGCCGCCGCCCTTGTTGACAGCGGTCAGCCGGTACGTGATCACGTCGCCCACGTCGACCGGCCCCTGCGGGCTCGCGGTCTTGGTCACGACGACGCACGGCGCGGTGCCGAAGAAGACGTCGTCGAGGAAGTTGCCCACGCTGCGGCTCCCTCCGGCGGAGGAGAGGGAGCGGAAGGCGAACCTGGCGGTCGTCTGGCCGGCGGGCACGGTGTAGGTGCCGGAGTAGGTGCCCCACTTCGTGGTGCCGTCCGACATGGTCGCCTGCTGCGCCGGTCCGGCCGGATCGCCGATGTCCAGGGCCATCGTGTCGGTGCCGGAGCGTCCGCGGTGGGACAGCCGCCAGTACAGCTTCTGCCCCGGCGTGGTCGCATGGTCCTGGTACAGGGTGGCGACCTGGGTCGCGTTCAGCTCGGCGAACTGGCCCCCTTCGAGGGGCGGGACGCCCATCCGGGTGCTCCAGAGCTCGATCAGGTGGTCGGAGGCGGTCGTCCGCCATCCCGGCACCGAGTTCGGGCGGTTCTGCGAGGCGTCGGGGAACTGGAGCCACGGCGCGCCGGTGATGACGGGCTGCTCGAAGCCGCCGTTGACCAGCGCCACCCGCTCGGGGCAGGAGGCCGGACTCGGCGCGGCCACCCGGGCCGGGCCGGCGTGGGTGCTGGCCGCCGGCGCGGTGTCGGCCAGCACCGCAGGGGACAGCGTCAGTGGCAGGGCCAGCGCCGCCAGCGCGGCGACCGGGTAACACATCCCGCGGATGTGCCTCATGGTGATGTTTCCTCTCGTCGGGCGGAAACCGCCTCCGTCCGCCAGCGCCGGGCGACCGGCACTGGCACCGCATGGCAGACTCGCCCGGCGGGACGACCGGCCGGGACGTGACACTTGCCGACCGGCGAACATTTGACGTGATCTTGTCGCTGGCGGGGACGACCGTGTTCGCACCGCCGCTCCGTACGGTGTGACGAGACAGGACGTGCGGCAGGAGATCGAGCGCCGGTGGCCTTGCCCGCCGATCGGCCGGCCTCCACGGGGCTGTGCTCGCGTCCGCTGAGCCGCCGTGCGGGGCCTAGGGTGAGGGCATGCTGACCGTGGGCGTGGACCTGGCCGCCGAGGCCGTGCGGACCGCGGTGGCGTGGCTCGACTGGCGGGACGGCCGGGCAAGGCTCGTCAGGGCGGAGGCCGGGGCGGACGACGCTCTCGTCGTCGAGGCGGTGACGGCCGCCGGCAAGGCCGGGATCGACTGCCCGCTCGGCTGGCCCGACCGGTTCGTCGACTTCGTCACCGCCCACCGCGCCGGCCACGTCCGGGTGCCGGAGGGGCTCGCGGGGCGCGCCTGGCGGCGGGACCTGGCGTTGCGGGTCACCGACCAGGTGGTGCACGAGCGGACCGGCCTGACGCCGCTGAGCGTGTCGGCCGACCGCATCGGGCACGCCACCATGCGCTGCGCCGCCCTGCTGGCCGAGCTGGCGCGGCGCGGCCGTCCCGTGGACCGAGGCGGCGACGGGCCGGTCGTGGAGGTGTACCCGGCGGCCTGCCTGAAGCAGTGGGGGCTGCCGTACCGCGGGTACAAGCGCGCCGCCAACCTCGTCGAGCTGGACCGCCTCGTGGACCGGCTGCTGGAGGCCGCGCCGTGGCTGGACCTGGGCCCGTACGAGCGGCTCTGCCGGACCTCGGACGACGCCGCGGACGCCGTCGTGTCCGCGCTCGCCGCCCGCGCCTCGGCCCTCGGCCTGGTCACCGTCCCCGAGGAGCGGCATGCCGCCGTGGCCGCCACGGAAGGCTGGATCGCGCTGCCCACCACCCCCCTGGACCGCCTGGCCACGGCCGGTTGAGCGAGCCCGGACGGGCGCGGATCAGGCGACCACCGGCGATGCGACCGGTGACGCCCCGCGCCTCCTGTCACAAAGCCCCGGGACTCGGCGGACGAGTCCCGGGGCTTTCGACGTGCTGAGAGCGGGTCAGTAACCGAGCTTCTTCAGGTCCGGCTGCTCGGCGCCCGACTGCGGGACGTCGCCACGGTACGGGCCGGTGATGACCGGCGGCACGAACGTCTCCTTGACCGTGCGGGCGTTCACCCAGCGGATCAGGTTGAAGATCGAGCCGGCCTTGTCGTTGGTGCCCGAGGAGCGGGCGCCGCCGAACGGCTGCTGGCCCACGACCGCGCCCGTCGGCTTGTCGTTGACGTAGAAGTTGCCCGCCGAGAAGCGCAGCCGCTCCGAGGCCGAGGCGATCGCGTAGCGGTCCTGGGCGATGAGCGAGCCGGTCAGCGCGTACGGCGAGACGGACTCCATCTGGTCGAGCACCCGGTCGAAGTCCCCGTCGTCGTAGACGTGGACACCGAGGATCGGGCCGAAGTACTCCTTGACGAAGATCTCGTCCGTCGGGTCGGCGCACTCCATGACGGTCGGCTTGACGAAGTAGCCGGCGGAGTCGTCGTAGGAGCCGGTCAGCACGTCCACGTTCGACGCCTGGCGGGCGCGGTCGATGGCGGCCTTGTGCTTGGCGAAGGCCCGCTCGTCGATCACGGCGCCCATGAACGTCGACAGGTCGCCCGTGACGTCACCCACGGTCAGGGACTCGGCCACGGCGACGAACTCGTCGCGCATGCGCGTCCAGAGCGAGCGCGGCACGTACGCCCGCGACGCGGCCGAGCACTTCTGGCCCTGGTACTCGAAGGCGCCCCTGATCAGCGCGGTCTGGAGCGCGCCGAGGTCGGCCGACGGGTGGGCGAGCACGAAGTCCTTGCCGCCGGTCTCGCCGACGAGGCGCGGGTAGCTCCGGTAGGAGCCGATGTTCGTGCCGACCGTCTTCCACAGGTGCTGGAACGTGGCGGTCGAGCCGGTGAAGTGGATGCCCGCGAGGGCGGGGTGGGCCAGCGCCACCTCGGAGACGGCCTGGCCGTTGCCCGTGACCATGTTGATCACGCCGGGCGGAAGGCCGGCCTCCTCCAGCAGCCGCATCGTGAAGTGCGCCGCGAACTGCTGCGTGGGCGAAGGCTTCCAGACGACGACGTTGCCCATGAGGGCGGCGGAGGTCGGCAGGTTCCCGGCGATGGCGGTGAAGTTGAACGGCGTGATCGCCAGCACGAAGCCTTCGAGCGGCCGGTACTCCATCCGGTTCCACACACCCGGCGACGACGCCGGCTGGTCGGTGTACAGCTGCCGCGCGTACGCCACGTTGAACCGCAGGAAGTCGATCAGCTCGCACGCGGAGTCGATCTCCGCCTGCTGCGCCGACTTGGACTGCCCGAGCATGGTGGCGGCGTTCAGCGTCGCCCGCCACGGCCCGGCCAGCAGGTCCGCGGCCTTGAGGAAGATCGCTGCCCGCTCGTCGAACGACAGCGCCCGCCACGCGGGGGCGGCCGCGAGCGCGGTGGAGACGGCCTCCTCGACGTCCTGGACGGTGGCGTCGTGGGTGCGGCCGAGCACGGCGGCCTTGTTGTGCGGCTGCACCACGTCGATCGGGGCGCCGCCGCCCATCCGCTGCCGGCCGTCGATCGTCATCGTGAGGTCGATCGACGCCCCGGACAGCTCCTTGATCCGGTTCTCCAGCGTGGAGCGCTCGGCGCTGCCCGGCGCGTAGGAGTACACCCGCTCGTTGGCCGGCGTGGGCACGTTGGTGATGGCGTCCATTTACTTACCCCCAAGGGCACGAAGGAAGAAGGCGACGTTGGCCGGGCGCTCGGCCAGGCGGCGCATGAAGTAGCCGTACCAGTCGTCGCCGTACGGGACGTAGACGCGGACCGTGTGGCCGGCCCCCGCCAGGGCCTCCTGCCGGTCGGTCCGGATGCCGTAGAGCATCTGGTACTCGTAGTCTCCGACGGAGCGGGCGAACCGGTCGGCGAGCAGCTCGGTGACGGCGATCAGCCGGTCGTCGTGCGTCGCCACCATGGGATACCCCTTCCCCGCCATGAGGATCCGCAGGCATCGCACGTACGCCCGGTCGACGTCGCCCTTGCTCTGGTGGGCGACCGAGGCGGGCTCCCGGTAGGCGCCCTTGACCAGCCGCACCCGGCTGCCCTCGACGGCCAGGTCGCGGCAGTCCTGGACGCTGCGGAACAGGTACGCCTGGATCGCCACGCCCGTCGACGGGTGGTCCTCGCGCAGCGCGCGCAGGATGCCGAGCGTCGAGTCGACGGTGGTGTGGTCCTCCATGTCGAGGGTGACGGTCGAGCCGTTCGCGCCGGCGGCGGCGCAGATCTCGCGGGCGTGGTCCAGCGCCATCGCGTCGTCGAGCCGCTGGCCGACGGCCGAGAGCTTGACGGACACCTCGGCGCGCGGGCCCAGGCCGAGAGGGCTCAGGGACTCCAGCAGCGTGACGTACGCCTTGGCGGTCGCGGCGGCGGCGCCCGCGTCGCGGGTCTCCTCGCCGAGATGGTCCACGGTCACGGTCAGTTTCGCGTCGGTGAGCCGTTGGATGGCCGTACGGGCCTCCTCGACGCTCTCGCCGGCGACGAACCGGTCGACGACCTTCCGCGTGAGCGGGAAACCGGACACGGAGCGGCGCACCAGTGCGCTCCGAGACGTGGCGAGCAATACTTGACCGAGCATGTATTCAGCCTAAAACCGCAGCTCAAACGGGGCCATCCACACTCGTAACGCCCCATGTGGCAGGCTGTCATACACATGGACAACTCGGCTGATCTGCAGGACATCGTCGACGAGCTCGCCCGCCTGCTCGGGGCCTCCGCGACGCTGGAGGACCGCTCGTTCCGCCTGCTCGCGTACGGCGCGCAGCACGGCGACATCGACACCGTGCGGCAGGAGTCGATCCTGCGCCGGCGCGCCACGCCGGAGGTCCGCGACTACTTCGAACGGTACGGCATCGTCCGCGCCGGCCACCCGGTGCGCATCCCGGCCGACGCCGACCTCAAGGTGCTGGCCCGGGTCTGCTGGCCGCTGCGGCACCAGGACGTCACCTACGGCTACCTGTGGTTGCTCGACTCCGGCAGCCTCACCGACGAGGTGCTGAGGCGGGCCGAGCCGCTGGTGGGACGCGCCGCCGCCGCGCTGGCGCAGGAGGCCCGCGGCCGCCGCGACGCCGGGCGCGACCTGCGGGCGCTGCTCTCGGCCGACCCCGAGGAGCGCGCGAGCGCCTCGCTGGAGGTGCTCGGCCCGGTCGCGGCGATCGCGGTGCGCGAGTCGGAGGAGCGGGTGGCGGCCCTGTGGACGCTGCCGCGCGGCGTGCTGGCCCGTCCCGGCTCGCCGGTCGCGCTGCTCGCCCCGGCGCACCTGGCCGCCGAGGTCGCGCGCACGGTCCAGGCCGCGTACGGCACGGCGGCCGGCATCGGGGCGACCCGGCGCGACCCGGGGGAGGCGTGGCAGAGCTGGCGGGAGGCGCGGCAGGCGCTGCGCATCGCCGAGCACTTCCCGCGCTTCGCGCCCGTCGCCCGCTGGGAGGACCTGGGCGCGCACCGGCTGCTGGCCCGCCTCGGCCAGGCCGACCTGGCGGAGCTGGCGGCCGAGACCGCCGTGCTGGACCCGGAGCTGGGCCACACCGTGGAGACGTACCTCGACCTCGGCGGCCACGCCCAGAAGACGGCGGCCGAGCTGGGCATCCACCGCCAGACGCTCTACTACCGGCTGGGCAAGGCGGAGCGGCTGCTGGGCCGCGACCTGTCGGACGGCGACGACCGCCTGGCCGTCCACCTCGGCCTCAAGGCCGCCCGGCTCGTCTGAGGGGTTCTCAGGAGAGGTGGCGCAGGGCCGAGGCGTCGCCGGGGCCGCCCCGCGCGGCCAGGCGCCCCGCCACCCGGCCCTGGTGCCCGGCGTCCTTGTGGCCGTCGTACTTGAACTTGCCGCGGATCTCCTCGACGGTCAGCCGCAGCCCCTGGAGCCCGGACAGCAGCCGCGGCATGGCGGCCGGGTCGCCGGCCTCCGCGTCGAGGTCGCCGAGCTGGGCCCGGAGGATCTCCAGCTTGCCCTCGGGGTCCGCGACGATCTCGGCGTGGCAGGCGAGCTGGACCGCCGAGTAGTAGGTGGTCGGGACGCCGAGCGCCGGGTCGGTGCCCGGCTCGGCCCGCCACGAGCCCGGGATGTACGCCCAGGGGCCGGCGACGGACAGGAGGACCTTCGGGTTCTCCTCGACGGCCGCCCAGACGGGGTTGGGCCGGGCCAGGTGGAGGAGAACCGTCCGGTCGTCGTACAGGAGGAACTGGGTGGGGACCACCACGGGCAGATCGCGACCCCGGCCGGCGGCGATGAGCTGCCCGAACGGGTTGTCCCTGACGTAGGCGAGGGACTGGTTCTCGTCGCCGGCGTCCCAGGGGTGAATCAGCATGCGGGGGATCATATGTCCCGCCCGGCCGGACACGGGGGAGCGGGTCCGGCCCGAGGGGGATCAGGCGCAGGCGGCCTCGTACACGCGGACGAGCTCCTGGCTGACGCGCTCCCAGGAGTAGCGGGAGCGGGCGCGGTCGGCGCCGGCGTAGCCGAGCGCGGTCCGCAGCGTGCCGTCCGCGAGCAGCTCGCGGGCCAGGCGGGCGGTCTGGGCGGGGCGGTCCGGCGGCACCAGCAGGCCGGTAACGCCGTCGATGACGGAGTCGAGGTGGGCGCCCACGGCGGAGGCGATCACCGGAACGCCGCAGGCCATGGCCTCCAGGGCGACGATGCCGGTCGTGGACTCGCGGGGGACGGTCACCAC
Organism: Nonomuraea sp. NPDC050733; assembly: GCF_040654215.1. Lineage (NCBI taxonomy): Bacteria > Bacillati > Actinomycetota > Actinomycetes > Streptosporangiales > Streptosporangiaceae > Nonomuraea > Nonomuraea sp. NPDC050733. The sequence continues at coordinate 675,607 of NZ_JBFAHO010000001.1, read as the reverse complement.
GGCGTCGGCGCCGCGCATGAGCTTGGGGACGGCGGTGCGCTTGACCTGGCCGAGCAGGGTCACGCGGTCGGCCACGCCGAGCTGCTCGGCCAGGGCCCGCAGGCGGCGCGCCTCCCGGTCGTCGCCGAGCTGCTCGGGCTCCGGCCCGCCGGCGATGACGAGCTCGACGTCCGTCAGGCCCTGCAGGGCGCGGATGATCGTGTGGGCGCCGCGGTCGGGGGAGAGGGCTCCGACGTGCAGCAGCCGCTTGCGCGAGCCGCGCGTCGCGGCGGGGCCGGTGCGGTGGAAGCGCTCGGTGTCGACGCCGTAGGGGACGATGGCGATGTTGTTGCGCGGCACGCCGAGCCGGATCAGCGCCGACTCCTCGTCGTTGGAGCCCGCGATGACCGCGTTGGCGCGGCGGCCGAGCGCCCGCTCCAGCTTGATGTGGGCGGTGTCGACCGAGTGGAAGGTCTGCGTCACCGGCACGTCCAGGCCCTTGGCGCCGGCCACGGCGGCCAGCCCGCCGGTCCAGGAGTGGGCGTGGATCACGTCCGGGCGCTCCTGGCTCCAGCGATTGGTCAGGTGACGGCCGATCTCGTTGAGGTACGGCATGACGTCGTCCGGCCGCAGGTCCTGGGCCGGGCCCACGTCGATGTGCTCCACCGTGACCCCCGGGGCCACCCGCGTCCTGGGCTTGCCTTCGGTGCTGTCCCGGCGGGAGTAGATCGTGACGTGGTGCTCACGCCCCAGCTCGCGGGCTACGGCGTGGATCTGGTGGCGCTTGCTGCCGTTGACGGAAGCGACGATCGCGATATTCATGGCACACCTCAGCGTGGAAAGCACAAAGAACAGCCTTCAAGGTGTGCCTGCGTCTTAGGCACGGATATCTGTGCTGAAGACTTTACCCGGAACGGGCCCAGCCGCAAACCCCGACAGAAGCGACTTCTCGCCCAAATGCCTCGTACTACCCGCTGGAGCTCCAAGAATTCCGACCACGCGGGAACGGCCCCGGCGGAAACCGCGAGGTCAGACGCCGCGCAGCGCCAGGACGACGATCTCGTCCCACACCTGGCCACCCGAGAACGCGCTGCGGTCCGCCTCCACGGCCTTGACCACCGTCGCCGGGGACTGCCCCGCGCACCGGCCCAGCACGTCCGCCAGCCGCTCCTCGCCGTACGTCTCACCGGCCTCGTTGCGGGAGGAGATCAGCCCCTCGGAGTAGAGCACCAGGGTCTGGCCCATGGCGACCGTGATCTCCTCCACCGCGGTCTCGGCCGCGGGGGTGATGCCCAGCGGAACGCCGCCGCCCGCCGCGAACCGCACACTGCCGTCCGGTTGCATCAGCGCCGCCGGATGGTGCCCGGCCGACGACAGCCGGATCCGCCGCCCCTGCACGAACCCCGCCACCGCCATGACGAACATGCCCGAGCCCTGCTTCATCAGGGCCTCGTTCACCTTGCGCACGACCACGTCGGGGTCGGACTCCCAGGCGCTCAGCACCCGCAGCCCGCCCCTGACCAGGGCGCTGACCGAGGCGGCCTCCTCGCCCTTGCCCACGGCCCCGCCCAGGGCGAACCCCCACCCGCCCTCCACGGGGAACACGTCGTAGAACTCCGCACCCACCGAGGCGCCCGGATGGTAGATGGCGCTCGCCTCGTACCCCGGCACGTCCGGCAGGTTGCGCGGCGCGACACTGGCCGACAGCGCGTCCGCCGCCCGCGAGCGCCGCTGGAAGCTTCGCTGCGCCCGTACGGCGAGCCCGAGCTGCAGCCCCACCTCCTGCATGACCCCCAGATCGGCCAGCGTGAACGGCGGCCGGTGGTGCTCGCGCACCAGCGTCAGCACGCCGTCGCCGGTGCCGATCGGCACGCTCAGCAGCGAGCCCGCGCCCATCGCGGTCAGCAGCGGCCCGTCCGCGCAGAAGCCGAGCAGCGTCTCGTCGTCCACCATCTCGTGGACGACGCCCGAGCCGCGCGCCAGCACCTGCGCCACCACCTGGCCGGCCGCCGGCTCCGCGCCCTCGACCTGCCGTACCAGCCCGCCGAGGGGATGGTCCTTGGGCGCCACCACGACCGAGCGGCGCGGCAGCCCGTCGCGCACGACGTCGGCGATCACCCAGTCGGCCCAGCCGGCCGCCAGCAGCCGCGTGGCGCGGGGCAGCGCGACCGGCTGCCGCAGCGCCTCCTCGTCCAGCAGCAGCGCGCCCATGCGGGCCAGCAGGTCCTGCCGCCGGGCCGCCGCCATCAGCAGCGTGCCGTCGGACTGCTCCGGCCGCTCCGCCGCCGGCCCCGGGAGCTGTACCTCGGTCGGCAGCGCCACGGCGGCCACCATCTGCTGCGGCTCGCCCGGCATCGTCAGCCGGGTCAGGGCGAGCTGGACCGTGTGCGTGCGTCCCTGGTGCGCCAGCCGCGTCTCGAACGCCGCCGGCTGCCCGGTCTGCAGCACCGACGTCAGGTGCGAGCGGAACGCGGCCCGCCGCGACACGTCGACCAGCAGCGGGAACGAGCGGCCCACGAGATAGCCGTCGGGGCTGCCCAGCACCCGGGAGGTCTCGCCGTTGACGCGCCGCACCACGCCGCCGCCGTCCAGCACGATCACCGGCACCGGGAACGCGCGGAACACCTGGCGCAGCAGCTTCAGCTCCCGCTGGGGGCCGTCCTTCTTGCCGCTCTGCCGCCGGTCGGAGGCCCTGCTCAGCTCGGCGCGCGCCTCGGCCAGCAGCTCGGTCGCGGTGTCGAGCTCGGCGAGCGCGGCGTCCAGGGTAGGGGCGAGTTCGGACGGGTAGGCCGTCCTCGCCTCACGCAGAGAGGTGACGCGCGCCGAGAGCGCGTCCAGAGCGTGTTCGAGGTCCGGCACAGTCATGCTCTGACGCTACGCCACAGCGGATAATGCTAGCTATAAGGGGTAGGGAGGCGAACCTATGGAATCGACCGTGACGATGATCACTCCCGGCCTCGCACGCGACCTCGCGGCCCTCGGCCGCCTGGACGAGGCCACCTCGACCGAGAGCGTGCTGCGCGGCCTCACCACGGCGCTGGCCGACGGCGTGCCCGGCTGCTCGGGCAGCTCGGCCGAGCACTGGCGCGACCAGCGCGTCCTCGTCTCGGGCTCGCACAGCGAGCTCATCACGCTGGCCGAGGAGGAGCGCCGCCTGGGGGAGGGACCTTCTGTCGACGCGCGCCGCACCGCCGGCCAGGTCGTGATCGGTGACGTGCTCGATGAGGGCCGCTGGCCCCGCTACGCCGCCCTGGCCAACCGCTGGGGGGTCCGCTCGGTCCTCGTCCTGCCCATCAAGGTCGCCCCCGCGCTGCTGCTCGTCGGCCTCTACTCCGTACGGCCCGGCGCGTTCTCCCCGGTGGCCGCGCACGCGCTCGCTGAGATGCTGACCCAGCAGGTCGGCGTCGCCATGACGAACATGTGGGACTTCGAGGAGGTCCGCACCGACGCCGCCCAGCTGCAGGAGGCGCTCAACGGCCGGGCCGTCATCGACCAGGCCAAGGGCATCATCATGCAGACCAGCGGCTGCACCGCCGAGGCCGCCTTCGAGGAGCTGCGCCGGATCTCCCAGCACCACCAGGTCAAGGTGGCCGACCTCGCCAGGCTGCTCGTGGACGAGCACCAGCGAAAGTCCCGCCGCTGAGGGGCGCCCCGGGTCAGCCGAACGCCGCCAGCGCGTCGTCGAGCGTGTCGTACAGCGGCAGCCGCTGCGCCAAACCGGTGATCCACATCACCTTGGACTTCGAGTACTCCACCCCGACCAGGGCGAACCTCGAACTGGCGGCCAGGCTGGTCTGCCACTGGTGCACGATCAGCCCCAGGGCGCGCGAGTCCATGAACGTCACTCCCGCCAGGTCCAGGATCAGATCCGGGCCCGACAGGGACAGGTAGTCGGCGAACTGCTCGCGCGTCGTCGCGTCGAGCACCCCGTCGACCTTGACCACAGTGATCTCGTTCACGGTCGACGAGGTAAGGCTCAGAGCGGCCACAGAGCCCTCACCGTTCTCCGACATTGTCACGGAGCAACCCTACTGTCACCGCGGTAGGGAGGCATACGTCCCGCGGGATGGGGCATACTGGAGCCGAAGTCCAGCAGAGGGCTTCCGTCTCGAAGTTAGACGCGAGGCGTGCCTCTGCATGGGCTTTTTTCTGTGGAGGGCGCCCCTGCGACCCATATGAGGAGCAGCGATGGCTCTGCAGGAACTCGTTCTCGAGGAGTTGACCGCCGAAGAGCTCCTGGCCGAGATGGTCAGGATCGACACCCCCGACAGCCTGCGGGAACGGCTGCGCGAGCGCATCGTGGAGATGCACCGCCCGCTGGCCATGGAGATCGCCCGGCGCTACCGCTACCGCGGCGAGCCGCTGGAGGACCTGCTCCAGGCCGCGTACGTGGGTCTGATGAAGGCCATCAACGGCTTCGACCCGACCCTCGGCCACGCCTTCCGCGGCTACGCCGTCGTCACGATGACCGGCGAGGTCAAGCGCCACTTCCGCGACCGCACCTGGGCGATCCGCGTACCCCGTCTCTACCAGGAGCGCCGCTCCGAGCTGAACCGGCTCGTCGCCGACCTCAGTCAGACGCTCGGCCGCTCGCCGACGGTCGCCGAGCTGGCCGCCAAGATGAACATCAGCGAGGAGGACGTCCTGCTCACGCTGGACGCCTCCGCCGCCTACAGCACGCTGTCGCTGGACGCGCCGCTCGGCACCGACGACGACGCCGCCTCGCTCGGCGACGTCATCCCGGAGGACGACGACACCCTCGCCACCATGGTCGACCGCGAGGCGGTCAAGCCGCTCATCGACGCCCTGCCCTCCCGCGAGAAGCACATCCTGCTCCTGCGCTTCTTCGGGAACATGACGCAGGCCGAGATCGCGGCGGAGTTCGGCATCTCGCAGATGCACGTGTCCCGGATCCTGCGCAAGGTCCTCGACCAGCTGCGCGCCGAGCTTGTCGGCTGAGAGGGCGGAACGCCGGGTGCACGAGGACGGGCATCCTCACGACGCGGGCCTCATGGGCCCGCCACCCGGCACGCCCACCAGGAACATCGCTTTCCGGCTGCCGGACCTGCCACAGGTCCGGCAGTTCGCCGAGACCGAGGCCCGCGGCGCCGGCATGCCCGAGGAGGCCATCGGCGACTTCGTCATCGCGGTGAACGAGGTCGCCACCAACGCCGTCACCCACGGCCACGTCGAGGCCCGCGCGCGGATATGGGCGGACGGCGACGACATCGTGGTGGAGGTGCACGACCACGGCGCCTGGAAGCCGGGCCCCATGCCCGGCTCGGTCGGCGGGATGGGGCTGTGGGTCGCCCGCATGCTCTCCTCCGACCTCAACCTGCGGGTCGGCGCCGGTGGCAGCACGGTCACCATGCGCTTCCCCGCCAAGTGACCGCTTCATACGAAAGACCCCCGGACCTTCGCCGTCCGGGGGTCCGACCTGTCATGCCGGTCCTACCTCCTGGTCCGCCCGCGCCAGCCGCCGGTGCCGCTGCGGACGCTCGCCGTCCCCACACCCGCCTGGTGCAGCGCGAGGAACATCAGACCGAGGAGCATGAACGTCGTGCCGGAGATGCCGCCTGGTATCCGCACGTTGACTAAGTCGAGCAGGAACCCCAGCCCGAACACGATGGCCGCGACGATCGCGAGCATGAGCCTGTCACCTCGTCCCTGTGGTGGTGCCCGTGGTGGTGGCCGGCGCCGTGGTGACGCCGGGAGTTGCCGTGGTGCCGCCGCCGGACAGGGCCAGCAGCCGTTCCAGCACGGTCCGGTACTCGCGCAGCGCCAGGCGGAGCTGCTCGGTGTCGGTCCGCCCGCCGTCATCGCCGTCGGAGTCGTTCCAGCGGCGGCGCAGCTCGCTCGTGCGGGACGTCAGCGCGCTGGTGAGCGCCTCGACGACCTCGCCGACGAGCCCGTCGGCCCGCTGGACGGCCTCGTTCGGGTCGTCCACGAAACCGGCCTGCAGCTCGCGCCAGCGCGCCTGGACCTCGGCCGGGTCCTGGTCGAACAGCACGATCTCGGCCGGCGCCGCGTGGGACGGGGCCGCGCCGCCGTCCGCTCCCGCCACGTCCTCGTCCACCGCGGGACCAGGCCCGGTGGAGACGCCGGTCGCGTACGGCTCCCGCCGCGCGCCGTCGTCATTCGGCCCCGGTACGTCGTCCTCGTCATCCAGCTCGTCGCGCCCTCCGTGGACGCCGGCGTCATCTCCATCGGCATCGCCGCCGCTGTGCACCAGGACGTCGTCACCCGTGCCGCGCGCCGGTCCACCACCCATGGCCGCCCGGCCGCCGTCGCGGTCGTCGTCCACGATCATGCGCAGGTCGTCGTCCTCGGGCCGCGCGGCCCGCACGTCGTCGTCGCCGCGCACGTCGTCCAGCGCACCGTGACGGTGGTCGTTCGACGGGTCCCGCCGCTCCCCGCTCCAGTGCTCGCCACCTGGGCGCTCATCACCCAGGTGCTCGTCACCGGGCCGCTCGTCGGCCCGCTGGTGCGGCACTCTCATCTCGTCACCCACGTCCCTCACCGTCCTCGCGTCGTCTCTTCCAGCAGTTCCTCGAAGAGCGCGCGGTAGTGGACCATCGCCTGCCGGAGCTCCTCCGTGGAGGCCTCCTTACGGGCCGCGCGCCCGCTGATCTCGTGCGCCCTGCGGTAGTGGTCGAGCGTCGACGCGTGCACCACGGACAAGTCGGACAGCCGCTGCTCGAAGTTCTCCGTCGGATAGCCGCGGTCGGCCATGACGGACGTCACGAGCTGGTCCGCCTCGGTCACCGCGAAGCCGGGCGCGTCCACGAAGCGCTCCTGCACCTCGGTCCACCGCTTGGCGTAGCTGTTGCGCGTCTCCTCCGACAGGGGGCGGATGTCGAGCTCGGCGTGCCGCTGCTCCCGGGCCAGCAGCTCCTGCTCGGCTTCCTTCTTGCTGTCGTGCTCGGCCATCAGGCGTTCGTACTCGGGGCCGAAACGTGCGCGGAGGCGGCTGCGGCGCTGTTGCTGGAGCACCACGTAGCCGACTGCGGCGATCGCCACCACCGCGACCACGACGACGACCACCCAGATCAAGGTGGACATGATGTTCGCCTCCGGTCTCTGTGTTGAGACCAGCGCCTGCCCCCGAGCCGGCTCTCGAAACGCTCAGGAACCGGCCACAGGCCCCTGCCGGCCGCCCCGTGGAGGCCCCTGTCCCCGGGAAAGGATCACCCGGCGTCCAGCGCCTCCCTCGCCTCCGCCAGCACCCCCGCGACATGCGAACGACCAGCCCCGGCAGGCACCTCCCGGAACCCCTCCACGGGGTCGTACGCCACGTCAAGCCCGGCGTCGACGAGCCGCTGCGCCCACCGCAGCGCGGTGTTCAGCCGCTCGGACGCGGGCGGCTTGCCCTGCGCGGCGGCGGACAGGTTGCGCAGGTTCGTCGCGGGCCCCGACTGGATGTGCTCCCGGGACACCTTCCACGGCACGGCACGGCCATGATCCAGGGTCGGCTTCACCAGCCCGGCGGCGCGCTTCGCCTGGAGCACCCCGGACTCGCTCACGCCGAAGTGCGCGGCCAGCTCCCGCACGTGCCACCCCTCGGCCACGAGCCTCGCCAGCTCCCCGCGATCGATCGCCGCCCTACGCCCCAAGGCCGCCTCCGCTCCCGCCCGCGCTGTGCACAGGCACCTCCGATGTGCGCTAAGGTTATGACGTCTCGCCCCACAGGGACGGACACACACCGGGACGTAGCGCAGCTTGGTAGCGCACTTGACTGGGGGTCAAGGGGTCGCAGGTTCAAATCCTGTCGTCCCGACGGTGATACAAGGCCGGTCGGCCTGGGTGAAAGCCCAGGTAGGCCGGTCTTTCTGCTTCTCTCCGCGATCATGCCGATCATCTACACCGCCCGGAGCTTGGGACCAGTTTGGGACCAGCCCTGGGTGAGGTGGGCGCTCAAGGCGTTGCTCGCCGCCACGAGGGAGTCGCTGTCCGGGTGGAGATAGCGTTGAGTGGTGGTCAGAGACCCGTGGCCGGCGATCTTCCGGAGCACGTGAACCGGGACTCCCGCGTCGGCCATCCAGGTGAGACCGGTGTGGCGGAGATCGTGCCGGCGAAGGTGTTCGTAGCCGAGTTTCGCCACGACCTCGTCCCAGTGTGTCGCGTCCCGCAGAACCGCAGTGGTGATGCGGCCCCCTCTGGGACCGGTGAACAGCCGGGCACTCGGATCGTTGCCGGCGGCCTCAAGACGTCGCAGCACCAGCTCTCGAATCTCGGCGATGATCGGGACCTTCCTGGCCCGCTTGCCCTTCGTGCCTTTGTCGGCGAGACCGCCCGGGCTTGGCGTTGTCTGCCTGCGGACCGTCCAGGTCCACGTCGTGATGTCGATGTCTCCGACACGCACTCCGGAGACCTCACCGATGCGCGCGGCCGTGCACGCCGCGAAGATCACGACTTCACCCCACCCCTCGTAGCAGTCAATGGAACGTTCCACGAGTGCCTCCGCCAGTCGCTCCAAGGCCGCCCAGTTGGGTAGCGCGAGCGCCCGCGGGTCATCCAGTTCGTCTTCGGCTCTCTTGTACTCGCTCTGCCAGCCGGTGATCCGGGCGGGGTTGCGGTCGATGATGTTGTCCCGCACGGCCTGCTCCATAACGCGGACGAGGATGGCCAGGCTGTTCTTGACAGTGGAGCGACTGCACTCGTCGGCGATCCACGCGTGGACGGTCCGATCCACCGCTCCATTTGTGATCATGCGGACAGCGATGTGCCCGAGGCTGGGAACCACTCGCTTGCGCCAGCCCGCCATGTACGGGTCGAGGGTCTTCGCCTCCAGTCCTCGCACCGCCAGGTGCATGACGCGCTCGCCGTAATCGGCGAGCGTCGTCGTCGCCGTGTGCGGGTCTACGCCGCCCCGAGCGGCGTCCTCCATCTCCTCGATCCACTCTGCCGCCGCGTCCTCGGTAGGCAGAGCGATCGACTTGGACCGCCTCTGCCCCGGTGACGGGATCGAACCACCTCACCCGCGCCCGGTAAGCGTTCTTGCCGACACGCATCTCCACATCGGAGGCGAGCACGATGCCGATGGGCGGCAGCTCACGTCGTTGCGCCATCAGGCCACCTCGCGAGGGTCGATGCGGTGCTGATTCAGCCAGCGCTGGACGTCATGGATGTTGTAGAGCGTCAACCGTGCGCTCAGGCGAACGAATGGTGGCCCCTGGGGCGGCCGGGCGGTGCGCCAGCGGCGGATGGTGGACGGATCAACCTTGAGCATCGCGGCGACCTCTTCAGTTGTTCGCCAGGTGTTCTCAGACGTGTCGGTTGCTGACGGCTCTTCGGAGGCACGAGCTAGATGTATTGACCACGAGCGTTGTTGACAGTGGGGTCTTGATCAAAAGAGAAGCCTCCGGTGTGGTGAAGGTGTCGAATCAGCACCACACGGAGGCTTCGTGTCCCACCGTAACGCCCGGCTGACCGTCCATGGACGCCGTCTGCTCGTTGAGCGCATCTTGTCCGGCCGCCCGGTCGCACATGTGGCCGCGGAGATGGGCATCTGCCGGCCCACCGCCTACAAATGGTTACGACGCTGGCGCGAGCTGGGCGCGGCCGGTCTGCTCGATCGCCCCAGCCGCCCACGCTCCACACCGCACCGCACACCGCCGCAGGTCGAGGAGAAAGTGTGCCGGCTGCGCACCAGCCGCAAGCTCGGCCCTGCTCGGATCGGGCCGATTCTCGGGCTGGCCCCTTCCACGGTGCATCGCATCTTGACCCGCCACGGTCTGCACCGCCTGGCCTGGCTGGATCGGCCCACCGGCACGCCGATTCGCCGCTACGAACATGACCGCCCCGGCGAGTTGGTGCATGTGGACGTCAAAAAGCTCGGTCGTATCCCCGACGGCGGCGGCTGGCGCGCCCTGGGCCGCGCCGCCTGCCCCGACCGGCGTCGAACCACCGGCTACGACTACATCCACTCGGCCATCGACGACCACACCCGCATCGCCTACAGCGAGATCCACCCCGACGAGAAAGCCGCCACCTGCGCCGCATTCCTGCGCCGGGCAGCAGCATTCTTCGCCACCTGCGGCATCAGCCGCATCGAACGCGTCCTGACCGACAACGCCTGGAGCTACCGCAAAGCGACCGCCTGGCAGCAAGCCCTGGCCGATCTCGGCGCCACCGGCAAACGCACCCGCGCCTACCGGCCGCAGACCAACGGCAAAGTCGAACGCTTCAACCGCACCCTGCTCGACGAATGGGCCTATATCAGCCCCTACACCATCAACACCGAACGCGCCGCGGCTCTGCAAGACTTCCTGCACACCTACAACCACCACCGCTGCCACACCGCACTCGGAGGCCAACCCCCGATCAGCCGCGTCAACAACGCTGCGGGTCAATACAGCTAGAGGGTCATCATTCGATGGCACAGATCCTTTACTCCTTGGGGTCGATGGCGCGAGGTCGTTCGCGCACCCCGTCGTGTGGCCGCCGTATCTGTTGTTCGGCAGCGTGCGGGGCCTTCAGATTAGGAGTTCGAATCTGATTTGGGAGGCCCTGAGCAGGCCCTTTGTGGCCGCTCGGTTAGCCCTGACAGCGGCCACAGGGGCGGATCTCCAGTGGGCACACAGAACAGGGGGAACGGGGCCATCACGGCCCCGTTCCCTGGTCGCTGCCGCTGCTGGTCCTCGGCGTGATCCTGCTCGACTTCGCCGTCCAAGCCGTGCACGTGAGCAACCAGCACACGCTGACCGCCGCCTACCCCGACCGGACCAGCACCACCATCGGCGCCTACATGGTCTTCTACTCCCTCGGCTCCGCCCTGGGAGCGGCCGCGACGACGGCCCTGTACGACGCCACGGGCTTGGATCGGCCCCACCGCCCTCGGCGCGACGCTCGCACTCTGCGCCCTCGCCACCTGGGCGATCAGCACCCGCACGGCGGCCCGCGCGCACGGCGCGTCCGTGTGCGTGAGGTGATCTGCGGCGTGCCCCTCCGCCGTCATGGCGAAGGGCACGCACGTCCGCCTGCTACGCGCCGGGCAGCGTGCGGGCGAAGTGGGCCGCCGCGGCGTCCGCCGCCGTCGTGACCTGCGGTTCCTGGTCGTAGAAGGCGAACTGGTCGCCCTCGGTCCAGACGAACTCCTTGGGCCCGGCCAGCGCGGCGTGGAAGCGCCGAGCCCCGTGCGGGATGGCGGCGTCCTCGCTGTGGACGAGCAGGACGGGCTGGGTGAGGCGGGAGGCGAGGGAGATCGAGTCGTAGCCGAGCCAGCCCGGCCAGGCCATCACCGCGAAGCGGTTGGGCCACTGCGGGAGGCCACCGCGGTCGGGGTTGAGGTAGAAGTCGATGTCGAACGGCATCGCGGCGCGAGGGTCGGAGCCGCTGACGACCGGCACGTACTCGACCTCGCCGGTCGCCTCGTACGTGGCGCGGGCCCGCGCGGCCGCGGCGAGCTTGGCCGCGACGCCCTCCTCACCGCCGTACACCTCCCGGCAGATCTCGGGGTCGTGCAGCCAGGGCGCGACGAGCGCCAGCGACCGGACGCGGGGGTCGTCGACGGCGTTCCCGCTCATGTACATCGCGGCCGCGCAGACGCCGAGGGCGCCGAGACGGGTGGCGTCCACCGCGGGGTGTCCGGCGAGGAAGGTGACCGCATGGTTGATGTCGCGGACCTTCCGCTCCGGCTCCTCGTAGTCGCGGGGCTCGCCCTCGGACTCGCCGTAGCCGGTGAAGTCGAAGGCCAGGGCGGCGAAGCCGCGGTCGGCGAGCCGTTCGGCGTAGCGGTCGGCCATCAGCTCCTTGACGCTCGTCCAGGTGCCCGCCACCACGATGCCCGGCACAGGACCGGCGTCGGCGCCGGCGGGCAGAAACAGGTTCCCGGTCAGCGTCACGTCTCCGGCGGAGAACGTCACCTTCTGCACGGTGGTCATGAACGTTCGTTCCTCTCGATCAGTTCGCATAGGTCAGTTCGGCTCTGGTGATGGACGAGCCGTCGACGGTGAAGGCGTAGAAGGCCTCGAAGCCCCCCTGGCCGCCGGGGGCGAAGCGCACCAGGAGGCGCTGGTGACCGGGCCGGTTCTCGGCGACCCTGATGACGGTCAGGGTGCCGCCGATGACCTCGGCCCGGGCCCAGTCGCGAATCGCGGCGCGGCCCTGGAAGCGCCGCCCGACGTCGACGAGCTCCGCGTCGGCGGCGAACGCCCCCGCCAGCGCGTCGAGGTCGCGGCCGTTGACCGCGGTGACGTAGGCGCTCACCGGAGCGAGCAGCCCGTCCGCCCCGTCCTGAGGAGCTTCCGCCCCGCCCTGAGGGGTGTCCGCGCAGGCGGCGGGCGTCTTCGCGGGGTCCTCGGCGGACAGCTCCCGCGCGACGGCCTTGATGTTCTCCTGGACGATGGTCGGAAGGTCCGCGACCGGCGGGAAGCCGGGGTAGGCGCGGTCCAGCTCGGCGACGATCGACTTCTGCTCGGCGGGGCCGACCTTCCTGCCCTCGGGCGAGTCCGGGGCGACGGCCGGCCGGACCAGACCGCGGAACGCCCGGAGATACCGGCGCTGCTCGTCGATCAGTGCGCGGGCCGGGCCCGCGGCGCCGTGTCCCGGGTACATCGTCCTGGCCCCCGGGAAGCGCCCACCGAGCTGATCGAGGATCTGGAGCCAGCCACAGCTGGTCCCCTCGATCAGCGCGGGCGTGACCTTGCCGGTCGCCAGGTCACCGGAGAACAGGTCGCCGGTGTCGGGACGGAAGTAGACGTCCGCGGTGTCGGACTCGCCGTGGACGTACGTGGCGGTCTCGAAACGGAGGCCGCCCACCTGCAACGGCGCGCCGTCCTCGAAGGTCCGGTCGGCGTAGGTGACCTTGGCGGGGAAGTCCGCATTGGCCGAACGGGCCAGCGGGTAGAAGCCCCTCTTGTCCTCCCGCATCGTCCTGTCGGTCGACCTGGACGCGTAGACGGGGGCCTTCGGGAACGCCTCGTGGAAGGCGCCCGCCCCGCCCACATGGTCGGGATGGGAGTGGGTGAGCAGGATGGCGGCGACCGGCCGGCCGGTCTTCTTGATCTCCGCCACCGCCTTGCGGGCATCGGCCGGGGTGCGCAGGGTGTCGACGATGACCAGGCCCTCCGGCGCCTGGATCCAGTAGGTGTTGACCGAGCCCGGGTTGGACGAGGCGAAGCGTCCCGGCTCCGCCGTCCGCGCCTGCGGCGCCGCGGGTTTGTCGTCGTTCGAACAGCCCGCCACCGACGCGAACGCGCATGCGGCGGCGGAGCCTGCGGCGAGAAGGCGCCGCACTCTCTGGTTCATCTGGAGCTTTCGTGGAGTTGGAGGCAGATGCGAGGGGTCAGCGGAAGGCGTCCGCGTGGGCCTGTGCCCACTGCGCGAAGGTGCGGGGCTCGCGGCCGGTGACCTCGCGCACGGTCGGGCGGACGATCGACTCGTCGAGCGAGCCGTTCACGTAGAAGTCGAAGAAGGCGTCCACGTACTCGGCGGGCATGGTGGCCAGCAGGTCGGTGCGCGCCTCCTCGTTCGTCAGGCCCACGAACCGCAGATCGCGGCCGAGGACCTCGGCCAGCACGGCCACCTGGTCGGCGGGCGGCATCGCGACCGGGCCGGTCGGCCGGAGGATCTCGCCTCGATAGTCGTCCGACAGCAGCGCGCGGGCGGCGACGGCCCCGATGTCGTACGGGTCGACGCTCGCCGCGCGGACGTCCGGGAACGCGACCCGCACCTGGTCGCCGGAGCGCAGTTGCGGCAGCCAGCGCAGGGCGTTGGACATGAACGCGCTCGGCCGCAGGAACGTCCACGGCAGCCCGGACTCCCGCACGGCGGACTCGGACGCCGCCATGAAACGGGTCACCGCGTTGGTCATGTCGCCGCTCCCGGCCGAGCCGCCGGACAGCAGCACGACCTGTTCCACTCCCGCGCGCCGGGCCTCGGCCAGCAGGCCCGGCATGTCCTCGTACCCGGGGAGCAGGAACACCGCGCGGGCCCCGGCCAGCGCTGCGGTCATCGTCTCCGGCCGGTTGAGGTCGCCCGTCACCGCCTCGACGCCGTCCGGCAGCGGCGCGACGTCCGGCTTGCGCACCAGCGCCCGGACGGGCTCACCGGCCGCGGCCAGAGCCCGGACCACTTCGGAGCCGACGTTGCCCGTCGCGCCCGTCACCAAGATCATGTCATTGTCCTTCACAGAGTGGTCACCACAGGGCGGTCACCAAGGGAGCGGACGGCCGTCGCGGAAGAACCCGCCGGTCGGGCCGTCATCGGGCAGCGTGGCCGCCCAGACGACGCCCGCCGCGCCCTCGGAGACGGGACGGCCGCCCGGGCCTCCCATGTCCGTCGCGACCCAGCCCGGGCAGATCGCGTTCACCAGGACGCCGTCACCGCGGAGCTCCGCCGCCAGCATGCGGGTCAGGGCGTTGAGGGCCGCCTTGGTGACGCTGTACGCCGGGGTGCCGCCGCCCATGTTGGTCAGCGAGGCAGCCTCGCTGGAGACGTTGACGATGCGGGGGTGCGCGCTCTCGCGCAGGAGCGGCAGCAGTTCCTGGATCAGCCGCCAGGGACCGTACAGGTTCGTCTCGGCGGCCTCGCGGACGACGTCCAGATCGGCGGACACGGCGCCCTGCCAGGTGTCGTAGGTGATGGCGGCGTTGTTGACGAGGACGTCCAGCCGCCCGTACCGCTCGGCGACGGCGGCAGCCGCCCCCGCGATGTCCTCCTCGGAGGTGACGTCGAGCCGGAGCGGGACGACGTCACCTCCGAGCTCCTTGGCCGCGGCCTCGGCCGCCGCCGTCGAGCGGGCGGTGAGGAGGACGGTGTGGCCGAGTGCCGCCAGCTGGTGGCAGACCTCCCGGCCGATCCCCCGGTTGCCGCCGGTCACGAGGGCGATCATCGGCTGCCCGCCGCCAGGGACATCAGGTTCCGGTTGCCGTCGGCCCAGGTGGCGGTCATCACCACAGCGCCGATCTTCCACGCGCCGTCCGACCGGACCAGGTCGAAGCGGTAGGTGCCGCCCAGCGTCCACAGCTGCGAGCCGAACGGATCGGTGAGGCGGTGCGTGGCCTGGAACGACGCCGTGCAGACCGCGGTGGCGCCGTCGACGGTCACCAGGTGGTTCGTGATCAGGTGCTGCGTGGCGTCGAACGCGCCGAGCAGGCCCGACCAGGCCTCGACGATCTGCGCCGGCGTCAGCAGGGCAGGCTCGCCGCCGTTCAGGCTGGTGTAGTCCAGGGTCACCGAGTCCGCGAATATCCCGGCCAGCCGGTCCCATTCGCGCTGGTCGGCGTGCCAGGCCATGCGGGTGCAGGTCTCGATGATCGCCAGGCGATCCTCCGTGGTGCTCATGCCGCAATCCTGGTGCCGACCTTCACCGCACGTCCAATATCTGCTGTAATAGCCAACGGCTATGGATACTCATCTGCGTGACCTCAGGTATTTCGTGACCGTGGCTGAGGAGCTCAGCTTCACCCGCGCGGCCGAGCGCCTGTACATCTCGCAGCCGACGCTCAGCAAGCAGATACGCCAGCTCGAAGAGCTGATGCGGGTGAGGCTGTTCGACCGTGACCGGCGCGCGGTGCGGCTCACCGCGCCGGGCGAGGCGCTGCTGCCGGCCGCCCGCGAGCTGCTCCAGCAGTGGGACGAGGCCCAGCGGGCCGTCGGCGACGCCGCCGCCGCCGAAGCCGCACGGCTGACCGTGGGCATGTCGACGAGCGTCGGACGCGGGCTCCTGGGAACGCTGCGGGAACGGTTCACCGAACGCCGTCCGCACTGTGACCTGCGGTTGCGCCAGGTCAACTGGACCGACCCCACGGCGGGCGTGGCCGAGGGCGAGGTCGACGTGGCGTTCGTGTGGCTGCCGTTCCCCGGTCAGGACGATCTCAACGTCCGGGTGGTGGCCCGCGAGCCGCGCTGGGTCGCGTTCCGGAACGACCACTGGCTGGCCAAGCGGGACGAGGTCGACTTCGCCGAGCTCCTGGACGAGAACTTCCTGGCGCTGCCCGAGAGCGCCGGCTCGCTCCGCGACCACTGGCTCGCGACCGACGAGCGCGGCGGGCGGCCACCGGTGGTCTGCACGACCGTGACGAACGCCGAGGAGACCTTCGCGGCGCTCGAGGCCGGCGGCACCATCGTCCTGCTCGCCGAGGGCAACGCCGAGATCTACCGGCGGCCAGGGATCATGACCATCCCCGTCACGGGTCTGTCCCCGAGCGTGCTGGCCCTCGCGTGGCGGCCCGGCGATCACCGCAGCATCATCCGCGACCTGGTCGAGGCCCTGTCGCCCGAGCCGCAGCGCCCCCGGACGTGATCCGCGTACGGGGGGCCGCGGACCTTGGAGGGCGACGCGCTTCTACGGTGGGCCGGGCAAGGCGAGGCAGAGGGCGTCCAGGGCGGCTGTGATCGCGTGTTCGGGCGGTGTGCCGTAGCCGATGACCAGGCCGTCACGTGGCGGCATCGTACTGTCGGGGTGCCGGTAGGGGCTCAGGCCGTCCAGGGCGAGGCCGAGGCGGCGGGCGGCGCGGAGCGCCGCTTGCTCGGTGCCCGGGGGAAGGTCGAGGACGGCGTGCAGGCCGGCGGCGATGCCGCTGACGGTGATGTGCGAAACGCGTTCGGCGAGCGTGGCCGTGAGCAGGCCACGACGACGCCGGTAGATCTTGCGCATGCGGCGCAGGTGGCGGTCGTAGGCGCCGCGGACGATGAAGTCGGCGAGGGCGAGCTGGTCGATGACGCCCGATGAGAGTTCGCGCGGGCCCTTGGCGGCGACGATGTCGTCCACCAGCCGGCCGGGCAGCGCCATCCAGCCGAGCCGCAGCGCGGGCGACAGGCTCTTGCTCGTGGAGCCGAAGTACCTCCACGGCCGCGAAGGCGCCGGGGAAGGAGTACACCAGTCGGCCGTCCGGGGTGAAGGTCATGGTGCTCACCGGTATCCACCGCCTTACGCCTCGGTGGCCCGGCGCCCGCCCCGCGCCAGGGTCGGTGTCCTGGCCGCCGTCAGGACGAGCCCGGCGGTCACGAGCAGCATGCTCCACCGCATGCCCTCCAGGGCAACCACCAGGTCAAGACCGTCAAGGACGCGGCCGGACACCAGACGAGCACCGACTACGACCTCGACGGGTTGGTGGTCGGCCAGACCGACCAGGAGAACAACAAGACCATCACGGTCTACAACAAGCGCGGCGACGTCACCGAAACGCGCGTCCCGCACTCCGAGACCGACGGCGTCATCAAATACGTCATCACCCAGTTCACCTACGACCAGGTGGGCAACCGCACCAAGGTCATCACCCCGCGCGGCGTCGAGACCCCCGACGACCCCGCCGACTTCATCAACGAGACCAAGTACGACAAGCTCAACCGGCCAGCCGAGGAGATCTACCCCTTCGACCCAGACGACCCGGTCTACAACAAACCCGACTCGGTCTTCTACGCCTACGACGCGGTTTCCCGGCTGAAGGAGATCTCCCACCCGCCGTCGCACGCCCAAACCGTCCGCAACGTCTCCACGATGTCGTACTGGGACAACGGCTGGTCGAAGACGACAACCGACCCGTGGGACATCAAGACCACCTACGACTACGACGACCTGGGTCTGCAGACCAACCGCACGGTCACCTCGGCGGGCGGCTCCTCCCAGCGCGCGCTGGACTGGTCGTACTACCCCGACGGCAAGCTCAAGACCCACTCCGACGACGGTGTACCTCTCGGCCTCGACGTCGTGCTCGGCGACAACTCCGACGTCGGTCAGGTCACCGCGGTCGGCTCGTGGACCACGACCGGCGGCGGCACCTCCTCGTCCAACATCGCCGGCCCGACAGTCGCCGCTACCTCTGGTTTCGTCGGCTACGACTACGCCGTCGCCCCCGCCGGCACCGGCGCCAGCAGCTTCACCTGGAACCTGACCACCCCCGCCGCGGGCAGTTACAAGCTCTACGCCCAGTACCCGGCCGGAGCCACCGCCACCAACGCCAAGTGCACGATCGCCCACGACGGCGGCACCGCCGACGTGACGATCGACCAGACCAAGAATCCCGGCACCTGGGTCGAACTCGGCACCTACACCTTCACCGCCGGCAACACCAGCGCTGTCAAGCTGACCGACGACGCCAACGGCACCGTCGTCGCCGACGCCGTCAAACTCGTCCGCGACAACTCCGGCGACACCGACACCGAGAAGAAGGACTTCACCTACACCTACGACCCCAACGCCAACCTCACCACGATCGAGGACAGGTCGCCCACAGCCAAGATCGACCTGTGGGACATCACCTACACCAACCTCAACCAGATCGACCAGATCCAGGAGAAGCTCGACGGCGCGCTGAAGAACACCACCACCTACCGCTACAACGAGAACAGCGCGGTGGTGGAACGCACCCACGACAAGACGCTCGCCACCTACGGCTACGACGTCCGCGACCTGGTCGAGGAGGTCGTCAACAAGAAGTCGGCCACCGACACCCAGCCCAAGACCACCCGCTACACCTACACTCCCCGCGCCGAACGCCTGCAGGAGACCAAGGCCAACGGCAACACCGTCGACTACGACTACTTCCTGTCCGGCGTCCTTCGCCACTCCATCGAGAAGAAGCCCAACGCCACGGTCGTGGCCGAGCACACCCTCGGCTACCAGGGCAACCTGCACCGCGCCCGCGACAACGCCAAGATCCAGAACGCCGACAGCCCCGGCGCCTACCTGGAGCACGAGTACACCTACACCTACGACCCCCGCGACCGCATCACCAAGACGGTCAAGACCCCGGCCGGCGGCGGCACCCCCGACACCGAGACGTACTGGCACGACGCCAACAGCAACGTCTACGAAGAGACAGTCCTGGGCAAGAAGACCACCTTCACCTACGACCGCAACCGGCTGCTGACCTCCGTCACCAACGGCCAGACCTCCACCTACACCTACGACCCGTACGGCCGGCTGCGCACCATCCAGGGCGGCGGCAAGATCTGGGAGAAGTACACCTACGACGGCTTCGACCACGTCACCCGGCACGAGAAGCTCGGCGGCGACGGCGCCACCTCCACGGTGACGGCCTACGCCTACGACCCGCTGGACCGCACCACCACCAAGACCGAGAAGGAAGGCACCGCCTCCGCCACGACCACCACCTACTCCTACCTCGGCCTGTCCGCCGAAGTCCTGGACGAAGAGGTGGCCGGCAAGCTGGTCAAGTCCTTCCAGTACTCGCCCTGGGGCGAACGCCTGTCGCAGGTGAAGTTCACCGAGGACAACCGCGAGGAGTCGTCCTACTACGGCTACAACCCGCACACCGACGTCGAGCAGATCACCTCGGAAACGGGCGACACCCGCGCCACCTACGGCTACACCGCCTACGGCAAGAACGACGACAAACTCTTCGCCGGCATTGACAAACCCGACCCGGTCGATCCCACGGCCAAAGAGGAGTACAACCCCTACCGCTTCAACAGCAAGCGCTGGGACAACTCCACCGGCATGTACGACATGGGGTTCCGCAACTACAACCCGGGCCTCAACCGCTTCCTCAACCTCGACAGCTACAACGGCGCCCTCGACGACCTGAGCCTCGGCACCGACCCCTGGACCAGCAACCGCTACGCCTTCACCGGCGGCAACCCCATCACCGGCATCGAAGTCGACGGCCACATCCCCGACGACTGGGCCAACGGAAGGAACGGCGGCTACACAGCCTGGCGAAAAGACGTCGAAAAGAGGGTCAAAGACCCGCGGCACACCCAGAACCCGTACATCTCGAAAACCAAGGCAACGAAGAGCTCGTGCATCGGCTACGGGTGTCCGAACGACGGCCCGTCATTCACGGCCACTTTCACCGAGGACCCCTCCCTCTACGAGGCCGCCAAGACCGGCTACCAGAACTGGTTCAAGGCACTCTTCGAGGAGGAGATCGGATGCGCCGAAGGCAGTGCAGGCGACTGTGCCTGGGCCGCTGTCGGACTCATACCCTTCACCAAGATCGGCAAATGGGCCGGCAGGGCAATTGGCAAGATATTCGGCAAGGGTAGCAGGGTCGCTAGAAAGGCCGGCAGCCTTACAATTGCAGCAACAAATCCTTCACAGTCAGAACTCGATGCGGCCAATTTCCTGGCGGACGAAGGCAATGAGGTCGTCCTTAGAGATCCAATCGGCTCTCGCGCAGATGGTTTTACAAGTGATCTCCTGGTAAACGGCATCAGGTGGGATGTATATACACCGACAGGGAAAACGGTCAAGAATATCTTGACCAACACGGCGAAGAAATTTTCGCAGGTTCACGGAGGTGGAGTAATAGTGGATCTGCGGGGAACTGGTCTGACGGCCGCCGACTTCGAGAACGCCCTTGTACGCGTGCAAGGTATGCTGCGAAGCTGGGGCAAAGATCCAAACAGCATCAGCGACGTCAGGTTCATCGGAGAATCGTGATGGCCAAGATGAAATGTAAGTGTAACACCATTCTGCGAGACGACGATCCGGATTGCAGTATGCTGCTGCTCTCGCGGCGCGAATTCGATGTCGACCTCGATAGCTCGATACTATTCGGTCGAGCACTGGAAGTCCTGCGGTGTCCCACATGTGGTCGGCTGTGGGTCTTCTGGGAAGAAGGAGGTACTGCCGTAGAATATAAGCATATATCCGAGTAATGCTCCCACTCTTGAGTGGGGCATGACTCATCAACAGTGACATATGGAATGCCAGGGGCGAACGTCAAGTCAACCCCTGGCTTCCGCTTCAGTCGTAGAGACAACTTCATTGTAGTGCTGACTATGCTCGGATTATCCTTCCGGGGCGAGCATTCAACTCACCTTACCAGGGGCAGGGCGGCTTGTGTTGAGGTCGCTGGCGGGCAGGGTCTTGGGCTAGGCGCTGATGCGATGTAGATGCGAGAGAATGGAGTCATCCATGCGAACGTCGTCATCAACAATAACTATGTGCGTGGAGCTCTTCTGGGATGCCAAGCAGAGGTAGAAGCCATCCTTTCTCACGGCTCGACCATGACGGTATGGCATCAAGGATGCGGAAAGTCTCTTTCTCCTCCGGGGAAAGGGATGAAACTTGATTCTTAACGCTGTTATCCACGGCACATGTCACTATGCCGAGACGTGGCATGGCATGTCAGAGCTCATCGCAGAGGTAATGGAGAACCTCCAGACGGAAAGGGTCGATGCCCCAGGGGTGAGTGCCGGTGAGCACGCCTGTTTCATGTTTGCTGATGGGCGCCACGCTCCAGGTACTTCCACCTGGTGGCCCGATAATTTTCTGCAGATCGCGGTTAATGCGACAACGGGTTACGGCGGTCTCATCTGGTTCGTCAGCGCAGAACGTGCCGAGAAGGCAGGCGATGGGATTTCTGAGTACGTCTGGGTGTCCGACAATCCCTGTCCGCCAGACTTCGACCTTCGTGTCGTCTCAGATCCAGGCATTCCGATGTTTCACGACATTCGAAGTACTCTCCCGGTTTCTCTGGTACGTGCAGCGCTCGAGGAATTCTGTCGAACGGGAACGGGTGATCGTCCCAAGTGTATTAATTGGGTGCGAGGCGAGACAAATGGTGGACGTGTCGAGTAGAGTTCCTGGCGAAGTAAAACGCGTTCCAACCCATTGAACTGAGATATCGACCAACAATACAATGCGCCAGGGCCTGCTGGGTCGAGCAGTATTCTAGGCGTTTCTCTCGGGCGGCACCAGGCTCAGTCATATGACCGATCCTGGTGCCGAACTCCGGGGCGAAAAGGCTGTCGCAACGGCTCCTGTCTGGCAGAAATTACGGATGATCGCACGGCAGGCTTACCTGGTTTTCAACACGTAGGTCTGCTGGTTGACGCTTACAGGGCCTGAAAATGAAAGCCGCCCCACTGGCATGAGGGCGGGAGCAATTGTCAATACCTGTGGATCGGATGGGTGGTCAGTCTCGGTAGCGGGGGTATCCGCCGTGGTCGGGTAGTTCGTCTTCGTAGTCGCAGGCAGCGACTGCGTCATGGCCTGCCTGCCAGGCGTGGGTGAGGATCTTGGATACCGTCTCGATGACCTGGTGGCTGGGTTCGTTCCCTCTTTCGATGTCCATCTTGATCGGCCAGGTGGTGAAGTCGGCTCCATCGTGAGTGCAGTTGTCATTGCGCCGGATCTCGATCTCTATGGTGGCGACGCGCAGCAGGCAGCCATCGCTTGTCGCGCCGGTGGCGCCGGCGGTCAGCTCGATCGCGGCCTCTTGGCTGGCGCCGCGTAGGAAGAGTCCGCAGTAGTCGTAGCGGCCGGGGTCGGTCATGCGGCGTCTTTCCCCTCGTGTCGTGACGTTCCAGCAGCACACCGCGCCCGAAGCGGGCGCCCGCACGGACGAGGGCGACCAGGTGAGGGGCATTCGCCGCCCGCCAGCGTGCCTGGGCCGATTCGATGAGCTTGAAGGCCATCGCCAGGCCGGCAACGCGGCTGGCGACACAGCGGCAGCCCGCTGGATGCCGGGAGTGCCTGGAGGTTGCCGGCCTGGCCTTGCCGGACTATCAGGCGTCGATGGGTTGGCTCTTGACGCTGATGGTCTGCTCGGCGCAGCGGTTGGTGGGGCTCAGGGTGCCGTTGAAGATCGCGCATGCCAGCCCCTCGGCGTGGGCACGGTCGAGGACATCGTGCAGTTAGGCGCTTGAGCTGCGAGAATTTCGATTGCCTCGTGCGTGTAGCAGTAGGCGGTGGCCCGGGAAATGTGGTGGTCACGCCGCGTCTGGGGATGCCGCACTCGCCGCGGAATGCAGTCGGGGTCTCCGACAGCGCCGCGGGCCTACCCGCTGCTCACTCAGGTCGGGGCGGCCTACCAAACCATCATAAGACCTGCGCTGATAGCCCCTATCGCACCACGGTTATCGGAAGCGACGCAGTCCTCGGCATTAACGTTGAGGTCATCCCCGCGCCCTACCAAGATCGATATACGCCGTTGATCGGACGGTCCCACACGGATTCCGACGTCTAGTGCTGTGACCGGAAACGATCACCGGGTTGGCGCGTAGGACGCTCCTGCCAGTTGGATGGTGCTGATCACGTTCGATCGGCACTCTGGAGGCCCGGTGACGCAACCGGTCAAGGTCCGCAGGCTCACGGATCAAGAGGGGCAGAAGCTGCAGCGGATCGTGCGTCGCGGCACGATGAGTACGGTGCGTTATCGGCGGGCGATGATCCTGCTGGCCTCGGCCGGCGGCAACTCCGTCCCCGTCATCGCCCGCCTGGTCCAAGCCGATGAGGACACCGTGCGCGATGTGATCACCGCTTCAACGAGATCGGGCTGGCCTGCCTGGACCCTCAGTGGGCGGGAGGCCGTCCCCGCCTGCTGAGTCCTGACGACGAAACCTTCGTCGCGCAGACGGCCACCACCCGACCCACCAAGCTCGGCCAGCCCTTCACCCGCTGGTCCATCCGCAAACTGCTCGACTACCTGCACCGCCTGCCCGGCCGCGTCATCGCCATCGGTCGGGAAGCCTTACGCACCCTGCTGCACCGGCACGACATCACCTTCCAGCGCACCAAGACCTGGAAAGAGTCCCCGGACCCGGACTTCGAGACCAAACTCGACCAGATCGAGTACGCCCTGACCCAGCGGCCCGAACGCACCTTCGCCTTCGACGAGTTCGGCCCGCTCGGCATCCGACCCACCGCCGGGACGGGCTGGGCGCCCCAAGGCGAGCCGGACCGGCTACCAGCCACCTACCATCGCACCCACGGCGTCACCTACTTCCACGGCTGCTACTCCGTCGGCGACGACCTGCTGTGGGGCGTCAACCACCGGCGCAAGGGCAGCGACCACACCTGGGCCACCCTGAAGTCGATCCGCGCCGCCCGGCCGGACGGCGCGCCGATCTACGTGATCCTGGACAACCTGTCGGCGCACAAGAACTGGCGCATCCGCGCCTGGGCCAAGAAACACAAGGTCAGGCTGCTGTTCACGCCGACCTACGTCTCCTGGGCCAACCCGATCGAGGCCCACTTCGGGCCGTTACGCCAGTTCACCCTGGCCAACTCCAACCATCCCAACCACACCGTCCAGACCCGCGGCCTGCACGCCTACCTGCGCTGGCGCAACGCTCACGCCCGCCATCCCGACGTGCTGGCCGCCCAACGCCGGGAACGCGCCCGCGTCCGAAGCGAGAAGGGCATCCGCTGGGGCGGCCGGCCCGTGGCTACTGCAGCCTGAAACCTGCTGCCAACCCGGTGATCGTTTCCAGTCACAGCACTAGATCCCAGGTCAGCGCCTACTTGGCGGCTGATGGCGCGTTGGTTAACGGCACCCCCACCTGGTCGACCTGAGCGGCGACTCCATGGGACTGCCCGACTCCGATCGGGTGCTCTTGCACCAAGTGCCGCCCGTGGGCTGGTGGATGATCAAGGACGTCGATGATGACTACCTGCAGCGGATCCAGCGATACCGGGAGCAGTAGGGCCGGACGGTAGCCGAACTGCCAGAAGGCCCACGCTCCTTCATCGACGCGAATCTCGGATACTGGTGTCGGTGCCGGCGCGTACCGTGCTGATCAGCATGGCCTCGAAGCCGATGGAGAGGCGCCTGGTGACCATTCTCCGACCCTCAGCAAGCGCGACATCAGCAGGAGCATCAGCCAGAGCTGCCTACCGCGCTCGTTTGTTGGCTACCCGCACCCAGCGGTGGACGATGCGCACCGCCCTGGCCTTGCTCACCGGCCTCGTGATGGGGTGGCTGCTCGGCTGGCGGGCGGGCCTGATCGCGGTCGTTCTGGCTGCGGGGGCCGACTGGATCTATCGCTACCAGCAGCATTCCTCCACGGTGGCCTGGCGCAAAGGAGCTGCGGGGGAGCGGGCAACCGCTCGACGCCTTCGGTCACTGGAGCTGGCCGGCTACACCGTGCTGCACGACGACCGGGCGCTGCCGCGCAGCCGGGCCAATATCGGTAACTTCGGCTAACAGAACCTGCGCAATGCCCAGTTAGGCCGAGAACACCGGCATCCATCGATGATCGACCACGGTCCGAACCAGGCCAACGCCGGGTGACGAGACATCTCGTAGCCGACACCTGGAGCCTGGCCAACATCACCTACGCGACGTCGGGCCGTGTCATCAGCGGCGACCGCACATGCAACGCCAGACTGGGGCCGGTCAGGGGCACGGTGCTCCACGTCGCCACCGCTGTCCCCGCGTCGGCGTCGACCACCAGCCGAACCCGGTGCGGGGTGGTGATGACGTAAAGCTCGGCGACGAACGTGTTGCCCTGCCATGCGCCGGCCGCGACGACAGGGCGGCCGAGCGGCGAACTTTCCCGCCAGTCGCCGTGGCCGACCTCGACGTTGAGGAACGACCCGAGTCGCAGGAGCCATCCACCGTCCACGGGATCGACGATCACCGTGGTTCCGTCGGGCAGAGCCGAATCCTCGGCGGAGGCGTCGAGTCTCGCCTTGGCGGAACGCTCCGGGGCGGCCGAACCTGGCACCGGCGCGAGTGACAGCCGCCGCAGCCGATCGGCGAGGATCTCGTCGTCCCGGGTGTTTCCCGCGTGGTCCACGCTGGGCAGCAGGCACTCCCAAATGGCGTCGAGCACGTCCTGGGCCTGCCCTTGGGCGGTCACGGCGACCACGAGATCGTGCGACGGGACGACCACGCATTGCTGGCCGAAGGCACCGTGACCGTGGTAACCGTGACGCGACATCCAGAACTGGTAACCGTAACCGCAGCTGAAGTCGACGTCGTCCGACCCGTCCTCGAACGGCAGGCTGTCGATGTGCCGTCTGGTCGCGAGCTCCACCCATTCGCGCGGGACGAGCCGCCGGTCGCCCCAAAGGCCTCCGCGCAGCAGCAGTTCACCGAAGGCGGCGACGGCCTCGGTCGTGAGGTGCAGTCCGTGGAATCCGAAGGCGGCACCGCTCGCCACCCGGTCCCATTCGGCGTGGTCGACGCCCATCGGCTTGAAGAGGCGCTCGTCGAGGAGCTCCGGGAGGCCGCGGCCCGTGACCCGTTCCACCATCCGGGCCAGGATGAAGGTGGTCGGATTGTCGTAGGCGTGCCGTGTTCCCTCGGCCTCGGGAAACGGTACGCGCAGGAAGCCCTTCACCAGGTCGCCCGGTTCCAGTTGCCAGGCCTCGGCGAGGCTGTCCGTACGGTGCCCGCTCGTCATGGACAGCAGGTGGTGAACGGTGAGACGGCGTCCCTGCTCCGAGATGTCGGCCGGAACGTGGTCGGGCAACACGTCCACCACCCGATCGTCCAGCGAGAGCAGCCCGTCGGCGATCGCGAGCCCCACGGCGACCGAGGTGAACGACTTGGTCAGCGAGTAAAGCAGATGCGGGCGCTCGGCCGAGTACGGCGCCCACCAGCCTTCAGCGACGACGTGACCGTGGCGTACGACCATGATGGAATGACACTCGACGGATTGCGCTTCGAGCCGGTCCAGCAGCGCGGCGATCGAACGGGACGACATCCCTGACGCGGCCGGTGTCGAACGCGGCAGTAGGGTGCGCTGAGAAGGCATCCGGACACCCTAACAAGACCGCCAAATCCGCCCAATCGAGTTTCGGACAGTGCTTAGGTTCTGCGATTGGGTCGATCGGGGAGTTGAGCCGCGTAGCGGGCCCAGTTGCCGCCGGCCTGGGTCCAGGCGGTGGCGGTCTCGGGACTGATTGCCAGCAGTTCGGTGAGGATTACGGCCGGCAGTTGGGTGGAGAGGTTCATGAGGGCGGAGGTCCGGCCGGGGCGGGAGTAGATGCCCAGGCGCTTTAACCGGGTTCCCAGGTGGAAGTCGCTGAGGTGCTGTCCGGCGAGGGCGCCAGGGAAGAGCCAGGGTGAGTCCTCGGTGACGCCGAGCGTGACGTGCCCGCGACGCCGCGCGAGAAGCCGCCGCGCGATCTCGTCCAGAGGGTCGGGCAGCAGCAGGGGCCTCTCGCCCAGCATCAGCGAGGTCTTCGCCTCCTCGATCACCACGCTGGTGACTGGCAGTCGGCAGATCACGGTGAGGGGCTGGGCGTAGAGCAGGACGAGGAGCCCGGCGAACCGGTCTTCGATGGCGATGGCGTCGTCGTGTATGAGGTGGCGGCTGAGTGTCCAGCGGTCGTCCTCGTCGGTCGGCTGGGCAAGGCTCAGCTTCTGCCGGGACGGGATCTGCAGTCCCTTGCCGATGTGCCGGTTGCGGCGGCACCACTCTATGAAGCCGTGGGCGTCGTAGCGGGTCGTGGTCCCGGTGGCTATCCATTCGTCCAGGTGGCTCTGGGTGCAGAGTCGCAGTTCGGTGCCCTGCTCCCGTAACCAGGCCAGCAGGGCGACAGCGGCGCGGATGCTGGCCCGGACCGAGGTCGCCTGGGTCGAGGTGATCGGGTGGCCTGGGGCCTCGCGGCGAACGCGCCGCAGATGGTGCCAGGTCGCGAAGCGCTGGGGGAGCTTGCGTTCACCGTCGTCGGAGACGTCTTGGGTCGTCGAGGTGATCCACAATTCCAAGGCGGTGAACCGTTCGTCTCGCTCGGGCAGAACCCCGGCGGTGACCAGGGCGGCCCGCAGGAAGGCCACGGACCTGTTCGGCAGCAGAGCGTCCATGCCCTCATGGGTGAGTGGGCAGGTGCCATCGGCGAGCGCGGCCAGCACTGTGCGGGCGCTGGCCTGCTTCATCAGGCGCAGGCCCGCCTTCGGGCCGTGGGCGAGCAGGACATCGTGGACGGGTTCGAGTTCGGGCCGCAGGACGCCGTCGCGGGAGAGCGCTTCACGGATCTTCTGGTCGTGTACGCAAGCGTGGCAGCGGCCGTAGCTGTGCAAGTACTCGACCGTCCCGCAGAGCCGGCAAGGAGTGAACGAGATCGGGTTCTTCTGCCAGCAGGTCCCGCAGAGACGGCCGTCCTCGGTACGGACCGCGGCGTATCTATCCTTGCCGCAGCCATCGCAGCGCCGGCGGGCGCGAGAACACGTGTCGCAGCGGGGCATCCCGGTCGCTGCCCGATAGCAGTGTCGAGGCCCTTTGCCGCACAACGAGCAGGTCTGCATGGCCGGTCGGGAGCAGGCGTAGCAGAGCGGCCCGTCTTCGGTGGATCGCGCGAGGGGGCGGACGCGATCGCAGAGGACGCAGGTGATCAGCCGGTCGGCTTCGTGGCGCATACAGACCGGACACAACGGGGCCCCGTCTGAGCGGCGCGTCGCGACCACTCTGTTCCTGCCGCAGCGTCCGCAGGGGGTGGAGTTGGCCCTGCGGTAACAGTCCAGGCAGCAACGACGGTCGCCTAGTACTTGGGTGAGCGGCCGGACCTGGCCGCAGCCGGGGCAGGCCGGCGCGGTGATAGAGACGTCGGCGGCGGTGAGTGCGGTGATCAGCCGGGCGGCCCGCGCGGATGCCTGCGCGCCCTCGCCGGTCAGTAGGCCCGGGGTGTCCTCGATCTCCCAGAGCAACCGGAACATCAGGTAGGCGTTGCTGATGGGAGTGACTGACTCGACGGCCTGGCGGACAACCGCAGGATCGGCGTCCGGGACGGCGGCCGCGATGGCCTGGCAGATCAGGTCGACCGGGTCACCCTGGGGTGGCTGCCAGCAGTCGCGGCAGATCGCCTCGCCGGTGCGGGTGCGCCGATAGACGCGAGCCGGCCCGGAGCACTTGCAGCATCTGAGCGACACCGCACGGGATTTATGACTGCAGGACGGGCAGATGCGCTCGCCATCGGCCCGCACACCGGTCAGCTTCTTCGTGCTGGCGCAATCGGCGCATTTGGGCAGCACGGCCCGGCGGGAGCCGCGCGTGAGAAGGGCTCGGGCGAAGTCGCCGATCACCGACGGTCCTCCGGGGCGGCCGGAGGTCAGCAGGTCCGGATCGTCGGCGAGAGCGTGGGCCAGCCGGCGGCGCTTGGCCCAGGAAGCGGCGGCATCCGCGATCGCCCGGCGTACGGCTTCCTCGCTCAGGTCCGGCTCGATGACGGCCATGGCGGTGATGATGGCGGCGTCCAGCTCCGGCAGCGCAACAGCGGCGATCATTTCTCCGGCCCGGTGATGCGCGCCCGCGGTGGGCGGAAGTCGCCGATGCCCGTTTCAGTGCCGTCGGAAGTGCGATTGCGGCGAGTGGCTCTGACGACGGTCGGCCTGATGAGGTCCTCCATGGGACAGCCGAAGATGTCGATCAGGGCCATCAATACCTTGAGGCTGAGTCTTTCCGGCTTCTCCGTTACCAGCCGATAGACCTGGCTGGTGGACAACTTCACTCCACGCTCGGCCAGCAGCGGCTGCAGGGCCGCGGTGGTGAACATGCCCTGCTCGGCCATGATTTCGCGCAACCGCCAGGTGTAGTCCAGTTGGCAGTCCTTGAGCATCAAGATAATGATTTCTGGTGGTCGAGATCTGCCGCAGCAGGCCAGGCCCCACCTCTGACCAGCCGATGAGCAGGAGTGGTGCCACGGCGTCGATCGCGGCTCGGCCGTATTCTCCTTGGGCCAGTGGAGCGGCGACATTCAGCCCCAGTGTGGCGAGTCCGGAGAACGTCAGCAGCGTGCGGGCGGGCCCCAGCCCTGTGGGGCTGGAGCTGTGAAGACGGACGTAGTGGATGCCCAGGAGCAATCCGATGACTGACAGATCGACTGCAGGTCCGACCAGCGGTGCTATCCAGGCAGGGACTCCGAGAAGGGTGGCCAGATGCCAGACGTTGCCGAAGCTGAACGTGAAGGTCAATAAGGCGATGAGCACCATGACGACGGTCACGGTGCGAGCGATGAACACCTCGACGGCGGGCGAACCCGTCTCCGACTGCCCGGGAGCTTGGCCGGAGAAGGGAGTGGTCTCAGATTCGGCATTCATCGCTGCTGTCCATGCGGCTGGGCATGGTCACGAGAGTCGATGAAGACGCATCCTGGAGCATCTGGCGTGGGGCACGCCTGGGGACCATTTGGGGACCACACGCAGTGCGCGTTGGCGAACGAACCGCATGTGGCAGAACGTGGTGTGATCTCGGGGGAGTGGCTCTGACCTGCTGAAACGCCTACTCCCACGTCCTGGGGGTCAAGGGGTCGCAGGTTCAAATCCTGTCGTCCCGACGGTGATACAAGGCCGGTCGGCCTGGGTTAAAGCCCAGCTGGACCGGCCTTTTCGTTGCGGCCGTCCTGATCTCGGGCTCTCTCACGATCTTGAGCTGGGGACCACTTGGAGACCAGCCGCTGGAGAGGTGGCTGCTCAGGGCCGCTCCCGCCGCGGCAATCTGCGTCGTCGGGGTGGGGGAGCACGACCGGTTCCTCCCGCCTCGACGACTGGCACTGGCACTGCGTCGGACCATGGACCTCGACCTGCGGATCCTGCCCGGCATGGGCCACCTGACCACCCCTGGTCACCTCGACGATGTGGTGTCACTGGTTGCCGAGGTCGCGGGTTGAGTCGTCGTGCCACCAGTCGGCCTCGACGGTCTCGCAGCGAAGCCGACGGGGCGACCAGAATCTTTTGGTGCAAGGGCCGGCAGATTCTGGTCGCCACAGGTGGCCTGGATGCTTTCCGCCGCCGGTGTCAGAGCAGGACGTCAACCCAGTAGTTGGTGCCCTGGTAGGTGTTGCTGGGGAAGGTGTTCGTCGCCCCGTACGCGTACACGCCGTTGCCGCCGGAGACGCCACCGTTCTCCAGCGCGGTCAGCGGGTGACGGTTGTGCGCGTTGAAGAATCCCTGCGGTGTGTAGGAGAAGTGCCCCGAGGGCGCGAAGTACGAGGCGATGTAGGTGGTGTCGGCGCTGATGGTGATCGGTGAGGAGAAGTACGCCTGCTGCCAGCCGGAGGCGCTCTCGCCGGTGAAGGTGACGGTGGCGAGCTGTGTCCCGCTCGTCGTCCACAGGGCGCCGATGTGGGTGCCGGTGTTCTGCGAGCCCTTGTGGAAGCGGATACCCCGGACGCTGCCGCCCGTGGAGGACCGGAACTTGACCCCCAGTGTGACCGGGTCGGCACTCATGTGGTTCTCGACCGCGGGGGTCGCCGAGTCGGTCCATACGGTGTCGGACCGCAGGAACACCGGTTCGACCCAGTAGTTGGTGGCCTGGAAGGTGGCTGACGGGAACGTGTTGGTCGCGCCGTAGGTGTAGACGCCGTTGCCGGCCCCTGCGGTGCTGGCCGGGGCGGTCAGGGGCGGGCTGTTGCGGTCGGTGGCGAAGGAGTTGGCCGTGTAGGAGAAGTGCCCGGTGGGCGCGAAGTACGAGGCGATGTAGGCGGTGTCGGCGTCGATCGGCACTGGCGATGAGAAGGTCGCCTGCTGCCAGCCGGAGGCGGTCTCGCCGGTGAAGGTGACGGTGGCGAGTTGCGTCCCGCCGGTGGTCCACAGGGCGCCGACGTGGGTGCCGGTGTTCTGCGAGCCCTTGTAGAAGCGGATGCCCTGAACGACTCCGGACGTGGAGGCCCGGAACCTGACCCCGAGCGTGACGGGGGCGCCACTGGGGTGGTTCTCGACTGCCGGGGTTACGGAGCTGGGCCACAGGGTGTTGGTGACCTCGTGGTTCACCCCGGGCGAGGTGCTCGGGGCGAGGGTCACGAGGGCTTCGCTGTCGAAAGCCTGGCCGCCGAGGAAGACGGCCGTGAGCAGGTGGGTGCCGCCGGTCAGCGCCGTGGTCTGGAGCTGGGCGTGGGCGTTCTGGTCGATGGAGCCGGTGCCGAGCAGTGTGGTGCCGTCTTTGAAGGCCACCTGTCCCTGCGGGGTCACCGTTTCGGACTCCAGGGTCACCGTGGCGGAGAGCGTGACCTGCTGCCCTTCGATCGAGGAGCCGGAGGGTGAGACGGTCAGCGTCGTCTGCGACGGCAGGTCCTCCGGCAGGGAGATGCGGGTGTTGGGACCGGATGTGGTGCCCTGGATCGTGACGTTGTTGGTCAGGGCGAAGATGCGGCCGGTGACCGCGGCGCCGGAGTTGATGGAGGCGGCGTTCGAGGCCAGGACGTTGCCGAGGAAGGTCGAGTTCGTGCCGAGGGTCGCCGTGCCGGTGATCTGGAAGAACACGTTGTCGGTCTGGGCGCCGTTGACGAGGCTGATGTTGCTCACCGTGGCGGTGGTCAGCGTGGCTGCCCGGAAGATGAAGATCGCGTTCGGGTCCGTCTGCGCGTCGAGGGTGAGCGTGCCGGTGACCTGGAAGGTGGTGCCGGAGGACGGGGTGTAGACACCGGGCCCCTTGGTCGTTCCGCCGAGCTGTGCTGCCACGCTCGCGGTCGCTCCGCGTCCGGCGGCGTTGTTGTAGGCGGCGACCGCGTCGGTCTTGGCCGCCGCCGCGGTGGCGTCGCCGGCGTGGATCGTGCCGATCACCTGGCCGGGCGGGAATCCGGACACCACGGTGCCGGAGCTGGTGCCGAGATCGCCGGCGACAGTGGTGTTGTCGGTGTTGACGACCGCGCCGCCCGCCAGGACCGCGAAGCCCGCCGCGTTCCCGAGGGGGATCAGCGGCGCCGCGACGGCCCTGTCAGGCATCACCACGAAGACAGCTGTCGCGAGGATGGTCGTGAGGATCGTCACCAGCGCGGTACGGCGGGCGCCCCGCCGGCGCGCGGAAAGCACACGGCGGGAGCGAAGACGGGCGAGCGGCGTCAGACATGACGAGCCGGTCGGCCCTTGAGGGCGGTGCGACGGGGCGGGTGTCGCGGAGATGCGCCCCTCTCGGGGGATCACACCCTCTTTGTACTGCAATTACTGCGCTGAGTAACTGGACCGCTATGACACGTCATGCTAACCGTAAAACCCGCATCAGTTGCCTGATCGCTCACGGAAGCCCCATTTGCCGCCCCCTCATCCAGAACACCTGTTGTCACGGTCAGCGAGGCGCCCTTGATTCGGTCTCGCCGTGGTGCTGGATCTCCTGGGGCTGGGCCGTCCACGAGGGACGGTTGCGCGAGTCGACCGAGGCACGTTTTTCGACATGGCCCGCGTCAGTGTGGGTGATCGGCCTGCTGCCACCAGGTGACCGTCGCCCAGACGCCGACGGTCGCGGTGGCCAGTACGAGCAGGAAGCCGAGAGGGCCGGGTGGGTCCTGGTCCGGTCCGGCGATGCCGGCGTACAGACCGGGCACCGAGTACGGGAAGTAGGCGCCGAAGCCGAGGGCGGCGATGACCTGCGCGCTGAACACCATGACGAACATGGCGCCCACCGCGGCCAGGTAACCGCGTCCGATGCTGGCCGCCAGTGACAGCTGGGTGGTGAGCAGGGCGGTCAGCGTGGCGGCGGCCACGATGCGCAAGACGCCGTGCGTGGCGGTCTCCGCCGACCAGCCGGGCAGGCCGAGGAGCGCGCCGATCAGCAGGCCGAGCACGGCGACCTGGGCGGCGAGCAGTAGCGCCTATCCGGCGGCGACGACGAATTTGGCCGCCACGATGGCTGTGCGGGAGGTGGGCAGGGCGAGCAGGTCTTTGGCGGTGTGGTCGCTGAATTCGCGGCCGAACAGCCAGATGGCGATCACGCCGGCCGACCGCAGGTTGCCGTGGCAGAGCCTGACGGTGCTGGCGCTGGTGATGGCGGCCTTCGTGCTGCATCCGGTGCTGCACTACGAGCCGTCGGTCGTGGCCGTCCTCGGGGCCGGCATCCTGGTGGCGGCCACCAAGGTCACCACCGAGCAGGCCATCGCCGAGGTCGAGTGGCCGACCCTGGTGTTCTTCATGGGGTTGTTCGTCATGGTCGGCGCGCTGGTGCAGACCGGCGTGATCGGCCAGGTCTCCCGGCTGGCCGTCGAGGCCACATCGGGGCAACTGGGGTTCACCACGATGGTGCTGCTGTGGGCTTCGACGGGGCTGTCGGCGATCGTGGACAATATCCCTATATGTGGCCACGATAGCCCCATCGTCGCCGACCTGGTGCAGGCCAGTGGCGGGCACGGCCCCGGGCAGGTGCTGTGGTGGGCGCTGGCCTTCGGCGCCGACCTGGGCGGCAACGCCACCGCCGTCGGCGCCGCCGCCAACGTCGTTGTGATCGGGATCGCCGCCCGCAACGGACATCCGATCAGCTTCTGGCAGTTCACCAAGTACGGCCTCGTCGTCACCCTCGTCACGGTGGCGCTCGTGACGCCGTACCTGTGGCTGCGCTACCTGACCTGACCGGCCGGGCGGTGCGATCGCACCACATCATGATCGGCTCCACGGATGATGTGATGCTCGTGGGACAGCCCGAACGCACCTGGTGCCAACCCGCGATGGACTAGGTCGAGCAGACGTGCCGGCGCCCAGGCCTCATTCGAGAGGACTCTCCATGAGCAGAATGCCCGTCCTGCCGTCGCGGTGACCGGCTCTTCTCTCGGCCGATCTATACTCGGACGCCGATCACGGACGAAAGGACCTTACGTGCTCGACGCCGCTGTGCACGCCTACCTGAGATCGGCCGCGGGGCCGCGCGCTCACCGGGCCGGGCCGTTCGTGATCAGGTTCGACGAGCACGACGACGCGCTCCCGTTCAACTACGCCATCCCGGACGACGACGCTGCGCCCACGCTGGACGAGGTCGCGGCCCTCGTGGCGGCGTTCCGCGAGCGCTCGCGCACGCCGCGCCTGGAGTACGTGCCCCAGGCCGCGCCGAAGGTCGAGGAGGCGTTGCTCGCGGCCGGTTTCACCCCCGAGGACCGCTTCCCGCTGCTGGTGTGCCCGCCGGACGAGGTCGTCGACGCGCCGGCGGACGCCGCCGTACGGGTCGGGCTGGTGGCGGACGACGCCGGCCTCTGTCAGGTGGCGCGGGTGATGAACGAGGCGTTCCAAGCGCCGGAGGCCACCGAGCACGACGTGGCGCGTCTGCGGCGGATCCTCGACCGGGGTGGGCTCGTGGCCGCGGCCGCGGCCGTTGACGTCGCGACCGGCGACGTCGTGGGCGCGGGCCAGCTCGGCGGCCCGCACGAGGGCGTGGCCGAGGTGGCGGGCATCGCGGTCCTGGCCTCGCACCGGCGTCGCGGGATCGCGGGCGCGGTCACGGCGCTGCTGACCCACGCGGGGGCGGAGGCCGGGGTGACGACGCCGTTCCTCACCCCGGCCGACGAGGGGGCGGCCCGGGTGTACCAGCGGGTCGGGTACCGGCGCGTGGGCGAGGCCCTGCACATCTCGCTGCGCTAGCCGTCCGCCGCGCTCCGCCTCTCGCGGCACGAGAACACCCGGTCGCCTGGCTCGCCGCCAGTTCGTGCGGGCTGCGGGGACCGTGGAGCATCGCCACGTTGATCGTGGGCGTGTACTGGGGATGGCGCTTGCCCCAGCCCTTGGCGATGAGCTCCTGCTGGTCCTCCTGTGACAGGGCCAGGTGCAGGCTGCCGTCAACGGCTCGTGGCGGTCGTTCGCCATCGCCGGGAACGCCACTCGGTCATGGGAATCCCTGGCCGCGGCGATCGCCGTCCACGATGGAGGTGCATCGTCGTGAGGTGCTGGCACGAACGGCCGATCATGGGCGCAACATGACAGGCCGCTGGTCAGCATGCTTGTGGTTCTGGATGCGGCACAGCACGGGCAGCCTACAGAGGCATGCCAAGGCGACTACAACAAGTTTCTAGGGCTGGGGCAGAAAAGCGGCGAACACGGCGGACAGGAGCACGAGTGCGGCAACGCCGACGTTGGTGGAGGCCGCGGCGGTCGCGACGGATCCGGATGGAAGGCTCAGGGACAGGAACACGGCGCCCAGACCCGCCACCCCGGCGACCTGGCCGAGTTGGGTGACCGTCGACATGATTCCACTCGCGTTCGCCGCGTCCGCGGGCGAGACCTGGGCCAGCGCCGTGTTGAGGGCCGGGCTGAAGGCCAGCCCCATGCCGACGCCGGACACGACGGCGGCGCCTTGATAGAGAAGGCCAGGGGAGCCCAGGTGGGCGGTGATGGCGGCCACCGCGAGGTAGCCCGCGGACGACAGCGCCAGTCCTGCCGGAATCATGCGGTGATGGAATCGGGCGGGGATGCGCCGCCAATTCAGGCTCGCCGTGCCGAAGCCCACCGAGGCCAGCACGAAGGCGAGGCTCGATTGCAGTGTGGACAGGCCAAGACCGTCCTGCAGGTACAGCGCCATGGTGAACAGGAAGCCGGCGTAGCCCGCCATCATCGCGAAGATCGAGGCGGCGGCGAGCACCAGACCGGGAGCCCGAAGCACGGGGCCGGGGACCAGCGGGGCAGCCGCGCGGCGCTGGGTGGCGACGAAGACGGCGGCCAGGACGGCGCTGCCGGCGAGCATCGCCCAGCCCCAGACGGGCCAGCCGAGTTCGTGCCCGAGGACCAGCGGGGTCACCAGCAGCAACACGGCGGGCGAGAGCGTCAGCAGGCCAGGGAGATCGAGTCCGGTGGTCGCATCGGGCCGGTCGGCAGGCAGCAGCCGTGTCCCCGCCGCCAGCAGCACCAGGCCGATGGGCACATTCACCAAGAAGATCGGACGCCAGCCAGTGCCCGCGATGTCGGCGCTGGTCAGGACCCCGCCGAGGATCTGACCGGCGACCGCAGCGCCGGAGAGCACGGTGGAGTAGACGCTGAATGCCTTGGCGCGGGCGGTGCCGTCGAGGGTGAGTTGAATGAGACTGAGCACCTGCGGCACCAGCAGCGCCGCTCCAGCTCCCTGGAACAGGCGAAAAGTGATCAGCTGCGCGGTTGTGGCCGCCAGGCCGCAGGCGAGCGACGCCACGGTGAAGAGTACGAGCCCGGCCTGGAACAGGCGCCGATGGCCGAATCTGCGGCCCAGCCGGGCCCCGGTGATGAGCAGCACGGCGTACACGATCGTGTAGCCGGCCACGACAAGTTGCAGCGCGGCACCCGAGCTGTTCAGGTCGGCGCGGATGGCCGGAGCCGCGATGGTCACGATGGTGGCGTCCAAGATCGCCATGAACTGTCCGAGGAGGATCACGGCGAGTAGCCGGCCTGTCCTGCCTCGTCCGGTCGAGGTCGGTGGGGCGGAGGTGGTCATGGAGCACGAGCGTGCGCGTCGCAGGAGTGCCGCGGCAGGGCGTGCTCATCCTGGTAGCGA
Source organism: Nonomuraea sp. NPDC050733 (assembly GCF_040654215.1). NCBI lineage: Bacteria > Bacillati > Actinomycetota > Actinomycetes > Streptosporangiales > Streptosporangiaceae > Nonomuraea > Nonomuraea sp. NPDC050733. Next base: position 638,833 of record NZ_JBFAHO010000001.1, on the reverse strand, counting down.
GACCACCTGGTACCGGGAGAGGCGTCAGGCCAGGATGGGAATGTGTCTTCGATGAGCACCGGGGTGCAGCGCCGCAGCGAGCTGGCAACGTTTCTGCGCAGCCGGCGCGAGCGCATCACCCCTGATGACGTGGGTCTTCCGCCAGGGATACGGCGGCGCACGCCCGGTCTGCGCCGCGAGGAGGTCGCACTGCTCGCCGGGGTGGGAGTGACCTGGTACACGTGGCTGGAGCAAGGACGGCCGATCAACCCCAGCGTTCAGGTACTCGACGCCATCGCCCGTACGCTCCGCCTCGATCACGCCGAGCGAGAGCACCTGTACCGGCTCGCGGATGTGCCGGGCCTGCCGCGCGCCGAGGAGCACGGCTTGCTCGATCCCCAGGTTCAGCTCATCCTCGACACGCTCAATCCGCTGGCTGCGGCGGTGTACTCCAGCCGCTTCGACCTGCTCGCCTGGAACAGCACGTTCATCGGGCTGTTCCCTGCCTTTGTGGCTGCCGCCCCCGAGTCGCGCAATGCCATCTGGGAGCACTTCACGAGTCCGTCATGCTGCAATCCGTACGTGGATCCCATAGCCGAGGTCAGGCCCATGGTGGCCATGCTGCGTGCCGCCTTCGGCCGTCACCTGGCCGAGCCCGCCTGGACGGAGTTCGTCCGCCGATTGTCGGCCCAGAGCCCCGCGTTCGCGCGCATGTGGAGCGCTCATGACGTCGCCGAGCCAGGCGCGCATGTCAAGGTCCTCCGCTACGAGGATGTCGGCGAGATACGGTTGACCACCACTTACCTCACGGTGGCGGGTGTGCCCGAGGCCCGATTGCTCATCTACGCGCCGGTCGGGGAAGAGTCTCGGCAACGGCTGGCGCACCTGGCCGCCCGACCGAACCGGCACTGTTTCCTCCCTGCTCACTTTCACACAGGTTCCGCGCCTGGGGCCGAGACGGACACGGCACCGACCGGCTCACCTGCAGCGCCCGACGCGGCGGTCGCGCCCGCTTCCTCCTCGACCACCACGCCGGACCCCGGCCTGGCCTCGCTGTTGTCCTGAGGAAGATTTCAACGGAATTGCCTGACCTGAACTGATGTGAGCCTGTTCCGGTTATTGATCACTTCCGAGACCGCTCGTACGGTCCTGGCCGGGTGGCGGCTGGCGGAGAACCGGACCCAGACTGGCGGACATCGGAATTCCGGCCGTCTATCTGGATGGGATCCAGATAGACGGCCGCGGGGCATTCACGAGTAGCCCTTACATGTACCAAGGCAAGGGCTGGAAGATCGCTTCCCGGAGTCGGCATGTGGGACCCCTGCCCTGGATGCGCGAGATGATCAACGAGGGCATTTCCCCGTAGAGTTTCCGAGCATGAGGAGCCACACACCTGACATGTCGGCCTGCGTGACGCAAAGAGGGCGACCGGCATTCGTCGTGAATGTCGAGGTCTTCTTGGAGCGGGACGGCCACTGGCTGCTGATCCAGCGTGGAATGCAGGAGGCCAACGCTCCTGGTGTGCTGGCCGGAGTCGGCGGCAAGGTCGAGATCGACGGCGCCGGAGCCGATGTGCTGGAGGAGACCGCGCGCCGGGAGGTGGCGGAGGAGATCGGCGTCGACGTGACGGGAGTCGTGCTCATCTACGTGGGAAGCGAGTTCTTCGTGACGGACGACGGCGACCCGGTGATCAATGTGGTGTTCCGAGGTGAGTTGCCGGCGCATGCCCAGCCTATGGCTGCCTCGGCGCAGGAAGTGGCCGGGTTTGTCTGGCTCACTGTTGCCGAGGCCGAAGCGAACGCGAACTGCCCGCCGTGGGTTTTGCGCAGCCTGCGGCGCGTGGCGTCATAGAACAAAGCGTGGGCGAGATGATCGATCTCGTTTCGCAACCCGCGATGGATAGGTCGAGCAGACGTGCTGGCGCCCAGGCCCTCATCCGAAAGGACTCTCCATGAGCAGAACGGTCGTCCTGCCGTCACGGTGACCGGCTCTTCTCTCGGCCGATCCTGTCGGCGACCGGTTCGCGCACGGCGGCCGAGGAGGAACTGGCGCGGCTAGCACGAGGCCCTCGCACGCCAGCGCGCACGGTTCGAGGCCATCGCGCACACCGCCGAGACCGAGTTCGCCGCGAGCGCCCGATCGTGCTGTTCGACCTGGCCACCCATCGCCTGGTGGAGGCCAAGATCCTGCTGCCCGGCGTTACCACCCTGGAGCGGCTGATCGCCGCGCTGCGCGAGCGCGTCGCCGCCCGCCAGTACGCGCTGCTGGCCGCCGCCCCCAGCCCGAACCAGGCCGCCGTGCTGGAGAACCTGGTCAAGGTCGAGCAGGGCCGGCGGGTCTCCCGGCTGGACCGATTACGCAAAAGCCCCACCGACGTCAGCAGCACCGGCCTGGTCAAAGCCCTGGATCGGCATGTGGAACTGCGCGACCTGGGCGCAGCCGGCTGGGACTTGAGCGCGGTGCCACCCGGCAAGATCGCCGCACTGGCCCGCTTCGCCCACGCCGCCCGCGCCCAGGCCGTCGCGGACCTGGCCGGCGACCGCAAACTCGCCACCCTGGTCGCCTTCGCCGCGACCATGGCCCCCAGTCGGCCGACGACGCGGTCGAGGTGTTCGATCTGGCGGTCGGCGACCTGCTGCGCACCTCGGTGTTCAAGCGAACACGGAGCGGATGCGCACCCTCAAAGACCTCGACACCGCGGCGATCGTGCTGCGCGAGGTGTGGCTGAAGATCCGCTCCGTCGCCGAGATCCCTGACGGCGACATCCGCGCCGCCCTCGATGAGATGGATCTGGCCGCCATCGGTGCCGCTGCCGACGTCATCGGCGATATCGCCCGCGAACCGGATGAAGACTTCCAAGAAGAACTGCTGGATCGCTACGCCGCCGTCCGCCGGTTCCTGCCCAAGCTGCTCAAGCACCTCGACTTCGACGCCGGCATCCCCCGCGTAGTCACCGCCTGGAAAGAACCGCCCACCTTCGTCATCGACGCCAACGGCACCGAGGCCCTGACCGCCGCAGGAGTCACGGTCATCACGTTGCCAGAACTCGCCGAGGCCGCACGAGCCGCCAACATGCACTTCACCGACCCTAGCTCGTAGCGACCGAGCGACTTGCCGAATTGTTCTTATAGGTGATCAAGCGGCGCCGCGCCGCGCCGCCGTACAGCGGCCCGTCGCTTGCCCGCCGCCCGGGCATGCGGCCTGGGGGCCGGTCCCGGGCGGCAGCAGCACGGGCCGCCACGCCGACCGTGGTATCCGCCGCACCGAGCAAACTCGCCGACCCCAGCGTCACGCCGCCGAACGAATGCAGCCCTACGATCGCCACGTGTGGGCTGGCCTCCGTTAGTGGTCGGGGGCGATCGACGATCCGGTGCTTCGTTCCTCAGCACTGGCTCACCGAATGAGGTCTTCTGCCCCTACTCCCGCACGTCGATTGGAGCACGCGCATGAGCGATGCATACTCACCCATTCCCGAGCTCAACCTGCTCAAAGAGTTCGAAGACCACGTCAAGGACTGGTACTCGCATACCGTCGTGCTGGCCGACCGCCAGGAGGATGCCGGCGACAGCGATGGGCAGGGCGACGGCGGCGCACACGATGAGCGGCACGCGGTCGCCGATGGCCGTGTACGCGGTGTAGAGGAGGACTCCGGTGCCACCGAGGATGGCGACCTGGCGTGCGGTGAACGATCCGATGATCTTGTCGGGCTGCTCAACGTCGGCGGGGATGCGGGCTACCGAGTCGGTCCAGGTCACGTGCTGTCACCTCCGCGCGGCTTACGCGGTCGGGGACGGGCGGGCCTCTGAGTGGGGCGGCGCTTCTCCGGCCAGTTCGGTTGTCCGGGGATCGGGGCGTCGAGCGGGACGATCGGCCGGACGGGGCGCTGCGCCGAGGAAGTGGCTTCGGTGGTGTCACCGCTCTGCTGGGCTCGGGTCCGGAGGGTCATCATCTGGCCGAGTCCTGCCGGGCCCCTGGCGTAGTACGTCTCGCGCGGGTAGCCGTACACCGGCGTGATCGCGGGAACGGGCGGCTTCCGCTTGGGAGTGGGCCGGTACTTGCCCTGGACAGCTGGAGCGGTCGGCGCGTGCTTGACCGGGGCGGGCTCCCAGTCCTCCGCCCTGACGGGACGGATGGCACCGGTGGGGGCGTGCTTGACGGCCGCGGGCCGGCGGAGGACGCGGATGCCGCTGTGATAGCCGTGGTTGCCAAACCTGCCGGTCCGCCGATGACCCCGGCTAGCACCTTGCCGGCCACAGCACTCGTGATGGCCTTGCGTCCGCCGTGACGCCGGCCTCTGCCGAGGTTGAGCCCGGCGAGGAGGGGAGCGGTGAGCTTGTACGCCACCACGCTCTTCACGATGCGGGTGATGGCGGAACTCCTTCCGCCGCCGATGAGAATCTGCCGGGAGATCCACGACGGGATCCGCACCAGGATGATCAGCAGGCAGATGGCGAGCAGGAGATTGACCAACTGGCCGGTGGGGGCGATGCCCAGCAGGAGCCGGCCGTCCTGGTTGAAGAAGATCCGCACGGCGAGCGTGAGGGTGAGCGACTGGGCGACCTGGATGATGAGCAGCCCACCGAAGGCGCGCCACCAGAAGCGGGCGACCCCGATGGTGTGGGGCAGGGTATGGCAGGCCAGGGCGAGGGGAGCGCCCACGACCAGGACGAGCACGAGCGCTGAGCGCATGATGAAGGTGACCAGCAGCAGCACGAGCAGGATGACCCCCACCAGCTCCAGCAGCGTGTAGAAAATCTGGCTGTTGCCGGGAGGGACGATCAGGGTCCGGATTGACGTCGCGGCGCGCTCGGCGTCGAAGTCCCCGCTGAGCAGGGCGAAGGACAACGCGTTGGCGAGCTCGATGACCTTCCCGCAGATGAGGAAGCTGACGTATTCAGGCGGTCATCCCCGTCAAAGAGGACCAGAAGGCCAATCGGCTCAAGCGTGGCTCAGCCGGAGGCCGCCCGCCCAACTTCGACGCCGAGTGGTACAAGGAGCGCAACACCGTCGAGCGCTGCTTCAACAAGCTGCGGCAGTTCCGGGCGGTGGCCACGCGCTTCGATAAGCGCGAACGCATCTACCAGGGAACCATCGACGTCGCGTCCATCAAGATCTGGCTCCGCGACCCGGTTCGGCGATCAAGAACATAACCTGAACCGCATGAGTGTGTGCCCCGGGTGCCGCCTTGAACTGCCCGACGAACGACGGACGAGCAACGAAACCCGATACAACGCCTCGCCCGAGTGCTTGCGGCTTTCTGGCGAGGTCGCCGCGTTCAACCATGCCCATCCCGCCCGGCTCGCCATCTGGCACCAAACTTGTGTGGACGCCTACGGCGCCCAACACGTCAGCGCAGGCACCAAACCGATCGCCGTGGCGTTCGCGCTGAACGGCCTCTACCTGGTCTTTGAACGCGGATTCACCGGTCTGCAAGCTCGCAACGCCCACGGCTACCTGGCCAACACCGTCCCGTCTTGGCCCCGCTTCACCCCGCCAGACAACGTCGGCAAGGTCACGGTCTTCGACGTCACTATGGCCTCCTCCGTGGGCGAGCACATCGACCTGGTCCAAACCTGGGGCCGCAGCGTATGGGCCGCCTGGAGCCACGTCCACAACGAGATCGCCACCATGACCGACGCCCAGCTCGGTTCCTGGCACCCACACTCCTGATCCGAGCAGATCCTGCACAGAGCCGAATCCAGCCACCGTCAACTCCGGGAAATACGCCCTAGTCGCGGGATTCTTCCAGTAGACGTGCTGCCTGTGCGGTCCGCTGGTACAACACGTAGCGCCCCTCTCTGACCTTGGTGACGAGGCGTGCGCGGTGCAGTGCGTTGAGGTGGTAGGAGACGGTGCCCGGGCTGTATCCGATCCGGGTGGCGAGTTCTGCGGTCGACCGGGCGGTTTCGAGGTCCGCCAGCAGGGCCGCTCGGGCGTTGCCGACCACTTGCGCGATCCCTCCAGGACTGCGGTCCCGGCTGGCTCCGACACTCTGGGCGGGGTAGTAGAGGACGAACTGCCCGGGGACATCGACCTGGATGATGACGTGGGGCCAGTTGAGCACGCCGGGGGCCAGGACCAGGTCCCGGCCAGTGACATCGATTTCGCCATCCCACCACTTGGCGAGGGTGACAGCGTCGCCAGCCCAATTGATGTCGGGGTGAAGTGCTCCGAGCGCTCGGCCGATGCCATGGGTGGCGATGGCCGTCGCGCGATGGGCGATGTCCTGATCCATGATCGAGCGCAGTTCGGGCCAGCCGTCGGAGAGGGTATCTCGCCAGAATCGGGCGAGACCGTTGGCGAGACGTCGCTGCATCCGCCCCGACTCCGCGATCCGGCGGGTCGTGGCCCGCAGTGGCCTGCTCCAGTGGGTCCGGGTGTAGGTGAAGACCTGGGTTTCGACGTCGCCCTGCGCTGTGGCCTCGATCTGCGCGATCTGCTCGTCGAGCAGGTCACGACGCTGCACGTCCGTCCCTGGCTGCGGGGTGAGCAGGTCGGGCGTGTAGGTGTCGCCGTTCTGCGGCATCAGGTCCGCGAGCAGGGCGACATCCGGATGGGCAAGAGACGCGCGGGCGAGTGGTCCGGGATCTCCGAACACCGGGTGCCGTCTCGACGCGGCGGTGAGCTTCAACCACGCCATGGACTCCGACGCCGGAGAGGGCGACAACCGGGTCCTGGACACCGTGTCGGCGTCTACACGCAGCGCGAGCACCGCCCCGACGCTAGCAGTCGTCGCGGTGGATTTGAACTGGCTCGAATGCTTTGCGGCGCAAAGTCCACGCGAGGTTGAGTGGTGTCGCCGAACAACGGCGGCAACGTTCACTGCCCGATCTGAGGCGGTCGCCTCCGCACGACGGTGATACGTGGCTTGTGCACCCGTACTCGAAGCACCTGGGAGTGGTTGTCATGGTGAGGCTGAAGGACATAACGAAGGCGCAGAGCCGCACGAGGAAGGTCGGCGCGGTCGTGGCCGCGGTGGCGTCGGTTACCGGGATGGTCTTCGCGGCGGCGCCCGCCACCGCCGCCGCCTACCCCACCAGCACCTTCTCGATCGAGGTTGGGGCGAGCTACTACAAAGGCACGGTCACCTGGTACAACCGATCGGTCGGCGTCACCGGAGCGTTCAAGGCAGTCGGGTGCCGGCGGGTGTACGCGGACACCAGGATAGCCAACTCCGGACGGCGGTTGGACTGGCAGAGTTCCAGCACCTGGTGCGACGAATCTGGGCCCGCGACCCTTCCCGTCAACGCGGACGTCGCCGGCGGGGCCACCAAGGTCAATGTCTGGATGACCACCGGAAACGCCAACGAAGGCCTCGAATACTTCTCCTGCTATCCCGACTTCAGCACTTGCTTCGGTCCCTATGTGGGACTGCCGGCGGAATACCGCTAGGGGACGACCAGGCGGATATGGCTGACCTGTGGTGATGCACGGTTGCGGCACCGTCCGGCCTGAGCTTGTGACCCGCGCAGGGGCGCCGAAGGTTGCGTCCACGGGAGTGGTGTAAGAGTTTGACCTGGCCACAAGTGTGGCAGTCGTGAAAGAGGGACGGCCATCGCGTGATCCTTTGAGTGCTATCCGAGGTCAAAGGAGAGGGCGATGGCCGTGGACAACAGTGTGACGGCTGGACAGTGGCTGGCGAAGCAGATCGAGACAAGCAACCCCGACGTGTTGAGATCCATGGTGAAGACCATGGCCGAGGCGTTGATGTCGGCCGAGGCCGACAGCTTGTGCGGAGCGGCCTACGGCGAGCGCAGCAGAGACCGCATGAACTCGCGTAACGGCTACCGGGCGCGGGAGTGGGACACCAGGGCCGGCACGATCGAGCTGGCGATCCCGAAGTTGCGTCAGGGCTCGTACTTCCCGGACCGGTTGCTGGAACGCAGGCGGCGGGCCGAGCAGGCACTGATCAGTGTGGTGGCCACCTCGTATCTGCTGGGTGTGTCGACCAGACGGGTGGACAAGCTGATCGAGCAACTCGGCATCAAGAACATCTCCAAAAGTCCGGTCTCGCAGAGGGCCAAGGTCCTCGACGAACAGGTCGAAGCCTTCCGCACCCGGACACTCGACAATGGCCCCTACACCTTCGTCTGGCTGGACGCGCTGACGCAGAAGGTGCGTGAGGGCGGGCGGATCATCAACGTTCACGTGCTGGTGGCCACCGCCGTCAACGCCGACGGCCGGCGTGAGATCCTCGGTCTGGAGGTCACCTCCGCTGGAGATGGCGCGGGCTGGCTGGCGTTCCTGCGCGGCCTTCTCGCCCGCGGTCTGTCCGGCGTGCAGTTGTTATCTCCGACGCCCACGCAGGTCTTGTTGCCGCGATCGGTGCGACTGTGCCGGGTGCGTCCTGGCAGCGCTGCCGCACCCACTACCTGCGTAATCTCCTCACCGGGGTGCCCAAGTCCGCTCAGCCGTTCGTCGCCACGTTGGTGCGCACCATCTTCGACCAGCCTGACGCTGCCGCCGTCAAAGCTCAGCACGCCTGGGTCGTCCAGACTTTGGAGGCCAAGCATCCCGCTGCGGCCGGGCATCTGGACGCTGCCCGCGACGAGCTGATCGCGTTCGCCGCCTTTCCAAAGGAGATCTGGTCGAACAACCCGCAGGAGCGGTTGAACAAGGAGATCCGCCGCCGCACGGACGTGGTTGGCATCTTCCCCGACCGGCCGGCCATCGTCCGCCTCGTGGGGGCAGTACTGGCCGAGCAGACCGATAAGTGGGTCGAAGCTCGCCGCTACATGGGCCTGGAGGCTCTCGCCAAGGCCCGCCTTAGGGCGCTGCCCGGCGACACACCCACACAGAATCCACTGCCGCAGACGCTTACCGCTTAACCTGCAGAAACAGGATCACGCGAAGATCGATTCATACACCACATCCGTGGACGTGACCCAGGTCGATGGCGGGCTGCTACAGCTACCCGCCAGGTCAGTGCCGGTTTCGCGCTGCTAGCGGGGGTGCTTCCGGAAGCAGGCCGGGTCGCTGCCGGCAGTGGCCTGCCGGCGGCCGCGCCGTCCCATCCACGGGACCACAGGATGCCCGTGGTCCCGTGTGATGTTCGGCCAGGTCAGCGGCCGGTGTGACGGTGTTCCGGCTCAAGCTCCAGGTCTCCGAGCCATTGGCCTACCGCGTGCGCGCCGGCGTGGTCGGCGAACAGGCTGCAGCCCTCGTCGTCGACGCCCTTGGGGTCCGGCCCGCGTCGCCGGGCTCTGCAGGTGGGCAGCTCGACCAGTTCCGCCTTGCGCCTGGGCGGCGTGCAGGCCCGGGTGTCCGGGCTGCAGCTCGCAGCCGTAGGCCAGTCGGCGGGCGAGGGCGCCGTCGGCCAGCGGCTCCCACTCGGCGTCGGTGAGCAGGTTGTAGGCCGGGCACGTCGCCGGGCGGGGGTGCCGGTGCAGGCCGACGGCGACGGCGAGGGCCTGTGAGGCCGTCTCGGTGACCGCGTAGATGGCGTCCTGGACTCGGGCGGCGTCCTCGCCGACCAGGTGGGCTACGTGAAGGTGTGTCAGGTGAGGCCGAAACCGCACAGGTTCGGGCTTCTTAGGTAGGAGTCCGGCGGGATACGACGTGTCAGCACCGCCCGGCTGGCAATCCTGGGTAACCGTGAGCTGCGACTGTCTGCCGCGCCGGCCCGTGGCCCGGACCGCTACCCGGGAACTCTGCTCAGGCCAGATCGTTGATCTCATAGTGGGCTGAAGGAGAAACGGGGTCGAATGGGCAGCGCCGGTAGGAGCAAGAGGCGCAGGCGTAGTGGAAAGCAAGAGGGGGCAGACAGTTCGCAGGTGAGCTCCGATCCTCATCCCCGGACATCGATGCGGGACCGTCTCTCCTCCATTCACGGCCAGATCGCGATCGCGCTGATGCTCATAGCAATCGGCATGTCGGTGGCCACGGTGAATGATTACAGAGCGGTGCAGCGGTTGCGGGAGAGCGGCGTGTCGGCTATGGCCACCGTTGTCCGCACCGAACATAGCCGCTATTCGTCTGACGATGCCATTGTCAGGTTCACCACACGCGACGGTAGGCACATCCGGACGCGAGTCGATGGTTCCCGCTGGCAGGGGAGTCCCCTGATCGACGATCAGCGACAGGTGCTCTATGACCCTGCCGATCCAAGTGGCAATGTGCTGGATCCGCAGGCCGGTTTCATGCAAATCGTGAATCCGAGGGAAGCGGTCGTCGTCCTCCTGGCCGTCCCCCTGGCGATTCTGTTGTGGTGGCAGCAAGCCGACGCCTTCTTCTGGCTCAGCTTCTGGATAACAAAGATGAAGCGGCGCCGGGGAACGGCCGACCGCTAAGAGGTCATAACAGAATGAGATGACCCCCATCCTCACGGTGATGATTGTCGTTGGTTGGTGTGAGGAAAGGTGAGCAGCTGCCGTGGATCGTCTCGGACAGCTTGTGGGAGCGGATCGAGCCGTTGTTACCGAAGGTGCAGCGGCGCACGCATCATCCGGGGCGCAAGCGGCTGGATGACCGGAAGGCGATGTGCGGGATCTTGTTCGTGCTCTACACCGCCATCCCGTGGGAGTTTCTACCGCAGGAGCTGGGCTTCGGCTCGGGCATGACGTGCTGGCGGCGGTTGCGGGACTGGCATCAGGCCGGCGTCTGAAACCAGCTGCACCGGCTGTTGCTGGGCGAGTTGCACGCCGCCGGTCAGCTGGATTGGTCCAAGGCGGTGATCGACAGCTTGCACGTCCGGGCGCTCAAGGGCGGCCCAAAACCGGGCCGAGCCCGGTCGACCGTGCCAAGCCGGGCTCGAAGCACCACGTTATCGCCGACGGCAACGGCATCCCGCTCGCGTTGTCGCTGACCGGCGGCAATCGCAACGACGTCACCCAGTTGCTGCCGCTGATCAAGGCGATCCCGCCGGTGCGAGGGCGGCACGGCCGGCCCCGTAAGCGTCCTGCCTGCTTGTACGCCGACCGCGGCTACGACCATGACGTCTACCGCCGCCGGGTCTGGCGCGTCGGCATTCGTCCGCACATCGCCCGGCGCGGCACCCCGCACGGCTCCGGGCTGGGCGTTCATCGCTGGGTCATCGAACGCACGATAGCCCTGCTGCACTGGTTCCGCCGCCTGCGCATCCGCTGGGAGATCCGCGACGACATCCACGAAGCGTTCATGACCCTCGCCGCCGCGATCATCTGCTGGCGACGCCTCGATAGGTCCTTTGTTAGGAGCTCTAATACTGCAACGGCACTTGTGTAGATCGGCCCGTTTGGTGATCATTCTGTGTCTCATGACAGTGGTGGATCTTGAGGTGTGGTCGGCAGGGCTGGCGGAGCTGCATCAGCGGATCGCGGGACGGTTTGCTCGCTCGGAGCCGCGTGAGCGGGTGCTCGCCTACATATGAGGTCTGCTCGCGGGGCTGGAGCGCAAGAACGGCTGGACTTTGGCCGAGTTCGCCGGCCAGATCAGCCCGGACGGCATGCAGCGGCTGGTGCGCACGGCCGACTGGGATGCCGACGCGGTTCGCGATGACCTTCGCGACTATGTGATGGCTCATCTCGCCGACCGTGACGGCGTGCTGATCATTGACGACACGGGGTTCCTCAAGAAAGGCGCGCGCTCCGCCGGCGTGCAACGGCAATACTCCGGTACGGCGGGTCGGACCGAGAACTGACAGATCGGCGTGTTCCTTGCCTACGCCTCCTCGCGAGGCCGGGCGTTGATCGACCGGGAGTTGTACCTGCCCGCCTCCTGGACCGACGATCGCGCCCGCTGCCGGCAGGCCGGTATCGACGATCATGTGCAGTTCGCCACCAAGCACCAGTTGGCCAAGGCGATGCTCACTCGGGCGTTGCAAGCCGAGGTGCCCTTCACGTGGTTCACCGCTGACGAAGCCTACGGCCAGGCCAAATCCCTGCGCGTGTGGCTCGAGCAGCGCGACGTCTTCCACGTGCTGGCCATCCGGCGCGACGACACCGTCGTCAGCATGCAATTGCAGCAGCGGCGGGTCGATGAGCTGGTGGCCTCCTTACCCGCGCAAGCCTGGCGACGCCGTTCGTGCGGTGACGGCGCTCACGGCCAGCGCCTGTACGCCTGGGCGCGAGTGCCGATCCGACCGCTGCGTGTGGCCGGTCGCGGCCACTGGGTTCTGGCCCGCCGCTCCCTGACCAACCCTGACGACATCGCCTACTACGTGTGCTACGGGCCCGCCCGCACCACCCTGGATGAACTGCTGCGGGTCGCCGGATCGCGCTGGGCCATCGAAGAGTGCTTCCAGTCCGCCAAGAACGAGGCCGGCTTGGACCACTACCAGGTACGCAGCTACACCGGCTGGTACCGGCACATCACCTTGTCGATGCTGGCCCACGCTTTTCTCGCAGTCACCGCGGCTGAGGCAAACGGGACCGAGCACGCGCCGACACTCCACCAGACGATCATGATCTCATCCCCCTGACCGTCAACGAAACACGGCGCCTGCTGGTCCACCTTCTCCTGCAACCCCGGCATGCACCCCACCACGTCCTCGCCTGGTCGCGATGGCGCCGCCGCCGACAAGCCCAAGCCCGCCGCTTCACTACCGCAGACGCGGCCGTCCCATCCCACAAGTGCCGTTGCAGTACTAAGAGCACCTGCCTCCCACGGCGGGACCGTCCCGCACACGACCTTCCATCACCACAAGATCAACTTATGTGGTGCGCTGATCATTTGAGCCCAATACCGGTTTCGGGACGGTCGTTCTGGCTTTCACGCATGCGGTGCCGGCGGGTTGACAGAGAGCTTGAGTCGCAAGATCTACTACACGCACATCGTTGGTCGGCGGTGAACCGCCCGCAGCCGTGAGTCAGGAAGGCGCGCTGCCCGATATCCGCTGACTGGCCGCGCTCTTGTCGACCGGGTACCGCCCGATCGAGAACGTCTAACGCCGATCGCTCTGGCACCGCCACCGTCAGGCCCCAACGCTGTCATCACCGACAGATCCACGCCGTGATCGCCAACATGCCACCAGAATGGCAGGGCCGTTGCCAACCGCCGAGCCGAGAGCCCGGACCGTCCTCAGCTCATGAAGACGAGCTGGATGAGGACGGCGACCGCCGCCCCGATACCCGTGACGGTGCCCACGACGCGAAAGGGGAATTCTTCGGTTCTCCGGTAACTGATGTACTCGTGCAGGCCTCTGGCGAAGAGGGCGGCGAACGCGCAGGCGGCGGCCCCGAGAACCCCGAGGACGCTCGTACCGCCAAGTACGTCAGCGAAGACGGCGTAGTACATGAATTCGAAGCCGATCAACACGCCGGCCGCGGGCAGACCCCAGGTCAACCAGAGATTCTCGGGAGTCTGGGACTGTTTGCGGATCCTGTTCTCCCAGAAGCGCTGCCAGCCGTTTGAGGGGGCCGGGGAACTGCGCGGTGCGTTGGTCGCGTGCGGGGCTCTGCTGCCGCGTCGGCGATCCCGATTCCGCGGGCGTCTCTTACTTGTGCTGCTCTCCACACCCGGTCAAACGAACCCGATGATCCCGACGTTCCACGAGCGGACGGGTCCAATTAGAGCGTCACGTACAAGCATCGATCTGCGAGTCGGCGCGGCCGCGTGAAGGTAGTTCTCCGGCGAGTCCTGCTCTCTTGACGAGGCGTCCCCACCGCGGGGAGCGGCCGAAGTTTTGCGCGATTGCCAAGCCGCTGGGAATCCTACCTTGCTGATCGCGATTCGCCTGCGCCCATTGCCACGCCGTGAGCTGGAGCGTCCGAGCGGGCTCCACGCGGGAAGAGGGAGTGCGCTGTTGACTGTGCTTTCCCGCGCCCGGATCCGATCCACGTTGCGCGAGCATCCTGAGCTGGCTCATCAGTATTTCGTACGCGCCGATTAGAGCGAAGCTCGGCCAGCCGGCGATCAAGCGGGCGACGAGCGTGGGCTCCGCGACGGCAGTGTTGGCTCCAAGGCTGGCGAGACTGCTGATGACGAGCATGATCCATGGCAATGCGCCGCCACGGCGGCCGGCCGGCTGGCCAGGAGAAGGGACATGGACGCGACGACGATGGTCCCGTCAACCGCAAGGGGGATGAGCGCTGCTGCGATCTCGTCTTCGCCGTGCTTCAGGGCCAGCTCATGCATGTGCCGGAACGAGACAACTGCAGCTATCGCCGCCAGCAGAAGCACGCTTGCCGTAGTCGTCCGTCGTATCCGTGACTCGAACTGGGAAGAGAGCGATTCTGCGCTCTTCGAGCCACCTGCCGGGGACGGAGTTGGCGGCTTCTCCGAAGTGATCTCAGGCATCCCGAGATCGCCTGCCTGCTGCGAGCCGCCCACAAGCACTGGGACCAGTTTGGGACCAAACGCAGTTCACGCACCGGAACGATGCGCAGGTCAGTGAACGTGATCCGCTTCTGGTGCTAGGCGTTTGACCAGCGGAAACCCCTACTCCCACGTTCTGGGGGTCAAGGGGTCGCAGGTTCAAATCCTGTCGTCCCGACCAGTTCGACGCTGGTCGAGCAGGGTGTCATCCATCAGGATGGCACCCTTTCGCGTTGGTGAGTGACTACCGGGCGAAGAGGGTGTCCATCGCCGCCGCTCCTTGCAGGAGTACGGGGCGGATCTGCTTTCGGTAGACGGCTTCGGTGACCGCCGTGCCGCTGTGGCCGACGAGTCGGGCGATGTCCTCCAGGGGGACGCCGGAGTCGGACAGCAGCGAGACGAAGCTGTGCCGCATCTCGCGGGGCGTCCAGTAGTACGCGGGCATCCCGGCGTCCTTTACGATCTTCCGGAACGCGCGTCGGACATTGTGGGCGTCGAGAGGTGTGCCGACGAGCGAGGCGAAGACGAGCCCGTGATCCTGCCACTTCTCGCCCGGCCACCTTCCTGTCCTTCCGCTGCTGCTCGCGATGCGCCTTCAACGCTTCCACGCAGCGCTTGGGCAGCGCCAGGGAGCGCCGTGAGCGCTTGGTCTTGGTGTCGCCTCCCTCGCGTACGGAGCGCCACACGGCGATCCACGGCGGGATGTCCTTGTCCGGGTCGCCGACGAGATCGACTCCTTCCAGGTGAGCGCCCGTAGCTCTTCCGTACGGGCGCCGATCAGCAGCGAGAGGACGACGTAGGCGTACAGGCGCGTACCCTCGGCTGAGTCGAGCAGGGCGGTCGCCTGGTCGAGGGTGAGGGACTTGGACGGGCGGCCTTCCTTGCCCTCCGGGATCTCGCAGAGGCCCACGACATTGCGCTTCACCTTGTCGCGGGCCTGGGCGAACTTCACCGCACGATTCAGGCACGAGTGGAGCAGCCGCACCGTCCGGGCGCTGAGTACCTCGGCCTTGCCGACATGTCCCGCGTCAAGAAGGTGGCAGGGTTTCTGGGCGGGAAAAGTTGGGGGTCGTCGGGTCGGCCTGACCGAGGTAGACCTCGATCGGCCGGTTCATGGCGATGCCCTCGTGCGGGCGCTGGGTGTTGAACTCTGCGCGGTAGGCATGGGCGTTCAGGGCGAGGGTGGGACCGTCGGGGATCTCCTCGCGGTAGAGCCGCTCGTATTTGAGCGAGCCGAAGGCGCGTTCCCGCACGCCGTTGGTGTGCGGCGACTTCTTGCGGGTCCGGACGTGTTTGAGCTCGGGATGGGCGGCGAAGAAGCGGGCGAACGCAATCGACTTGAACGCGGGTCCGTTGTCGGTGACCACGGTGACCGGGCGGATCTGTCCGGTGGCCGGATCGGTCACCACATCGATCAGCGGACGGCCCAGCAACGCGGTGACCTCATCGAGGGCCAGCCGGAGGGCAGCGATGGCGTCACTGGCGTTCTGGTGGTGGCCACATGCCAGCCGAACTCGTATTTCGCGTGGTAGTCGGCGCAGCCGGCGATCCGCCAGGTCCCGCCCGAGCTGGTCTCGAACTCGGTGAAGTCCAGCTGCCAGACCTGGTTCGGTCCTGTTGGGATCTGAGCGAATGCTGCGCGCCGCTCCGCCGCCCAGGCCCGGACCTCGGCGGTGTGGTCGCGTCCTTGGAGCAGGCTGCGGCGGCGCATGATCCGCTCCACCGTCGAGGCGGACACCTGGTGGCCGTCGAAGCGGCATAACGCCCAGATCTTGCGGTGGCCCCAGGCGGGGTGGGCCTCGGCATGCTTGATCACGTACGCTTCCACCGCCTCTGCGACAGGCGCCGGCCACGGGCCGCGGACCGGCAGCTCGTTGCGCGATCGTGCCTGCCAGCGCCGGTAGGTCCGCTCGGGGATGCCAGTCAGGCGGCAGAACCTCGAGGTCGGCATCCCCGCTTCGGTGCGGATCACCTCGAGGTCTTGGAAGGGGCCAGGCGGTGCTCGGCCGACTTCTTCCACACCCGCAGCTCGACGTGGGCTTCGCCGAGGGCGGTCTTCAGCTCCTCGATCTCGGCTTCGAGCTGAGCCTCGCGGCTGGGGGTGCGTGAGTTCTTTGCTACGAGGCCTGCGCGGCCGTTCTCGATGAACTGACGCTTCCAGGTGCCGATCGACTGTTCCGAGACTCTGGCACGGCGGGCGGCCTGGGCCACCGTCATCTCTCCGGCCAGAATGCTCAGCACGATCCGGACCTTCTCATCGACCGGGATCGCAGGGGGTTGAGGCATCACGGACTCCTTGGTCAGAGGACAAGCATGGACCTCTGCCAGAAATCATGACGCGGGACACGCCCTCTGTGGCTCGTACGAGTTCGTCAAAGGCCGCTTGTCAGTGCAGCCAAATCTGATGGGGTCGGCTTCCGATGCGAGTGTTGGCCCTCGTTCGCCGTCTCCGACGCCCACAGTGAGATGTCTGTATGGCCTGGTCGATCCGGGTGGTGTGGTGCGGGCAACAGCGCAGTCGGGCCAGGACCTTCCAGGTCTTCAAGGTGGCAACGGCGTGTTCGCCGCAGGCGCGGATGCGGGCATGAGCGCGGTTGACCGATCGCTGGTGGCGCGATCGGCACCAAACGCGTCGCCGTCAGTTCAGCAGCTCGTCGTGCGAGTTCTCCCACTCGTCGAAGAACCATTCGGGCCGCTGGGTGAGCATGCCGTCCTTGTCGACGCGGGGACGGAATAAGCTACCGATCATTCGTCATGACACGCAGCGACCCACCTTTGAGTGTGAGCCATTCTTCGAGCGCAGAACCGGAGAGTTCGCGGGAAATCCCATTTTCAACGATCACCACAGGCCCGAAAACGGACCCAGATGCACCAACGAGCTTGGTGTTTTGATCCAATGTGACCTTGAATGAATTTTCTTGAAACACAGCATTGCTGAGATCTGCGGAACGAAGATTCACCCCCAGCAACGAAGAACCCATGAACTGCGTTCCGCGACAACTTGCCCCTGATGCGTCAACACCATAAAGAGACGCCTTCACCAAATTCGCTCCGTCAAGGATAGCCCCTCGCATGACCGCGTCATCAAGGTTGACTCGCACCAACGAGCATTCCGTCAGGTCTGCTCCGCTGAAGTCGGCACCGTGGGCGTCCGAGCGGTACAACTCCGCTCCTCTCAGCCGCAGGTTCACCAGCTTTGCGCCGGTGAACCATGATTCGGAGAAGTCGCCGTGGGAGAGGTCGGCGCCGGAGAGGTTGAGCCCTACGGCGTCCAGTCCGCCCTCGCCAGCATCGATCCACTCGCGCACGCGCTGGGCTGCGATGCCGTCCTCAGGAGGCCTGGCAGGAGTCCAGTGATTACGGGTACCAGATGACATTGTCTTCTCAGCCGTTCTTGTCGACGATGCATTTGATGTCGTCAATCGCTGCCTGTTTCGCGTTTCTGGCATCCAGGATAACAGTGCGCTGTTTTTATGGCGATCTGCTCGGACAATATTCTGATCCATCGACCATTGAGTGCTTTTCAACTTGCCTCGCGGAGTTGAAGGATAAGGATGGCCTTGGCGAGCTGACCCACGAGAAGAGGGCAGCAGCGTAGCTTGCGGAGGATGCGCCAGGTCTTCAACTGCGCATTGGCGCGTTCACCTGGTCCGCGGAGCTTGGCATGCGAGGAGTCGGCAGTCTTCTGTGAGGCCGGCTTGTTCTTCACCTTGTAGGGCACCCGCACGGGCTCACCGGCGCCGACGTAGCCCTTGTCAGCCAGGGCGATCAGTCCGGCAGCTTTCAGGCGGTGCACGATGCCCCAGATCCGAGCGGCCCTGAGGTCGTGCACCGAACCCGGCAAGGGAGCCGGAGGTCCACAACGGCGTGCCATCGGGGGCGGCCAGGACCTGGATGTTCATACCGTGTTTCTTGTGCTTACCGGAGTAGTAGGGCCGGTCGGCGGCGACTCGATCGATGGGGATCAGGGTGCCGTCCAGCACCACGAAGGCGTAGCCGGCATGCCGGGCGGCTCGTAACGCCTGGTCCAGGCCGGGCGAGCGGTCGGCCGGCAGCGTCATGGCTTCACGGATGTAGCGCCATGCGGTGGTGGCGCCCGCGGCGAAGCCCGCTGCCAGTTCGGTGACTGTCTCGCCTTCATCGGGGGAGTCGTCGGGGCCAGGCTGAACCGTGTACACGAGCGGGTCATCCCAGTGCACCGACCAGCGCCGTACTCCGCCTGGAAACATGTGTGGCTCGCCGTCTAGTTCGAGCAGCGCCAGGGTGCCGTTTCTGAGCACGCCCACGACGGTTCCGCGCTGGCCCACGAGCCATCCGGCCGAGGCCCGCGTACGCGACGGGCTGTGCAGCATGTCCACGATCTTGGCGCGGCAGCCCACACCGAGCGGTGGCATGATCGGCGCGCAGTTCCAGCGGTCGCCGCGTTGGGGGCGTCTGGTCAAAAGGGCCGGCAGGGCCGGTGAGTTCGAAGCGGCGGAGAAGACACATGCCGTCGGCTCAGTTGGCTCCTGCTGGCCACGGCAGGTCGCCTGATGGCGCAACCGGGGCATTGGGGCCGTGCATTGGCAATGGCTCTTGCCCCAGGTGGCAAGACCTCACTGGCTCCACGACATCGCGCTGGTATCCAGCTTCTTATCAGGAAGCACGTGCTCATGGCATCGGCCCGATCTTGTCTGCGCCTCCCGGGGGGTGACCACGGAGAGGTTGATACGCCTTCACGGACGCCAGGTCGGAGGCATGCAGCGCACCGGCGAGGTAGTTGCGACCCGCGGTCGCCCCGGAGGGCGACCGCCACGCACGTTCATGCGCCGCTTGAGGGGGGCAGGGCCAAAGGTGCGACCCTCGGTGGGCTGGATCTGCTCAGGTCCCGACGATGCGTTCGATGAGCCGCGGCCAGACCGCCGGCCTTACGTCGTCGTGCGAGATTACTTGGCGGAGCCGGCGCGAAGCTCGGCCACAGCGTCCTCGTGCCGGGGCCGCCAGTCCAGCTCACGACGCGCCGCATCGCCGCTGACGCTCTGGTCGAGGGCCAGGGCGTCGGCGAACGCCTCGCCGAGCGTCGCGCGTGCCTCCTCCAGCGGCCACGCCTGGGGTCGCCCCGAGACGCCGGCGGCGTCGCCGGCTGCGGCGGCGAGCTCGTGCACGGGCACCGCGGGCTCCGTGACTCCGTGCCACAGCGTTCCGGCGGGTGCCCGCTCCAGCGCCGCCACGAAGAGATCGGCCAGATCGTCGACGTGCACCATGGGCCAGCGCACCGTAGCCGCCCCGACGTAGCGTGGGGCTTCGTGCTTGCGTGCCAGGTCCACCAGCAGCGCCGGGATCCCGCCGCCACGCCCGTGAACGATGCCCGGGCGGATGACCACGGACCGCACGCCGTGCCCGGCTGCGTTGATCACCTGGCGCTCGATGGCCGGCCGGTAGCCGACGATCGGGATGGGGTTCGTCGGGGCGTCCTCACCGGCGGGTTCGGGGCCGGTGGCGCCGAGGACCCACACGCCGCTCGTGTAGACGAACGCTCGCCCGGTGCCCCGGAGCGGTTCCGTCAACGCGGCCACGGCGGCGGCGTCCGCATCGGGGTCACCCGTGGGTGTCGCCAGGTTGACCACCGCGTCGATGTCAGGTGTCACCGCCGCGCTCAATGAGGACGGGTCGGTCAGGTCGCCGACGCGCCGGGCGCGCCCCCGGTCCGGCCCGTCGCCGGAACGGGACAGCTCCACCACGTCGTGGCCCGCCTCGGTCAAGTGGTCGGCGACCACGGTTCCGATGTAACCGGTGGCGCCGACAATCAGGACCTTCATGTCACTCACTCCTCCATCGAAAACTTCGATGTCGAAAACTTAGACCACGCAGTCGCGCGATGTCAAACACTTCCATGTCGAAGTGTTACCGGGTATTCCGCACCTTCGGAGGAGGCCCATGACGACCCTCGATCCTCGTGACGGAGTGGACGCGATCATCGCTCAATGGCAGATGGTCCGCCCCGACCTGGATGTCTCGCCCATGGGCGTCATCGGCCGGCTGTCCCGCTCCTCCCGCCTCATAGAACGCGCGCTCAAGGAGAACTTCGCCGCTCATGGCATCGAGCCATGGGAGTTCGACGTGCTGGCCACCCTGCTGCGCGCCGGACCGCCTCACGTGCTCAACGCCGGTGAACTCAGTGCTGCCGCCATGGTCAGCTCGGCGGCTCTGACCAACCGCATCGACCGGCTCATGGACAAGGGACTGGTTGACCGTGCAGTCGACCCGGACCACCGGCGCCGCGTCCTCGTCTCCCTGACCGACGAGGGTCTGCGCCTGGTGAACACGCTGGTCGAACAGCACCTGGCGTACGAGCGCCGGCTCCTGGACGGCCTCGATCCCGCCGACAGCGACCACCTCGCCGCCCTCCTGCGCCGCCTGCTCGTCTCCCTCGGAGACACCACGCCCTCGCGCTAGCGAGAGAACGATCCACGTTCCCGGACGAGCGGCTCCACCAGCTCGGCGGCCTGTCACCGCGTGTCTTCGGAGTCCTCCGCGGCTTCGTCCGTGATGAGGGCGTCGCCGAGCTCCGAACGCAGATACAGGATCGAGCGGCCGTGGCGTGCGCTGGTGAGCAGGCCGGCGTCGCGCAGAGCTCGCAGGTGCTGGTTGACGGCCGAGGTGGTGACGCCTAGGCGGCCGGCGAGCTCTGTCGAGGACGCCGGCGTCTCCAGCGCCGTGAGCAGGCCCGCGCGCGTCGCGCCGAGGAGTTCGGTGAGCGCCGCGGGGGAACGGCGGGACTCCGCCTTCCAGAGCGTTCCGGCGCCGCGCGTGCCGTACATGAGCAGGGGTGGCTCTTCCGGTGAGATCGGGGCGGTCACGCCCCTGCCGAAGAGCGTCGGCACCAGGGTGAGCCCTTCTCCGCCGGTGGACCGGCGGTAGCCGGCGTTGCTGACCAGGCGAACGCGTACGACGCCCTCGTCCAGGCGGACCCGCTCGTTGAGGCCGGCGAACATCGCCGCCAGACCGTGTGCGGAGATGACCTGTCCGCGGTAGATGATGTCGGCCTGCAGGACCGTCCGCATCCGTGGCCACCACGGCGCGAAGCAGGTGCGCCAGTACATCCGCAGCGCCTCCGTGATGCGTGCGCGAACGGTTGCCGGGTCGCCCCGCAACGGTGCGGGCAGCCGCCCGGGATGGAGGGCGCGCAGGTCGGCGAGCATGCGTTCCGGGGGCACGCGCGCGACGGCGGCGAGTTCGTCGTCGATACGGGTGAGGGGAGCGTGCGGCCGGGGTGTCAGATAGTCGGGCGACCACAGCGCGTCGTTCGTGAGGGCGTGCAGCAGGGGGAGGTCGAGCCCGGATCGAACGTGCTCCGTGCGCCGCAGCCAGGGCAGGTGCACGGGATAGCGTCCGGGGTCCCGGAACGTGCGCAGTGACAGCGTGAGCTCGTTGATCGGTGAGACGGCGAAGCGCACGTCGGCGACGTCCATCCCCGCGAGCTCGTACGCGATGAGCCCACCGCTCCGGACAACGACCATGTACCCATACGCTACATCATTGGTTTCCATGCCCCCGGTGCGAGAGAACGGGGCGTGATCCGAACCTTCTTCCCCGAGGACCGCGTCGGCCGCTCCCTGACTCTCAGCACGATGGCGTTCGCGCTGTCCAGCGGCGTCTTCTACACCGTCAGCACGCTGTACTTCACGCTTGTCATCGGACTCGGTGCGACGACGGTCGGCCTGGGGCTGGGCATCGCGGGCGGCGCGGGCGTGCTGGCCTCGTACGCGTCGGGATGGCTCGCCGACCGGGTCGGCGCGCATCGCGTCCAGACGGTGGCCACGGCCCTCAACGGCCTGGCGATGCTCGCCTACACGCTCGCTTCGGACGCCGTCGTGTTCACCCTTGTCGCCTGCCTGGCCGCGCTGATGCGCTCGGCGAGCGGCACGTCGAAGCAGGCGATGCTGGCACGGTGGTACACCGGCCCGGAACGGGTGGTGGTCCGGGCGCGGATGCGCGTGGTCACGAACGTCTTCATCGGCCTGGGCACCCTGGCCGCCGCCGCGGCGCTCCTGACGGGCAGCGCCGTGGCGTACCGGACCGCGATGACCGCCTCCGGAGTCCTGCTGCTGGCGGCCACGGTACCGCTGGCACGGCTCGGATCCCTGGTGCCGGAGCTCCCGGCCCGGATGGTCGCCTCGACGGAAGGCCAGGCGGCCGGGACCCCCGTGAAGGGACCGTCACCGCTCAAGGACCGCACGTATCTGGCGAGCGTGGCGTGCAACGCCGTCGTGGCCGTGCAGTTCGGCCTGCTGACCGTCGGCGTCCCTCTCTGGGTCGCCTCCACCGGCGCCCCCACCGCCATCGTGTCCGTGCTGCTGGTCCTCAACACCGTGGTCGTGGCCGTGCTCCAGGTGCGTGTCTCGCGCGGCGTCCACGACCTGCGTCGCGCCGGGATCGCCGTCCGGCGCGCGTCATGGCTGCTCGCGCTCGCATGCGGTCTGTACGCGCTGGCGGGCTACGGAAACGTGATCACCGCCTGTGTCCTGCTTCTCCTGGCGGGGCTCGCCCACGCCTTCGGCGAGATCCTGGGCGAGGCGGGCGGCTGGGGCATGGCCTTCGAACTGGCCGACCAGCGCAACGCCGGCGCCTACCAGGGCCTCAGCCAGACCGGCTACGCGATCGCCGCCATGGTCTCACCGGTGCTCGTCACCGCCACCGCCATCGAACACGAAACCGTGGGCTGGCTCGCGCTGGCCGCGCTGTTCGTCGCCGGCGGCACCGGCGCCGCGGCGGTCGCCCGAAGGCATCGCCCCAGACCGACGTCCGTCCCAGACGTCCCCGTACCGGCCCAGGACTCCTGCAGCCACGGCCAGGGGTGAAGCAGGCGTTGGACCTGCGACCTACCTGGGCTGTCCGCGCCTGGCCGGCCTCGGACGCTACGGCCCTGGCTGGGCGAAGCAGGCGGCGAAGGTCGCGGTCAGAGCGTCCAAGGCCGCGGTGTAGGCGTGGTCGGGGGGACGGCCGTAGCCGATGATGACGCCCTGGCGGGTGGAGGGCAGTTCGCTGCGCTCCGACAGGTAGCCGAGGGCGAGTCCATGGGCCTGCGCGACGGTTCGGATGTCGGTCTCGGTGGGGCCGTCCGGGGGGAGGAGGGCCAGGGCGTGCAGGCCGGCGGCGATGCCGGTCAGCGCGATCGGAAGGCCTGCGAGGTGGTGGCGGAGTTGGTCCCGGCGGCGGAGGTACCGCTGGCGGGAGGTGCGGATGTGGCGGTCGTAGCCGTGGCGGGTGATCAGGTCGGCCAGGGTCAGTTGACCGAGGTGCTCGGTGTGGTGGTCGGTGTGCAGTCTGGCGTCGGCGACCGGGGCGACCAGGCGGGGCGGCAGGACCATCCAGCCGATCCGCAGCGCCGCACCGAGCGTCTTGGACGTCGTGCCCAGGTAGGCCACATGGTCGGGGTCGGCGCCCTGCAGCGCGCCGACGGGCTTGCGGTCGTAGCGGAATTCGGCGTCGTAGTCGTTCTCGACGATCAGGCCGCCGGACGAGCGCGCCCAGTCCAGCAGGGCGCGCCGCCGGTCGGGGTGGAGGGTCCGGCCGGTGGGGTACTGGTGGGCCGGGGTGACCTCCACCGCGTCGGCGCCCAGGCCGCCGAGGAGGTCGGTACGGGCGCCGAGATCGTCGACCGGCAGCGGGATCACCCGTGCGCCGGTGCGGCGGACCGCCTCGCGGTGCATCGGGACACCCGGGTCCTCCATCGCGAACGTCCCGCCGATGACCGCGGCGAGCAGCGTCAGTCCCTGCAGGTACCCGTTGGTGATCAGGATCGACTCCGGGTGGGCCGACACGCCCCGGGCCCGTCCCAGGTATCCGGCCAGCGCGGCCCGCAGCTCCGGGCGTCCCCGCGGATCGCCGTAACCGAAGGCGTCGGCCGGAGCCGATCCCAGGGCGCGCCGCGACGACTCGAGCCACGCCGCCACCGGGAACGCCGACGCGTCCGCGCTCCCCGGACGCAGATCGTGCCGCGGCTGCTCCACCGCCGCCGGCGCGGCTGAGGCCGCCGACGCGACCTGCGGCGGCAGCGCCACCACGGTGCCCGAACCCTGCCGCGCGGCCAGATAACCCTCGGCGATCAGCTGGTCGTAGGCCGCCCGCACCGTGCCGCGCGCCAGCCCCAGATCCTCCGCGAGCCTGCGGGTCGCCGGCAGCCGGGTCCCGGTCGCCAGGCGCCCCGACCGCACCGCCTCCCGCAGCGCCCGCTCCAGCCCTGTCCGCAGCCCCTCGGTGGCGTCCAGTTCCAGATGCAGATCCATTCCAGGATTGGGCCACTCATCCACCATGGAATTGGATCTTACCGGCGGCCCAATCGTGTCCTTAGGGTCGTCCGGGTGACCACGGTTCGACCTCCGCGGGCCGTCTCCCGCAAGACCGTCCGGCTGCTCGCGACGGCCTATGGGCTGACGATCGCGAACCTCTACTACTGCCAGCCCCTCCTGATGGAGATGTCCCGATCCCTCGGCCCGCACGCCGCCGACCACTTGATCGCCGTCGGCCAGCTCGGCTACGCCCTCGCCCTGATCCTCGTCGTCCCCCTCGGCGACATCGTCCCCCGCCGCCCCCTCCTGGCGGTCCTGCTCTGCGCCGACGCCGCGGCCCTGGTTCTGACCGCCGCCACCCCCACCGCCGGACTCCTCCTGGCAGCCGGGGCACTCATCGGGCTCACCGCCGCCGCCGTCGTCAACACCCTCATCCCCTACGCCGCCGCCCTGGCCGCTCCCGATGAACGCGGACGCGCCATGGGGACGATGCTCACCGGCGGCCTCACCGGCATCCTGCTGTCCCGTACGGTCGCGGGTCTGGTCTCGCAGGTCGCCGGCTGGAGAACCCTGTTCGCGGCGGCGGCGGTCGTCACCCTGCTGCTGGCGGTCGTCCTCACCCGTGTCATGCCGCCCTCCCCACCCGATCTGGTTCTCCCTTACCGGGCCCAGCTGCGCGCCACCGTCCGACTGGCCGCCACCCACCGCCTGCTGCGACGGCGCTCCTTCATCGGGGCCTGCTCCTTCGCCGCCTTCGGCGTGTTCTGGTCGACCGTCGCCCTCCGCCTCGCCGAGCCTCCCTACGAGTACGGCCCTGCCCAGATCGGTCTGCTGGCCCTGGTCGGCGCCGCCGGAGCGGTAGTCGCCGCCCGGCTGATCGGCCGTGCCGCCGACCGAGCAGACCGCGTTCGCCTCACCAGGGCGGCACTGGCCCTCGGCGCCGCGTCCTTCGCCGCCCTGTGGGCCGGCGGACACCATGTCGCCTGGCTCCTCATCGGGCTCCTGGCCATGGACACCGCCATCAACGCCACCCATCTGCTCAACATGAGCGTCGTCTACGGCATCGACGACGCCCGCGCCCGCCTCGCCTCGGTCTACATGACCGTCTACACCCTCGGCGGCGTCATCGGCGCGGCCGCCGGACCCTCCGCCTACGCGGTCGGCGGCTGGAGCGCGACCTGCCTCCTCGGCGCCGCATTCCTCGCCATCGCCCTCGGCCTGACGTTCACCCGAACGGAGAACCCATGAAACCCCGGCTGGTCATCTTCGACAACGACGGCGTCCTCGTCGACAGCGAACCCACCGCACACCGTGTGCTGTCCGAATATCTGACGGAACTGGGCTTCCCCTTCACCCTGGAAGAGTCCTACCGGTACTTCCTCGGCAACGCCGCCCGCAACATCCACACGGTCGTCGCCGACCGATACGGCGGCACGCTCCCCGCCGACTTCACCGCACGCTGCCACGAGCGGGTCTTCACCGCCTTCAAGCAAGGAATGGACGCCGTCCAGGGCGCTTCCACCGTCCTGACCGAGCTGCGGCGCCGTGGCATCCCCTACTGCCTGGCGTCCTCCTCCGACCACGCCTGGATCGACCTCACCCTCGACCGGACGGGGCTGCGCCCCCTGCTGCCGCGCGGCGTGGTCTTCAGCGCCCAGGACGTCGGCGGCGTCGGCAAACCCGCCCCCGACCTCTTCCTCCACGCCGCCGCCTCGTTCGGCACCGACCCGCGCGACTGCCTGGTCGTCGAGGACAGCCCCAACGGCGTGCGCGCCGCGAACGCCGCCGGCATGCCCGTCGTCGGCTACACGGCTCTCACCCCCGCGAGCAGGCTCACCGGAGCCACATCCTTTGTCACAAGCCTGACGGGGATCCTGGACCAGCTCGACCACGACTGTTGAAGAACCGAACCTTGGCCCTGACCCGCCACGAACGTGACGAGGCCCACCGGGCAGGCCAAGCAGTCGGCGCGGGACGTGCCCGCGGCGCGCTTGCGCCGCTGGTGGCTCTCGCTCAGCGCCCGCCACGGCGTTCGCCACCGGATGCGGGCCCGCGGGCTGCCGACTCCGCGGGTCGGCACAGCGTGAAGGGTTCGACGCCGGGCAGGTGGCGGGACCATTCAGCGGCGGTGAGTGTACGGCCCGCGCGTGCGCACACGGTCGCGGCAACGTGCCGCTCGTCCACGTCATGCACGCGCACGGTGCCGTCGAGGGCGGCGGTGTGGATTTTCGTGCCGTCCGCCGAGAACGCCACCCACCCGTCGCCGGCCTCGTCCAGGCTCTGCTTACCGTCGAAGACGAGGCCCAGCGGTTGCCGGCTCGGCACGTCCCACAGTCGCACGCGCAGGCCCTTCTCGTACGAGGCGATCGTGCGCCCGTCAGGTGACCAGGCGAGCACGGCGGTCTCGCTGCCCGGCACCGTGGAGAACTGGGCGATCCGGGTCCTGACGTCGCCGTCCCACAAGGTGAGCCGGTCCGGGCCGGAGAAGGCCACCTGACGGCCGTCCGGGCTGAAGGCGAAGGGGCCGTCGAGCCGGCCGGTCCCTGGAGTGGGAGGGCGGGTGGCGCCCGTCGCGGGATCGATGAGCTGGAACGGGTTCCCGGTCACCAGCAGCCGTCCATCAGGGCGGAAGGCCATATAGGCTGCGCCGTGCCCGGTCGTCGCCCTTACAGACCCCCGTTCAAGGTCCCACAGCTCGACGCGGCCGGGATCTCCCTGGCGTGACACGGCCAGTGTGCGGCCGTCGGGGCTGAACGCCAGGGCCTGCGCGCCATGTCCCCCGTTACCCGTCAGCTTGAGCCTGGCCGACACCTTGCGTCCGGCGAGATCCACGATGGAGATCTTGCCGCCACCGGCCACGGCGAGGCGGCGGCCGTCGGCGCTGAAGGCCGTCGCGGTCCCCGTGCCCGACCAGCCGACCGGCGCGATCAGCGGCCGTCCCGTCGCCGTGTCCATGACTTCGATGTTCTCCGTGGTGATCTCGGCCAGCACGCGGGCGGAAGGATCCATCTCCACGCCCATACCGTCGCCGGAGGTGATCGGCCGGTCGAACACCATTGCGACGTCCTCGGTGTGGACGACGCCGCTGCCGCTCAGGTAGCGGACAGCCCGGCCGGCGAGATCGAAGCGGAGCTGGGCGACCAGGTCGGGCATGGCCCGCTGGTAGGCCGTGGTGAATCCGGAGCGGCGCTGTAACCTCAGCGTGCTCTGTCTCCACCAGGTCGCGATGAACTCATCGCCGAAGGCGAAGGCCACATCCGTGACATACTCGCCCTCCTCGTCCATCACCGCGTACACGGACGGCAGCTCGAACAGGCGCAGCCTGCTCTGCTCGCCCGAAGACAGAGCCTCGACGGTCGCCAGCATCCTGCCGTCGTCACTGAAGGCGAGGCCGTCGATGAAGCCCTTGTCCGAGCGACGTGTCGGTATGCGCGCCCTCTTGCCGCGGCGAAGGTCCCACAGCTCCGGCGTCGTGCCGTTGAGCGCGTAACCGTAGCGGCCGTTCCCGCTGATCGCATTGATCGCGGCTCCCGAGGGAGCGGTGAGCCGCTTACGGCCGGCGACGTCCCACCATTCGTGCAAGCCTCGTCCAGGGACGGCCAGGTAGTGCCCGGACCTGTCGAACTCCAGCTCGCCGCCCCCATCCTCACCGGCCTTGTGCGGGATGGGGGCGCCGAGCGGCCGGCCGGTCCGCGTGTCCCACAGCCGTGCGGCCTTGCCGTCCGCGAGGGCCAGGGTGTGCCCGTCGGGCGCGAGCGCGGCTTCACGTACGCCCGTTCCCACGCCTGTGAGCGTGCCGATCCGCCGCTTGCCGGGAACGTCCCAGATCCTGGCCGTGCCGCCGCTCACCGACACGAGCGTGCGTCCGTCGTGGCCGAGCGCCTGCACCGTGCCTTCCGTGTAGTCGGGGTCGGCGAAGACGGAGGTCGTGCTCTGGGAGAGTGAGTCGTAGAGCGCGCCTCGGGCCTCGGGCAGTCCGGGGCTCAGCCGCCAGCCGGCCACGCTCAGCAGCATCGCGGCCTGGGGGTCGCTCCGCCGCAGATCGGCGGCGCGCAGCGCGAGCGCCTGCGCGAGCGCGTCGTCACGCTGCCTGTTCGACTCCCTGCGCAGGTATTCGGCGCTGCCCAGCCCGCCGAGCGCGGCGACGAGCAGCACGGCCAGCGCCGCCGCGGCGGCGACCCGCCTGCGAGCGGTACGCCGGGCCAGCGCCGCACTCGCCTGAACGAAGTCCCGCTCCACCGGCGTGAGATCGTCACGGCCACCCGGTTCGAGGAAGAGTTTGTCGGCGACGGCCAGCCGGCTGCCCCGATACAGCAGCCCGGCCTCGCGGCCCTGCGCCTGCCAGGCCTGGGCCGCCTCGGTCAGCTGCCGGTGCGCGCGCAGCCGGTCGCGCCCTTCGTCCACCCAGCCGCGTAACCGCGGCCACGACTCGATCAGCGCCTCGTGCGCCAGCTGCACGCCGTCCTGGTGCAGCGTGAGCAGCCGGGCCGCGGCCAGCTGCTCGATGACCCGCACGGTGTCCGCCTCCCCGTACGGGTCCAGCTCCGCCCGGGCGGCGGGGCGGCGCGTGTCCTGGGCCTGCTCGCCCGGCTGGATCAGCCTGAGCAGGATCCGCCGGGCGATCACCGCCTGGGCGGGTGTCAGGCCGGCGTAGAGCTCCTCCGCGGTATGGCTGATCGCCCCCTGGATTCTGCCCACGCTCTGGTAGGCGTCCAAGGTCAGCGTCTTGCCCGTACGGCGGCGCCAGACCTCCCGCAGCGCGTGCGACATCAACGGCAGCGCCCCCGGATCGTCGCCGACGTCGGAGACGATCGCGGCCGTCAGCGCCCGCTCCACCGTCAAGCCCTCGGCCATGGCCGGCCGGACGATCGCCTCCCGCAGCTCGTCTCGGTGCATCGGCCCTACCAGCAGGTTGGCCTCGCGCAGGGCTTCGGTGAGCTCGCGGTGCCCGGCGCAGTGCCCGTAGAAGTCGGCGCGAACCGCGATGACCACTCTCACCCGTTGCGCGGGCTGCCGCGCGCTGAGCAGCAGTTCGATGAACCGCGCACGCTCCTCCTGGTCCTGGCAGAGCGTGAACACCTCCTCGAACTGGTCGACCACGATCAGCGTCTCGGAGTCCCCTTCGCCAGGGACGAGCCGTTCGGCGTGCTCCATCGGGTGCTCCCCAGGCGTGAGGATCACGGCCTTGGCGAAGGATCCGCCCGAGGACGCCGTCCCCCCGCGTGCGGCAGGCACGAGCCCGGCCCGCAACAAGGACGACTTCCCGCTTCCGGAAGGGCCGAACACCGCGGCGAAACGATGCCGTCGAAGCAGCTCGCTCAGTTCCTCCACGAGCTGATCCCGGCCGAAGAAACGATCGGCATCGCGGGTGCCGTAGGCAGCCAGGCCCAGGTACGGCCCGCCGGCACCGTCATCGGCTTCCCTCTCGCGGGCCAGTTCCTGAGCGACCTCCCGCCAGCGGCTCTCCCATTCGGCGACGTCTCCGTCGCATGCCTCCACGAAGGCGAGGACGACGGGCAGTGAAGGCAGGCGCTCACCAGCCGCCGCCTGCGACAGCGTGGTGACCGAGTAACCCGCGCGCTTGGCCATGGCCCGATAGGTGAGCCCGCCCGCCTTCTGGCGGAGCGTGCGTAACTCCGAGGCGAAACGTCCAACCGGTCCGGTCGCCGGGTCCACCGGCCTTTCACGACGGCCCACCACCGTTACGCGTTTCCCTTCATGGGACGGGAGGAGCTGTTCGCCGGAGAAAGCATGGTTCGCCTGCCTTGATCAGGGGTGCCAAAGCGAGAGACGAGACTCAAGACAGCAGGTCGATCTCTGTGCCGACGCCGTGCCGCTCCGCCCACCGGTAGGCGGACCAGGCCAGGGCGAGGTCTTGCCAGGGAAGTCCCACGGGAGCGTACACCGATCGCTGACCTGCATCGGTGCGGCCGGGATGCAGGCCGTTCAGGATCTCTCCGAGTGTGGCGGCGGCGGCCGAAGCCGGGAGCCCGGTCGCCGCCAGGGCGCCGGAAGTGGCGGCCAGCTCCCGGTGGTCCACCACGAGGAGAGCCGACCGCAGCAGGTCGCCGGCCAGCTCCTGCTTCCCCGGCTCGTCGACGCCGAGGGAGGTGAAGTGCTGTCCGGGGCGGGTGTCGGCGAGGTGCAGAAGCGGAGCGCGTGACCACGTCGCCAGCAGGACGACGTCGGCGGCAGCGGAGATCTCGGCCGCTGAGCCGAGCGCTCGGCCGCCGTGGCGGGAGGCGAAGGCGGCGGCGCGATCCGCGTCGACGTCGTGGACGAGGAGATCGCCGTCGCGCCCCAGGCCGCGCAGCCCGCGCACCATCAGCTCGGCCTGGGCACCCGCGCCGATCACGCCGATGACGACGGCGGGATCGGGCACCGCCAGGACATGAGTGCCCAACGCCGCGGCCAGGCCGGTGCGCCAAGCGGTCACCGTGGCCGAATCGAGCAGGGCGAGCAGCTCACCGTCCTTGCCGCCGTGCAGGCAGATCACGCCGCGCAGCGCCGGCCGGGCGCCAGGGAACTTGGCGTTCACCTTCACCGTGTACGCCTCGACGCCGGGCAGTACTCCGGGGATCAAAGCAGTGGCCGTACCGGGGAAGGGCAGATCCGAACGCACCCGCTGCCCTGCCACCGGCGAGGAGCCGTCGACACGGAACCCCTTGCGCAACGCCTCGAGACAGGCGGCGGGTTCCAGCGCGGCCTCCAGATCGCTTCGGGTGAGAATACGAGTCATCGAGTCACCATCTCTTCCATCAGGGCCACCAGCACGCTGGGGCGGATCGGACCGGTGCCTCGGCGTGGTCCCCGACGCTACGGTGCTCTTCAGCCTGCGGGGTCAGGGGGCCAAGGGCCCAGTTCCGGCAGATCGCGAGCCGTCGTGCGCAGGTGGCCGTCGAGGGCGCGGCCGGCCATCCACGCCGCAAGGTCACGCACCGCTCCAGAGACCTCGACTGTCGCTGCCGTCCCGAGAACTCGGTCGACGTCATGGTCAGTGGCCCGCAAGACCAGCCGCGTACCCGCTGGGGCCCTGGCGGCCAGGAAGTCCAGCGCGTGCAGAGCGAACGACAGCGACCAATCGCGTGGCCTGTAGCCGACTGCGAGGTCGACGGCATGGATCTCCGCCTCTCTCCACCGTGCCAGTGCGGTGTCCAGCACCGTGGCGTTGCGGAAGCGCACTGAGCGGGACCAGTCTTCTGGCGTCAGCAGGCTCCAGGCTTCTTCCAGGGCTTGCTGGGCATGGTCGAGTTCCTCGCGCAGTTGTGCCAGCGGGCTGGAGGCGCCCTGGTCGATGGACAGATCACGCATCCTCTGGCCGCCGTCGTACATGTCGACAAGCCGGCCACGCAGCGCGAAGCGCGCTTGGCGTTCAAAGGCGCGCGCGTTGTCCGCGAGGTGCTTCAGAACATGGCCTCGCGTCCACCCGGGTAGGGCCGAGTCCATGCTCGCCCGTCTGTCATCCAGGCCGTCGAGCAGTTTCAGCAGCCGTGCATGCGAGCGGGATACCCTTTGCAGCAAATCGTCAGGATCTATGTTCATGTCGACCATCACAGCTCATCCATGGATCCGCATCCGAACCGCGCCCTGCTGAGGGGATCTCGGTGCGGCGGCATTTTCCGCACCGGGTGGGCGACCGGTCAGCGAACGCTTGATTCCAGCAATTTCTCGATTGTCGCGAGCCCTTCGGAGATGTGTCGGCGAGTGAGCTCTTCGGCACGTGCGGCGTCCCGGGCGGCTATCGCCCGTGCCAGATCTCGATGCTCCGCGGAGAAATCCTGCACGACGGCGGGAAGCCCCTCCCATTCAAGGTGGATGAACATCGTGTCGGCCCAGAGGAAGAAGTCGGTCCGCAACCGTTCGATTGTCTCGACGAGCACCGCGTTCCCGGACGCCTGGGCTATCGCCAGGTGGAACCGGGAGTCCAGCAGTCGGTAGTGGCGCATGCTCACCGCTTGTTCTCCGGCCAGAGCGTTGATCTCAGCATGGCATTCGCGACTGCCACGTGCGGCGCAGAGGGCTGCCGCCAGCGGTTCGACGGCCAGCCGGACCTCCATGTTGTCGGCGACCATCGCAACCAGTCTTCTGCCTGCCGAATCCGCCGGCCCTTTCCGAGGAGGAGCGTCCTGGGCCACCACTGTGCCCCCGGAGCGCCCGCGGCTGGTGATCAGCAGCCCTTCGTCGTTCAACGTCCGTACAGCCGCGCGTAGTGTCATCCGTGCGACGCCAAGCGACTGGGCCAGCTCCCGCTCGGGAGGAAGCCGCTGACCGGGCCGGATCGCGCCGACCGCGACGGCACGCCGCAAGACGTCCGCGACAGCCTCGCTTGCGGTCAGATTGGCTAGGGGAGTGAAGGACGGCTCCATCGAGGACACACCCGCATTGTATGGGTCCGATGTTGCGGAGCATACACCGGAAAAAAGCGTCGGCCAGAGGGAGCATGCAGAAAAGTAGATCTACTGCCGTACCAGGAAAACGTCGTGTCGAATACGCCGGAATAGCCCATGGATGGCGCCGGCTATCCAGCTCGCAGAATATGCCGGAGGGCATCCAGGAATCGATCGACATCCTGTTCGGTGTTGTAGTGGACGATCCCGGATCGCAGCAGGCCTTCGTCGACGTCGAGGCCGAGATGCTCGACGAGACTTTGCGTGTAGAAATTGCCGTTCCAGGTGTACACACCCGCCTGTCCCAGGGCGCGGGCCAGCACGGCCGGTTTGACACCGTCGATGATCAGGCCGAAAGTCCCTACCCGCCGCGCCGGATCCGGCGCGGCGATACCGGCGATGCGCACACCGTCCAGCTCGGCCACTCCCGAGACGAACTGTTCGGCCAGTCCTGCTTCGTGGGCCTCGATGGCGCGGTAGGCGTTGTCGAGTGCGCTGCCGAGAGCGGTCCCACCGCCCAGCGACGCCAGATATTCGACCGCGGCGATGAAGCCTGCGATCGCTTCATGGGACAGCGTTCCCGTTTCGAAGCGATGCCCCGGCGGTTCCTCGCCTGCCGGCCGCACACGCTCGGCCGGCAGGACTTCGGCGAGATCCCGCCGCATCCACGCCATGCCCAGGTGCGGTCCGAAGAACTTGTAAGGGGAACAGAGCAGAACGTCGGCCCCGATGCGGTCGACGTTCATACGGCGGTGTGGCGCGAAGGCGACCGCGTCCACCCATGCCAACGCTCCCACGCTGTGCGCGAGGTCGGCGATCCGCGCCGCGTCCGTCAGCGTGCCTACGGCATTCGAGGCCAGGCAGAACGCCACCACCCGCGTCCGGTCGCTGAGCTTGGACCGCAGATCGTCCATGTCCAGCGTGAGTTCGTCCGTCAGGCGAACCTGGCGCACCACGAGGCCGCGGTCTTCGGCCAGGAGCCGCCACGGGGACACGTTGGCCTCGTGATCGAGGGAAGTCGTGACGATCTCGTCCCCGGGCTTGAGCGTTCGGCCCAGGGCACGAGACAGGTTGAAGTTCAAGGTGGTCATGTTCTGGCCGAAAGTGATGCAGTCCGCATCGCCCCCGACGAGCGCGCCCCCGTAGGCGCGGGCCTGCTCGATGAGCCGGTCGGTCTTCACGGAGAGCTCATATTCACCTTCGATGTTGGAGTTCGATGTGCTCAGGTAGGAGCACATCGCCTCGATCACCGAGCGGGGAACCTGAGTCCCTCCAGGACCGTCCAGAAAGGCCACCGCGCGGCCGCCTCGCGAGGTCAGCGCCGGGAACTGGGATCTCAACGCCGCCACATCCAGGTCTTCGTTCACTGTGCATCTCCTCGGGAAGGTCGGAGCCCTGGGTGTGCCGCCCGCTTCTGGCGTTTCTCCGCGACCCGCAGATCGGTATCGAGCATCACGACTGCTTCTGTGCTTCCTCGGCGGGGAGGCGCTGCGGATCGGGAGCGGCAGCAGTAATGGGCTTAGGATTGGCCCAAATTATCGCCGAGTCTCACTCTCGTCAACCCCGCGGCACAACGCGCTGACCATGGCTCTTCGGCTTGATGATCTTCTGGCGGGCAGCCGCTCCACGGCGCCGGTTGGGATAATGCCCTGGGGAGGCTTCGTTCGGCGGCGCGACCAACGCATCCGGCTTGGCTGAAGACGCTGCTCAGAGCC
Organism: Nonomuraea sp. NPDC050733; assembly: GCF_040654215.1. Lineage (NCBI taxonomy): Bacteria > Bacillati > Actinomycetota > Actinomycetes > Streptosporangiales > Streptosporangiaceae > Nonomuraea > Nonomuraea sp. NPDC050733. The sequence goes on along the minus strand of NZ_JBFAHO010000001.1, from coordinate 604,249 downwards.
GCGTCGGATGGCCCGCTGTTGACCTTGTTCGAGAGGGGCTCTACTGTATGGGCCAGTAATTAGACCTTTTACCTGCTGATGGGTCTTGAGTGCATCGGGTCATCGGCCAGCGGCTGAACCCGGCCTCGGGATCCGCGACGTCCTCGAGACAGGAGTTCTCGCGCATGGGGGAGAAGCCGGCGGCCGTGGTCAGGTTGGGCCTGGTGGGATTCGGCGCGGTTGGTAAAGCACTCGCACGACTCGTCCTCCACGAGTCCGCGCGGATCCGCCGGGAACACGGCATCGATCTCCGCGTCACCGGGGTGACGACGCGCAGATTCGGAAGCGCGGTGGCAGAGTCCGGTCTCGACCTCGACGACATCCTCGATCGGGCCGACCAAGGCATTCCGCAGGGACCCGCTGCGACATCGGCCGCCTGGTTCGCCGCGACGTGCCCCGCGGACATCATCGTCGAGACACTGCCGCTGGAACCTTTCACGGGCGCAGCCGCGATCGAGGTCACCGAAGCGGCCTTGGCCGGCGGCCGGAGTGTGGTGAGTGCGAACAAGGGCCCTGTGGCACATGCCTTGAGCCGGCTGCGCGCCATCGCGCGACAGCACGGAGTCTGCTACCGCTTCGAGTCCGCCGTCGCCGATGGCCTGCCGGTCTTCAATCTCATCGAGCGGACGCTGCCGGCAGCCGGCATCACGGAGATGTCCGGACTCCTGAACTCGACTTCCAACGTAGTGCTCGATGCCCTGTCTGCCGGTTCGAGCTGGCAAGACGCCGTGTCGCTCGCACGATCCATGGAGATCACCGAGGCCGACCCCTCTTATGACCTGGACGGGTGGGACACAGCGGTGAAGCTCGCCGCTCTGTGCGCCGCAGTATGGGACGCCCCTCTGAAGCTGGACCAGGTGGAGATCGAACCGGTGAACGAAGACGTCCGATCCCGTGCAGTCGCGGCGCACACCACAGGACGGCGCCTGGTCAGCATGGGCTCGGTGCGCCTGATCGACGGTGTCCCTTCCGGCGCTCAGGTCAGCCTCACCGAGGTGGGTCCGACGAGCCCGTTCCACCCTCTGTCCGGGACCAGCTTGGGCCTGCACATCACCTCGCGACTGCTGTGTCCGATCTCGGTGTCGTCGCATGCGCCGACCGTGCGGGACACGGCCTACGGACTGCTGTCCGACATCCTCACCATGCGCCCCTCGACAGAAGGACTCGTGTCTTCGCCATGAACATCGTCGCCTCTCTTCCCACGTTCATCGTCGCCGTCGTGCTGATCTCGGCGTCACCGGGCCCGGCGATGGCGTTGATCATGCGTCGTGCGGCGTCGCGGGGACTGGCCGGCGCCGTGCCGACGGTTCTGGGGTTGGAGGCCGGGCTGTACGTGTGGGCGTTGTGCGCGGGCGCCGGGCTGGCCGCCCTGGTGGCCGCCTCTGAGGTCGCCTACATCGTCCTTCGTGCGGTCGGCGCGGCCTTCCTGCTGTATCTCGGGGTGAAGTCCTGGCGGGCCGCCTGGCGAAGCCGCAAAGAAGGGCCGGCGCAGGAAGCCTACCCAGAGGTGCCGGCCGCCTCGGCGCGGACCTGGTGGAAGGCCTTCGGGGAAGGGGCGCTGGTGATGCTGGCCAACCCCAAGGCCGCCGCGTTCATGATCGCGTTCTATCCGCAGTTCGTGCCGGCCGACCAGCCGCTGCTGGCCACGACCGCGCTGCTGGCGTTGCTCCAGGTGGCGGTCGAGATCGCCTTCTATCTCGGGCTGGCTGCCGTGGTCGGGCGGGCCAGTGCGTGGTTTCGCCGGCCGGCCATCCGCCGCCGGCTGGACGCCGTCAGCGGGACCGTCCTGGTCGCCCTCGGCCTGCGGATGGCCGTCGAGAGCCGCTGAAGAGTCCCCGGGCTGGTCCTACTTGCGGTGGTGCCGTGGAACGCCCCTGACGCCGCCGTGGCGCACCAGCGCTTGCATCCCGCGTGTCAAGGCGCCTGCCGACCCGGGTCGGGAGGAGACGCGGGTCCCGGAGGACTGGACCGCTTTCTCGCGATCCTGCTGCCGCTCCCGGTAGGCGGCGGCGGTTGGCGTCGGCGCCGTTGATCGCGAGGCAAGCGCGTCTGGCCCGACTCGACATCGTCGCGCACGATTCATCCGGTGCACCGCAGAGGGCACGGTCTACGCCATGAGCGAGGATGGGCGCGGTGGGCGGTGGACGAGGTTCGCTATGCGGGCCAGGATGCGGTTGGACAGCGGGACGGTGATAACCCGAGAGCGACGAGGTCCCGGTCGGCACATTGAATATTGGGGTCATGCCGACGTGCTCGGCATATACGGCTGCCAGCCTGGTGATCAGGTTGGAGAAGGCGCATTCCAGCGAGGCCAGGCGCCGTTGGGAATGCGGTAGAGGACGCGCGGCGCCGCGAACCAGTCCCGGTCAAGGAAACGGCCGGTGATCCGTCCCACGAGGACAAGGTAACTCTCCACCTCCTCCTCGAACCTTACGTATGTCTCCAGATCACGCGCGTAATCCTGGAACGCCTGCACCCCCACCATGCCCATGAACTCCCCATCATGGTAATGTACCATTCCCTCATCGCCGATCTCACCCAGGTCGGCCATGTGCGAATAACCGATGATGCGCCTTCCTCCTGCGCTCGCTCCCTCCCGAAATGTAAAACTCCCGCTCATGGTGATCGCAACGGACCAGCCCGGAGAATGCGCTCCGATCCAGACCAGAGTGTCCTGATCTTTTTCGGCGGCCAGATGGAACGCTGTATTGAGATCGCACAGGATGCCAGAGCTCGGATCCGCGCGGAAACGTTCCGCGATCTCTTCGATATCCTCCGTGTCGATCCAGGCCGCATCGAAGCGGGCGTTCAATGTGTACTCGTCCAGGAGATCCCACTGACTCTCCGCGGGCAGTGCTCGTGACATGTCCACCGTCTCACTCCCTCGAACTTCTTCGAGCGCAATGGGTGGAAGCGATCATACAACCGCCTCCACCATAGGCATCCCAGCCGGCCATCGAGGTATTCGGACCGGTGCGGTCACAGGCCGTCAGGCCGTTCCAGGCTCCGGATTAACTCACGATCTTGACCCAGAATTGCTCTCCGGGCGCGACACGGTAATCGGCGTAGAATTTGCTGAGAGCATCCGCGGAACCCTGTGGAGCCACCTCGTCGTTACGGCGTACTTGTCGTAGAAGTAGTATTTGCAGTAGTTCACCCCCGCGAGTTCTCGAGATGACACCGTGGTCCCTTCGAGAACGTCCGGCCAGCGTCGCTCGGCGGAAGTACTCTTGTCCGTGACGAACTGGAGCTTGGAGAAGAATGTTCGGTTGATGTCGCGTCCTGCGTGCTGACCTTGGTCAACGGCCTACTGAACGGATCAGCCCAGTTTCCGTGGATCAACTTGCTCACGGGAGTGACGATGCTGGTCTTCGCGGGCGGATACCTGGGGTCGGCCCAGTTGTGGCCGGGTCGCTTCGGTGGGGCAGCTCCTACGTGGTGGAGAGCGGCGGCCTCCGGTTAGCGGCGGGCCATCCGGCCCATGAACCGGACGATCAGGCGGCGCGGCATGATCTTGCCGGCGAGGGCGAGCGGGCGGCCGTTGGTGATCACCGACGGGGGCGCGGAGCGGCGGTCGAGCGTGTCCAGGGCCGCCCTGACGACGTGCTCGGGGGTGGCTCGCTTCGCGCCGTAGTCGGCCGACTGGCTGCCGGCGACGTCGAAGAACTCGGTCCGCGTGGCGCCGGGGCACACGGCGAGAACCCGTAGGCCGGTACCGCGGGTCTCCTCCCACAGCGCCTCGGTGAAGCTGAGGACGAACGCCTTGGTGGCGCCGTAGACACTCATGTACGGGGTCGGCTGGAAGCCCAGCAGACTCGCGACGTTGATCAGGACGCCGGTGTCGGCGGAGGTCAGCGGGTCGATGTAGGCGCGGCTGAGGTCGACCAGCGCGCTGACGTTCAGCGCGATCATGCTTTGCAGGCGGTCTGGATCCTCGTCCGTGAACGCGCCGTGGGTGCCGAAGCCCGCGTTGTTGACCAGTCCGGTGGCGTAGATGCCGCGGGACTCGAGTTCGGCGCGCAGTGTGCGGCCGGCGTCGGGCAGGCCGAGGTCGCGGGCGACGACGGTCACCGTGACGCTGTGCGCGCGGGTGAGTTCGTCGGCCAGGTCCTTGAGCCGGTCCGCCCGGCGGGCGACGAGCACGAGATCCGCGCCGCGACGGGCCAGCTGGCGCGCGAACTCCGCGCCGAGCCCGGAGCTCGCTCCGGTGACGATGACAGTTTGGCGGCGGTAGTCGACTTTGCTCATGCCATTCACTCTATGTACGAATATGCACGAAGTGCAAATTGCTACATCATGTGATCCTCCGTACCATCGGTGTATGGCTCAGAAACCCACACCCCTTCGGGAACAGACCCGCTCGGTGGTCCGCTCGCTGCTGGCTCGGACCGCTATCGAACTGTTCGCCGCCAAGGGGTACGACAACACGACGCTGGAGGAGGTCGCCGCCGCGGCGGGTGTCTCTCGGCGGACCCTGTTCAACTACTTCCGCAATAAGGAAGACCTCGCGCTCAGTGGCCTGTCCGAGCAGGGTGAGGTGATCGCCGCGCGGCTCGCCGAGCGCCCGGTCAAGGAGGACGCCTGGACGTCACTGCGCGCGGCGTTCCAGGCGCTCGAGGACATCGACACCACGCCTGAGCGCCGGCTCGAAATGATCACGCTCTTGTTCGGCAACGAGTCTCTGCGTGCCGGGCACGCCGAGAAGCAGGCTCGCTGGCAAGACCTGTTCGCGCCGCTGATCGAGCCGCGACTGCCCGACTCCGACCACCGCAACCTGCAGGCGCGCGCGATCGCGGCCGCGGCGATCACGTGTCTGCAGGCAGCGAACGAGGAGTGGGTGCGCCTGGGCGGACAGGTCGACCTGTTCGACCTCTACGACGCAGCGGTGCAGGCGATCCGCCGCCCGGCCTCACCACCAGAGAAGAAGACGACATGACCGATCGCCTGCCCGCGGCGGACCTGCCGAACATGGCCGCCGCCCTCCGCGCCGAACGCGCCGAAATGCTGAACTTCACCAGCAGCCTCACCGACGACGAATGGACCGCGCCCAGCGCCGCAGCTGGATGGCGCATCGCCGACGTCGTCGCCCACATCGGTGCGACGGCGCGGTTCGCCGGGCTCGACGCCCGCGTCGCCTTCTTCAGTCGTTGCCGTTCGGCAGCCGCCAGGGTTATGGGGCGGGCGGCAGGAACAGGCAAGGCGGTCAGGCCGATCAGTAGAAATGGATCACATTGCCCTGGGGGTCTTGCTCATGCCGTCTCGTGGTGCAGGGCGTCCAGGACGGTGAGTTCTTCCTCCGATAGGCGCAGGGAGCCGGCGGCGACGTTCTGGGCGAGGTGGTCGAGGTCTCCGGTGCCGGGAATGGCCAGGACGTGGGGGCCCTGGTGGAGTGTCCACGCGAGCCGGATCTGGGCTGTGCTCACGCCGTGGGCGCGGGCGATGGCGTGCACCTCCGGGCTGTGGTCGGTGGTCGCGCCTCCTTCGCGTCCGGCGCCGGCGATCGAGTAGAACGGCACGAATGCGATGCGTTGTTCACCGCAGGTGGCCAGGAATTCCTTCTGCTCGGGCGATGCGCCGATGCCGTACATGTTCTGGACGCAGACCACGGGCGCGATGGCCTGGGCCTCTGCGAGGTGGTGGGGGCGGATGTTGGACAGGCCCAGGTGGCGGATGAGTCCGGCCTCGCGCAGTTCGGCGAGTGCGCCGAAGCGACTCGCGATCGAGTCGGTGCCGACGATGCGCAGGTTCACCACGTCGAGGTGGTCGCGGCCGAGCTGGCGCAGGTTCTCCTCGACCTGGCCGCGCAGTTGCTCGGGGGTGGCGTGCGGCAGCCACTGGCCCGCAGGGTCGCGGCCTGGTCCGACCTTGGTGGTGATGACGAGGCCGTCCGGGTAGGGCGCCAGGGCCCGGTTGATCAGCTCGTTGGCCGAGCGCAGCGGCGAGAAGTAGAACGCGGCGGTATCGATGTGGTTCACACCGAGCTCGACCGCGCGGCGCAGCACACCAATCGCCTGGTTCCGGTCGCGTGGGTCGGCGTCGGCCGCGAACGCCTCGCCGTGCTGCGGCAGCCGCATCGCGCCGAAGCCGACCCGGTGGACTGTGCGGTCGCCGAGCTTCCAGGTGCCCGATGCCGCCGCGGTGATCGACTGAGAGGTCATGAAGGGATGATCTGCGGACGGTAGGCTGGCCCGCCATTGATTCATACATGCGTGAATCTATTGAGGAGTGGTTGCTCTGGCAGAGCTGGCGTTCTCGGCGAGTGATCTGGCGCAGGTGCGGTTCGTCGTCTCGCCGATGTGGGAGGTTGTGCCCAGCTTCCGGCTGCTGAGGTCCACCGCCGCGCATCCGATCCACCGGGCCTGGGCCGATCAGGTCCGGCCTCGCCTGGTGGCCGCTGGGCTGGACCGTGGATGGCTCTCCGAGCTGATCCCGCCCACCGGCTACGTCCCCGACTTCCTCAACCCGGCTCCCGCCGGGCCGGCCCCCACGCCGGCGGCAGAGCGGGATGCGATCCTCACCTCGCCCGCCGGACGGGTGCGCCAGGACCTCGACCACCTGGCCCGCCACCAGGGGGATCTCGGACCCCGGCTGCGGACCTTGCACGCCGACCCGCAGACCCGCCTGGCCAAGGTCGCGGAAGAGATCGAAACGTACTGGGAACTGGCGCTCGCCCCCTACTGGGCACGAATCCAGGCAGTGCTGGACACAGACATCCTCTACCGGGCCCGCATGATCGCCGAGCACGGCGCGGGCCGTCTCTTCAACGACCTGCACACGTCGGTGAGCTGGGACGACGACGCGCTGCGGATGCACCGCCGCAAGCAGCCGCTGACCCGTACCACGGCAGGCACAGGGCTGCTGCTGATCCCCTCGGCCTTCAGCCCGGGGCTGCGCACCCGGACGACGCTGCCGGACCCGCCCCAACTCGCCTATCCCGCGCGCGGTGTCGGCTCATTGTGGAGGACGCGGCCCGCGCCCCGGGCCGACACCCTCGCCGCCGTACTGGGCCGCTCACGAACCCTGTTGCTGACCGAACTGCAGACCCCGGCCTCCACCACACAGTTGGCCCACCGCACCGGGCTCTCCCCAGCCGGGGTGTCCCAATACCTCACCGCACTACGCAACGCGGGCTTGGTCAGCGCCCACCGCGCCGGCCGATCCGTCCTCTACGCCCGCACCACCGCAGCCGAAACTCTCCTCCAAGCCGCCTCCGTCTGATCTCACGTCAACCCCCGAAGGACTTCCGGAGCCGACCACTAAGGGTCCGGTCCCTGTGCGTGCGACGCGGAGGTGCGACGAGCGCATCGCTCACGTCGAGGAGGTCGCCCTGGCCGAGTCGGCGGCCACGTCGCTGCAGGAAGCGCACGAGGGGGTGGAGGTCATCGCGGCGGGGCACAGCGTCGAGATCTGGTCGGGCTGCTGCTCCTACGTGGGCGAGCCCAGTGGGAGACGTCTGATACCGCGCTGGCGTGGTGCCGGGAGATGTTCATCAGCCTGGGCCTACTGCGGACCTGCTGAGGATGAGGGCTTCAAGAACTGGGGGGAGTGACCGTGTAGAAGGGGGAGATGTCCAGTTCGTCCGGTGCCTCCAACAGCCTGCGCACCAGCTTGCCGTCGAACGCCACAACGCGAACCTCGTCGTTGGTGGCGTTGTCCATCTCCCAGCAGTACAGATGGGACTCGTCGTACCAGCCGAGCACCTTGTCACAGTCGGAGGTGAATCGGCGGAGTTGCCGGCCGGTGCCGGCGTCCCAGAGGCAGTGGTCGCCGTCGTCGCCGCCTGGGCAGTCGGTCACGAACATCTTGCCGGAGGGCGAGAAGATGTCGAGAGTGCCGGACGCCAGCGGCCCGACACCCGGGAGGTCCCGCACGGGCTTGCCGGAGGCGTCGAAGAAGCGCAACCCCTTGTCCTCGCCGTAGACGATGACCACGCCTGCTTCATCGGCGTCCCAGCCGAAGTCGCTGTCCCGGATCGAGTCGTCGGCCACGTTGACCTTGCTGACCTTGCTCTGGGCCACGTCGACGATGGCGAAGCCCATCGTCAACCAGCTTTCCTTGCCCTCCTTGTTCTCGATCTTCTTGTTGATGTTGAGTAGGACCTTCGAGCTGTCCTTCGACCAGGTGCGAATAGTGGTGTCCAGCGGCCGGTGTACGGTCTTGATCCGGACGCTGGAGCCCACCTGCCTGTCGGTGAGAAGGACCGAGTCGTAGCCGTCCGAGGTGTAGTCGTCAGACCGTCCCGCGAGATAGCGGCCGTTGGGGGAGACCAGCGACTCCAAGTTGCCCGGATACTTGTCGAACGCGCCATGGAGCGATTGCCGGGCATAGTCGACGTTGTCCTCGCTGTTTTCTTCGTCGACTTCGTACGCCGTCAGAGTGATCGGGTCGGACGGGCCCTCGTAGTGCGTGATCGAGCCGCCGGGCAGTGTGGTCTTGACGACGGTGGCCGAGGTCGGAGTCACCTCCTTCGACGGCGTGGCCGTGGGTGTGCCGGAAGCGGCCACGGGCGTGGGGTTCCAGACAAGTTTGGGCACCACTATCCCGGCCAGCACGAGGGCCACGAGAATCAGCGCGCCCGCGCCCATGAGGATCGGCCTGCGCGATGGCCCGGTGCGGTCCACCTGCGGAGCGCCCCCCGGAGACGCCTGCTTGGTTCCCTCCACGAGGGGGTCGGATCCGGGATCGGGATTCCGCAACAGGCGCATGATCACGTCCATGGCCGTCGGCCGCTCCGCCGGATCCTTGGCCAGGCACTGCTGCGCCAGGTCACGTAGCCGTCCGCCGAGCGAGCCCAGATCGGGCGGATCGTTGAGTGTCCGGCTCATTACGGCGTGTGCCCCGTCGCTGCCGAACGGCGCTCGCCCGCAGGACGCGAAGACCATCGTGGCAGCCCAGGAGAACATGTCAGCAGCGGGCCCGAGCCCCTGCCCCGTGATCTGTTCGGGAGACATGTACGCAGGCGTCCCGATCTGCGTGCTGCTCGTCATAGTGGCCGGGCTGAGCATGCGCGCGATACCGAAGTCGATCACGCGCGGCCCGCCGGGGCCCATGATGACGTTGCCGGGTTTGAAATCCCGGTGAACCACGTTGGCCTCGTGGATCGCGGCAAGCGCGGTCGCGGTGCCGATGGCCAGCCGCTCCAGCTGCCCACCGGCGAGCGGGCCGTTGTCCTTCACGGTCTGGCCCAGGGAGGGGCCCTCGACGTACTCGCTCATGATGTACGGCCGGCCCTGCTCGACGCCTGTGCTGAGCACTGTCGCGGTGCAGAACGGCGCCACCCGCCGGGCGACGTCCGCCTCTCGCAGGAAGCGCTCGACGCTCTCCTTGTCGCCAGACGCGTCACCGCGCAGCCACTTGATGGCCACGCGCGTACCCATCGGGGTCCTGGCAAGATAGACAACGCCCTGCCCACCTTCGCCCAGCTTGCCGAGGAGCTCCAGGCCACCCAGCTCTTGGGGATCACCGGGCACAAGCGGCGTGAAGTTGCGCATGCCGTCATTGTGATGCTGAGCAATGGATCTACGACAAGCTTACTGACTGGTAGCCTTTCCAGAACACCCTTCTGTCAAAACGCCTCCCGCGTCGGGACCCCTCCCGGGAGCCGGCGGTTATCGTGACCCCCGGAGTCGCGTGGAGAAGAGGATCGGCGACATGGCGTGGACGATGCGCAGGCACCTGAGCAAGGTGGAGATCGTGCCGAAGCAGGTCGGAAACCTCGCGGACGGGTTTCCCCGGGCCGTGCCCGGCACCCTGTGCGTCCGAGGAACCAACGGCGAGATACGTGTCGCTCCCGATGCCGGATTCGACGTGATATTCGGGCGCTGCGAGCCGGACGTGCACGTCTGCGTCGGCCCGAACGACCTGTACGTCAGCCGACAGCACGGACGCATCACCTACGAACACGCGCAATGGATCCTGTACAACCTCGGCAAACTGCCCATCCGCTTTCCAGGAGGGCGTCTGGTGCTCGCCGGACAACGGGCGACGTTGCCGGTGGCGCACACCCCGCTGTTCATCGTCGCCCCCGAACAAGAGCACCTGCTCGAAGTACGAATCGTCATGACACCACCGAGCCCGGGCCCGGAAAACCGCCAGGAGGCCGACACCCGCGACCCGGCCGGATGGGACCTGAGCCCCAACGAACGCCTGGTCCTGACCTGCTTGGCCCAGCGGTACCTGCGGCCTGAGCCCTGGCCGCAGCCGCTGACCTGGGCACAGGTCGAGGATGAGCTCCGCGTCCTCCGGCCCGGAGAAGGGTGGACCGCCAAACGGGCCGCTCATATCGTCACCCAGACGCGCAAGCGGCTCAGCGCCAAGGTGCCCGGGCTCCTGGAGGAGGAGATCCCACCGCCGCTGGGCAACACGCTCAACCACAACCTGATCACAGCCCTGTTGACCAGCGCGACGATCGGGGCGTCGGACCTCCGACTCCTCGATGAACCCCGCTCATCACCATAGGATTCCCCTCAGTGGCGCACGGGGCGAACGTCGCCATGCGGTGAGCGGCGACCATGACGATGTCACCCCCGCGTGTTCTGGAAGACCCGCTGGTACGTCTGGAACAACAGCCCCGGCGGGGACACGGCAGGCATCTACCGGGGCTCCCGTCTGAAGAAGATCGACACCTGCTCGTGGAGGCGCGGCTAAGACTCGACCGCCTGCTGAGGAACTGTCGGAGGCGGGTGGGGCCCCGGGCATGACAAAGAGCCCGCCACCTCTTCGAGGGGTGGCGGGCTTTGCCTTGTGCCTCAAGGCGATCAGCAGCGCCCGGCATGATGGGTGCTTGGTCTTGATCGCGGCCAGATCGACCGGGCTCAGCGCGGCCAAGCACGAGCACTGTTCAGAGGTCACGCGAGCTGTCCGGTACGCCGACGCGGCGCTGTGCGAAGAGGAGAACCGGGACTGAGTCCTGCATCGCCGTGCTGCTCCTACGCGACGCCTTCGGCTCAGCCCTGCGTTGACAACCGCAGCACCGCCTTCTTCTTGGACAGCGAGAGGGCGCTGAAGGTGATGCCGTTGAGCGTGCTCGTCGAGCCCTCGCTGAAGTACGACGAGCCTGACACGCCCGGCCCGCTGGACTGCACGCTGACGCCGCTGGCATTGAAGGAGATGGTCAGCTTGGTGAAGACGAAGCTGGGGTCGATCCGGAACGAGACCTTCTTGGTGATGGTGATCTTGCAGTTGCCGTCGTAGCAGGCACGAAGGTTGGGCTTGGCTGCGGCGGACGCCGTGGGGGCGATGGCGGGGACGAGGGCGATGGACGCGGCCACCGCCAGGGCGGCGGTCCTGATCGTGGCGGACATGATCCTCCTTGCTCTTCACATGAGGTTGGGACGGGGTGATCAGAGCCCTCCCATTGTGTGGCGGCTGCTCCGGGACCGGTCCCGGAAGCCGAGCCCATGGGAGCGGCGAATCGGCACGGACGTCTGCTATTCATCACCGGGATGATCCATGGCCCTCTCCTGGGCGGTGTCCTGATACCCGCCACGGGCGGCGCCGTCAGCCTGGCCGTCAACCAGTCCCTGCCGGCTCACCGCGTCACGGATGGCGGCGCCGTGTCGCTCAGGATCTGCCGGGCGTGGATCTGCAGGTGTTGGGGGTAAGGCAGGCGCGACCGGACTGCCGGATGTCCGCCGCCTCGAAGTCGAGGGCCGTTTCCCTGCCACGGAGGCGGCCAGTGTCCCTGGCGGGCATGGCCACTGCGTCGTGGACCAGGACTGTGCCGACCGCTGCCGAGGCCGGGCGCATACCGGCCATGCGATGCCGAGACCCATGGAGATCACCATGTGTTAACTTGGTCGCATGACCAACTTGGCCGATCGACCAACTTCGGGGCGTGGAGATCGCCGGCGCGAGCAGTTGGTGGATGCCGGCATCGCGTTGCTGCGGCAGGAAGGATGGCCCGGCGTCACCACGCGCGCCGTGGCCGAAGGCGCAGGCACCAACCCCGGCCTGATCCACTATCACTTCGGCGGTCTGCCCGGGCTGCGCACGGCGATCTTCCGGCGGGCAACGGACCAGATCATCGCCCCGCTGGTCACCGAGCTGGTGGGCGCGGCGGACGAGCGGGCGGCGCTGGAGATGATGCGGCGCATGTTGCCCCTTGCCACGGGAGACGAGCAGACGACCCGACTGGCCGCCGAGCTGATCGTGGGGGCGATGCGTGATCCCGCCCTGGGCGCGGTGCTGCGCACGGAACTTCGCCAGGCCCGGGCGCAGATTGCCGAACGTCTCGGTCAACTGCATCCCGACTGGCCGCCGACCCGCCTCGGGGGAGTGGCCACCCTGATCGCCGCATCGATCGACGGGCTGATGCTGCACTACATGATCGACAGCGAGCTGCCCGCTACCGAGGCGCTGTCCGCGGTGGGGGAGCTGCTGGAGGAGGAAGAGCAGTGAGGGTTCTCATCTGCGGTGGCGGCGTCGCCGGACTCACGCTGGCCTATTGGCTGCGGCATGCCGGCATCGAACCGGTGGTCGTGGAACGGGCTCCCCACGGTCGACTGGGCGGGTACGGCATCGACTTCTTCGGCACCGGCCATGACATCGCCGACCGCATGGGCATCATCGACCGGCTGACACCGCATCAGCTGCCGGTCGACTCGGTGGACTTCGTCGACGCCTCCGGCCGCGCCGGCGCCCAGCTGACGAGGGCGCTCCTGAACGAGATCGTCCAAGGCCCGCACCTCGGACTGATGCACACCACCCTCGAAGGCGCCCTCCTCGACGCCGTCCAGGAGAACGTGGAGATCCGCTTCGGTGAGACCATCACCGCCGTACATGACACCGGCACGGCCGTCGAGATCGACTTCGCCGTCGGTGGCACGCAGCGGTTCGATCTGCTCGTGGGCGCCGACGGCATCCACTCCCGGACGCGTGAACTCGTCTTCGGGCCGGAGGACCGATTCGTCCGCCATCTGGACTGCCACCTGGCGTCCTACCCGGTGCCCGACCGCTATGGATGGGGGCGCGTCCGGGCCCATTACACCGAGCCCGGCCGGCAGAGCGTGCTCTACCCCACAGGCGAGGCGGGCGAGCTGATCGCCTTGTTCCTGTTCAAGGCACCGCAGGTCGCGAGCGTCCCACGTGCCGAACGCCTGAACCTGCTCCGCGCCGCCTTCCGCGGCATGGGCTGGATCACGCCGTCGCTGCTGGCCGACGCGCCCGCGAGCGAGTCCATCTTCATGGACACGATGACCCAGATCGTGATGCCCGCCTGGCATCGCGGCCGGGTGGCGCTGGTGGGCGACGCGTGCGGCTGCATGACGATGATGTCGGCGCAGGGCGTGTCCATGGCCATGGCCGGCGCGTACCTCCTGGCCGAGGCGCTGGCGAGCGAAGGTGACCACGCACGCGCCTTCGCCCGCTATCAGGCGCGGATGCACCGGGAGGTGACCCGGCGGCAGCGCACCGCGCTGGTGCTCGCTCGGTCGCTGGTGCCGGGCAGCCGGGCCGGTCTGACCGCGCAGCGCCTGGCCAACCGGCTGATCATGCGTAAGGCGTTCGCGCCCGTCCTGCGCCACCAGCTCGGCGCGACAAGCATCCTGTCCTCGCATCCTGCCGACTTCGGAAGGGACTGAACGATGGAAATCGTGAAGAAGCCCGCCCCGCCCACCGGCTTGCGCCGCGGGCTGTGGCGGCTGCCCATCCAGCTCTACCGCATGGGACTGGGACCGTTACTGGGACGCCGCATCATGCTGCTCACCCACATCGGTCGCGTCTCGGGCCTGCGACGCCGAGCCGTCATCGAGATCGTCGAACACGACGAGCACGGCTACGTGGCGGCTTCCGGATTCGGGCCACGGGCGGACTGGTACCGCAACGTCATGGCCACCCCGGACGTCGTCATCCAGGTCGGTGGGAAGACCCTCCGAGCGATCGCCGCGCCGATGGGCGCCGACGAGGGCGCGGAGATCATGGCCCGGTATGCGCCGCGCCACCCGGTGGCGGCCCGCCGCCTGTGCAAGCTCATGGGCTTCGCCGTCGACGGCAGCGTGAAGGACTACCGCGAGGTCGGCCGCCGTATCCCGTTCGTACGATTCACGCCGCGCAGCAGCGGCAGCGGGCTCTGAACGACGACGCAGGGGCGATCACGCCCAGTCTTGCTGACGCACGATCACGACCGGGCAGGCGCACGGAGTCGCGCCACCAGGATGCCGACGGCCTTCTGCATGGCCAGGCGGCGAGGGGCTGGGTATTTGCATGGGAGGGGGCTCCGCGTAGCCGCGATCTTCACCGTTGTCGTCGATACCCCGTACCTCTGTTGAATGCACATGACGGGTTCGTCGGTGGGCTGCCCGGAGGTCGCAAGGGGGGCGGCTCGGCGTCGTACGTGATTCGCATGGTGAGGACCGCTGCGCGACAGCCCGTGACCGTGCGGCGGGCGGACCCGAGCGCACATCGCCGCGATTTTCGAGGCCGGGACCGGGTGGACCGCCACCGTGACAAGGTCTGGCGCAGGGCGTCGGCCTGCGCCCCCGTGCGGCCGTATTCGGCGTTGACGGTGCCGTGCTTCTTCTTGGCCTTCTTGTAGGTCTCCGTGGCCTGGTTGCACCGCTCGACGACGGGAGCCATTCGACGGCGTGCCCCCGGCTCCGCGACAGATCGGAGCCAGGGGCATGCCGCCTCAGCGATCGGTGCGGCGGGCAGCCGCGAGCGGTGTGGACGGGATGACCAGTGTGGGCCGGCCGGTGGAGTGCATGACGCGGGTGGAAGTGCTGCCGGACAGCACCGCCCGCACCCCGTGCCTCCCGCGGGAGCCAAGGACGATCAGCGAGGCGTCGATGTCACGCAGTTCTTCCAGGGCGGGATGGCCCTCGAGGTGGGCTGCCAGGCTCTCCAGTGGCTGGCGGGCGTAGAGCACCACGGCAGAGGCGCCCGGGAAGAGCCGTGCGGTCTTCTCGATGGCGTGCCTCGCGTCGGGTGAGCCGTCGTAGGCGATGAGGATGGGCGTGGACATGGGGATCTGCCCTTCACACGTGGAGTGTCAGTTACGGGAGGAGGTGACCTCGTCGGCGGGCACGGACGTGTGCGAGCGCAGGGTCGCCGCGGCCAGCAGCGCACCCACCAGGGCGACGCCGGCGGCTCCGACGAACGCGGCGGAGAAGCCGCTGGTCATGGCCGGGAGGTTGCCGAGCTGTGTGGCTCCGTTGGCGGCGGCGACGGCGGTCATCGCGGCCAGGCCGAGCGCGGAGCCGACCTGGTAGCTGGTGTTGACGATGCCGGAGGCGAGGCCGCCTTCCTGCGGTGGGGCGGACGAGATGGCGGTGCCGAGGGAGGGGATGAAGGCCAGCGACATGCCGAGGGCCGCCACGAGGCTGGCCGGCAGGACGTCGGCGGGGAAGCTGCCGTTCGGGCTGATCAGCGACAGCCACCCCATGCCCGCGGTCAGCAGGGCCAGGCCGATGACGGTCGTGGTCTTGGGGCCGAGCCGGTTGATGGTCCGAGGCGCCAGGACGATCATGCCGATCATGATGAGGACGGTCATCGGGAGCAGGGCGGCGCCGCTGGGGAAGGCGCTGTAGCCGAGGACCTGCTGCAGGTAGAGGTTGAGGAAGAACCACATCGGGATCCAGGCGCCGCCGAGGAGCAGCTGGGTGACGTTGGCGGCGGCGAGGTTCGGGGTGCGGAGGATGGACAGCCGCATCAGCGGCTCACGACGGCGGGCCTGGATGGCGACGAACGCGCCCAGCAGCGCCACGGCGGCGGCGAGCACGAGCCAGGTCTGCGCGGAGCCCCAGCCGATCTCCGGCGCGCGGACGATGGCGTAGACGGCGGCACCGAGGCCCAGGGTGACGGTGAGGGCGCCGGCGACGTCGATGGAGCCGCGCCGGGCCTGGGCGGCGGGCATCAGCGGGCCGGTGGCCAGCAGCGCGACCAGGGCGATGGGGATGTTGATGTAGAAGACCCACGGCCAGCTCAGGTACTCGGTGATGACGCCGCCGAGGAACACCCCAGCCGTGCCACCCGCCGGTGCGGCGGCACCGTACAGCGCCAGGGCCTTGGTCAGTTCCTTGGGGTCGTGGCCGAACAGCATCATCAGCAAGGTGAGCGCGGAGGGAGCGATCAGGGCGGCGCCCACTCCTTGGACGGCCCGGCCGGTCAGCTCGACCCACACCTCGGGCGCGATGCCGGCGACGAGCGAGCCGGCCAGCAGGATCAGCCAGCCCGCCCCGAACAGGCGACGGGCGCCGAACAGGTCGGACAGGCGGCCACCCAGCAGCAGCAGTCCTCCGAAGGCGACGACGTAGGCGTTGAACACCCAGGACAGGCTCTCCTGGGTGAAGCCCAGGTCCTCCTGGATACGGGGGAGGGCCACGCCGATGATCGACGTGTCCATGATGACGATGAACTGCGCGGTGGCGATCAGAGCCAGGGCGGTCCATCGCCTGGGGGATGGTGCGGGCATGAGCACTCTCCGACGATCGGCCCTACGGGGGTAGGGTATATCCCAACTGATCCTCGATACCCGGTAGGGGTACGCGGTGACCGGTAATCAATACCACCTAGGGGTATCTGTCAAGTGGGATCGGCCCGGAGGTGTCGCCGTAGGCCGGGTCCTGTGCGGTCACGACGTTGATGACTCAGCTTCGCGAGGGACGGCTGCGTTCCGGAGGTCAGAGGCGTCGGGCAAGGTGCTCGGAAGTCGCGCCGGACTTCCCGGAATACCATAGGGGGGTATAGTGTTCTCGTAGTTGAGGAGCTCGCGGGAGGAACGACATGCCCGGACACGGCACGACCAAGCACGACAATGCGATGAGACTGCGCCGCATCGAAGGCCAGATCCGCGGCCTCCAGCGCATGGTCGACGAGGACAAGTACTGCATCGACATCCTGACCCAGGTGTCGGCGGCCACCAGCGCGCTGCGGTCGTTCTCCCTGTCGTTGCTCGAAGAGCACCTGGCCCACTGCGTCGCGGAGGCGACGCTGAAGGGCGGCCCGGAGGCTCAGGCGAAGGTCAAGGAAGCCTCGGACGCCATCGCAAGACTCGTCCGTTCGTGACCGCATCAGACGCATTGAAGGAGAGATTGCTATGAGCACCGCCACCTACACCGTCAAGGGCATGACCTGCGGCCACTGCGTCAGCTCGGTCAAGGAAGAGGTCGGCGAAGTGCCCGGCGTGACCGACGTCGAGGTGGACCTGGCCACCGGACTGCTGACCGTCGACAGCGACGCCCCCATCGACGCGGCGCAGATCGTCGCCGCCGTCGAGGGGGCCGGATATGAGGTGGCGAACCCGTGAACACCGCAGCCAAGCTCGGTTCCTACGTCCTGGGACTGGCCGTCGTCTTCGGCGGCGCCCTGGGCATGGGTAAGGCAGTGGGACCGGTGGGGACGCCACCGGCAGAAGACCATGCCGCCATGACCGCCATGGCGACGCCGACGGCGAGCGTGGGACACGGACAGCACGCCACCGAGCAGGTGAAGAACGACACCCCCGGAGGGCTTCAAGTGTCCGAGAACGGCTACACCCTCACCCCGCTCACCGCGGCGATCAAGCCGGACGAGCCCACCGACTACCGTTTCACCGTGACCGGTCCGGACGGCCGGCCGGTCACCGGCTACGAGGTCGAGCACGACAAGAAGCTGCACTTCATCGTCGTCTCCCGCGACCTGACCACCTTCCAGCACCTGCACCCGGAGATGACGTCCGCCGGCGTCTGGTCGGTCAAGCTCACCCTTCCCGACGCGGGGACGTATCGCGCGTTCGCCGATTTCGCCCCGACCGGCGGCAGCGCTCTGACCCTGGGTGCTGACCTCCTCGTCGCCGGCGACTACGAGCCCAAGGCGCTTCCCCAGGCCGGCCGCACGGCCGGCGTCGACGGATACGAGGTCGCACTCGACGGCGAGCTGACGCCAGGACAGGCGAGCAAGCTCACCCTCAAGGTCAGCAAGGACGGCAAGCCGGTCACCGACCTGCGGCCGTACCTCGGCGCCTACGGCCACCTGGTGGCCCTGCGCGCCCAGGACCTCGCCTACCTGCACGTCCACCCGGACGGCGAACCCGGCGACGGCAAGACCGACCCCGGGCCCGAGATCGTCTTCTACGCCGAAGTGCCCAGCGTCGGCGACTACCGGCTCTTCCTCGACTTCCAGCACGACGGCAAGGTCCGCACCGCCGACTTCACCGTGAGCGCGGGCCCGCGGCCGGCGATCCCGACACCCACCTTGACAGCCACGCCCACATCGAGCGGGCACGGCGACCACAGCCACTGAGCGAGAGAAAGGAGAACGCTGATGTCTCAGGTCACCGATGACCGGCAGAACGCGGTCGAGCTCTCGATCGGGGGCATGACCTGCGCCTCATGCGCCAACCGCATCGAGCGCAAGCTGAACAAGATGGACGGCGTGACCGCGACGGTCAACTACGCCACGGAGAAGGCGAAGGTCAGCTTCCCCGAAGGCGTCGACCCGCAGCAGCTCATCGCCGAGGTGGAGAAGGCCGGCTACACCGCCGCCCTGCCGGCACCTCCCAAGACTGAGGCGGGGGCGGCCGAGCAGGAACCGGAGGACGAGCTCCAGCCCCTTCGCCAACGCCTGATCACGTCGGTGGTGCTGGCCGTTCCGGTGATCGCGATGGCGATGATCCCGCCGTTGCAGTTCACCCATTGGCAGTGGTTGTCGCTGACCTTGGCGGCGCCTGTGGTGGTGTACGCGGGCTGGCCGTTCCACAAGGCGGCCTGGACCAACCTGCGGCACGGGGCTGCGACGATGGACACGCTGATCTCGATCGGCACCATCGCCGCGCTGGGCTGGTCGCTGTGGGCGCTGTTCTTCGGCACCGCCGGCACGCCCGGGATGACGCACCCGTTCGCGTTCACCATCGAGCGCACCGACGGCTCCGGCAACATCTATCTGGAGGCGGCTGCGGGCGTCACGGCGTTCATCCTGGCCGGCCGCTACTTCGAGGCCCGCTCCAAGCGGCGGGCGGGCGCGGCACTGAGAGCCTTGCTGGAACTGGGCGCCAAGGACGTGGAACTGGCCGACGGTCGGCGGGTGCCGGTCGATGAGCTTTCGGTCGGAGACCGGTTCATCGTCCGTCCTGGTGAGAAGATCGCCACCGACGGGGTGATCGAGGAAGGCACCTCGGCGGTCGACGCCTCGATGCTGACCGGTGAGTCCGTGCCCGTCGAGGTCAAGCCTGGCGATGGGGTGACCGGTGCGACGGTGAACGCGGGCGGCCGATTGATCGTCCGCGCGATCCGGGTCGGCGCCGACACCCAGCTGGCGCAGATGGCCAAGCTGGTGGAGGAGGCGCAGACCGGCAAAGCCGCGGTGCAGCGGCTGGCCGACCGGATCTCAGGCATCTTCGTGCCGATCGTGATCGCGCTGGCGCTCGGCACGCTGGGTTTCTGGCTCGGCACCGGCGACGGCGTGGGGGCCGCCTTCACGGCCGCGGTGGCGGTGCTGATCATCGCGTGCCCGTGCGCGCTCGGCCTGGCCACGCCGACGGCGCTGCTGGTCGGCACCGGTCGGGGCGCGCAGCTCGGCATCCTCATCAAGGGGCCGGAGGTGCTGGAGTCCACCCGGAAGATCGACACGGTCGTGCTGGACAAGACCGGAACGGTCACCGAGGGCAGGATGACCCTGGTGGACGTGCACGTGGCCGAGGGCGAGAGCCGGGAGGAGGTGCTCCGCCTGGCGGGCGCGCTGGAGCACGCCTCCGAGCACCCGATCGCCCAGGCCATCGCCCGCGCCGCCGGTTCCGACGCCACCGTCGAGGACTTCGCCAACATCGAGGGACTCGGCGTGCAGGGCATCGTCGACGGCCACGCGGTCCTGGTCGGCCGTCCCCGGCTCCTGGAGGAGTGGTCGCAGCACCTCTCTCCCGACCTGGAGCGGGCTCTGCACGCCGCCCAGACCGCCGGCCGTACCGCGGTCGCGGTGGGCTGGGACGGTCAGGCGCGGGCGGTGCTGGTGGTGGCCGACGTGGTGAAGCCGACCAGCAAGGAGGCCATCGCACAGCTGCGGACCCTCGGGCTCACCCCGGTGCTGCTGACCGGCGACAACGAGGCCGTGGCCAAGACCGTGGCCGCCGAGGTGGGCATCGACGAGGTCATCGCCGAAGTGCTGCCCGCCGACAAGGTCGACGTCGTCAAGGAACTCCAGAGCGAGGGCAAGGTCGTGGCCATGGTGGGCGACGGCGTCAACGACGCCGCCGCGCTCGCCCAGGCCGACCTGGGCCTTGCGATGGGCACCGGGACCGACGCCGCGATCGAGGCGAGCGACCTGACCCTGGTCCGTGGGGACCTGCGGGTGGCCGCCGACGCCATCAGGCTCTCCCGCAGGACACTCGGCACGATCAAGAGCAACCTGTTCTGGGCCTTCGCCTACAACGTGGCCGCCCTGCCGCTGGCCGCCCTCGGCCTGCTCAACCCGATGATCGCGGGGGCGGCGATGGCGTTCTCCAGCGTGTTCGTGGTGAGCAACAGCCTGCGGCTACGCCGATTCAGGTAGAGGTACTTCGATGGCTCCGAGCGAACACCGGCTCGGAGCCATCGACGAACGCGACCAGTTGAACCGCGGGGTGTCCTGATCGCGTGCCGGATGCGGCCGCGTGGCTTGAACTCGCCCCCTACTGCCTGCACGCCGTTTCCGCGGCCGGCGAGCCGCCCTCCGCGGACGCCACCCGCCGTCTCGTCACGGTCATCCTGACCGGACCCCTCACCTGGCGGGTAGACGCAGTCGTTTGAGCGCCAAGGCGTTGACGGCGACGACGAGGCTGGAGCCGGACATCGACAGTGCGGCGATCTCCGGCCGGAGGACGAGCCCGAACGCCGGCTCGAACACTCCGGCGGCGATGGGCAGCGCGAGCGCGTTGTAGCCGATCGCCCAGCCGAGATTCTGCCGCATCTTACGCAGGGTGCCTCCGCCGATCTGCAGTGCCGTGGGCACGTCCAGAGGATCCGACCGCATCAGCACGACATCGGCTGTCTCGATGGCGACGTCGGTGCCCGCTCCGATGGCGATGCCCAGATCGGCCTGGGCGAGAGCCGGGGCGTCGTTGACGCCGTCTCCCACCATGGCGACCTTACGCGCGCCTCCCTGAAGCTCGGCCACCTTGGCCGCCTTGTCTCCCGGCAGCACCTCGGCGATCACGGTGTCGATGCCGAGCTGCCGGGCGATCCGTTCCGCCGTGGCGGCATTGTCCCCCGTGAGCATGACCACCTCGACGCCGAGCTCGTGGAGAGCGGCCACCGCCGCCGGTGAGGTCTCGCGAGCCGCGTCGGCGATGCCGATGACCCCGGTCGCCGTGCCGTCGACAGCGACCATGACGGCCGTACGGCCGCCCTCCGCCGGCTCCTGTCTCCTGCTCGCCATCTTCCCGAGCGCCACGCCTTCGCGCTCCAGCAGCCGGCGGTTCCCGACCATCACTTTCCGGCCGCCGACCTCGGCGATGGCGCCATGGCCAGGAACGTTCTCGAATCGTTCGGCTCTCATCGACTCCAGGCCCAGATCGTCGGCATGCCGGACGATCGCCTCGGCCAGCGGATGCTCCGACTCCCGCTCCACGGCCGCGACCAGGCGCAGCAGCTCGTCCTCCGCCACGGTGTCGCCGACGATGACATCGGTGACCTCCGGCTCGCCCTTGGTCAAGGTGCCGGTCTTGTCCATCACCACGACCTGGATGCGGGCGGAGGTCTCCAGCGCCATCGCGTTCTTGAACAGCACCCCGCGCTTGGCCCCAAGCCCGGTGCCGACCATGATCGCCGTAGGGGTCGCCAGGCCGAGCGCGTCCGGGCAGGTGATGACGACGACCGTGATGGCGAACAGGATGGCGACGCCGAACGGCTGACCGGCCAGGAGCAACCAGACCGCGAACGTGAGACCGCCCCCGATCAAGGCGACCAGCACCAGCCAGAACGCCGCCCGATCGGCCAGCCGCTGCCCCGGCGCCTTGGAGTTCTGAGCCTGCTGGACCAGCTTGACGATCCGTGCCAGCGCGGTGTCCGCCCCGACCTTGGTGGCACGTACCCGCAGGGTGCCGTTGCGGTTGATGGTCGCGCCGACCACCGCGGAGCCGACCTCTTTGTGCACCGGCAGGCTCTCACCGGTGACCATCGACTCGTCCACCTCGCTCTGACCCTCCTCGACCGTTCCGTCGACCGGGATCTTCGAGCCGGGACGTACCAGGAGCAGGTCGCCGACCATCACCTCGGCCGTCGGCACCTCGACGGTCCGGCCGCCGCGAATGACGGTCGCCTTCGGGGGTGCCAGGTCGAGCAGGGCACGGATGGCGTCGTTGGCGCCACCTCGTGCCCGCATCTCGAACCAGTGGCCGAGCAGCACGAAAGCGGCGAGCACGGTCGCGGCCTCGTAGAACACCTCGCCGCCTCCGGTGAGGGTCACGATGAGCGAGTACAGCCAGCCCGCGCCGACCGCGACGGCCACCAGCACCATCATGTCCAACGTTCGGGCCCGGAGCGCCCGTACGGCTCCGTCGAAGAAGATCCAGCACGAGTAGAAGATCACGGGCAGGCTGAGCAGCAGCGCCCACACGTCTTGACGAAGACCGAACGGGACGGGCAGGTCCACCCCGAGCACCTCGGTGCCGATCGGCGACCACGCCACGATCGGGATGGAGAAGAGTGCGGCTACCAGGAAGCGGTTCCGCATGTCGGCCACCATCGAGGCCATCGACATGCCTGCGTGCCCGCCGTGTCCCATCATGTCGTGGGGGGAGACCGCTTCTTCGGTGTGAGCCGGGTGACCGGCGTGCGGAGCCTCCACCGGAGCCGCACCCGGCGGGTCGGGCTCGGCCAGCGGATCGCAGATGTGGGAGGGGACCGACTGTCCTGCGCAGTGGTACCCGCACTCGATCACCCACGTGCGCAACTCGGCAAGAGAGGTCCGGCGTGGGTCGAAGCTCACCGTCGCCGTCTGGGCGACGGGGTTGGCTTCCACGTGAAGCACACCGGGGCGGCGGCCCAGCCGGGCAGCGACGACGTTCTGCTCGGAGGCCCACTGCAGCCCGCTGACGTCCAGGATCGCGGTGCTGCGTTCCTTGCCGTGGTCATGGTGCGCCTGGGTGTGGTCGCTCATGAACGGTCCCCCACACGAAGCTGTCCGTTGCACGACGGTTCATCGTAGATCTCGTCTTGGCTACCGCCCTTCTTACCCCTTCACGTGGTGGATATCGAGAAGGGGTGCGTTCTACGGTTAGGAATAGTAGGTGGGCGCGATCGCGCTCATCGCCCATCCGGCATCGTCGCGTACGGGCGCGATGGCTCGTCACCGCCGGTCTCGAGGGCGACCTCCTACTTCTCGATGCCCTGCGTTCGCGTGGCGCCGCCGTCCGAGATCGTCCAGGCGTGCTTTCGCGTCATGCCAGGGCGTCCAGGCGCTCGCCGGCACTGATGGCCCGCTTCACGCGGATCAGGTCCTTGGGGGAGTTCACCGCGACCGCGCCGGCGAGCGCTCCGTCCCTGGCGAACGCGATCGCGAAGCGGTCCTCCTCCGGCGACCCGGCGACCACGCGGCTGGTGTCGGCGAGGTGCGGCAGACCGGCGGTCTGGATGCGGGCGCCGTGCACGTGAGTGGCGAAGGAAGGCAGATCGGCGAACGGCTTGGCGGTCTCCGGGCCGCCGAGCAGGTTGAGGGCGGCGACGCCGCCCTGGTCATTGGCGTTCGCCCAGTGCTCGACGCGGACGAGGGCGCCGCCGTACAAGCCATGCGGCCAGCGGGCGACATCGCCGGCGGCCACCACGTCCGCCGCTCCCAGGGCGAACAGACGCTCGTCGCACACCACGCCGTCGCTGAGCGTCAGGCCGCTGCCTTCCAGCCATTCGGTGTTCGGCGCCACGCCCACGCCCGCGATCACCAGGTCGGCGGGCAGCGTGCGACCGTCGCTCAGCCGTACCCCCGTCACGCGTCCGGTCCCGTCGAATCCGGTCACGCGGGTCTCGCTGACCAACTCCACGCCGTTGTCCCGGTGGTGTCGCGCGAGCCAGCGCCCCGCTTCGGCGCCCACGACGTTCGTCATCGGGTACGGGGAGGCGTCGACGAGGGTGACCGGCAGGCCGAGGGCGCGGGCGGTCGACGCGACCTCGCCGCCGATGAAGCCACCGCCGATGACCACCACCCGGCCGGGTCCGGCGGCCAGCTCGGCGCGCAAGGCCAGGGCGTCTTCGATCGTGCGCAGGGTGTGCACGCCTTGTGGCTGTTCGGGCAGCCGTCGAGGGCTGGCGCCGGTGGCGATGACGAGGCCGTCGTAGTGGACCTCTGAGCCGTCATCCAGGGTGAGTCGCCGCTCCGGGGCGTTCAGCCGTACCGCATGACGCCCCTTCAGCCATTGGTCGCCTAGCTCTTCGGCGCCGGGGAGCGTGACCTCGTCGTCGCCCCTCAGCATGCTCTTCGACAGCGGCGGGCGGTTGTAAGGCAGATGCCGCTCCGCACCGATCAGCGTGATCGTGCCGTCGAAGCCTTCTCGTCGCAGCGCCTGGACGGCACGGAGGCCGGCCAGCGACGCTCCGACGACCGCGATTGCTTTCAGCTCTCTCATGCGAGGCAGCATACCCATGCGGGGTATAAATGTGGCGCGAGATGGCTCAAATATACCCCTAGGGGGTTGGGGTTGCCGATGGGGACCTTTCTGGCGTATGGTGCATCCGCCTGATACCCATCGGGGGTATCAACGACGAGGGGGTCGAGATGACCAGCGCTACGTACACCGTCAGCGGGATGACCTGTGGCCACTGCGTGGGCACCGTCAAGTCCGAGGTCGGCAAGATCACCGGCGTGACGGCTGTCGACGTGGACCTGGCCGCCGGCAAGGTGACCGTGACGGGCGACGAGCCCATCGACGAGACGCTCGTGCGCGAGGCCGTCGAGGAGGCGGGCTACGAGCTGACCGCCGCCGTCTGACCCGAGCGCCCGGCGTGAACGGCGCGCCGGAGCGGCTTCTCGGGTGAACGGCCACGGGCCGGGTGCCGTACCCCTCCCCAAGGGCACCCGGCCGGCTCGGGGGGTGCTACGACTTCCCTTAGTACACTGATGGGTCTCGTGACATGCCGATCACCGCAGGAGGGCCGATGGGAGTGGTGCGTCGCCGCCTCGCGCTGCGAGTCGCGCGCGGCCTCCTGCTCGTCAGCCTCGCCCTGGGTGTATGCGGCATGCACACCCTGGGGCATGTCGATGGCCGGCATGGTGGCTCTCCACCGGATGCACACCGCATGGGCGTCGCTCAAGAGCCCCTTGCGGCTGTCCCGGCGGGGCTTCGGGCATTCGTTCCTGAGCGGGAGATGCCCGGTTTCGACCCGACCAGCGTCTGCGTGGCCATCCTGACCTCGTTCATGGTCGTGCTGCTGATCGCGGCCTGGGGCAGGGTGAGGCAGCGATCTGATGGGCGCGCCGGAGGACCGGCGGACGTCCCACGGGTCGCCCGGCCGCCGCCGAAGCCCACGTCGCTGCGGCTGGCGAGTCTCTCGATATTGCGGATCTAGGCCGATGACCCGTGCGGGCGTGCCTTCGAGGCTGCCCGCGAACAGGCCCACAGTTCCGACCATCCGAGAGACCAACAACCATGCGTATCAACCGCAAGATCTCCCTCACCGCCGCCGCGGGCGCGCTCGCTCTGCTGACCGCCTGTGGCGGGGGCAACAGCGACTCCATGGCCGGACACGAGGGGATGAGCAGCAGCAGCGCGCCTGCCGCCACCACCGCCAGTGCGCCGTCGGCTGCCTTCAACGACGGGGACACCATGTTCGCGCAGATGATGATCCCGCACCACGAGCAGGCCGTCGAGATGGCCGACCTGGCGGCGACGCGCGCGAGCGACCCGGAGGTCAAGGAGCTCGCCATCAAGATCAAGGCGGCTCAGGCTCCGGAGATCCAGACCATGAAGGACTGGCTGACAGAGTGGGGCGTGCACCCGGATTCCGGCGGGATGGGGCACAGCATGCCGGGGATCATGTCCGAGGAGGCGATGAAGAAGCTCGGGGCCGCCAAGGGCAAGGCGTTCGACAAGCTGTTCGTTCAGCACATGATCGCTCATCACAACGGGGCGATCGAGATGGCCAAGGCCGAGCAGGCCAATGGCTCGAACCCCGAGGCCAAGGAGCTGGCCAAGACCATCGAGACGACTCAGCAGGCCGAGGTGGAGCAGCTGCAGAAGATCCTCGACCGGCTCTGACGCCATTGACCCGCCCCGGCACGGCCAGTGCCCGGGCGGGTCATGGCTCGGTCGAGTCGACAGAGGCCAGTGTCCGGAGGGCCGCTTCCGCCTCAGGGGTGGCGGAAGCCGGCGACGGGCGTGTTCAGCAAGAGATCGTCCATACGATCTAGAGCAGTTGATCCGGCGTGATGGGCAGGTCACGTACTCTTCTGCCGGTGGCGTGGTGGATCGCGTTGGCGATGGCCGCGGCCACTCCCACGATCCCCAGCTCGCCGATGCCCTTGGCGCCGAGCGGCGTCTGCGGGTCCGGCAGGTCCACGAAGTGCACCTCGATGTCGGGCACGTCGGCGTGCGTGGGGATGTGGTACTCAGCGAGGCTGGCGTTGACGATCCGGCCGGAGCGCTCGTCGAGCAGTGTCTCCTCCATGAGCGCCATGCCGATGCCCTGAATGATGCCGCCGCGCATCTGGCTGGCGGCCTGCTTGGGCGAGACGATGCGGCCGCCGTCGAACGCGCCGACCCAGCGTGAGACGCGCACCTCGCCGGTGTCCTCGTCGACCCGCACTTCCGCGAAGTGCGCGCCGTAGGTGCTGGTGCCCCTTTTGATGGTCTGGTACGGCACGGCCGACCTGCCGGTCACCTCGACGTGGTCGCGTCCGGCGCGCTCGAGGATGCGCCGGTAGGTCTCCCCCCGGCCGTCCATGGTGAAGAGCCCCTCGTCACGCGTCTCCAGCTCGCCGGGCCGGCGCCCGGCCAGCGGGGAGCCAGTGCCCTTGGCCAGCGCGAGCAGCTCGCGGACCAGGCGGTCGCGGGCGTTCCAGATGGCGGAGGCGAGGGTGGTGGTGGCGGCCGAGGCGCCGGGGATGCGGGTCCTGGCCACGTCCGAGTCGCCCTGCAGGAAGCGGATCCTGTTCATGGGAACGCCGAGGCGCTGGGCCGCGGCCTGGGTCTGGGCGGTGGAGGTTCCGGCGCCCAACTCGTTCGTGCTGCTGTGGATGGTGATGGTGCCGTCGGCGTGGAGCCGGAGCCGGACGGCCGCGGTGAGCACGGCGTCGGGGTTGATCGCGGCGGCCATGCCCTGGCCCACGAGCCAGTGCCCGTCCCGGGTGGCGCGTGGCACGGGGGCGCGCTCGTCCCAGTGAAACGCCTCCGCGCCGAGCCGGTACGCCTCACGCAGGTGGCGGCTGGTGAAGCGGTGGCCGGAGACCGGGTCGCGGCCGGGTTCGTTGCGCAGCCGCAGTTCGAGCGGGTCCAGGCCGAGCCGGCATGCGAGCTCGTCCATGGCCGATTCGAGCGCGAACGATCCCGGGGTCACGCCGGGTCCGCGGAAGAAGGCGTTCTGGATGCGGTCCACCCGGACCACCCGTTGGTGGACGGCGAGGTTGGGGCAGGCGTACAGGTGGCGGGAGGGCACGATGGCGGCCTCGGCGAACTCGTCCGTCGTGCAGGTGGACAGCGCGTCGTGGACGATGGCGGTCAGCCGCCCGCCGGCGTCGGCGGCCAGCGTGATCCGGCTCCGCGTGGGCGCCCTGCCGCCGGTCATGTGGAACGTGTGCGCGCGGGACAGCACAAGCTTGACCGGGCGGCCCGCGAGTCTGGCGGCGGCCACGGTGAGCGCCACGTGCGGCCAGGCCGTGGTCTTGCCGCCGAACCCGCCGCCGATGTACGGCGCCAGCACGTGCACCCGTTCCGGCGGCAGGCCGAACTTCTTCGCGAGCATCTCCTTCACCCCGTAGGGATACTGCGAGGTGTCGTGCACGGTGAGATCGTCGCCGTCCCAGGCGGCCACGGTAGCGTGGAGCTCCAGCGCGTTGTGATGTTCGGGCGGCGTGGTGTATACGCCCCGGACGACGACCGCCGCGTCCGCCAGGGCGGCGTGCGGGGCGCCGACCACGGTCTTCGACTCCTCCAGCACCGAATGGACGGGGGTGTGGGCGGCCTCGTCCGACATCGCCAGAACGGCGGGTTCGGCCGCGTAGCGCACCTCGACAAGCCGGGCCGCGTGCTCGGCCTGCTCCTGGGTCTCGGCCACGACGACCGCGACCGGCTGGCCGTGCCAGAAGACCCGGTCCGTGTTCATGATCGGCAGACTCATGGCGGCGGCCCCGACCGGGGCTCTGAGCGTGGCGTACGCTCCGGTGGGCTTCATCGGCGGCGCGTTCTCGTGCGTCATCACCAGCACCACCCCGGACGCGGCGAGTGCTCGGGAGGAGTCGATGGCGGCGATGCGGCCCTTGGCGATCGCGCTGGGCACGGTGACGGCGTAGGCGAGTCGCTCGGGGACGCGGTCGGCGGTGTACTGGATGCCGCCGGA
Organism: Nonomuraea sp. NPDC050733; assembly: GCF_040654215.1. Classification (NCBI taxonomy): domain Bacteria; kingdom Bacillati; phylum Actinomycetota; class Actinomycetes; order Streptosporangiales; family Streptosporangiaceae; genus Nonomuraea; species Nonomuraea sp. NPDC050733. The sequence continues at coordinate 575,783 of NZ_JBFAHO010000001.1, read as the reverse complement.
CACCTTCGCCGGGCCGTCCAGCCGGTCCACGTCGCGGCCGATCTCGCCGGCGGCCTGAGACAGCGGATCGTGGCGGCCGTCGGGCAGGAGCCCGGACACCTTGCCCACGGCTCGCATGGCGAGGCTGAAACCGCGTGCGGCGACGTTCATGAGCGACCCGCCAGTTCGACGAGAGTGCGCCGGACCAGCCGCCGGGCCAGCTCGGCCTTGAACGCGTTGTGGTGGAGCGGACGCGCCTCGGCGACCGTGGCCTCGGCGGCCCGATCGAACGCCGCCTCGTCAGCTGCGGCGCCGGTCAGCTGTTCCTCGGCCGCGTAGGCGCGCCACGGCTTGTGCGCCACCCCGCCGAGCGCGACACGGGCAGCCACGGTCCTGCCGTGCTCGACGTGCAGCAGAACGGCCAAGCTCACCAAGGCGAACGCGTAGCTGGCGCGATCGCGGACCTTGACGTAATCCCCGTGCCAGGGCTGCTCCGGCGGCAGGTCCACGCTCGTCACCAGCTCGCCGCTCCGTATCACGGTCTCGACGTGCGGTGTCTCGCCCGGCAGGAGATGGAAGTCGGTGACCGGGACGCTGCGCTCGCCGTCGGGACCGGTGAGGTTCACGGTCGCATCCAGGGCCGCCAGGGCCACGCACATGTCGGAGGGGTGCACGGCGACGCAGCTCGGGCTCGCGCCCAGGATGGCGTGCGCGCGGTCGAACCCGCCGAGGGCGTCGCACCCCGCACCGGGCTGCCGCTTGTTGCAGGCGGCGGCGAGGTCGTAGAAGTAGCGGCAGCGCGTGCGCTGCAGAAGGTTGCCGCCGACCGTCGCCCGGTTGCGCAGCTGCGGCGAGGCGCCCTTCAGCAGGGCCCGCGCGAGCACGGGGTAGCGGCGGCGGACCCGGTCGTCGGCGGCGACCCGCGCGTTGCGGGCCAGCGCCCCCAGACGCAGCCCGCCGTCCGGCAGGTCCTCGATGGCCGACAGCGGCAGGCGGGAGATGTCGACGACCCGCTCGGGCCGCTCCACCTCCTCACGCATGAGGTCGAACAGATTCGTCCCGCCGGCCAGGTACCTCGCCTGAGGGCCCGCCAGCTCGACCGCCTCAGCCACATCCGCTGCTCGCAGGTAGGCGAACTCCCTCATGGCCGGGCCACCTTCCTGATGGCGGCCACGATGCCGTTGTAGGCGCCGCATCTGCACAGATTGCCCGCCATCCGCTCTCTGACCTCGACGTCAGTCAGCGGCGCAGGCCCGGCCAGGTCCTCGGTCACGGCGCTCGGCCGGCCGTCGCGGTGTTCGGCCAGCATGGCGACGCTCGAGCAGATCTGCCCGGAGGTGCAGTAGCCGCACTGGAGCCCGTCGTACGCCAGGAACGCATCCTGCACCTTGGCACCCAGCTCGTGGCTCGCCATGGCTTCGATGGTGACGATCTCCATGCCGTCGCACTGGACAGCAGGCGTCAGACAGGAGTTGATCCGCTCGCCGTCGGCGATGACCGTGCAGGCCCCGCAGGCGCCCTGGTCACAGCCCTTCTTCGTGCCCGTCAGGCCGAGATGCTCGCGCAGGCAGTCGAGCAGGGTGACACGGGGATCAAGGGACAGCTCATGCACCTGCCCGTTCACGTTCAGATGGATCGGGATATGGCCGCTCATCAACACCACCTAATCTCGTACATCTATGTACGACTTATGGGCCAACCATACCCCATGGGTGTATAGAGGGACGGCTGCGCGTAAACATTGCGCGCCCGTTCGACCCGGCTCCCGGTCCGGCGGAGTTCTGCATGATGAGGACAGGAGCTGGATCACGCAGCCGATGCCGACGCCGAGCACCAGCATCTCCAGCGCCATCAGCCACGCGGGGGTGCCGGCGTCGAGCTGGGTCAGCGTCTGGGCAGTCAACCAGCGGGTCGTGCAGGCATACGGAGGCATGCAGAAGGTGCGGCTCCCACAAGGCCAGACGCTGAGCAGCTCGGCCTCGACTTCGATCTCTGAGTCAGAGGTCACGTGGACCGGGATGGTCACCCATCCGATCGCGGGCGATAGCCATGCGGTGAACGGCCTCGGTGAGCCGGTCCGGCGCGGTGGCGAAGTTGAGGCGGACAAACCCACGCCCAGGCGGCCCGAACCTGGTGCCGGACGACAGGCCGACCCTGCCGTGACGCAGGAAGATCTGAGCGGGGTCGTCGCCCCAGCCGAGCGCGCGGCAGTCGAGCCAGGCCACATAGCCCGCCTGAGGCAGGTGATAGCCGAGGCCGGGCAGGCGGCCGGCGAGCTGGGCGGCCAGGCTGCGGCGGTTCTCGTCCAGGTCGGCGATCAACTCCTGGAGCCAGGGGTCACCATGGGTGAAGGCCGCCTCGGAGGCGAGCACGCCGAACAGGCCGGCGCCCTCGCTGACCTCCTCGTGGATCGCCGCCACGTCGGCGCGGGCGTCCGGCCCGGGCACCGCGAGGGCGGCCTTGAGCCCGGCGATGTTCCAGGCCTTGGAAGCCGAGACGAGGGCGACGGAGCGGGCCGCGGCCGGGCTGTCCAGGGACGGGAACGGGACGTGCCGCAGGCCGGGATAGGTGAGGGGGGCGAGGATCTCGTCCACGACGATCCGCACGTCGTACCGGTCGGCCAGCGCGGCCACCTGTTCCAGCTCCTCGCGGGTGAGGACCAGGCCGGTGGGATTGTGCGGGTTGCAGAGTAGGTACGCCCGCGCGCCGGCGGCGAAGTCGCGTTCCAGGCGCTCCAGGTCCAGGCGAGGCCCGTCGGGCCCGGCGGCCAGCGGGCTGGGAATCACCTGGCGGCCGATGCGGTCGATCCAGTAGAAGAAGGGCGGGTATCCGGGGGTGTTGACGACGACGCGGTCGCCCGGCTCGGAGATGATCTGCAGGATCTCCACGATGCCGGACATGACGTCCGGGACCAGGCGCGCGGCGGAGGGCTCGGTGCGCCAGCCGTAGTGTCGTGCGGCGAAGCCGGCGAATGCCTCGGGGAGCCGGCCGGCGAGCGCGTAACCGGTGTCGCCGCGTCCGATGGCAGTGATCAGCGCTGAGGAGATGGGCTCGGCGAGCGGGGTGTCCATCTCGGCGATGCGCATGGGCAGGACGTCCGGCGGGAACTCCCGCCACTTGACGCTGCGCCGCCGGCGGAGCTCCTCGGTGCTGTAGGCGGTGAGGACGGCGTTCGGGTCCGTGGTCAACAGTGGACTTCTTTCGTGGCTGGGTGCGTCAGGACTGCTCGGCCTCGGCGGCGGGGCCGGTCGCGGGGATGTGGCGGAGCTTGGCGATCGCCAGGATCGCCGCGCCGGCTGCGATGGCCGCGGCGATGACGGCGGCGGTGTTGAGCCCGCTGGTGAATGCCTCGCGGGCCGGGGTGAGCAGCGCCGTGGCGGCTTCGGCCGGCAGGCTCTGCGCGGCCGAGACCGCGCCGTCCAGGCTCTCGCGGCCGGCCGCGGACGCCTCGGGCGGCAGGCCGGTCGGACTCGTGGTGGCGATCTGGGCGCGGTAGACGGCGGCGGCGATGCTGCCCACGATCGCGATGCCGAGCGAGATGCCCAGATCGCTGCACGTGGTGGCCAGCCCGGACGCCGCCCCTGCCTTCTGGGGCGGCACCGAGCCGACGACCAGGTTCGTGGTCAGGGCCATGGACGGCGCGACGGCGGGGTAGAGCACGACGAAGCCCGCGACCAGCAGCGGAAGTCCGCCGGCGGCGTCGACCTGGGTGAGCATCAGGTAGCCGATCACCTGCACGGTCAGCCCGGCCGCGATCAGGTGTCCGGGGCGGACGCGCCGTACCAGGGCGGGGGAGAGGGTGGAGACGACCACCAGCAGGGCGGCCCCGGGCAGCACCCACAACCCGGCCCTGAGCGGGGAGAGCCCCTCGACGAGCTGCAGGTACTGGGTGAACAGCAGGTAGACGCCGCCGAGCGCCGTGGCCGCCAGCAGGAAGACGCTCAGCGCGCCGCCGACCGTGCGGTTGGCGAACAGCCGCACGTCCAGCAGCGGCTCGGGCAGGCGCAACTGCCGCAGCACGAACCACGCGCCGAACAGCAGCCCCGCCGCGATGCCGGCCAGCGCGGGCAGCAGCGAGTCGGGCCTGGCCAGCTCCTTGACGCCGTAGACGATCGGCAGCAGCGTGGCCAGCGACAGCAGCACGCTGAACAGGTCCACGCGGCCGGCGGCCGGGTTGCGCGGGTTGGGCAGCAGAAGCGGGGCTCCGATCATGACGATCGCCATGACGGGCACCGCGACGAGGAAGGCCGCGCGCCAGGAGAAGGCCTCCAGCAGCGCGCCACCGATCACCGGGCCGAGACCGGTGCCGACGGAGATGCCGCCCGACCAGACGCCGACGGCGATGCCGCGCTGTCGCGGGTCGGCGAAGGTGGAGAAGATCAGTCCCAGGGTGGCGGGCATCTGGGTGGCCGCGGCGATGCCCAGCAGCGCCCGCCAGACGATCATCAGGGCGGGGTCGGAGGTGTTGGCGGCGACGACCGACACGACGGCGAAGACGGCCGCGCCCGCGATCAGCAGCCGGCGGTGACCGATGCGGTCTCCCAGGGTGCCCATGGTGACCAGGAGGCCGGCCATGAGAAAGCCGTAGATGTCGATGATCCACAACGTCTGGGTGCTGCTCGGCTTCAGGTCCGCGGCCAACTGGGGGATGGCCAGGAACAAGACGGTCAGCATCATGAACAGCAGCATGGCGGGCAGGACCAGCACGGCCAGCCCGAGCCAGGCCCTCGCGCCGGTGTGCGTCCCCGGGGTTGTCACTGCGGACGACATGAACGTGCTCCTTCAGCGGGTTCTGACAGTGAGTGATCCGACACATTCCGCGATCGGCCATGGCCCTCGGGCGCGGACGTTCCGGTCCATGACGGCTTCGCACCCGACCGCAACGGCGAGCAGCGCGGCCGGCGTCGTGATGCCCGGCGTGCTGTACGTCCACTTGGTGAAGCAGTGGCTCGTGAAGCGTCCTTGCGGGACTCCTGACGCGAGGAACATGACGTCGCCAACGTTAGGAAGGCCCCGGCGGTCGCCGAATCAGTGAAGTCGCCGGTCTCAGCCGGTATCAGGCTGGGCGATCGGCAAGGACCAGCCGCATGAGCTCGGCTCGCGAGGTGATGTCGGTCTTCTGGAAGACCTTGCGCAGGTGGTAGTCCACCGTGCGCGGGCTGAGGAACAGCTGGGCGGCGATCTCCCGGTTGGTCAACCCTTCGCCGACGGCCAGCGCGATGCGCAGCTCCTGCGCGGTGAGCGTGCTCAACGCTCCTGCTTCGGGGGTGCGTACCGACTCCCCCGTCGCGCGTAGCTCGCTCAGCGCACGGGCGGCCCAGGCGAGCGCGCCGATACGGCGGAAGGTGTCCACCGCGCCGCGCAAGTGATGCTGTGCCTCCGAACGTCGCCGGTCACGCCGCAAGCGCTCGCCGAGCAGCAACTCGGTCCTGGCATGCTCCAGCGGGGCGTCGAAGCCGGCGTGCAACCTCAGGCTCTCCGTGTAGTGGTCGTCGGCAGTGCCATCGGTGCTGATCAGCGCCCGGCAACGGGCCGCGAGCGCGGCCGGCTCCAGCGAGGCCGCGCGCCTGGCCCACCCGACGTAGCGGGCCGTGGCCGCGGCTGCCCGCTCGTGCTCGCCGGCGCGGACCAGCGCTTCGACGAGGTCGGGGACGACTCCCACGACCAGGTCCGGGGGCGTGTCGGTGTCCCAGCCGCCGACCGCTTCAAAGCGCCGCGCGGCCTCCCGATATCTGCCTGCGCCCAGCTCGATGAGGCCGAGCGCGCGCAGGGCATAGGACCTCGCGTCGGCCAGCCTGCGGCTGCTCGCTTCAGCCAGGACGTCGGCGGCCAGTTCGGCGGCGTCGGGACGGCCCTGGACGGCCGCACACAAGGCCAGCAGCCCCCGATGACGGCAGGCCGTACTCGGCTGGCCCACCTCCATGGCGAACTGGTACCCCTCCTCCGCATACGCCGCGGCGAACCCGAATCTGCCGCGCGCGATCTCGTCGGCGGCCTGATACTCCAGATTCCAGGCGAGCGCACCCAGCGATCCGCCGGTACGCGCCCGCCGCCCGGCGTCGCGGTACAGGCGCCTGCTCAGCTCGTGCTCGCCGAGTCCGCGAGCCAGGGCTCCGGCCAGAGTCATCAGGATCGGATCAGTGAGCGACTCGATCGCGGCGCCCTCCTCCGCCGTGGCAGGTGCCACATCACGGCCGGAACGGGCCTGGCAAGCACGGCGCAGGAGCAGCAGCACCGCGTCTCCCGGATCGTCCGGCGCCAGCGCGATGTTCTCCAGCCAGCCGGCGAGCTCGGACCATGCCTGCGGCCGGTTGGCGCGGGTGCCCAGGTCGCCGTACATCGCGACAGTGGGCGTGAACCGGCGCCGATCAAGGCGCAGTACGCGGGGGATCCACGGCCTGATGAGGTCCATCGCGTCCTCGGGCGAGCCGGCGAACTCGGCCATGATGGCGCGCATCACGGCCAGCGGGATCCGGTTCTCCTCGTCGAGGTGGGGCTCGCGCTCAGCTCGATCGAGCAGTTCCGCCGCCTTCCCGGTGAACCCGCCCAGGGCGGCGGCGTGCGCGGCGGACCACAGCCGCCGTCCCCGCCGCGGACCGTCCGCGGTGAGCTCGGCCGCCCTCGCCAACGCGGCCATGGCCGCGGCGGGGCCACCGCGCAGGGCGGCCTGCTCAGCCGAGCGCTCCAGCTCCTCGGCGGCCTGCTCGTCGGGTCCCATGGCGGCCTGGCCGAGATGCCAGGCACGGCGATGCTGGTCTGCCAGGCTGTCGAAGGCCGCGGCAAGGGCTCGATGGATCGCGGCCCGCCGGTCGGGCGTGGCGCTGTGATAGATCGCGGACCGGATCAGCGGATGCCGGAACACCAGCCGCGTCCCGTCGTAGGTCAGGAGCTCGTCGAGCTCGGCGCGGTGCAGCGGGCCGGTGTCCGCCTGCAGCGTCGCGGCCGCCTTCTCGAAGGTGTCGACGCCGCCCGTGCCATGGGCGGCGATGAGCTGCAGCAGCGGCAGCGACTCGGCGTGCCGTGCCCGGACCCTGGCCAGGAACGACCGCTGCAACGCGTCGGTCATGGCGAGCGGCTCGTGCGTGCCCTCCGGGGGCTGCTGCCTTCCGGCGAGCTCGATCAGGGCCAGGGGGTTCCCGCCCGTGGCGGTCAGCAGGTGGTTCTGCTCGCTGTCGGTCAGCCGCCGCCCGCCGAGGCGCTCGGCGAGCAACGCCTTGGCCGCCTCGCGGCCGAGGCCCATGAGCGGGACGCGGCGCACGTCGGGCAGGTCGGCGCCGTGCCCCTCATCGGCCCGCGCGGCCAGCGCCAGCGCGACGGGCTCGTTGCCCAGGCGGCGGGCGACGAACGCCAGCGTCTTCAGCGTCGGCTGGTCCGCCCAGTGCGCGTCGTCGACGACGCACAACACGGGGAGGGTGCCGGCCAGCAGGGACAACAACGACAGGGTCGACAACGCCACCAGGAACGGATCAGGTGGTGCTCCATGTGCGCGTCCGAACAGGATGTTCAGGGCCTGCGCCTGGGGGCCGGGCAGCTCGTCCACCGAGCCAAGCACGGGGAACAACAACTGGTGCAGGGTCGCGTACGCGAGATCCGACTCCGGTGCGGCGCCGACGGCGCGCAGCACCAGGAAGCCGGCCGCCCGCTCCTCCGCGTGGGACAGCAGGGTGGTCTTGCCGATTCCCGGCTCTCCGAGAAGGATCACCCCGCCGCCGCGTCCCTCGGTGGCGTGCCGCAGCAACGACTCGAGCAGATCTGTCTCGTCGTCTCTCCCCAGCACACGCCGAGCATAGAAATCCCGTGGTACTCGTGACAAAACGCCCCCGAGACCGGCGACTTCGCCGATGCGCCCGCCGCGGTGCTGCCCCTCCCACGTCGCATGGCGTCCTCGCGATGAGCGGTCGCATCGCGATCGTGGCAGGGGTACGCCGGCCCCGCCCGTCAGGCCTTGTACTGCGGGTATCCGTACCCGACGACCTGGGACGTGGGCCTGACGCGCTGCTCCACCTTGCCGTTGCCGGTGTTGCCTTCGATCGTGGTGATCGTGCCGTCTCCGTTGTCCTTCTTGACCAGGCCCATGTGGTCGATGCTGTCGATGGTCTTGGAGTCCCAGGAGAAGTAGACGACGGCGCCCGGCTTGGCGACGGTGCCCCACCGCTTGTTGGCTTTGAACCACTTGGCCCAGGTGATGGTGTAGGCGTCCCAGCCGACGGTGGAACGGAGCCCGGCCTTCTCACCCACCCAGGAGACGAACATGGCGCACCACGGCGCGTTGGCGTAGGCGCGGATGTTTCCGCCGTCCCGGGCGACGGTCTCGGCGGCCCGGGGGGATGTCATGTACCAGTTGTGGAAAGGCGTTCCGCCGCCGACGGCGTTCTCCGTGACGCCGATCTGGGACTCGGCCACCCTGATCAGGGCGTCCGCGGTCAGCCGGGCGGACTGCCGGGCAGGGGCGGCGTTGGCTCGCGAGATGCTCGACTGGTCGGTGGCCTGGTGATCGTCGGCGAAAGCCGGGATGCCGGCGAGCGCCGCGCTCACCGCGATGGTCACACCGACGGCGAGCCGGGGGAGGGCGGGGGAGGTGAGGGCACGGGAAAGAACGCGCGGGGACATGCGGGGACGTACTCCTTGCTTCCATGCCGCCTACCGGGTTAGCTGACGGGTTCGGGCGTGGAAGTGCCCTACGGGACCCCGTCTCGCGACGGGCGTCTCGATTCACCCCAAAGGGATTGGGTCCCCGGTTCCGCGATGATCGCGGATTCGGCGGTCGCGCCACTTGTGCAGGGAGTTCCTGCTGGACGCGGTCTCGGCGGTGTCAGAGACGCAGGCCCGGGTTTGCCCGAGGATGCGTCTACGAGCGCTCAAAGTAAGCGATGCGTATAGCGCGAGGCAAGTACGGGGCTGCCCAGGCATGCGTAAGCATCGCTTTGACCTGGGGTTCAGCGCCCAATCCTTTACCTTCTCGCGGTTTGCTGAAGTCATGCGCCACTGGGCGAACGTCGGCTCACCGACTATGTCGCGTAGTGGAGCATCTCTTCATTGATCTTGAGGTGAGATCCAAGGCGGAGGGTACGCCCGCAAGAGTGCCGGCCGCCCGTCGCGGGCGTCCGGCGCTCGGTCAGAGCCGGTTGAGCATCTTGCGCATCTGCTCGATCTCGGCCTGCTGCGACGCGGCGATGCTCTTGGCGAGCTCTTCGGCGTCGGGGTTCTGGCCCTGTGTTCGCTCGATCGTGGCCATGTGGATCGCGCCCTCGTGGTGGGCCATCATCATGCGGACGAACTGCTTGTCGAACGCGGTCCCCTTGGCGTCCTTGAGCTTGCCCATGTCCTCGGCGGACATCATGCCGGGCATACCGTGGTCCATGTGTCCCATGCCGGTGGGCTCCGGCTTGCCCCAGTCCTCGAGCCAGCCCCGCATGGTCTTGATCTCCGGCGCTTGGGCGTCCTTGATCTTCGTCGCGAGTTCCTTGATCTCCGGATCGCTCGCGCGGGTCTCGGCCAGCTCGGCCATCTCGACGGCCTGCTGGTGGTGGGGAATCATCATCTGCGCGAACATCACGTCCGCGTCATTGAACGACGCTCCAGGGTGCGTGGTGGCCATGTTCGCGACATCGCCGACGGCCGGCGTGGCGTGCCTTGGAGGTGAGCCACCGTTGCATGCCGTGAGCAGGACGAGTGCGCCGGCTCCCGCGGCCGTGGCGGATGAGACGCGCTTGATGATCGATCGGTTGATGGACATGGTTGACCCCCGTGGACGACCTGTGCCTGCAGCGAGGACGGACAAGTGGACGCGAGCCGAGGACATCGATCACGGGCATGACGACGCCCGTCCACCGCACATACCGGCGTGGCCGACCGTCCGTGCTGTCGCTCATCCGTCCCCCTGCACGGAGGTCGATACCCTGGCCTGCGGCAACTAGTGATGTCGTGCCGCATCATGGCAAGCCAGGTGTCTACGACCGCCAGTAGCATGAACATGGTCCTGCTGTTCAGAAGGGTTGACGTGGTGCGCGGTCTCGGAGAGCTTGAATCTACGATCATGGACCGCATGTGGGCCTACCGCCGGCCGGCGTCCGTGCGCGACGTGCTGGAGGACCTCCGCCGCGAGCGGGAGATCGCCTACACGACGGTGATGACCGTGATGGACAAGCTGCACACGAAGGGCCTGCTCAAGCGGGAGGCTGTCGGCAAGGCGTACATCTACCGGCCGGTCTCCTCCAAGGAGGCCCACACCGCCGATCTGATGCGCGAGTCGCTGGCCCGCAGCGGCAACCAGGCCGCCACCCTGGTCCACTTCCTGGAGCGCTTGACGCCCGAGGAGGCCGACGCCCTGGAGGCGGCTCTGAAGGTGTTCCCGCCGAGGGACCGCGCATGATCACGGCGATCGTGCCCGCCGCTGTGCTGACGATCTATGCGATCATCGCCGCGGTCGTGCTGCCCCGGCTGCTGGGCGAGGCGAGGTGGGCCGATCGGGCGCCCCGGCTGGCGATCGTGATGTGGCAGGCGGCGTGTGCGTCGGTGATCGTGTCCGTGCTGCTCGCCGTGTTCGTGCTCGCCGTCCCCGCGACGGTCGTGGGTCATGGCCTGGCCGAGTTCTTCGCGGCGTGCGCGGAGATGCTGACGGACGGCCCCGACCTGGCCATGGCGACCATGGGCTCCTCCGCCGCCGTCGCCGGCGCGCTGATCCTTCGTGTCGCCTGGTGCGCCGTCTCTGTGCTGACCGGTGCCCGTGCCGAGCGGCGCCGCCATGCCGAGGCGCTCGCCCTGCTCGGCCGGCACGACGGCGCGCTGGACGCGATCGTCGTGGACTTCGACGAGCGGCTCGCGTACTGCGTGCCCGGCCGGCGCGGCAGAGCGGTGATCACCACGGCCGCGCTGCGCGATCTCAGCGAGGAGGAAGCCTCGGCCGTGATCGCGCACGAGCGGGCGCACCTGCGCGGCCGTCATCATCTCGTGCTGGCCTTCGGCGAGGTCCTTGCCCGGGCGTTTCCGGCGGTCCCGCTGTTCGAGCGGGCCAGGACGGAGCTGGCTCGCCTGGTCGAGCTGCTGGCCGACGACCTGGCCGCCCGCCGTCATCCCCGCATCGTCATCGCCGCCGCGCTGGTGCGCCTGGCCACCGGCCGTGCGCCCGCCTTCACCCTCGGGGCCGGCGGCGAGACCGCACTGATCCGCGTACGACGCATGCTCACCCCGGAGCCGCCTCTCGACCGCCGGGGACGCCTCGCCGGGGCGCTGGCGGTAGGGCTCCTGCTCGCAGGACCGGCCATGGTGGCCCTCGTGCCGGGCTTCGCGTCGTTGCTGGCGCACCACTGCCACGAGCTCCTCTTCGCCTGAGCGCGGTCAACGACGCTACGTAGTAGTTAGGGATAGTCTTGGCCTATCCGTCTCCTACAACGAGGTCATGTCCATGCGCGTCAACCATTGCGGGGTCCGGGCGGCGGGGGCGCTGCTGGTCGCGGCGGCGATGTCAGCAGCCGTGGCCGGTTGCGGCGACCAGCCGCAGAACAGTGCCCATGGCGCGGATCCGGGCATCGGGCACATCCATGGCCTGGGCGTCGATCCGGCCGATGGAGCTGTTCATGTCGCCGGCCACTACGGGCTGTTCAAGGTCAAAAGCGGCACGCTTGCCGAGCGGGTCGCCGGCCGCGTTCAAGATCACATGGGATTCACGGTGACAGGCCCCCGGACCTTTCTGGCCAGCGGTCACCCGGGCGAGGCGGCCGCCGATGCCGCACCGCATCTGGGACTGATCCGTACCACCGACGCGGGTCAGACCTGGACCACGGTGTCCGAGGGAGGGACGGCGGACTTTCACGCGCTGCAACCGGCCGGAGAGACCCTCTATGCCTACGACAGCCAGTCCGGCAGGCTCCGCCGGAGCGCAGACGGAGGGCAGACGTGGACGCAAGGTGCCGATGAAAAAGTCATCGACCTCGCGGCCGGTCCTGACGAGCCCACGACCGTCTACGCCACCACGCCAGAGGGGTTGAAGGTCAGCGGAAACGGCGGCATGGAGTTCGACCCGGTGGCCGATGCGCCGCTCCTGAGCCACGTTGACCAGCCGGCGAAGGGCTTCCTCGTGGGCACCGGTGCGGACGGCGCGCTGCACACCAGCGGCGACGGCGGCAAGTCGTGGCGGAACGGCGGCAAACTCCCCGGCTCCGCTGTGGCCTTCACCGCGATCGACACCAAGCGCCTGCTGGCCGCGACCGAGGACGGCACGGTCCTGGAGTCGAAGGACGGGGGTGAGACCTTCGCCACGGTCTTCAGGTCGGTGAACGGCTGAGAAACGGCATCCGCCGGGGACCCTGAGAGCATCGGCTCTCAGGGGCGCGCTTCGCGCGGCGTCAACCGCAGCCCCGCACCTCGCTGGTCGGTCAGCCAAGCGTGCTGATGAGCTCGCGGCAGGCACGCTCGCAGTCGCGGCACGCCTGGGCGCAGACCGCGCAGTGTTCGTGCTGCTTGCCGTGCTGCTCGCACTCGTCGCCGCAGGCCTTGCACGCCTGCGCGCACGCCTGGAGGACGGCGCGGGTGAGGGTGGCGTCGTAGCCGGTGTGCCGTGACAGCACGCGGGCGGTCGTCTCGCAGATGTCCGCACAGTCGAGGTCGGTGCGGATGCATGTGGCGAGCTCCGCCACCATGTCCTCGCTCAGGCAGGCGTCGGCGCAGGCCGTACACGCCTGGGCGCACCGCAGGCACTCCTCGATGCAGGCGGTGAGCCGGGCCCGGTCGACGTTTCCCAGGTCCTTGGGATAAGCGGAGAGCATCTCCGCGACCTGAAGGGTCATGCCGCTTCCTCGCTTCCTCCGTTGAGGTTGCCTCTGCCCGCCCCTGCCCTTCGCCGGAACCCGCTAACTAGGGAACGTAGTAGAACTGCGGGCTGCGCTGGTTGAGTCCTGATCGGTGCCACGCGAGTGACCAGAGATCAACGCGGGAGAGCGCATCGCTCGGGCGAAGCTGTTCAAGGCGTCGGCACCGGCTGCGCGAGGGCCAGGTGAGGACCAGCGCGGCCGCCATGGCGAGCCCCACCGCCACCGCGCCGCTCTCCGCCTTCGCGCGGTCCCGGGCGCAGTCGGCCTTGAGCAGGTCGAGGGCGATGAGGGCGAGCAGCGCGCAGCCGGCCCGCGCAAGGTGGCTCGGTGGCACCTTCGACCCGGGCAGGCGGAAACCTGAGAGATAGATTGGCCTTTGGGGCTTCGCTGGAAGTGCGGTGCCGCCCTCGGGGGTGGTCGTGATGTGCGACATGGGCGTGATGGGAGCAGCCATGCTCTCCTGGACCGTAGGTGCTCTGGCGGTGCTTGCCCTGGCAGGGGCGGTCACGTGGTGGCTGCTTCGCACCTTGGCCACGGGTGGCTCGGCCCCGCAGCAACCGCCGGTCGACGCCGCGCACGAGGAACTGCGCCGCCGGTACGTGGCCGGTCAGATCGAGCGCGAAGAGTTCCTGCAGCGCAAGGTGGACCTGGAGTCGTAAGGAGAGTCGCGGTGCGCGGATTCGGCGAACTGGAGGCCGCGATCATGGACGTGATGTGGGCAGCCGAAGCGGCGCTGCCCGTGCGAGAGGTCCTGAATCGGCTGCGCCCCGACCGCGAGCCGGCGTTCACCACGGTCCAGACGGTCATGGACATCCTTTACCGCAAAGGGTGGGTGGACCGCCGACTCGAGGGGCGTGGCTACCGCTACTGGGCCACGGCCGGCAGGGAGGACTACGTGGCCGGTCTGATGTCCAGCGCGCTGAAGTCGAGCCCGGACCGTGCCGCCGCGCTCGCACGGTTCGTCGAGCGGATGAACCAGACCGAGATCGAGGAGCTGCGCGCCGCCCTGGGGGACGCTCGGGCAGGGGAGCCGCCGCCATGAACACGGCGATGCTGCTGCTGACCTATGCGGTCGTGCTGGGGACGGTGGTACCGGCGATGCTCCGGCGGGCTTCGTGGGTGGATCGGGCGCCGCGGCTGGCGATGGCCGCCTGGCGCTCCCTGGCGGTCGCGGTGCTCGGCGCGGCGTTGCTGGCCGGGTTGACGATGGTGGTGCCCTTCAGCCCGTTGGGCGTCGAGCTGACCCGTGCGCTCAACGGCTGCGTGATGATGTTGAACGAGGCGTACGCCACCCCGCAAAGGGTGTTGACCATCATGGCCTTCCTGCTGTTGTCGGCCGCGATCATCACGCGGGTGACGTACGGCATCGGCGTGGAGCTGGGTCGTGCATGGTGGGAGCGGCGCCGGCACATGGCCGTGCTGCGGATGGTGGCCCGCCGCGATGTCCGGCTCGGGGTCCTGGTCGTTCATCACCGCGAGGCCATCGCGTATTGCCTGCCGGGGCGTCATGGCTCCATCGTTCTGAGCAGCTCCGCCCTGTCCGCTCTCGGCGACCGGCGGCTGGCGGCGGTGCTCGCCCACGAACGGGCTCACCTACGCGGCCGTCATCATCTGTTCACCACCACCGCTCGGGGACTCAGACGAGCCTTTCCGTTCATCACTCTGTTCGCCACGGCCGAACGGGAGATCGACCGGCTGGCCGAGCTGGCGGCCGACGACGCCGCCGTCCGCGCATCCGACCGGCTGACCGTCGTCGATGCCCTGCTCACGCTGGCTGATGACCATGTGATGCCGGGGCACGCTCTGGGGGTCGCCACTCATGAGACAGGGCGGCGGGTCCGCCGGCTGCTGCAGCGCACACCACCGCTGCGCCCGGCCGTCACCCTGGTCATCGCTCTCCTGGCCTGGACGGCGATGGCGGCACCTCTGGTGGCCGCGGTCGTGCCTGCCGTGGCGACGATCGGTATCGATTGCTGTCCCACGCGCTGAGGCATTTGCCATCGAGCCCCGAACGCTGTGAACTTCCTCGATTCGCCTAAGACGCTTAGGTGTAACGAGGGCGCACGGGGGGCACATCCAAGGGGAGGCGCCTGATCAGCGTGAAACAGGCCGACCAGGTTCAACACAGCCTGACACGCGTGCGCTCACCACATCAGCCACCGCGGCGGCGGCGTCACTGTTTGGACCCCGAGGTTGGAGCCGCCGCCGCGGCGCTCGTCCTGATGGGATGCGTCCACGGCCACGCGCGGAGCACCATGGGCACCGGCACTCCGCGCACTCCGGCGGCCCGGGCAACGTGTCCTGGGGTACGGCGGTGTCCGCGACCCCGCACTGTCTCACCGGATGCGCCATCGGCGGACACGCGGTCGTCCACGCCCACCACCATTGAACAGCGGGCCGGCGCGGACAGGGCCGGAAGCACCGCGGGCCGCAGCCGGATGGCTGCGGCCGCGTGCGTGGGCACGACCCTCTCGAGTTCTGGAAGCGTGCCCTCCTACCGCGGGATCACCCCGCAGCCCGCCGCCTCCATCGCCGTACGGATCGCCGCCTCGTCAACGGGGCCGTCGGTGAGGATGCTGATCCGTGATGTGGCCGGTGTGACATCCACCCCGACGACACCGGGCACCTGGATGAGCTCCGCCTTGATGTCGGCCACACAGTGATCGCAGGCGTCCGGGAGGAGGCCGGTGACCTGGTACGCGACAAGACTGTAGGCAACAGTGATCATGAGAGGTCTCCCTTCGACAGCGTGAGTCGCTCATCCACGATCGTCGTGGAGCGTGGGGCCGGACGGAATGCGTGAGCGGTGTCCACAGCACGCCATGGCGCGAACCGGAAGCCCCGGCGCCGGGCGGGGGACAGGCGTCTGCCATCGTTCGGAGAAACCGGCAGGAAGTGGGGAATAGGTGCCGTACGAAGCCGACGACGAAGTCGCCAGGACGCTCTACGCCCGCATGCGCGAGCGTGACGAGTCGCTGCCCGAGGCGGCCGCGGCCATGGACCTGACCGCTGCCGAGGCGGCCCGTGCTCGTGACGTGCTCGACCGGCTCCACCTCCTGCACACGGAGACCGGCACCTCCGTAGAGGCCGTCGCGGCGCTCGGACGCAGTCTCCAGGAAAGCCATCGCCTGCTGGACCGCCTGGTGGAGCAGCAGGTCAAGGCAGCCGCGCTGGCAGGCGGATACTTGACCCTGCCCGGCCGGCTGGACGAGAACGCGCACGTCGAGTTCTTCCCCCGCCATGACCCGCGCGGACGGCTCGGCCGACGGATGTTCGAGCTGAGTGAGCTGGCCAGGGACGAGATCGTGGGCATGCACCCGGTCGCCGGCTGGACGCGTGAGTCCCTGGAGGAAGGCCTGGCACGCAACGAGCTGACGATCGCCAAAGGTGTCCGGGTCCGCAGCCTCCACGCCCAACGTGCCTTCGGCGACCCGCTGCTTCGGGACTTCGCGAAGAGGTGGCTGCAGACGGGCATCGAGGTGCGAGGGGCTCCGGTGATCCCGACGCGGATGCTCATCTACGACAGGCACACGGCGATCATTCAGGCGGACCCGGACGACCTGGAGGCCGGAGCCGTGCTGATCCGTGGCGGCGCGGTGGTGCGATCGCTGGCGGCGATCTACGACTACTGCTGGATGACCGCCTCGGAGCTCAGCGACGTGCCCCACTCATCCGACTTCGGCGCGCTCACCGACCAGCAGCGCGCCGTTCTCCGGATGCTGGCCGCCGGCGCCAAGGACTCCGCCATCGCTCGCGGCCTGGGCGTTTCCACCCGTACGGTCACCCGGGTGGTGGGCGAGCTGACCGCGATGCTCGGCGCGACCAGCCGCTTCCAGGCCGGGGTCCGCGCGGCCCGGCTGGGCTGGCTCGACTGAAGCTTGTGTACGCCCCTTGTCCTGACCTCAGTGCGCTGGAGGAGGCGCTGACCTCTTGGGGAGCGGTGCTGTCAGCCCCGGTCCATCAAGATGATCAGGCATACGCCCGGGCGGCTGGGCCTACGGCCAGTCGAAGATCGGGGTGACGTTCCTGCGGTTGCGGACGCAGCAGGGCCGGCATCTGTTCACGTTGAAGTGGAGCACGAGACCGAGATCGCTGATCGCGAGCAGATGCATGACGCGATCGTCGCGATGGGTTTCCGCCCCACGGTCCGCATCGTGAAGACGGCCGCACCGCGCCCGAACTTCAGGCCAAGAGCCGCCACCGGCACCTGGCCAGCCTCGGCCGCTACATCCGTCTCGGTGAGGAGACCTCCGCCCGCATCACCGCCGAGCATGACCCTGCCAAACGGCGCCGTCGCACCGGCTAACCTCACGGGAACTCCTCAGCCAGCACCAGGCCGCGATGCTCTGGCCTGACTCACGCAGAGGTGTGTACCAGACAGCCTCAGTAGTACGCCACGGCGCCTCACATCCCGAAAGCCACGTAATCGCAGGTCAGAGATAGGTTCGTTGAATCTTCCCCGATTGTTACCGGGACCCCTGGTTCGTGGACGGTCACGGTCTGGCACAGCCGGGGGTGGTGGAGGGCGAGCAGCAGGGCGGCGTGGCACCGTAGGAGTGGCCGACGACGTGGGCGGGGGCGGGATCGAGGGCGGCGATGAGGCGGGCGAGGTCGTCGACGTCCTCGCCGACGCGTCCCTGCCCGGGAGGGCAGTCGCTGGCTCCGTGGCCGCGCCGGTCGTAGCGCACGACGTGGTGATGGGGCGTGAGGCGTGGGAGGAGCCTGTCCCAGCCGTGGTGGGTGTCCCAGGACCCGTGTACGAGGATCATGGGCTGTCCGTGCCCGCTGCGCTGGTAGTGCGGGCGGAGGCGGTCAACGAGTACGCAGGGCATGCAGCGTGTCTTTCCTGGGTTCGGCGGGGCGGGATTCAGGCGTGGAGGTCCGGCGTGGTGAGCAGGCGGGCGAGCGCGTCGGTGGCCCAGTCGTGCCACCGCTGGTGGGTCCATCCGCGGTCGTTGACGAGCAGGTTGTAGGTCTCCGGCGAGAGCAGCGCCAGGGCGATGTCGGTGGCGGCTTCGGTGGTGAGCCCGTCGCGCAGGGCCGCCTTGCGGGCCAGGGCGTCGGCGAAGACGCGCTGGACGGTGAGCCGTTGCTGGAGGTTCGTGGTCCAGACCTCGGCGAGGTCGGGGTCGGTGGTGGCGGCGCTGCGCACGACGTCGAGCAGGGGTGCGGCACGCAGGTAGATGTCTCCGGCGCCGGCGACCTGGCGGCGCAGCTGCCGGAGTGGGTCTGGGTCGGCGAGCGCGTCGCGGACCCAGGGGCGTTCCAGGGTGGGGATGGGTTCGTCGTCGCCGGCGATGGCCAGGTCGAGGGCGGTGGTGAGGATGGCCCGTTTGGTGCCGAAGGCGTAGTAGACGGTCTGCTCGCTCACCCCGGCCTTGTCGGCAATGGCGGTGATGCTGGTGGTGGTGTAGCCCGCCGTGGTGAACAGGTCGGTGGCGGCAGTGGTGATGCGGGCGCGGGTGGATCGGGCTCGCGCGGTGCGCCCGTCTTCCTTCTCGGGTCCGCGTCCGGCCTGGTGTCGTCGTGTTTCGCTCACGACTTGACTATAGCGTCACTATAGAAACATTCTTATAGCGTGACTACAAAAACATGGGGCCGGGGTGGGCTCGCGGCATTGCTGCTGCTGACCTCGGTCGAGCTCGTGGTGTTCCTCGAGGTGTCGATCGTCAACGTCGCGCTCCCGACACTGGGCGTGGCGCTGGCGTTCACCGAAACCGGCCTGGCCTGGGTCGTCAACGCCTATCAGCTGACCTTCGGCGGTTTTCAGCTCGTCGCCGGCCGGGCCGCCGACCTGCTCGGCCGCCGCCGGATGTTCCAGGCCGGCATCGCGCTGTTCACGGTGGGGTCGCTGGTGTGCGGGCTCGCGCCCGACGCCGGCTCACTGCTCGCCGGCCGGGCGGCGCAGGGCGTCGGCGCGGCGATCGTGGTCCCTGCCGAACTGGCGCTGCTCGCCGCGATCTTCACCGAGCCCGCGGCCTACCGGCGGGCGTTCGGGGTGTGGAGCGCCATGGCGGCCGCCGGCGCCGGCTCCGGCGTGGCGCTGGGTGGGATCCTCACCCAGACGCTCGGCTGGCCGTGGATCTTCCTGATCAACATTCCCATCGGCATGGTGGCGCTCATCGCGAGCCCGCGCCTGCTCCCCGCGGACCCGCCGCGAACCACCACCCTGCCGCGCCTGGATCTGGTGGGCGCACTCACCGGCACCGGATGCCTGCTGGCGATGGTGTTCGTGGCCTCCGAGCTCCCCGCACGTGGCTGGGACGCCCTCACCCTCGCCGCGACCGCG
This sequence comes from Nonomuraea sp. NPDC050733, assembly GCF_040654215.1. Taxonomy (NCBI): domain Bacteria; kingdom Bacillati; phylum Actinomycetota; class Actinomycetes; order Streptosporangiales; family Streptosporangiaceae; genus Nonomuraea; species Nonomuraea sp. NPDC050733. The sequence goes on along the minus strand of NZ_JBFAHO010000001.1, from coordinate 556,706 downwards.
GTCACCGTGGCGTTCGCCGGCGTGTTCGCGGTCAACCAGCGGCGCTGCCCGCAGCCGATCCTGCCCCACGGCCTGCTGCGCGAGCGCGAGGTGCGCGCGGGCACCGTGGCCAATGCGCTGGTGGGCGCCGCGCACGTACCGGCGTTTGTGCTGCTGTCGTTGATGCTGCAAGAGGTCATGGGATATTCGGCGATCGCCGCCGGGTTCGCCGTGCTGCCGATCGCGGCGGTCAACATGGTGACCGCCAGGACGGTGCTGCCCTGGGCGGTGGGGCGTTTCGGGACGCGCCTGGTGCTTGCGGCGGGCATGGGCCTGCTCGGGTCCGGACTGACCGGATACGCGATTTTCCTGCACCCCAGTGCCGGTTTCCTCACCGTGGTGCTGCCCTTCAGCATCGTCTTCGCCATGGGACTGCCGGCGGTCTTCATCGGCTCCACCGCCTCAGCCGTGCGCGCCGCGCCCGCCGACCAGCAAGGGGCCGCCTCCGGCCTGCTCAACACCGCTCAGCGGGTGGGCGCCGCGCTCGGCCTGACCGGCGTGCTGCTGGCCGCGGCGGCGTGGACGGGCTCGTCAGGAGACGTCGCCGGCGGCCTCAGGGTCGGCTTCGCCATCGCCGCCGGCCTGGCGGTCCTCGGGATCATCTGCGGCCTGGTCATGTTCACCCGCCGGAACGTTGACCCGGCCACCACCCCGCGAACGCAAGGAGTAAACCGCCGATGAAGACCGTCCTCATCCTGGGCGGCTACGGCGCGGTCGGCCGCGAGGCCGCCGCCGCGCTCGTCAGCCGTCCCGGCACGAACGTCATCGTGGCCGGGCGCAACCCGGGCAAGACCTCGCCCGTCCCCGGGGCCACGGCGATGCGCGTGGACGCCGCCGACCCGGCCGATCTGTCCCGGGCGTTGGACGGGGCCGGCACCGTTCTCATGTGCGCAGAGATCGACAACGTCCGCGTCGCCCGCGCCTGCGTGGAGCGCGGCATCAGCTACGTGGACGTGACGGCCTCCCACCCGCTGCTCACCGGCCTGCGGCAGTTGGACGGGCCGGCCAGGGAACACGGCGCCACACTTGCGCTCAGCGTCGGCCTCATCCCCGGTGTCACCAACCTGCTGGCGCGCTTCTGCGCCGAGCACTCGGCGGCGGACGGCCTGCTCATCGGCGCGTTGCTCGGCTCAGGTGAAGCGCACGGGCCCGCCGCGCTCGCCTGGACGCTGGACGGGCTCGGGCAGTTGGAGGGCTCATGGACGATGCGGTTCCCGGAGCCGTATGGCGAGCGCACCGTGCACCGCTTCCCGTTCTCCGACCAGTACACCCTGCCCACCACCCTCGGGGTGGGCGCGGCCCGTACGGGATTGTGCCTGGACTCTCGCCTGCTCACCCGGCTGCTGTCGGTGGCCAGGCGGCCGGCCGTCGCCCGCCTGCTGCGCCGTCCCGAGGTTCGCCGCCTGCTGCTGCCCGCGCTCGGCGCGGTCCATGTCGGCGGGGACGGCTTCGCCGTGACGGTGCGCTGCGGCACGGTCCGGGCCTCCTTCAGCGGACGGCGGCAAAGCCGCGCCACCGGGCGAATGGCCGCCCTGCTCATCCGCCACCTGCCCGGCCTGCCGGCCGGCGCACACCACGTCGAGCAACTCGTGGATCCCGCTGCCTTCCTGACCGAGCTGGCCGCCGACGGATTCGACCTCGACCTCGGCGACGGCCGTCAGGGCACGCCCGCATGACCGTCACCGAAGCCGCCCGCGGCGCGCGGGTGCCGGCACCGGACCTGGCCCGGGGCGGCATGCTCCTGCTCATCGCCGTGGCCAACACCCAGATGCGTGAAGTGGACGTGCTGATCACCGCTCACGTAGCTGGCCACCGCGTGGAGATCGGTATCGAGTGCTGGGGGCGCTCCAGGAAGGACGCTGTGTCCTGGGTGGAGGAGATACGGGCCAAGCACGATGACCTGCCTACTGATCGTTTGGTGCTGGTCTCGGCGGTCGCCAAGGCGCGCCACTATGGCATCGAGGCGGTCACGCCTGGTCAGCCGATCGCGGAGGACGGTCCCTGGCCAGGCTCGGGGATCCGAGGGTGGAGTTTCGTGATGTCACCTACGAGCGGCTGGTGGCCGTCCGCGGCACCTTAGAGGTCGACGGGCAGCCTCGCATGGTCGAGCTCACCATTGATCATGTCTTGTTCGCCGCCGACGGTGCCGAACTCGGCCGCCTCGCCGATCTGGTGAAGTACACCCTGGAGCGGCTCGACCTGCGAGCGGCGGTCGCGGGGGCGTGTGATGGCGATCAGTATCTGGTGACCGACGTCACTCGGCCGCGATTTCATCGCGCCGAGACCGGCCCGGTTGAGGTGTATCTGCGCAGCGAGAGCGTTCCTCCGCAGCTCATGCTGCTCGGGCTTCAGATCGTTCAGCGTGAAAATCCGGTGCAGGCGTCGCTCGTTCGCGGCCATGATGAGGATCATGAGCGTGCGCATTGACGATCCCGCCCGGCTCGGGGAGAGCCGGCTCCCAGACGGACGGCTGCTTGGCTGGGCCGAGTGGGGGCCGCCGGACGGCATTCCGGTGTTGCTGTGCCCAGGCGCGGCCACGAGCCGGTGGCTCGGCTTCGGCGCTGATGCCGTCGATGCGCTCGGGGTGCGCCTCGTCTCCGTGGATCGCCCTGGACTTGGCACCTCGACACCCGCGCCCGGCCGGACGTTCGCCGACTTCGTCGACGACATTCGCCATCTCGCCGCGCTGCGCGGGTTGGGATCGCCGGCGTTGATCGGCAATTCGCAAGGCGCGCCGTTCGCGCTCGCGTGCGCCGCGGAGGGCGTCGCTGCCAGGTTGGCCATCGTGTCCGCCGCGGACGAGGTCGCCGCGCCGGAGTTCGCCGGGGCACTGCCTACCGAGCTGCGCGAGCTCGTCGACAAGGTCGCCTGTGACCCGACCGGGGCAGAGAAGTTCTTCACCGGCTTCGGCGCGGCCGCGATGTGGGACATGGTCATGGGCGGGAGTCCAGAGTCTGACCTGGAGGTATATCTGAGTCCTGCGTTCGAGGCCGCCTACCGCCGGGCCCTGAACGAAGGGTTCGCCCAGGGGGCGGGCGGCTATGCCCGTGACACCGTCTTGGCCATGGGGCGATGGCCGTTCGACCTTGAGAAGATCGCCGTTCCGGTCGATGTCTGGTACGGCGAGCAGGACATCAGCCACTCACCGGACAACGGAGCGACACTTGCTGCCCGGATCCCCGGGGCCGTCCGGCACCTCGTGCCAGGGATCGGTGGCGCGGTGCTGTGGACCCACGCCGAGTCGATCCTCCGCTACCTGACTGGAAGATGATCAAGCTCGGTGACGCTGGAGGTGGATCCGGTCACCGGCCGCAGCGGCCATGACCGGCCACCTGACCACGCATGACCTGTCGCTGGCCATGCCGCACAGTGGCCCCCGCAGGAAGTCCCGTCTACCGGCTGGTGGCCACGGTGACCCTCAGGGGATGAGGTCGAGTTCCACGTCGCCGCTGATCGAGCGGAGCGGGAAGGGCTGGCCGGTGACGATGGGGACGCGGCGGCGGAGTGCGGCGTCCACGACGCTGGCCGCGCGGTGACCGCTTCGGGCGCCGAGATGCCGGCGGTGCGCAGGGTGTCGGCGATGGCGGCGGCGTTGCCCTGGTCGATGGGGAGGACGACGGTTGTTTCGAGGCCGACGAGGATGTCCAGGACGGGGCGGGCGCGGTCGGGGATGGCGGCGTAGGCGGCGGTCAGCGCGGGGGCGGGGACGACGAGGGATCCCACGTACGGGCAGGCCACCTCGGCCGGCCCGTGGGTGTCCATCTAGTGTCTGGGCGCACCGTAAGGGGTGATCGAGGAGAGGTCATCGGTCGCCGAAAGTGGTCTCTGTAGGGCGCGCATCAGGCTGTATCGACGATTCCTTCTCGATCCGGCGCCGATGCTTGGCCGTCAGATCGGACTGCTCGGGATCTGCCGTCCTTTTGCCTCGTCAGCAGGAGTGCGGCCGAGGCGAGCAGGGTGCAAAGGGTCATTCCGGCGAACAGGGGTATGGCGGTGTGCTCGCCGGCGACTCCCATCAAGGGGGCCACAGCCGCACCGAGGGCGTTCTGCAGCATACCCAGCACCGCCGAGCCCGTTCCGGCAGCGTGCGGAACTCGTTCGAGGGCGAGCCCGGTGGCGGTGGCGAAGACCTGGCCGAGCCCGAGGAAGGCGGCGCCGATGAGGCCCAGGGCCCAGGCTCGGGTGAGGTGTCCGGTGAGGGTGAGGAGGAGGGCGGCGATGCTGGAGGCAAGCATGAGGGCCAGCCCGGCGCGGAGCAGGAGCCGAGGGCTGCGGCGGCCGACGAGACGGCTGCCGGCCAGGGTGGACACAGTGGCGGTGAGGGCGCCGACGGAGAAGACGGTCGATGCCGCGCCGACGCTGAAGCCCAAGACGTTCTGCAGGAGGAAGGGGGAGGCGGAGATGTAGCAGAAGAGCGTGGCGGTGGCGAGGCAGAAGGCGAGCGTGTAGCCGAGGTAAGGGCGGTCGGTGAGGACCGTGACGGCTGCCTTCGCCAGAGCGCCTAGACCATCGGTGTGACGCCGCTCAGCGGGCAGGGTTTCGGGTACGCGGGCCAGTGCGGCCACGAACATGAGTGCCGATGCGCCCGCCAGCACCCAGAACACCGCGCGCCAGTTTCCTGCCCCGCCCACCACGACTCCGCCCGCCAGTGGAGCCAGGATGGGTGCGATACCGCCGAGCGCCATGAGCAGGCCGAACAGTCTGGCCGCGACCGCACCGGTCGCGAGGTCGGTCACCACGGCACGGCCTACGACGACTCCTGCCGCGCCGGCGAATCCCATGACGAAGCGCAGCGCGATCAGCATGCTCAGCGTGGAAGCGACGGCGCACAACGCCGTGGCCAGCATGCAGACGCCGGCGCCGATCAGGATCGGCTTGCGCCGCCCGTAGCGGTCGGAGAGCGGGCCGAGTACGAGTTGACCTGCCGCGAGCCCCACGAGGAAGGCTGTGAGCGTGAATTGCACGCCGGCGGCGTCCGTGTTCAGCTCGCGCGCCATGGCGGGGAAGCCCGGCAGGTACATGTCGGTGGACAGCGGTACCACGAACGACAACAACGCGAGGGTTGCCGTGAGCCCACCCGATGGAGCCATCAGTCGTTCGGCACGAAAGGTCATCATCACTCCACAGAAAGTTAGGTATGAATTTATATCTATATCTATATCTACTGGTAGGATCCAGGAGTGCGCAAGACCGATGCCGCTCCCGACCGCGACGACCTGCTGCGCGAGGCCAGACAGCTCGCCCCGGCGCTTTATGCGCTCGCACGCGTTCTGCGGTGGGGTGGGATAACGGAGGCAGGCCTGCCGCCCCTGCCTCCGTCGGAGCTGGACGTGCTGCGCTACGTGCTGGACTCGCCCGGCACGGGCACCAAGACGCTCGCCCACGACCTGGGCCTGCACAGCAGCAACGTCAGCACGGCCGTGCGCGGCCTGCTCGGCCGCGGTCTCATCCGCCGCGAACCCGATCCGCACGACCGCCGCGCCGTACGCCTGTACCCGACCATGAGCGCCCAGCACGGCATGGCCCTGATCGAGGACGCCTGGGCGGAGATGTTCGCAGATGCCCTGGCCAGGCTGCCCCCTGGCGAACGCAGCGCCCTGACGGCCGCCGTGCCCGCACTCCACGCCCTCGGCGCGCCCCTCAGGGGACGACGCGCCCCCGCCCGCGACTGATCAGCCGGTATGTGTGGCCAGCAGTCCGCGGACGGTACGGGCGCCCGCTGCGGCGACTCCGGGGATGCCCGAGGTGATGAAGGGACCGCCGCCGGCCAGGTCGCCCACCACGTGCAGGCGCGGGTCGGCGGGGATCAGCCCTCCCGACGGGTGCAGGGCGGCCAGCCCATCGGTGAGCAGGGACGTGACCAGCGGCTCGGCCGCGTGGGGCACCGCCTGGGGCGGCGGGTTCACGGCGTTGACGACAACGTCGGCGTTCAGGTCGCCACCGTCGCCCCGAACCCGGAACCCTCCCTTCACAGCCTCGATCTTGCTTACGCCTGCCACCATGGTGAGCTGCCCGGAGTCGAACAGCCGCAGCAGGGCGGCGGCGTTCACCGGCACCATGGGCGAAGCCATGCTGGTGGCCAGACGGAAGTGCCTGCGCAGCCGTTCGCGGTCGGGCTCAGGCAGCAGCCGCCAAGCGTACGGGCCGACGGTGTGGGCGGTCTCCTGCAGCACCCGCCGCCCGATCCGCGGGTCGTCGACGGCGGCCAGTTGCCGCCGCAACCGCCGCACCGGCTCCTCCGACCCCGCCGCCAGCAACTCAGCCGTGAAGTGCGCGAAGTCCTCGCCCGTCTCGGCCAGTTCGGCGCGGAGCAGCCCAGCCAGGTCGTCGAGGGTGACGCCGCCGTCCTCGCGGCACAGCGCCTCCACCCGCTCAATGGTCACGTGCACGGGCCGGTGGCCGACGGGACGCTGCCAGACGTGGGGCAGCATGCCGCTCCGCGACACCAGCGTGATCCGCCCGACATGACCGCGCGCGGCGAGCGACACCACCACGTCCACGGCGGTCAGCCCGCTACCGATCACCACGACGCCGGCCGCGGCCGGGACTTGGCCGAGCGTGTACGCCAGCGGATACGGATCACCCACGAACCCTGGAGCGCCGCCCAGCCCGTAGTGGTCCTGCGGCCTCCCCCCGCCCACGCACAAAACCACCCGGTCGGCCGGATGGTCGTGCCCGTCCTCGGTGCGCAGCGCCAGCCGGAGGCCTCCGTCGGAGCGGGCCACCGCGACGACCCGCGCGGCGACGACCCGCGTCCGCCACCCGCGCTCGCGCAGCGCGGCCAGGGCGGCCTCGGCGGTGTCGGCCAGGTACGCCCCGTAGAGCGCGCGCGGTACCAGCGGCTGTCCCAACAGGTCATCCAGGTGGGCGGCGGCACGCTCCGACCCCAGCCAGGAGGCGTAGTGCCCCGAGTCCAGATGGCGGATCGACATGATGGCGGGCGGGGCGTTGACCAGAACACTGTCCAGATCCGGCCCGTACGGGCGTCCCCGCCACAGGTACGCGGACGGCTCGAACACGGTGACCTCTCCCATCCCCGCCTCGCTGACGGCCAGCGAGTCCAGCAGGCCGACCGCGGCGGCGCCGGCTCCGATGATCGCGATACGCACGACGTTTCTCCCCTGTTCGTCCAAAAGGTCCTTCCGAGCCTCGTGGACGCCATGACCACGCTCCATTCCCCGCTTGCGGGGGACCGGCAAGAAATGACCCCCTCAAATGAGGGGTTGGCGAAGGCAAGGAGAACAGGCAAGCTGACCCGCGTCGAACCCCTCGCAAGTGGCAGCGCCTGAAGGAAGCCCTAGTGACCTACCCGCACCGCTACGCCGAGATCCTCTCGGCTGCCGAGCGGGCCGCCGACGCGCTGGAGCTCTTCAGCCGTGCCTCGGCCAGGCTGCGACGGCACATGCCGTTCGACGCCGCGGTGTGGACGGCCACCGACCCGGAAACGGGCCTGGTCACCGCGCCCATGCTGGTGGAAAATCTCGGCTCCGGCGAAGGATGCGCCGCCTACTGGGAGAGCGAGCTCCTGGAGGAGAACGTCCTGCCGTTCCGTGACCTCGCCCGCGCCGCCGTCCCCGTGGCCGGTCTTCGCGCAGCCACCGGCGACCTGCCCGCGCGCAGCGCCCGCTTCCGCCGCCTGCTCGGCGACCAGGGCGTGGACGACGAGCTACGGGCCGTGCTGCGGATCGGCGACCGGCCGTGGGGCGCGGTGAGCCTGTTCCGCATGCGGGGCGGCCCCGCGTTCGGCACGCACGAGATCGCGTTGCTCGCCGATCTGTCCGGACCACTCGCCGACCGGCTGCGCCGGTTCGCCCATCCGTCCAGATCGGACGGCGAGCCCGGCGCCTCCGCCCCCGGTCTGCTGCTGGTCGACGAGCACGGCGAGGCCACGTCGATCAACGAGGAGGCCCGGCGCTATCTCGCGCTGATGCCGGACGGGCCATCCATGCCCACGGCGCTCGGGCTGAGGCTGCCTATCTGGCTGATCGGCACGACGCTGCAGGCGCGCGCCATCGCCCAAGGCCACGATCGAGGCAGTGCCAGGATTCGCATCCGAACCCGCGACAAACAGTGGCTGACCTGCCGCGCCTCATGCCTGAGCGGTCCCGGCGGAAGGCCAGGTCCGACAGCGCTCGTCATCGAGCCCGCGTCCCCCGCCGACCTTGCGGTCATCGTCGCTCAGGCATACGGGCTGACGCCCCGGGAGTTCGAGGTCGCTCAGCTCGTGGCGCGGGGCCTGCCCACCGCCGAGATCGCCACGGCCCTGTTCATCTCGCCCCACACCGTTCGCGGGCACCTCAAGGCCGTCTTCGCCAAGTCGGGGATCTCCAGCCGCGGTGAACTCGTCGCGCAGCTGTTCGCCGAACCCTACCGGCCATAGGCGCCACAGTCAGTGGCCGCCGGGCACCCATATCATCTCGCCCGTAGCACTGACGTCGCCAACCCTGCCAGGGCTGTTGGCCGCGACACAGGTTCGCACGCCACAAGCGGCGCAACGGTACTTCCACAGATAACGCTCTATTATCTGTGGCACCGCTGATCACGACCTGCGGTAGCGAAGGCGGACCGCTACGTGAAGCGGCCCTGTTATCTGCGGCAAGGAGGACGCCGTGCCCGCCGTGACGCCGCTGTCGGCCGCCCAGCGCCTGACGGTCCGCGCCGCGGCCGACGCCTTCCTCGACACCCTGCCCAACCTCAACACCGTGCGCGCCTACGCCACGAACGCCAGGCAAGATCGCGCTCCGGCTCGGCGAGCACCGTCAGCCCGCACCTGACAGCCAGACTCCCGCCCGATCCAAGACCGCGATCGACCGGCTGATTACCCCGCCGCGACGTCGGCCTTCGGGAGAAGACCCTCTACCGCCTCCTGTTCGAGACCGCCGCCCGGGCCGAGGAAATCCTCGCCCTCAACATCGAGGACCTGGACCTGACCGCCCGCCAGGCGCAGGTCAAGGCCAAGGGCGCCCGTGCCAAGACCCGCCCCGCGGCCAGGCGCGCGAGGATTTCGTGCTGGAGCCGTCTACTGGGACGCCGGCGCCGCCCGCCTGCTATCCCGCCTGCTCAAAGGCCGAACCCGCGGCCCACTCTTCGTCACCCACCGCCGCCCTGGCCCCGGAAAGGTCATCGGCCCCCGCGACGTCTGCCCCGACACCGGCCTGGCCCGCCTGTCCTATGGCCAGGCCCGCGCCCTGCTGGACGAGTACACCGCGCTGAACGGTCCCGGCACGGGGTGGGACCTGCACGAATTCCGCCATTCGGCGCTGACCCATCTGGGCGAGGCCGGCGCGAGCCTGCCGATGCTGATGGCCAAATCCCGGCACAAAAGCCGGAAAACCATCGGAGCTACTTCAAGCCCTCCCCGGACGCCATCGCGGAGCTCACCAGCCTGCCATGTGGTTTTTGGGCTTACCTTGGCTGGACCCCTTTCCCGTTGGACGGCTGATTTTGTCGATCAGCGTGGGCTGACTGAGCAGGACACCACTTGGATGATCGCGCTGGACAACGACGGATTCATTGCTCGGGACGCCTTCTTCGCCACTGTCCGGCAACCCTCCCAAAGCACCCCGAAATGTCGTGGTCCTGTGGTTGTCTTGGCCGATGGATTACCAGGAAAGCTTGGCGAAGGTCGAGGCGCTGTGCGTGGAGCAGCTCGGCGAACACCTGGGGCGACAGCTCGCCGCCCTCGCCCGGCCGGGGTTCGGGCTGTACGACCACGGATTCGAGGTCGAGGACTGTCTTCCCCGCGAAAGCCGGACAACGTTTGGCGGCCCCGCCTTCCTAGACCCCGGTACACCCTGGCCAGAGCACGAAGGGCTGCCGCTGAGCCTGTACGCCGTCCTGGACATCGCATCGATGCCTGCATGGCTCGGTGACGAGTTGCCCGCCGACGTCGGGCTGCTCAACTTCTTCTGTCTTGATCCGAATGACGAGTACCGGGCAGCTACCGGTGGCCGCCGAGACACCATGGACGACCTGCAGGTCTGCCATGTCGTCCCCGCGGACGCCGCTCGCGCCGTCGAAGTGGAGGCCCCGGAGCCTGCCACGGTTCATGACCAGATCCCCTTGCAGGCCGTCCGCGCCGTCACGCTCCCGATGTCCAGCCATTGGTACAACTACGACCGGATCCTCGACACACTCGACGTCGGCGCGGAAGCCGCCCGTTCGCCCGGTCACATCGTGTGCGAGCGGTTCGACTGGGAGGGCTTCACCATGGACCAGGGCCTGTATTGCAAGGAGGACGATGACGGGGACTTCGTGTCCCTGGGTCTCTGTCAGGCGTTCGGCTGGCCATGGCTGAACAGGGAGGCCACCGAGCGCCCTTACCGGCATCTGCTCACGCTCAGTCTGCTCACGCTCGACACACCCGAAGACCGTTGGGCGTGGGACGACGGAGGGTACGTGCACTTCCTGATCGACGAGGAAGCGCTCCGTGCGGGCGACTTCTCCCAGGTCAGAGTGGAGCTGTCCACAGGGCATCACTGAGCCGGTCGGCGTTCGGCCGAAACGGTTTGTTCGGCGGACTCCGATACAAACTCTGGCGCTCGATGCGGACGCCAGAGTGGCGCAGGGTTTCGATGCAGGCCCACTCCCAGAACGCCTGCTCTTCGTGTGCCTCGGTTTGGATGATCTGCCCGGTTTTCTCATCGACGACTCGGACGGGCAGATAGCCGCGGCTGCGTTGGCGGTGCCGGTCGTGGGCGGTGGTGACACGCCGGTAGGTGCGCCCGTTTAGGACGAAGTCGTCGCCCTCGGCGGCGGTGCTGGCCCGCTCCAGGAGCGCGCGGGCGTGTTCGTAGCGGTCCTCGATGTGCTGGACCAGCACTGGCAGAAGCGGTTGGCGCTGGCGTGTGCGGTCGGCGCTGCGTTCGTTGATCCTGCGACGGCGCTTGCCCAGGCCGCGGAGCTCGCTGGGAGGGACCGGGCATGGCGCGACCCAGGGCCCCCAGAGCTCGGGCTCGTCGGCCGCCCAGGTGTGCAGGTCGTAGTAGAAGCTGCGGACGATGATGACGATGCCGTCCGCGCCGCCGCGGGGCTTGCCGTCCTCGCGGGTGCTGATCATGCCTGCACCTCGGGAAGGGTGAGCTGGCCGCTGTTGGCCATCCGGATCGCCGCGGTGTGCCGTAGGTTATGCCAGGTCCAGTTGGTGCTCAGCAGATGGTTCGCGCGCTGCATGATTCGCCGTAGCGCCCAGGTCGGCGCTGGCGCGCACCATCCAGACAGGTCGGGTGCGGGCGTAGGGGCCCAGTGCGAGGCGAGCTTCGGCTCCGTGACGGGCCGAGCGCCCGCGTGTCGGTCACGGGTGAAGGCGCTGAAGGCGTCATCGAGGCGTGCCCGGCCTTCGGGCGCCCGCTGCAGCGCAGTCAGGGTTGCACGAGAGGTAGAGGTAGTCGGCGAACACCACGTACGTTGCATCGTCTCCGGCGGTGTCGGAATGGCCGGCGAGGCTGTTGGCGCCGTTGAGCAGTGAGGTGAGATCGGCGTAACAGCCCTGCTGTGCCACCCAGTCGATCACTGGTCCCTGCGGCGACGCATCGACGGCAACCGGGTTGCCCGCCGAACGCGCGTAGGCGGTATGCCCGTCCGGTTCCAGCGCTCGGCGGGCCACGACACGAACTGCCTGTAATACGGGTGGTAGACCATGACGACGCGCGCCGGACCGATCTCAGCGGTCCCCGCAGAACATGCACGATGCCCGGCCGCCCGGCGACAGGAAGCCACTCCTTGGGCAGGTAGCGCGCCCAGGAGGAGACCCGCGTTCCCAGCCCTCCGGCGGCGACCACGACGCGGGCCCGGCGATTGGCCGGCTCTGCCACGGTGGGCTGCGGTACGTTGCCGGGGTGCTGAAGGTACGCGTCACCGGCGTCCTGATCGAGGACGAGCGGATTCTGCTGCTGGACCAGGACACCGACACCGGCCGCACCTGGTCGCTGCCGGGCGGGAAGGTCGAGCACGGCGAGCCTCTCAGCGAGGCGCTGGCGCGGGAGATGCGAGAGGAGACCGGCGTCGAGGTGAGCGTCGGCCGGCTGCTGTACCTGTGCGACCACCTGCCTGGCGGTGACACCCACGTTGTTCACATCGCCTTCGAGGCGACGCGGAACGGCGGCAGCCTCGGCGCCATCGGCGAGGGCGCGGACGCCGTACCGATCCGGGGCGTGCGGTTCGTGCCCATCGGCGACCTGCCGTCGCTGGGCTTCAGCCGCCGCTTCACCGAGCTCGCCCAGGCCGGATTCCCCGGAGCCGGCTCCTACATGGGCGCCAAGTCCAACATCGGGCTGTGAGCCGAGCGCGTCAAGAGCGCTGACGATACGGCCGTCCAGAACGGGCAGCGGCTGCTCACGCTCGGCCAAGCCATCCATCCATGCGCGCGGCACCATCGCCATCTGATGCGGCGAGGCCGTCCGGCAGGGGCCCGAGGCGGGACCCCGCCGCGATCGTACTCAAGCCCCACCTGCAGATCGCCTTGGTCTACGGGACATCCAACGCCTCTTCACTCCGCCGGCCACCTTCCAGTTCGCGTCCGGCGAATAGCGCCAAAGACCCGTAGCTCATAAGAGCAATCACCAACCCGGCGGGCCGCCGCCTGCTCGACCTTGACCGCCTGTTCGCCCTACCCGCGGCCCTACATAAGCCTCCGGCCCTACATAAGCCTCCGGCCCTCAGATGAGGGCCGGAGGCCGATTTGCCGACTGCACGGCTAGAGCTTCTGGTGCGGCTGGTCTACCACCAGCCTCCGCCCCAGCCCCAGCCTCCGCCGCCCCACCAGCGACGGCGGCAGCCGCCGCCCCACCAGCGGCGACGGGGCCAACGGTGCGTGAAGTCGACATGAGACATCTGCCTAGCCATATTTCCTCCCCCGTAGGCTAGGTAACCCAAATTCCGACATTACCCCCGTATTGGATATAGCTAGCTATATTTCGTCTTTTAAGATCCCCAAGTTCCCCGGTGCCAGTCACGGTTGCATGGCCTTTCGAATCGTCCGGCGGAAGTCTTCATATCCGTGGGTGAAGTCCCTGGGACCCCGGGAGTCACTTGAGCCCAGATAGGTCACGGCTTCCGGCACTGTTCGGTTGTGTGGATGTCGCGCAAGTCTCACCGCATCGATCCGGCTGCTCCGGTTGATGGGCCGGCGCGCGAGGCCTTGACGAATGCCGTGGCGCGAGGTCTCCCCGCTGTGGCTCCCCAACGGAGGCCAGGGCTCGCGGCGCTGGCTGTATTGCTGACCTTCGGTGGCGCATCGACCACCACGCTGCTCGTGATGCGCGCCGACGATCGCGTCTCGGTGGTCAGGATGACGAAGCAGGTGGGCGCGGGGCGGACCTTCTCCCGCCTGCCGAGCGGGAGGCGGCTCGGCGGGCGGTGCGCTCGTTGATCGCTGATCACCGCTGACCGGCACGAGCCTCCGGTAGAGCGGCGGCCGTGAGCCTTCCCGTACGGTTCAGCATGCCGACCGCCAGCGCGCATCCCGTGCCCAGCAAGAGCAGCGCCGTCCACGGCAGAACAGCTGAACCGGCGTCGAGAAGTGCCCCCACCAGCAGGTTGCCCAGGGTGATGCCGATCCCGGCGACCGTGTTGTAGAGCCCGTAGTGGGTGGCGACCAGCCGCTCCCCGGACATGGTCACCACGGTGTCCATCTCGAACGGGTACGTCAGGGCGGTCCCCGCGGCCAGCAGCACCGTACACAACAGGACCGCCGTGACCCGCACAGCGGCGGGCGGCGTCGCGCCGGCCAGCAGCAGCGGAGCGAAGGCCATCGCCATGAGCGCGAGCCCGCGCACGATGGCCTGCGGTCCGCTCCAGCGGCGGCGCGCCCAGTCGGTGATCCTGAGCTGACCGGCGATCGCCACGAGCGCCGACACCACGAACAGCAAACTGACCGCGCCGGTGTCACCGAGCGCCAGCGGCAGCGCCAGGTACACCTGGAACGACAGGACGTACGAACCGGCCATGGCCAGTGAGAACAGCAGGAACGGCCGATTGGCGACGACGGTGCGCCACTCGGCCAGCACCCCCGCCCTGCTCACGGTCTCGGTGCGGCACGGCGGAAGGGCGAAGAGCTGGAGCAGCGTCAGCAGCCCGAACACGGCCGCGGCCACGGCGCAGACCAGCCGGAAGTCCACGGTGACCAGGGCGAGCCCGATCACCGGGCCGGCCAGGATGCCGGTCTGGTAGAAGACGTTGAACAGCGCGAACGCCTCCACCCGGCGATCGCCCGAGCCGTGCGCGAGGTAGGCGCGTACCGCGGGGTTGAACAGGGCGCCCGCGAAGCCCGTCATCGCCGAGGCGGCCACCAGCGCGGGGAGCGCGTCCGCGAACCCCAGCAGGGCGAAGGCGACCGTGCGCAGCAGGCAGCCCGCGATGATGACAGGCCGGTAGCCGAGCCGGTCGGCCAGCGTGCCGCCCAGGAGGAAGAGGCCCTGCTGGCTGAGGTTCCGTACCCCGAGCACGAGCCCGATCGTCCATGCCGCCATGCCCAGGCCGTCGGAAAGGTGCCCGGCCAGGTACGGCATGAGCATGTAGAAGCCGGTGTTGATGGCGAGCTGGTTGACCATGAGCAGCCGCACACTGGGGTCGAAGGACCGGAAACGCCGCCACATCAGCGCATCACCATCCGGGTCCAGCGAACGACCTCGGTCTCGGCGGGATGTCCGATCTCGTCAGGCTCGTCGGCCGGCGGCCGGCCGAGCAGATCGTGTTCGGTGCAGTAGTCGTCGTCGTAGACCGTGGTGTAGTACCTGGCGGGGCCGTCGGGGAAGACGGCCGCGATCCGGCAGCCGGCCGCCTCCGATCTGGCGAGCCACGCGGCCGCCACGGTGACGGCGCCGACGCTCCAGCCGCCGGTGGTGTAGTGGGTGGCCGCGAGTGTGCGGCAGGCCCACACCGCCTCGTGCGGCGCGACCCAGTGCACCTCGTCGAACGCGTCGTGGTCCACGTTGCGCGGATGGATGCTGCTTCCCAGGCCGCGCATGAGCCGTGGCCTCGCGGGCTGGCCGAAGATCGTCGAGCCGGTGGCGTCCACCCCCACGAGACGGAGCCCGGGGTTGTGCTCGCGGAGCTTCCGCGCCACCCCGGCGGAGTGGCCGCCGGTGCCGACGCTGCACACCAGTACGTCGATCCGGTCGAGTTGGGCGAGCAGCTCGTGGGCCAGGCCGGCGTAGGCGGCCACGTTGTCGGGGTTGTCGTACTGTCGCGGGCAGTAGGCGCCCGGATGGGCGGCGAGCAACTCGGCGACCCGGTCCAGCCGGGCGCGCTGCCACCCGCCGGCCGGATGCGGCCGCCGTACGGTCTCCACGCGCGCTCCGTAGGAGCACAGGAGTCGGTGGACGATGGCCTCCATCCCCGGGTCGGTGACCACGGTCACCGGATGGCCGTGGACGATGCCGGCCAGCGCCAGTCCCAGGCCGAACGTGCCGGACGTGGACTCGACGATCATCGCGCCGGGGGCGAGCTCTCCTCTTTCCCGGGCGCGCTCGATGATGTGAAGGGCGGGCCGGTCCTTCAGCCCGCCGGGATTGGCTCCTTCGAGCTTGGCCCAGAAACCACGCCCGGGCGGGGCGAACGGCTCGCCGATCCAGCACACGGGTGTATCCCCGGCCAGCTGCGCCAAGGCGGACGAGGGCCGGGAAGGTGACGAGATCACTGACATGTTGATCCCACGCTTTTCTCCCGCACACCGGCGGGACGCTACCGACAAGGACAAAGGCCAGACGTGGTGCAGGCCTGTCCTCAAGGCCGGTAGACCTCAAGCGTGTGATGGCGCGCGGCTCTCTCGCGGTGGCCCCGTTCCGGGACGTGCTCCGGCAGGCTCCCCTCGTACTGCGCAGCCGGCATGGCCGGCTCCAGCGACAGCGTCGCCCTGTGCATGACCGGTTTGCAGGGTGCGCGCTTCGGGGCGAGAAGTACGAATCCGTCACTGTCGGGATGGTCGAGGTGGTGATCATGATCCGTGCCGTGCAGGCAGATCACCCACCCGCCCGAATCAGGCATCGCCTGATGCTCGTCCACGGCGACGGCATGCGCCCACAGATGCGCGATCACGAGCGCTCCGAGCAGCACGGAGAACCACGCCACCCAGCGCGGTCGTCCTCCAAGCGAACACCTGGCGTACATAGTCAGTTACGGACTGTAGCAATACGCACAGGTCGATCACGGGCCGGGGCATGTCCTCGAGATCCCTCGCGCTGGGCGGGACGCGTACGCTTCGCTGGCCGCGTTCCCGTCCCCACAGACTCGCAGCCGCCGCGGGTGTGGACGCTCCGGCCTTCGTCCACGCGGGGCTCAAGTCCAATGACCCCAAGGACGGTGCGATCGTGAAGGAAGCGGTCTCCAGTGTCGCGCTCGTGTTCACTGAGGACATCAACGCCAGGCGGTGATGCCGGTGTGGTTGTTGACTCCGCCAGTTAGCGAACGGACCATTCGTAACTGAACCGGTTGTTCGAGAGGAGAGATCATGGGACTGGGCAGTCTGCTGCACAACCATGCCGAGCACGCCGACGCCGGCGGGACGATCGATCACCCCCGCGCCTACGACGTCGTGGCGAACATCGGTTTCCTCGGACGGCGGCGGGAGATCTTCACGCGCCTCGCCGCACTGTCGGGAGTCCGGCAAGGGCATCGGGTTCTCGACGTCGGTTGCGGCACCGGTTACCTGACGCGTGTCCTGGCCCCGGTCGCCGGCCCGAACGGGCACGTCACCGGCGTCGATCCCTCTGCGCCGATGATCGAACACGCACGGAAGAAGGCGCCCGGCAACTGCTCGTACCTGGTGGGGGAGGGACAGTCGCTCGACCTGCCCGACGCGTCCTTCGACGTGGTGGTCTCCAGTCTCGCCGTCCATCACATGCCGTCCGCCGAACGCGGCAACGCCGTACGCGAGATGTTCCGCGTGCTGCGGCCGGGTGGGCGCCTGCTGATCGCAGAGTGCCGCCCGCCGGCCAATCCTGTACTGGCTCATCTCGTCGGGATGCTGTCCGGTCCGGCGATGCGCCACCGCCCGCAGGATCTGCTCGCGAACCTTCTCCCCGAGGCCGGCTTCGAGGTCGAGGACGAGGGCGATCTTCCGACCTTGCTCTATTACGTACGAGGCTCACGGCCCGCTTCCTGATCAGCGAGGACGCCCGCAACGGGCTGTCTATCCGCCCGCACCTTCGCCTGGTCCTGGGGCCCGTTCAGCGTCCAGTTCCCCGAGCTCGGCACGGTCAGCCCTGGCGCACTGACGATCACCGGGGCCGCGCTCGTCATGACGTTCGCGCTGAAATGGCCGATGCTGGGCACCGTATTGCTGCCGTAGACCACACGAGTCAGATCTGTTCTGCGGCAGCGCGACGCCCCGGCTGATCCTGCTGCCGCTCCCGGTAGGCGGCGGCCTTCGTACGGCTGCGGCAAGCTGAGCAGCAGAAGTGGCGCACGCCGTTCCGGGAGGCGTCCACATAGACCCGGTCGCACGCGACGGCCTGGCAGACGCCCAGCCGGCCGCCGAGATTGCTCCCGATCGCGAGCGCGAGCGCGGATGCGCAACCCGCGCTCCAGCCCACCGCCAGGGTGTCGTCCGGGCCGTGGAAGTGAACCTGCCATGGCTCACCGGGTACCTGGTCCAGCTGTGGCCTGGCTCCGGTGGACAGCAGGAGCGCGTTGACGATGGCCGCCGCCTCGCCGATGCGTTGCGCGTGGACCGCCTCGAACACGCGGCGCATCCGCTCGGCGGTGCCGGCGAGGTGCTCGGCCTGCTCCATGGTGACGGTACGAGGCCCGGTCGGGGGCAGGGCCGCGTCGACCGCCGCGGGCAGCAGGTCGGCTCGTGGTGCGCTGTAGGGCCTGCCGCGTGCGGAACCGTCCGTCAAGACGTTGACGAGGGAGACGGCCGCGTCCAGCAGAGTGGCCACGTGACCATCGAACATCACTTGACTGGTCACTCCTTCGAGTCCTATGGTCCATGACCGACGACAACCCTTTGGTCGGTCACGGAGGTCAGTGTATGCGTTTCCCGGCCCGCGGCCAGCGGCTGCCCCGAACCGTGTGGCTGCTCATCGTGGCACGCGCCGTGAACCGGCTCGGAGCGTTCTCCATCTCGTTCCTGACCGTTCTCATCACCACGGAGTTCGGCGCGAGCC
Organism: Nonomuraea sp. NPDC050733; assembly: GCF_040654215.1. Lineage (NCBI taxonomy): Bacteria > Bacillati > Actinomycetota > Actinomycetes > Streptosporangiales > Streptosporangiaceae > Nonomuraea > Nonomuraea sp. NPDC050733. Next base: position 538,560 of record NZ_JBFAHO010000001.1, on the reverse strand, counting down.
CTGCGACGGCCGGACTCGTCTCGTCCGCGTTCGGACTGGCGACCATTCCCTCGCGACTTCTCGGCGGTTTCCTGGCGGATCGCCTGGGCCGGCGCCGCACGATCGTCCTCGGACTCCTCGGTTGCGCCGTGACGCAACTGGGTGTCGCGGCGGCCGGATCGCTGGTCGTCCTCGCGGTGCTCGCCGTGCTGCTCGGCCTGGTCTTCGAGCTGTACGAGCCGCCGAGCCAGGCGATGATCGCGGACTCCGTCGGCCCGGCTGACCGGACCCGGGCCTACAGCCTGCTCAACGCCGCCCTGGCCGCCGGCGGCATGGGGGCCGGGCTGATCGCGGCGGGTGTGGGGCGCTGGGACCTGCGCTGGCTGTTCGTCATCGACGCGTTGACGTGCCTGGCCTGCGCGATCGTCGTGCGCCTGGCCCTGCCGGCCGACCCCGCCGGTCGTCGGCGCCTTCCGGACGCGGGGTCCGGCCGGGCCAGGCCATGGAGGGATCCCGCACTGGTGGCCATGCTCTCCTACGGCACCCTTTTCGCGACCGTCCACATGGGGATCATGGTCGTGTTGCCGCTTGCCCTGCCGCACCATGGCCTGCGGAGCGCGGACGCGGGCATTCTGTTCACCGTCTCGGCCGTCACGACCGTCGCCGGGCAGCCACTGCTCCGCCTGAGGCCGGTGGCGGCGTTGGCGGCGCCCGCGGCTCTGGCCCTCGGCTCCGTTCTCATGGCGGTGGGCCTGGCCGGATACGCCGTCGCCCACACCCTGCCGACTCTGCTGGTCGCCACCGTGGTCTGGAGCCTGGGCGACCTGTTCATGGTCGGACGCGCGTACGCGGTCGTGGCCGGACTCGCCCCGGAGGATGCCCGAGGCAGCTACCTCGCCGTCTATGGGATCAGTTGGGGCATCGCCGCCGTCGCCGCCCCTCTCACCGGCACGCAGCTCCTCGAACGCGCGGGCACGGCAGGCATGTGGGCCGCCGCGGCGTGTGTCTGTCTGGCGCTGGCCGCCGCGCAACTGGCCATCAGGCCGTTGCTCGCGCGGCGCCCGTCCCCTGAACCTGCGGCCGTCCTCTGAACCTGAGGCGCCGGCTAGCGGTGGCTCGTCAGCACAGCGTGGTGGTCGACGTCATGAGGACCGTCGGGGTCCGCGTGGACCGTGGCCGCCCGCAGGCGCGGCAGGTCGTGAATGAGCCGGTGCTCCGCCTCCACGGCGACGGCATGCGCCTCGACCAGCGACAGCTCATGGCCGACGATGATGTCCACCTCGGCGTGCAGGGCATGGCCGACCCAGCGCAGCCGTACCGAGCCCACCTGCCGCACGCCGCCGGTGCCGGCGAGGATCCGTTCGGCCTGGTCGACGAGCTTCGGGTCCACAGCGTCCATGAGCCGGTGGTAGATCTCCCTGGCCGCGTCACGCAGGACGAAGCAGATGGCGGCGGTGATGAGCAGGCCGACGATCGGGTCCGCGAGCGGGAAGCCGAGTGCCGCGCCACCGGCCCCGAGCAGCACGGCCAGCGAGGTGAACCCGTCGGTCCGGGCGTGCAGCCCGTCGGCGACCAGGGCGGCCGAGCCGATCTCCCGGCCGACCTTGATCCGGTAGCGGGCGACCCACTCGTTGCCGAGGAAGCCGACCACTCCGGCTGCGGCCACCCACCACAGCGCCTGCACGTCCTGCGGGTTGACCAGCCGCTTGACGGCCTCGTACCCGGCCAGGCCGGCCGAGGCGGCGATCACCAGGACGATGGCGATCCCGGCGAGGTCCTCCGCCCGGCCGTACCCGTAGGTGAAGCGGCGCGTGGCCGCCCGGCGGCCGAGCGAGAAGGCGATCGCGAGCGGGACGGCGGTCAGGGCGTCGGCGAAGTTGTGCAGCGTGTCGCCCAGCAGCGCGACCGAGCCCGAGAACGCCACGATCACCGCCTGGATCACCGCCGTGACCATGAGCGCGACGAACGAGATGGCCAGCACCCGCATGCCACGCGCGCTCGACTCCAGCGCCGCGTCGGTCTTGTCCGCGCTGTCGTGGCTGTGCGGCGTGAACGCGTGCCCGACCTGATGGGCAAGGCGCTTGAATCCGCTCGCCCGACGCTCATGTCCGTCCCCGTGGCCGTGGCCGTGTCCATGGCCGTGCTCATCGGACGGCAAAGGGTGGTGGTCGTGATGGTCAGACATCGCATCCTCGCTTGCGGTCAGCAACCTCTCACGCGAGTATATGTAGTCATGTACGCACGCGACAACGACTCAGGTGCGAGCCAGACGCAGGAGCAACCCACTTCCGCGCAGGTGGACGCGGCCGTGGACGCGTTCCGCATGCTCAGCGACGCCACCCGGCTCCGCCTGATGTGGGTGCTCTCCTCCGCCGAGTACGACGTCAACTCCCTGGCGGAGACGATCGGCGTGGCCCGGCCCTCCGTCTCCCAGCACCTGGCCAAACTCCGTCTGGCCGGTCTGGTGCGTACACGCAGGGAGGGCCGCCGCGTCCTCTACCGCGCCCGGGACGCGCACGTGCGGGCGCTCATCGCGGAGGCCCTCTTCCATGCCGATCACGAGGTGTCCGGCATCCCCCGCCACGACGACTGAGCCTTCTCCGGGCGGAGGCATCCCCGCCCGGAGAAGGAAGTCACTCGGCGGCCCTCGATCGGATGGCCGTCGGTCTCTGAACCGGCGGCCGATGTCCTCAACGCGGTTTCTCAGGGGTTCTGGAAGGTGACTTCGGGGTTGGCGGTGGACGGGCCGTCCAGCAGTTGCTGGTGTTCGCCGCCCAGGTGCTGGTCGAAGAAGGCGCCCACGTACGCCGTGGTGACCTCGCCCGACCGCTTTCCGGAAAGCGGCGCGGCGGGGTCGGTCATCCCGGCCTGTCCGCCCAGGATGGGCAGGTCGATGAAGGTGAAGTGGCCGGAGTCGGCCACGGTCAGCCAGCGCTTCCAGCCGTCCAGACGTCGCCAGTCCCGCAGCCAGGTCGTGTCCTTGGAGTCGGGCGTGTGCTGGACCTGGGTGCCGAGCATGAGGAACGGCCGCTTGCCGAGGCCGGAGACCGGGACCGGGGCGAAGAACGAGCCGTCCATGTTCACCCCGGCGCGCACGCGGCGGTCGGTGGCCATGACGCTCGCGGCGGCGTTGCCGCCGAGCGAGTGGCCGGCGGCGCCGATCCGCCACGGGTCGATCATCTTCCACCGCTTCCAGGCGGGCGCGTGCCCGGCAGTGTGGGTCAGCTGATCGATGACGAAGGAGATGTCGGCTGCCCGGCCGGAGGCGGCCTTGCCCATCAGCTTCTTCTCCTCCTCATCGGAGGGGGCCTTCTCCACCGTCTCGCATGCGACGCAGGTCAGGGTGCGGCCGCCGGGGAAAGTGGTGCCGTACGACTCGTAGGCGTGATCGACGAGTGCGACGACGTTGCCCTGGGAGGCGAGTTCCTCGGCGAGCGTGGTCAGGGTGGCGCGGTTGAGGGTGAAGCCCGGGGAGAGCACCACCAGGGGGTGCCTGCCGGCGACGGGGCGGGCGCCGACGCGTGCGTTCGTGCGCGTGTCGGCGAGCAGTTCGGCCTTGAAGAGGGTGTCGAGCTTCTGTCCCTTGAGAAGGAGCCGGGCCTCGTCGCCGGTCATGTAGGGAGCGGCGCTCCCGCCGGTGCGGGCGGGGTAGTACATCGACACCATCAGCTCACGCGCGCCCGCTGTCGGCACCCACGGATCGCGACGCGTGCCGTCGACGAGATGCAGGGTGTCGCGCCCGACCTCGTACCGACCGTTGGGGTGGGGGATCGTGAGGCGCACGTCAGAAGTGGCCTCAGAGGAGGCCGCAGCGGCCGGGAACGACATCGAGGCGGCCGTCGCGACCGACAGGGGCAGGGTCAGGGCGAGGAGGGCGGCTGCGGCGTTGCGGTGAGTTCTGATCATGGGCAGGAGCGTAGGAAAGACCCCCCACTGCCGGTCATTGCCGGAAGACCAGCTTGTGCGCTTACTTTCGTAAGGCGTCCCATCCATGGCCCGGCAGCGGGCCCGCTTCGCCGACGCAGCCGCCGCCCCCCGCTCCCGAGATGCGGCCGTCGGCCTCACCGGGACGGACAGTGCCGTGGTAGGTGGCGTGCCGGCCTTCGGCGGCCACGAACAGCGGCACGGGGCAGCCGTCCAGGCCTGAGGCCGGCAGCTCGCTCGTGCAGCCGGCGCGTCAGAAGTAGTCCGGTGCGTCGACGTGCCCCCGGAAGATCCACCAGCCGAAGGCCTGGTAGGCGAGCATGACCGGGATGATCACGATGCCGAATGCGGTCAGCACCTGGAGGGTGGCGCCGTCAGCAGCCGCCTCGGTCACCGTGATGCCGTGGTGGTCGGCGATGCTGGAGGCGAGCACGTACGGATGGGTTGCCAGCCCGGCGAGCAGCACAGGCGCCCCGGCAGCCGCCGAGGTGGCGGCGAAGGCGAGTCCGGATCGGCCGGCGCGCAGCGCCGAGCGTCCTGCCAGCAACAGTGCCGCCATGAGTGCCGCCGTCACGGACGCCGGTCCTGGATTCGGCGGCCGGATGCCCAGCAGCACTCCGGCGGCGTACGTGACGGCCACGCCCGCCGCTGCCCCCGCGAGTGCCCGGCCGGTGGCGGTGCGGGCGAAGGCGGCCAGGTCGCCGGTGGCGCGCAGGGCGAGGAAGGCGCCGCCGTGGCCGGCCAGGACCAGGACCATGGTGAGTCCCGACAGCAACACGAAGGGGTGGAACAGGTCGGCCGGCGGCAGGTCGAAGGTGTGGCCGCCGCGCAGCCGCACCCCTGTCAGCAGCAGCGCGATCAGCGAGCCCAGTACGAGCGCGGGGATCAGGCCGCCGGAGGCGATGAGGACGCCCCAGATCGCGCGGCCGGTCCGGCTCTGCGTCCGGCCGCGGAGCTGGACGGCGGCCTTTCCGGCGGCCAGCCCGAGCAGCAACGTGACGATGAGCGGATACAGGCCGGACAGCAGCGTTCCCTCGAGGAAGGGGAACGCGCCGAACAGGACGCCGCCGAAGGCGATCAGCCAGACCTCGTTGCCGAAGAAGAAGGGGCCGAGCGCCGCAAGAACGCGCCTGTCCCGCCCTGCCAGCGGAAACAGCATCTGCACGCCGTAGTCGTAGCCGCCGAGCACGAAGTACCCGGTGAGCAGGAAGCCGAGGACGGCAAGCCAGAGGATCTCCATGGAGCGTTCCCTAAGATCGAAATGTCTGGAGTTCGGTCGCTCTGGATGCCCAGAGCGACGGGGTGTGGCTGATGGTGTGTCGCCGCGGTTGTGGCGTGGGAGGAACAGCCGCCTCGTCGCCCTGGCCGCTGATTGAGATCTGATGCGAATCGTCGCTGTTCAGGGACCTGCTGACGGGGTCGTCCATGGGTCCTGTGCGAAGGGGGTCAAGGTCGCTGACAGCCGGCGGCAGATGCGCGCCGCAGCGGGTCACGGCGCTTGCCGCTTGACCTGGTCATTGAGCTTCCTCTCAGAATGTCGGCAGCGGCTCGGCCGGCACACCCGGCTGGGCGGGTTCGAGTCCGCGGCGCGCGGTGCGGATGATCAATGTCCAGTTGGCGACGGCCAGTGCGCCGAGGACGGCGGCGAAGCTCAGCAGTGAGGCGAGCATCGTGGCCTGGCTCACCCCGGCGGAGAGCGCCTGGCCGGTAGTGAGCTCGCCGTAGACGACCCACGGCTGGCGGCCGACCTCGCGGGACACCCAGCCACCCACCGATGCCAGGAACGGCAGCGGGATCACCACGGTCAGCAGATGACGGAGCGGTCGGGCGAGCCGATCTCCGGCGAGCATGATCGCCGCCATGGCCGCCACCCAGGCCACGTAGAGCGCGCCGCGGTAAGGGCCCGCCTCGTTGAAGAGGAAGGCGCCGGTGAACTCGCCGGCCGGAAAGGCGACCAACAGGACCGCCAGGGCGGCGGCGAGCTTGCGCCGCATCAGGCGCTCCCTGAAGGTGATCAGGAAGGCCGCCAAGGCGATGACGCCGAGGAGGTAACCGAGCCCGAGCATCAGGTACTGGCCCCGGAGCATCCAGTCCGGCGGGACGTAATCGCCGGGGCCATGCGCGGCCACCATCGCCTTCTGCAGTTCGGGGACGCCGGCGCCGCCGGAGATCACCGCCATCTTCATCGGCTGCGTCTGTGCGATGAGCGGGTACTGCAGGCCGCCCATCAGGTAGACGGGGAAGGTGGCCAGCGCGGCGAGCAGCACGCCGGTCCGCATCGAGGCGCGGAACTCCTCCCGGCCCCGCAGCAGGTGGTAGGCGGCTACCCCGGCGACGAACAGGCCGCCGGTGAGCATCGCCGCCATCACGATGTGGCCGAGAGCGACCAGGGCGCTGGGATTGGTCATGATCGCGGCGAAGTCGGTGAGGTAGGCGACGCCGTCCCGCATCACATATCCGACGGGCGCCTGCATGAAGCCGTTGGTGACCAGCACCCAGTACGCCGAGGCGTACGCGGTGAGGGCCACCAGCCAGATCAGGGTGACGTGCAGCCAGGGCCGCAGCTTGCCCCACCCGAAGATCCACATGCCGAGGAACGTGGACTCGGCGAAGAAGGCGATGAGCGTCTCCAGGGCGAGTGGCGCGCCGAAGACGTTGCCTGTGACCTTGCTCAACCCGCTCCAGGACAGACCGAACTGGAACTCCATCACCATGCCGGTCACGATCCCGAGCGCGTAATTGATCACATACAGCCGGCCCCAGAAGCGGGACATCCGCAGTCGGTCGTGGTCGCGGGTCCGTGCCGCCTGAGTGTGCATGATCGCAATGAGCGGGACAAGGCCCAGGGTGAGGATGACGAACAGCCAGTGCACCCCGGTGGTGACGGCGAACTGCAGGCGAGCCAGATCCAAAGTGTTCACGGCGCCGACCGTAGACACCACGAGCTTATGATGTCCAAGTCCGATTCATCCATCAACTCATAGCTTCCGGGGCATAATGGATCTGCTGCCGCTCCGCTATTTCCAAGTCGTGGCCAGGCATGAGCACATCAGCCGGGCCGCCGACGAGCTCCGCATCGCCCAGCCCTCTCTCAGCCGGACGATCGCCCGGCTCGAGTCCGATCTCGGTGTCCCCCTGTTCGATCGCCAGGGCCGCCGGGTGCGGCTCAACCGGTTCGGAGCCGCGTTCCTGGCTCGGGTGAACCGGGCGCTCGGCGAGCTGGACGACGCGCGGCGCGAGCTCGCCGACGCCGCCGGGCTCCAGCACGGCAGCGTGTCGATCGCCTCGGAGACCCTGCTCACCCTCACCGAGCCCGTGAAGGCCTTCATCATCGAGCATCCGGGCGTCGGCGTGCGGCTCTATCAGGACATCTCGGACGGGATGGCCGAGCGCCTCCGTAAGGGAGAGGTCGACCTGTGTCTGGCGTCGCAGCCGCTCGACGGGCCAGGCCTGCGCCACGTCGAGCTCGCGCGGGAAGAGGTGCTGCTGGCCGTGCCGCTCACCCACCGGCTGGCCCGCCAGGAACGAGCGACCGTGGCCGATCTCGCCGGCGAAGCCGTGGTCACCACCCGGCCCGGCACATGGCAGCGCAGCCTGACCCAGCGGCTGTTCACCGATGCCGGGCTGGAGCTGATCATCGCCTGCGAGACCGACGAGGCCACCGTCGCCATCGAGCTGGTCAGCGCCGGGCTCGGCGTGGGATTCGTGCCGGCCTGGTATGTCTCCTCGCCGCTCGCCGAGACCCGCGCGCCCATCTCCTGGCTCCATCTGGACGCCCCGGACTGCGAACGGGTGCTGCGGCTCGTCTGGCGGGAACGGGCCTACCTGTCGGCGGCCGCGCGCCTCTTCCGCGACCACCTGATGGCGTCATTCATAGCCTAGGTGGCATCAGATCATTGCCTCACTGGTCTTGGACGGCATGAACTTGTCGTTCATATGGTCGTGAGCCATGGACACGATCGTTGTCGCCGGGGCCGGTCATGCCGGCACCCGGCTCGCCGCCGCACTACGGGAAAGCGGGTACTCCGCCAGGCTCGTCCTGGCCGGGGAGGAGCCCGGCCTGCCCTACCGCCATCCGCCGCTGACCAAGAACTACCTCGGGGGAGAGCTCGAAGAGGACGAGCTGCACTTCCACCCGGCCACGTTCTACCGTGACAACGGCATCGAGTTGATCAACCAGCGCGTCGCGGGGATCGACCGGGCCGGCCGTGCCGTCCGCCTCGCCGATGGCCAGGCGCTCGGCTACGACCACCTCGTCCTGGCCACCGGGGCACGCAACCGCAGGCTCGGTGTGGCCGGAGACGACCTGCGCGGGGTACTGTCCCTGCGGACCCGGCAGGAGGCCGCCGCGCTACGGGGCGCCCTCGCCACCGCGAAGGACATCGTCGTCGTGGGCGCCGGCTTCATCGGGATGGAGTTCGCGTCCACCGCCAACAGGCTCGGGCACCGCGTCACCATCGTCGAGACGCTCGACCGCCCCATGGCCAGGCTCGTGTCGCCGCAGTCCGGACGGCGCTTCACCACCCTGCACGAGCTGAACGGCAACCGCCTGATCTTCGGGAACGGCGTGGTCCGCCTCCACGGCGATCCCGAAGGGCGGGTCCGCGCCGTGGAACTCGACGATGGCACCCGGCTGCCCGCCGATCTGGTGCTCGTCGCGGTCGGCGTCACGCCCGAGACCGGGCTGGCCCGCGCCGCCGGACTCGACGTGGCCGACGGGGTCGTCGTGGACGAGTACCTCCTCACCTCCGACCCGCACATCTCGGCGATCGGCGACTGTGCCGCGTTCCCGCACGAGGGGCGGCGCATCCGGCGGGAGTCGGTCCAGAACGCCCTCGACCACGCGGGTCTCGTCGCGGCACGGTTGACCGGGTCGCGCCAGCCGTACGGCAAGATCCCTTGGTTCTGGACCGAACAGTTCGACTGGACCCTGCAGATCGCCGGCCATCCGGACGGCCACACCGCGTCGGAACTGCACGAATCAGCCGGCGGCGTCTTCTCTCATCAGCTCTACCAGGGAAGACGTCTCATCGCAGTGGAGTCGCTCAACCTGCCCGACGACCATTTCGCCGCGCTGCAGAAGCTCTCCGACGCCGGCGAGCCGATCCTGGAAGCAGGGTAGAGAAAACCTCGCGGGGGCGGGCGGGCCCAGAACGGGTCGAGGCCGGCGAAGGCGCCGGCCTCGACGTTGCGCCTGGCAACGGCCAGGCCAACCACCGGTGGAGCCCGAGATGCGAGCAAGCACTCGAAACCATTCGTTCACCTCCGCTCCACACCTTGTTGACATCGCTGATAGCGAGATCTAGGCTGCGGTCGAATCGATTCGATATAGGCCTTCTGGTTTTCGCGCCACCTCCCCCGAAGTCGTTCCGCTCGCATGTGCGCACAGCGCCCACGAGTGAGGAGGGTCCACGATGAACGTTGGAGACCTCGTCCGCCGAGTCCGACTGTGGCGTCCCACAGCATCGCTCCCGGCCCACCCGCCCGGCCCCCGGGCGTCCGAGGAGTCAGGTGCGGGCATCGCGCCCGGCAGGCGGCGCAGGAGCCGCCACACGATCGCCTTTCTCGCCGTCTGCGCACTCGTCGCGGGTCCCGTCGTGACGTCGGCCACGCCGGCCCAGGCCGCGGACCAGTCCATCGCCGTGGACTTCTCCGCAGGCGGGGGCACTCCGACCTACCGGGCCTCCGGCTGGATCTACGGCATGACCGAGAACGCGTCGGGCCCGCCGGATCAGTTCTTCACCGACGTGAAGTTCCGGTACATGCGGGCCGGTGGGGCACAGCTCGACAGTCCGGGCGGCTGGGTGTCGGGCAAGTACGACCGCCGGTGGAACGCCACCCGCGCCCAACTGCTGCGCACCCGGTCACTGGGCGGGGAGTTCATCCTGCTCGTCCATGATCTCTGGGGCGCCGACGGCTATCCGATCTCGCGCTTTCCCGGCGACAACGGCAACTGGACGGACTACGACGCCTTCCTCACCCGCCTGATCAACGACGTGCGGGCCACCGGCGCCCCGGTGCAGTGGGACCTGTGGAACGAGCCCAACATCACGTTGTTCTGGAACCGCCCCCAGTCCCAGTACTTCGAGCTGTGGCGACGCACCTACCAGCGCATCCGGGCCGCGTTCCCGGCCCATCTCATCGTCGGACCGAGCTGCGCGTGCGTACCTTCGACCACGAACTCGTTCTGGAACCAGTACCTGGACTACGTCAAGGCCAACAACGTGGCCCCCGACATCGTCAGCTGGCACTCCCTGCCCGGCGACCCGGTCGCCAACGTGGCGGCGGCCGACGCCACGCTGAACTCCCGCGGCATTCCGCACACGCGTCCATACCAGATCAACGAGTACGGGGCGTCCAACGAGCAGAACCCCGCGGACGGCGCCTGGTACATCGCACGCCTCGAGCGGGCCGGCGCCGACGGCCTGCGCGCCAACTGGGCGGGCGGCGGAAACCTGCACAACGATCTCGGCAACCTGCTCATCCGCAACTCTTCCGGCCAGTACCAGCCGAAGGGCGAATGGTGGGCCTACCGCTTCTACGGCTCTCAGACCGGCCAGATCGTGTCCGTCACCCCCAGCTCCTCGTACGACGCGTTCGCCACCAAGACAGCCGGGGCGGCCAGGATCCTGGTCGGCGGCGGCACCACGACCGGCAACATCGCCGTCAACCTGCGGCGCCTGGACACCACGAGCGGTCTCGTGCAGAACAACCAGGTGAGAGTCGTCGCCGAGCGCATCCCCTACAACGGCGGCGGCGCCGTCCAGGGCCCGGTCACCGTCCAGAACTCCGTGGTGACCCTGTCCGGCAATGGCACGACGGTCAACCTCCCGCACACCGCCATCGACGACTCCTACACCATCACGCTGCTGCCCCCCTCCTCCGACCCCGGCAACGGGTCGACGTCGGTGTTGCGCAACGTCAACGCCGGCCGGTGCCTGGACGTCCCGAACGCGACCACCACCAACGGCACGCAGCTCCAGCTCTGGGACTGCGGCACCGGCGACAACCAGCGGTGGACCCTGACCTCCTCCAAGCAACTGCAGGTGTACGGCGACAAGTGCCTGGACGCCAGCGGACAGGGCACCGCCAACGGCACCCAGGTGATCATCTGGGACTGCAACGGCCAGACCAACCAGCAGTGGAACGTCAACGGCGACGGCACCGTCACCGGCGTGCAGTCCGGCCTGTGCATGGAGGCGAGCAACTTCGGGACCGGCAACGGAACCAAGGTGCAGCTGTGGTCCTGCACCGGCACGAGCAGCCAGAGATGGACCAGGAGCTGACCCGGTGACCGGCGGCCGGGTCTCAAGGTGTGCGGCCGAGAAGGAAGTCCTTCACCTCCGTCGCCGCGAGGTGGTCGCGGGCGGCGGACCGGTCGGAGCACAACAGCACGGGCCCGTCCTCCGGATCGCGGGGGAGCAGACCGTGGGAGCCGCGGACGGCGCCCGCGCCGGCGTCGAGGCCGACGACGTCCATCAGGTAGCGCATGCCGGCCTTCTTCCTGAGCAGCGCCAGGGCCGCCCGCCGCCTGGCCCCTCCCGGGTCGGCCGGGTCGAAGAACAACTCGGCCGGATCGTAGCCGGGCTTGCGGTGGATCTCGACCAGGCGGGCGAAGTCCGGCGCCCGGGCGCCGTCGAGCCAGTAGTAATAGGTGAACCAGGCGTGGGGGTCGGCCAGCAGCACCAGCTCGCCCGCGCGCGGGTGGCCGAGGCCGCGGGCCGCCTTGCCCTCCTCGTCGAGCACCTCCGCGACCCCGGGCAGGGCGGCGCAGAGCTTCGCCACGGCCGGCACGTCGGCCGGGTCCCGTACGTAGACGTGGGCCACCTGGTGGTCGGCCACGGCGAAGGCGCGGGAGGTCCACGGGTCCAGGTACTCCATGCCGGCCTGCGTGTGGACATGGAGCAGTCCCTCGGCGCGCAGCAGCCGGTTGACGTCGACCGGCCGGGACACGTCGGTGATGCCGTACTCCGACAGCACGGTCACCGTCGCGCCCCGGTCGAGGGCGGCGTCCAGCAGCGGCGCCAGCACCCGGTCCAGCTCGGCCGCGGCCGCGGCGGAACGGGGTTCGCCGGGCCCGTACCGCTGGAGATCGTAGTCGAGGTGCGGCACGTAGGCGAGGGTCAGGTCGGGGTCGCGGGTCGTCATGACGTGCAGGGTGGCCGCGCAGATCCAGGCGGAGGAGGCGATGCCCGCCCTCGGCCCCCAGTAGGAGAACAGCGGGAACGGGCCGAGTCGCGCGGTCAGCTCGTCGTGCAGTTCCGGCGGGTGGGTGTAGCAGTCGGGTTCCTTGCGGCCGTCGGCGTGGTAGATCGGCCGAGGGGTGACGGTCCAGTCCACGTCGGCGCCCATGGCGTACCACCAGCAGATGTTGGCCACGGTGAAGCCGGGCTTGTGCCGGCGGGCGGCCTGCCAGACCTTCTCGCCCCGGACGAGGGCGTTGTGCTGGCGCCACAGCAGCACCTCGCCCAGGTCGCGGAAGTACCAGCCGTTGCCCACGATGCCGTGCGCGGAGGGGGGCAGGCCGGTCAGGAACGTCGACTGGACGGGGCAGGTGACGGCGGGCAGGACGGTGCCGAGCCGGGCCTGGAAGCCCGTGCCGGCCATGGCCCGCAGGCGGGGCATGTGGGCCAGCAGGCGGGGGGTGAGCCCGACGACGTCGAGGACGAGGTGCGAGGTAGTGCGCGTGCTTCCCCGTGGTGAGGTCATGGCCGGGCTCCCAGACGGTGGAGTTGGTCGCGGGCGAAGGCCAGCTCGGCGGCGATCCCCGCCGCGAGCTCCTGCGAGGTGCGGGGACGGTGCGCCGGCGGCAGCACGTTCCAGGTGTAGGTCTCCACGTCGTAGTGGTCGCACGCCCCGTGGGCGACCAGCTCGGCCAAGGCTTCGCGGAGAACGCATGTCGTGGCCGACAGCGGCGGCTCGGGCCGCAGGTGCAGGGGCACGTGGTAGTGCACCCGCCAGGGAGCCGGGAGGCCGGCCGCCAGCGCCTCGGCGAGGTCGTCGGCCGTCCCGCCGCCCGGGTTGCGGGTCTGGTGCAGGAAGCGCGGCTCGGCGTACTCCCGCAGCGCCGCGGGCTCGGCGGTCTCCAGGGCGGCCGAGAGCTGGACCTTCACCACCGGCAGCCCCGCCTGCCGCAGCGTGCGGAGGGCATCGGCCGGCCGCTCCCAGGCACACGCCAGGTGGGCCAGGTCGAGGCAGATCCCGAGCCGGTCGGTGTCCACGCCGGCGAGGCGGGCCGCCGCCTGCGCCGTCGTCTCCACGACACAGCCGGGCTCCGGCTCGAACCCCACCCTGATGACGCGCCCGGTCGCCGCCTCGACCCCGGCCAGCCGCTCGGCCAGCTCGTCGAGCCTCCGGGCGGCCCGCTCGGCCATGCCGGCGTCCCACGGCTCGCGCCAGGCCAGCGGCAGCGTCGAGATCGAGCCGCGCACGGCGTCGTCGGGCAGCAGGTCGGCCAGGACGCGGGCCAGGTCGAGCGTGTACGACAGCCGCTCCCGGGTGGTCCAGTCCGGCCGGTAGACCGCGTGCTTGACGACCGGGTCCTGGAACGACCGGTAGGGGAAGCCGTTGAGCGTCACGACCTCCAGCCCCCGGGCGTCCAGCTCGCGGCGCAGCCGCCGGCGGCCCGCGGGATCGGCGGCCAGCCCGGCCGCCATGGGCGCCGCCAGCCACAGGCCCAGCCCGAGCACGGGCGCGTCCAGCCGTTCGCGGACGGGCACGGCGAACTCGTCCAGTTGCGCGACGACGCCATGGACGTCCTCGGCGGGGTGGACGTTGGTGCAGTAGCCGAGATGCAGGACGCGCCCGGCCGGATCGCGCAGGCGCATCAGCTTCCTCCGCGCAGGATCGAGTTGCCCCGGAACGCCGGCTCGTCCTGGCCGGTCCCGGACAGGACGAGCCGTCCCGACTGGCCGAAGAACTCCACGGGGTTGCGCCACATCACCTTGTCGACGTCGTCCTCGTCAAAGCCCGCCGCCACCATGGCGTGCGCGGTCTCCACCGTGAGCAGCGGGTCGGAGTTGCCCCAGTCGGCCGCGGAGTTGACCAGCATCCGCTCCAGCCCGTGCCGACGCAGGATCTCGACCATCCGGGGCGGCGACATCTTGGTCTCGGGGTAGAGGGAGAACCCCATCCAGCAGCCGGAGTCCTGCACCGGGCCGACGGTGAGCTCGTTGAGGTGGTCGACGAGCACCCGGCCCGGCGGGATGCCGGAGGCGGCCACCACGTCCAGGGTCCGCCGGGTGCCCCGGGCCTTGTCGCGGTGGGGGGTGTGCACGAGGGCCGGCAGGCCGTGCTCGACGGCGAGGGCGAGCTGCCGGGCGAACGCGTCGTCCTCTTCGGGTGTCATCGAGTCGTAGCCGATCTCGCCGACCGCGACCACACCGTCCTTGTCCAGGTAGCGGGGGAGCAGGTCGAGCACCGGCCGGCAGCGGGGATCGCCGGCCTCCTTGGGGTTCAGCGCGATCGCGGCGTGGTGGCGGATGCCGAACAACCCGGCCCGGTACGGCTCCCAGCCGAGCAGGGAGTCGAAGTAGTCGACGAACGAGCCGGGATTCGTGCGCGGCTGGCCCAGCCAGAAGGCCGGCTCGACCACGGCTCGGACGCCCGCCGCCGCCATCCTCCGGTAGTCGTCGGTGGTGCGCGACGTCATGTGGATGTGCGGGTCGAAGACGCGCATCACGCCTCCTCCTGCCGGATCGGACGGCCTGCGGTGGAAGGGGTGAGGCGGTCGAGGAGGGCGGTGGCGTCGGCGGGCATGGTGCGGCCCGCGGCGGCGCGTTCGGCGGCGAGCCCGGCGAGCATGGCGGCCAGTCCCGCGTCGGCCCGCCCGCCGAGATCGTCCACGCCGTCGAGCGGCACCCCGGTGAACACGCACTTGAGCACGGCCTGCCGCCAGCTCGCCTGGTCCAGGTGCCGGGCGGACGGACCGAGCGCGGCGGCGAGAAGCCGGACGTCGTTGGCGCGGATCGCGTCCTCCAGCAGTGGAACGGCCTTCGCCCCGACCGGCAGCAGCGGCAGCGCCTTGAGCACGGCCAGCTTCTCGGCGGTGGTTCCCTCGGCGTACAGGACGGAGAGCCGTTCGGACAGCTCCTCCGGGGGCAGGGCGGCCAGCAGCAGCGCCCGGGCCGCCTCGTCGGCCCGCCAGCCCGGCGCCCCGGCCAGCGGTGCCCGGCCCACGCGGCGCCCGGCGGACGCGAACCGCCGCCCGACCGCCTCCGGCCGCCGCCTCACCTCCGCGCAGGCCGCCACGACCCAGTCGTGATCGAGGACGGTCAGCAGCTCCTGAGCGTCCATCACCGGCTCCCTCCCACAGCGGCGCGTTCCGCCGAACGGAGGAACGCGATGGAGCGGGCGGCGACCTCAGGCGCCGCGTGCGAGTGCCGAGGCAGTTCGACCGCCACCAGCCCGGTGTAGCCGCGGGCGGCGAGAGCGGCCAGGACGGGCGGGAAGTCGATCTCGCCCGTGCCGAACTCCAGATGCTCGTGCACACCTCGGCGCATGTCGTCGATCTGCACGTTCACCAGGTGCTCGGCGACGGACTCCACACAGTCCGGCACGGGGTCCGGCTCCAGGCAGCGGCAGTGCCCGATGTCGAGGGTGAGCCTGAATCCCCGGGGGCGGCCGAGCGCGTCGCGCAGCGCTCGCCAGTCCGCGATGGTCGCCACCAGCATCCCGGGCTCCGGCTCGAAGCCGAGCGGTACCGTCGCCGCGTCCAGCAGGCGCGCGCAGCCGTCCACGAGCCGTTCCCAGGCCAGGTGATGCGGGACGGAGGCGGGCCGTACCCCGGCCCACAGCGAGAGCGCCTCGGCGCCGAGGTCGGCGGCGATGGCGGCGGCCCGTCGCAGGAAGTCCAGCCGCATCCGGCCGTCGTCGTGCAGCAGGGTCGGGGCGTGCTTGTGCCAGGGGTCGAGCAGGTAGCGGGCGCCGGTCTCGACGACCACGCCGAGCCGGAGGTCGCGCAGCCGGTCGGCGACGGCCGCGACCCGCCGGGCCGCTCCGGGCGCGTACGGGTCCAGGCGGTCGTGGTCGAGGGTCAGGGCAACGCCGTCGTACCCGAGCCCGGCGATGACGTCCAGCGCGTCCTGGAGCCGGTGGTCGGCGAACCCGTTGGTGCCGTACCCGAACCGGAGCCCCGGCGGCGCGGTCGCGTCGCCCGCGGGGGTGCCCGTCATGTCGGTGCGACCTTCGTGGCGAGGACCCTGCCCAGCGGCGCGGCCGCGGCCACGGCCAGTCCGGCGCCCCGCGCGCCGGCGTGTGCGGTGAGCGCACCCTGCAGCGCGGGCAGCGCGGTGATCCCGCTGCCGACGGCTGACCGGATGCCGGCGGCGGAGGGGTCGGCGGCGGCGCGGGCCTGGGCGAGGCCGAAGCGTGCTGCGTACCAGGCGGCGAGCGCGTTCTGCGTCCGTCCGGCGCGGCGGCAGACGGTCGCGGCCAGGGCGAGGGTGGCGACCAGGGTCCCGGCGGGCAGGTGCGGGCCGGCGCCCGACACCTCGCGCCGGGACAGCAGGGTGAGCAGGTAGGTGTGAGCGCCCACCGTCAGGGCGGCGGGCAGCGCCTCGGGGAGGGCTCCGCCCGCCCGCCCGCGCGGGCCGGCGCCGAGCAGCACGTCGAGCACCCGGCACAGGGCCATCGCCGCCGGACCGGCCGGAGTGTCCTTGGCCGTGACGTCGTAGGCCCACACCGCCGCCGCCAGCGCCGTCGCGAGCGCACCCGCTCGCGGTCCCCCGATCAGTGCCGCCGCCGACACGCCGCCCGCGGTGAGCCCGGCGGCGACGGTCAGCGCCACGCCGGGGGAGACGCGGCCGGACGGGATGGGGCGCTCCGGGCGTTCGACGGCGTCCACATGGCGGTCGGCCCAGTCGTTGGCGGCCATCCCCGCCCAGTACAGGCAGACCGACGCGCAGGCCAGCCCGGCCGTACGGCGGTCGAGCACGCCGGCCGCCGCGGCACCGGCGACCACGTCGCCGGGCACCGACAGCGCCGCGGGCATCCGCACCAGCTCGACGAGATCCCGGATCGCGGGGCGTCTCGATCGCAAGGGCCGCGCCGCCCGGCGGATCACGGCGCTCATCGTGGCCCGCCGGTGACCGGCCCGGGTCCTGAGCGCAGGCCGTCGGCGAAGTCGCACAGCAGGCGCCACTGGTCGGCCAGGCCGTGGGGTGCCGGCCCGAGCGGATCCTTGAAGAAGAACGCCAGCTCGGTCAGCGCGCCGCGGCGGCCGTGCTCGTGCGCGGCGGCGGTGAGCCGGGCCAGGTCGAGGACCAGCGGCGCGGCCAGCGCCGAGTCGCATCCGTGCCAGGTGAAGTCCACGCGCATGCGCCGCCTCAGGAAACCCTCGAACGTCACCAGATCCCAGGCCGTCTTGAAGTCGCCGGCATCCTCCAGGTAGTCGATGCGGGTCTCGCCCTGGGGAACGTATCCGAGCGTCTCGCCCAGCACCTTGCTCTTGCTGGCCGCCTTGGCGGCGTTCGGGCCCGGACGCGCCAGGTTGGCGCCGTCACCGCCGCCGAGCAGGTTGGTTCCCGACCAGGTGCGCACCCGCAGGTTGCGCATCGCGAACATGGGCGCCAGCACCGACTTCACCAGCGTCTCGCCGGTCTTGCCGTCGTGCCCGCCGTACGGCACGCCCTGCCGCTCCGCCAGTTGGTGCAGCGCGGGCAGCCGGGCGCCGGTGGAGGGGGTGAAGTCGACGAACGGGCAGCCCGCACGGAACGCGGCGTAGGCGGCCAGTGAGCTGGGCGGCAGCACCGCCCGGCCGCCGCCCGGCCGCGGCTCCGGCCAGGCCGCGCGGAGCGGCTCCCGCAACGCCTCCTCCAGCGCTTCCAGGTCGGCGTGCGCGGGATGCGGGGCGGGCGCCGGTTCGGTCGTCGCGACGTTGACGACGACGACCCGCCGGAGACGGTGACGCTCCCGGAAGGCCGCCAGGTCGGCCGCCATCAGCGCCGCCGCCTCGGCCAGGTCGCGCGCCGAGGGCAGCGGCCGTACCTCCCGCTCGACCGCCGCCAGCTCCTCCTCCAGCGCCCGCACCGGTCCGGCCGGGAGCACACCCGTATCGGCCAGCTCCTGCGCCTTCTTCACCAGCGGCACCGAGGCGACGTCGTGCCCGCCGAAGGTCAGCTCGCCCAGGGCGGGCAGGGGCGCTCCGGCGAGCCGGGGCAGTTCGGTGACGCAGCCGGTCGGCTCGGCCAGCCCGGCCCGGATGGCCAGCGCGCCGACGACACCGGTCACCGCGACCGAGCCGCGGCCTCCGACGAGCCATACTCCGGTCGTCATCCGCAGCTCCTCAGCCGCCGGTGGAGCGGGAGGCGGCGGGTGGGGCGGTGGCGTTGACCGGTGGACATCATGATCGGTGGCGTCATCGCCCGATCCTCCTCGCGTCGGTGTTCGGTTTCGGGAACGTGATGGTGGGGGCTCAGGGAGACGGGCACGGACTCCGGGTGGGATCAGGCGCGGGTCCACTTCTGGTTGGCGCCGCCGTGACAGGTCCAGATCTGGACCTTGGTGCCGTTGGCGGTGCCCGATCCGCTGACGTCCAGGCACTTGTTGGCCCCGACCGCGGTGATGGTGCCGTCGGTGTTGAGGCGCCACTTCTGGTTGTTCTGGCCGTTGCAGTCCCAGATGATCACTGCGGCGCCGTCGGCGGTGCCGGCGCCGTTGACGTCCAGACACTTGGTGCCGTAGACCCGGAGCTCCCCGGCGGGGGTCGGCGTCCACTGCTGGTTGGCGCCGCCGTTGCAGTCCCACAGCGCCACCTGGGTGCCGTTCGTCTGGGAAAGAGATGGGACGTCCAGGCACCTGCCGGCGTTGACGTTACGTAGGGCGCCGTTCGCCCCGGGGGTGGTCTTGATCGGCCCGCTGAAGGTCAGCTTCACCACGTACGCGAGCGCGGAGTACGGCTGACCGGGCAGGGTGATGTGCAGGCCGTTGGAGTCCTGGCTGCGCGTCGGCAGGTCGATGTACGTGCCGGCGGTGTCGCCGATCATCTCGGCCTTGCTCAGGTTGGACAGGTCGACCCTGCCGCTCGCCAGCGACGCGAGGTTGAGGGCGGCGCCGTTGCCGGGCCAGCCGAGCACGGTCGCGTACAGGACGGTGTTGTCCTTGCTGCGGGTGTAGCGGATGTCCTGCGCCGTTCCGGCACGCGGGGTGGTGAACGAGCCGCCGCCCATCTTGGTGGGACCTTCGCCGTAGGTGGTCCAGGCGCGGGTGGAGTAGATCGACTCGCCGTTGCGCTTGAGGTGGGTCCCGAGGGCGTTCAGGATGTCCTTCTGCCCCTGCGGGATGGTGCCGTCGATCATGGGGGAGATGTTGAGCAGCATGTTGCCGTTCTTGCTCACCCGGTCGATCAGCGAGTGGAGCATCGCGGGGGCGCTGTAGTAGCCGATCCCGTTGGTGTAGGACCAGCTCGAGCTGCTGATGGCGTCGTCGGTCAGCCAGTAGGGGTGCTGGATGTCGGCGGGGCCGCCGCGCTCGTAGTCGAAGACCTCGCCCTTGTTGTTGAAGCCGTCCTTGTAGGTGGCCACGACCTCCTTGCCCCACGCGTTGGCCTGGTTGTAGTAGTACGACAGGAAGGCGAGCCGCCTGGACTCGTCGACGCGGGTGAGGTTGAAGTCCTGCCAGAGGATGTCGGGCTGGGCCTTGTCGACGACCTCCTTCAGCTTGTCGTACCAGAGTTGGTTCTGCGCGGCCGGGCCGAGCTGTCCATAGAGCTTCTTCAGCGAGGTGGTGGGCTGCGTCGGCACGTGGTCGTAGTAGCCGGTGAAGTTGTACGCGTGGTGCATCGCGACCAGCAGCTTCATGTTCTTGGCGCGGATCGCGTCGGCGAAGAGCCGCAGCAGGTCGAGCTTGGGACCTCGGCCGGCCGAGTTCCACTCGTTGACCTGGCTGTCCCACATGGAGAAGCCGTCGTGGTGTTCGGCGACCGGGCCGGCGAACCTGGCCCCTGAGTCGGCGAACAGCTGCGCCCACTCGTCGGGGTCGAAGTTGCCGCCCGCGGACTTGAGCTTGGGCGCGAACTGGACCCAGTTGCCGGCCTTGTCGCGCGAGCCGTCGATGAAGTTGTGGTACGGCCACGCCGAGGGGTCGCCGTATACGCTCCGGTGACGGTTGTTCTCCGCGGAGCCGCCGACGTACATGTTGCGCGGGTACCACTCGCTGCCGAAGGCGGGCGTGGCGAAGGCGCCCCAGTGGAAGTAGATGCCGAACTTCGCGTCCTGGAACCATTCCGGCGCGGCCGGGTGCTGGTCCACCGACGCCCACGTGGGCTCGTACACCGAGGGGGCGGCCGTGGCGGTGCCGGCCAGGGCGGGCGCCGTGAGGAGGGCTCCGGCGAGCAGGGGGGCGCCGGCGAGGGCGGCGCCGGCGAGGGCGGCGCGTCTGCGGAGTGCTGACAGCTTGATGGGGGGCATGCTGTCTCCTGATGCTGGCCATCGTACGGATTCGGACATTGCCGGACAGGGCGGTCTCGGGGATCGGTTCCTCAGGCGCGGGTCCACTTCTGGTTGGCGCCGCCGTGGCAGGTCCAGATCTGGACCTTGGTGCCGTTGGCGGTGCCCGATCCGCTGACGTCCAGGCACTTGTTCGCCCCGAGGGCGGTGATGGTGCCGTCGTTGTTGAGGCGCCATTTCTGGTTGTTCTGGCCGTTGCAGTCCCAGGTGATCACGGTTGTGCCGTCGGCGGTGCCGGCGCCGTTGACGTCCAGGCACTTGCCGCCGTACACCCGCAGCTCACCGGAGCCGGTCGAGGTCCACTGCTGGTTGGGCCGGCCGTTGCAGTCCCAGATCTGCGCCTGCGCGCCGTTCGCCTGGGAGGCGCCGGCGACGTCGAGGCACCGGCCCGACGCCGCACCCCGGATCGCGCTCGTGGGCTCGGGTGTGGGCGAGGTGGTCGGGGTCGGCGAGGGGGAGGGGTTGCCGTCGAACTGGGTGAAGAACCTCCACACCTCCCCGGAGGTCCAGGTCCTCCAGCCGCCACAGGTACACCCGTCGATCGGACCGGGGTCGTGACCGCCGTCGAACGCGGCCCAGACCACCGGATAGCCGGCCCGGCACCCCGAGTAGGAGGTGACGACGTGCGTCAGGCTGCCCTGCGCCGGCTCCGGCGGGCTCTGCGGGGTGCAGCCGTTGTTCCTGACGAACGTGTCACGCAGCGACCGTCCGGATGAGACGGACAGCACGTTGTCCCTGATGCCGTGGAGTCCCATGTAGGCGACGGGCTGTGTGCCGCCGCCGCACCCGCTGAGGTTCGCGCCGGAATAGACCGCGACCGCGCGGAAGACCGTCGGCCGGGCACAGGCGAGCGCGTACGTCATCGCCCCGCCGTAGCTGAATCCCGAGGAGAAGATCTGCGTCGTGTCGACGCACAGCCCCGCCTCGATCTGCCTGATCATGTCGTCGACGAAGGTGACGTCCTGGCCGCCGGAGTTGGCCCAGCCGTTGTTGACGCCCTGGGGCGCGACGAAGATCGTGCTGTTGTTCGCGCTGTCCGCCAGCCGCCGGAGTCCGTAGTACGACCAGTTGTATCCGTCGGTTCCGCCGGAGTCGACATCGTTGGCGGTGCCGCCCACCCAGTGGAACCCGAAGATCAACCGGTAGGCGTGGTTGCTGTCGTAGTTGGCGGGAACGCGCAGGATGTAGCTGCGGTTCTGGCCACTGCTCACCAGTGAATGCGTACCGCTCGCCAGCGCCGGGGCCTTCCCGCAGCCCGCGGTCGCCGCGGCGGCGACGGGGCCGCGCGTGGCGGACCTCGCTCCGCCGAAGGCCGTACCCGCCGCTCCCAGGACGATGAGCGCCGCCACGACGATGGCGGTGCATAAGGTTTTGTGCTTCACGTCACGCAGCTTCCTTCGGTGTCCGGACGATCAGGGGTGGGAGTCTTTGATTACGACTCAGTCAGCGGGAGCTGTCAAGATATGAGTGGGCTTATTCAGGCTCCACGCACGACGCTTCGCATGCTGGTCGGCTGCCGGCTCTCCGTCCGAGGCCGTGACCTCACTATTCGCCTGACGTCACCGTCGCATTCCCTGGACTGAGGCGTGCGCATGCGTGCCCGGGAGTGCGACGGTGAATGAAAATAAGTCGTATTCTTTCAGGCGATCACGAGGGTGCGGATCGTCAGCGTCAGGCGCGGGTCCACTTCTGGTTGGCGCCGGCGTGGCAGGTCCAGATCTGGACTTTGGTGCCGTTGGCGGTGCCGGCGCCTGAAACGTCGAGGCACTTGTTCGCTCCGACGGCGGTGATGGTGCCGTCGTTGTTGAGGCGCCATTTCTGGTTGTTCTGGCCGTTGCAGTCCCAGGTGATCACGGTTGTGCCGTCGGCGGTGCCGGCGCCGTTGACGTCCAGGCACTTGCCGCCGTACACGCGCAGCTCACCGGAGCCGGTCGGCGTCCACTGCTGGTTGGGCCGGCCGTTGCAGTCCCAGATCTGCGCCTGCGCGCCGTTGGCCTGGGAGGCGCCGCTGACGTCCAGGCATCGGCCCGACCCCACAGCCTTCAGCGCACTCGTGTCTCCAGGAGGCGTCGGAGTCGGCGTCGGATCGGTGCCTCCGAACTGCGCGAAGAAGTTCCACACCACCGCCCTGGTCCAGGAGTTCTCGCCGGGCTCGTAGTCGCCGGGCTTCCCGTCCACCGGATTGGGGGTGTGACCCGCGTCGAACGCCGCCCATGCGACCGGGTACCCGGCCCGGCACCCGGAGTAGGAGGTGACGACGTGCGTCAGGCTGCCCTGCGCCGGCTCCGGCGGGCTCTGCGGGGTGCAGCCGTTGTTCCTGACGAACCTGTCACGCAGCGATCGACCCGCGGAGATGTTGAGCACCGGGTCCCTGAGGCCGTGCAGCCCGATGTACGCGATGGGCTCGGTGCCGCCGCTGCACCCGCTGAGCTGCCCGCCGGAGTAGACCGCCACCGCGCGGAAGACCGTCGCCCGGGCACACGCGAGCGCGTAGCTCATGCCGCCGCCGTAACTGAAGCCCATGGCGAAGCGCTGGGAGGTGTCGACGCAGAGGTCCGCCTCGATCCGCCGGATCATGTCGTCGACGAAGGTGAGGTCCTCACCGCCGGAGTTGGCCCAGCCGTTGTTGACGCCTTGAGGCGCGACGAAGATCGCGGTGTTGTTCGACAAGGCCCTGAGCCCGTAGTAGGACCACGGATATCCACTGGTCCCGCCCGAGTCGACGTCGTTGGCGGTGCCGCCGTTCCAGTGGAACCCGAAGACCAACCGGTAGGGGGTGGTGTTGGTGTAGTTGTCGGGGATTCGCAGGATGAAGTTGCGGTTCTTACCGCTCGTCGTGATCGACTGGGGACCGCTTCTCAACGTCGGAGACTTGCCGCATCCCGCGGTGCCCGCGGCTGCGCTCGTTCCGGCGGGTGACGTGGTCGCGCTGTCGCCCAGCGCAGCCTGTGTCGCGCCCAGGACGAGCAGTGCCGCGGTCGCGACAGCGGCGAAGAGCGCTTTGTGCCGCGACATCACGCGCGTTCCTTTGTCGTCCTCATGGTGACGCAGGTCGATGGAGAAGCCATTTCTGCCGCCTTTTCGGGGGATGGTGGCGTGGGCCGGTCGGCATTTCTGGTCGCTGACGGATGAATGCCGGTGTGCCGCGGCGCGAGGCGTTCGAGTGCCGGGACCTTTGCCGGCGCAAGGCGTATCGATCAGCTTTTGTTAGCGCTCACAACGCCGCGATGATCGGATGTCTCCTTTCTCGTGGCCGGCGGGGGCGACGGTGCAGCGGAGCAAATATGACCGTGACCGGACCTGTCAAGCCGCCGCCCTTGCGAGGTTCACCGGCCCTCGCCCGAGACGGCCCGCCGCTGCCACGCCCGGCCAGGGGAGGCGCCGTGGTCACCGTTGACGCGCCGCGATGAAACTTTCATCGCCCGCGGGTCGAATCGTTTCGCTGTGATCGAGCCGGCCGGTGGCCCTTGCCGTGGGGCGGCGGGGTGCACCGACTGTGCGGATCTGTCCGAGGTCAGCGCCTCAGCCGTACGGGGTCGGCCGGTCCTGTGCGGCGGACCAGCCAGGCCTCGGTGATGTGATGGAACATCGCCTCGGCGGCGCCGTCGGGGTCGTGGGCGGCGATGCGTTCGTAGATGCGGCGGTGGCCGAGGTTCGACGCCACGCACAGGGCCCGCTCGGTCCGGCCCATGTACCGCGCGGTGTTGATGACCTGGCTCTCCAGGGCCCGTACGACGCCACGAGCGATACGGTTCCCCGACGTCTGCATGATCGTGTCGTGGAAGGCGCGGTCGCTGTCGGCGTACGTGACGGGATCGTCCACCAGCTCGTCCATGCGGTCCACCAGCTCGCGCAGCCGCTCCACCGTGTCCGGGCCGGCCAGGCGGGCGGCGACGTTGGCCATGTCGGACTCCAGCACGCGCCGCGTGACGACGAGGTCGTCGAGGATCGCCAGGCTCTCGTCCTCGGCGATCGTCGCGGCGAGGACGAGCTCGTCGAGCATGTCCCACCTCGCCGGGGGGTTCACCATGGTGCCGGCGCCTTGGCGGACCTGGACCAGCCCCTTCTCCTGCAGGACTTTCACGGCTTCCCGGACGACGGTGCGGCTCACGGAGAAGGCTTCGCAGAGCGCGGGCTCGGGGGGCAGCGGCGTCCCCGGCGGGTGCACGCCGCGGACGATGCGCTCCACCAGCTCGGCCGTCACCGCTCGCGCAAGAGTGGCCGGGCGTCGTGCCCAGGCCGGCGGTGCCGGGACGCCGGCGGCCGTTTCCTGCGATGCCGTCATGTTCCCCTCCGGTGGCCTGCGAGGACAGCGCCACCGCGTCAGTATACGTGCCTCTTGTTGACGTAAGACGTCATACGAGTTACGTTTCGCCGGTGATTGGCGGGCCCTTCGGCCGCTCTCGGAAGGTGAGCAGCTATGCAGCAGCGAGTGTTGTGGTCGGCGGTGATGGTCGCGGGACTGGTCCTGGCCGGCTGCGGGAGCGCGTCACGGACGGGGTCCCCGTCCGGAGACTTCCAGCAGAGACAGCAGAAGCTCGTGGTCTGGGACTGGAAGTCCGGTGAATCGGCGGCCGCCACGTACGTCGAGAAGGTGAAGGCCGACTTCGCCGAGCGGCATCCCGGCGTCACCGTCGAGTTCGTCGCCCAGCCGTTCGACCAGTACTACACCTTGCTCGGCACGGCCGCCCAGTCAGGGAAGGGGCCCGACGTCATGCTGTTCAACGGCGGCGGGCAGATCCGCGACCGGGTCGACGCGCTCCTTGCGCTGGACCAGTACGTGGCACAGGACAGGAGCCGGTTGGCGGGCTGGGACGCGTTCACCAAGGACGGCAAGGTCTACGCCGCGCCGGTGACCCTGCAGGGACACCCGATCTACTACAACAAGACGCTCTACGAGAAGGCCGGGCTCGACCCCGCGAACCCGCCCAGGACATGGGACGAGCTGGTCCGCACCTGCTCCGCCGTCAAGAAGGCGACCGGGGCCGCGTGCTTCGCGCTCGGCAACAAGGAAGGCATCGGAATCCAGTTCTTCATGTCGGGCCTCGGGTCCGGCATCCTGACGCCGCAGGAGTACGACGACTGGATCGCCGGGAAGCGCGACTGGACCTCTCCCCACGTGCGGCGGATCTTCGAATTGTGGAAGGACGCCGGCGACAAAGGGCTGAACAGCGACGGCGCCAACTCCACCGCGATGTTCACGGATGTCTTCAGGGTCTTCGAGAGCGGCAAGGCCGCCCACATCATCGGCCTGATGTCGGACATCGGGCACTGGAAGGACTTCGGCGAGTTCCTGCCGCCCGACAAGATCGGCGTCATGCGGGCCCCCGTCGTGACCGACGGGGCCACCCCGAGCCTCCCGTACGACGGCGGCATCGGCTACGCGGTCGCGAGGTGGACGAAGGATCCGAAGCTGGCCGCCGATCTGGTGCGCTCCCTGACCTCGACCGACGCCCTGACCGCGTTCTCCTCCGGGGCCGGCGCGATCGCCTCCGACACGACGGTCGACGTCTCGCGGGCGGGCCCGGTCGTCGCCGCGATCGTGCCCGAGATCAGGACCGGCAGGCCCGCCCTGCACGTCGCGCTGTCCTCCAAGACCCTGGACCTGATGGGAAGACTGTCCCAGCAGCTCCTGAGCGGGTCGGCCACCGTGGACAAGGCCGTGGAGCAGCTGGCCGCCTCCGACCGGGCGGGCTGATCGCGTGCCGCTCCGAGGTTCGTCGCCGTCGGTCCGCCCAGCCGGCTCCGGACGAGCCGATGGCGCGACGACGAAGCCGGGGGGACGCCGCCCGGACGGCCGCACGGCCACCCGGGCGGCCTCCCGCGGGGCGCGCGCCGAACGCCTCGCGCCCTACGTCCTGGTGGCCCCGGCCGTACTGATCCTCGTGACGCTGCGGCTGTGGCCGCTCGTCCTGGGAGTCAACTACTCCTTCACGGGTGACGGCGCGTCCAACGGGACCGCGGTCGGGCTGAGCAACTACCTGGAGCTGGCCGGCGACCCGTTGTTCCGCACCTCGCTGCGCAACGTCGGGCTGCTGGTTCTGCTGCTCCCCGTGGCGGTGGCGATTCCCGGCCTGCTCGCGACCTTCATCTACCTGCGCGTGCCGGGACACCGGGTCTACCGCAGCGTCTACTTCTTCCCGGCTGTGCTCTCACCGGTGATCGTCGGCGCGATCGTCAACCTCATGCTCGGGTTCGACGGTCCGGTGAACGCCGTCCTCGGGACGATCGGCCTCGGCCCGGTCGACTGGCTCGGCGATCCGGGCATCGCCATGTTCACGGTTGTCGGCGTGCACATATGGGCGACGTTCGGGATGGCCCTCGTGGTGTTCCTCGCCGGATTCAGCACCCTGGACGCGTCGCTGCTGGACGCCGCCCGCGTGGACGGCGCGTCGCTCCGCCAGGTGATCGGACATGTGATCATCCCGAGTCTGACGCGCACCATTCAGTTCGTCTTCGTGACCACGATGATCGGGATGCTGACGTCCATGTTCGGCCTGCTCTTCGTCATGACCAGCGGGGGGCCGGAAGGGGCGACCTACCTGCCGGAGTACTACATCTGGCACCAGCAGGGACAGATGAACCGGCCGGCGCTCGCCTCTGCCGCCTCGACGGTTCTCTTCGTCGTCATGCTGGTGGTCGGGCTCCTGCAGATCACCCTGCTGCGCCGCACGGGGAGGCAGGACTGATGCCGGGCATGCGTCTGGCCAGGTGGGTGGCCGCCGTTCCGATGGCCGTTCTCGCGCTGGTGACGATCTATCCGCTCGTGTTCACCGCCAACGTCGCGATGAAGACCAGGCGCGACTACGTCCTCGACCGGTTCTCCCCGGCGGGTTCCCTGCGCTGGGACAACCTCGCGGAGGCGTGGGCCGGTGCCGGAATGGCACGGTACTTCGCCAACTCCTTCGTCGTCGTGGCGTTCGCCGTGGCCCTGCTGCTCCTGCTGGGCTCGATGGCGGGCTTCGCGCTGAGCCAGTTGCGGTTCCGCGGTTCTTCTGCGATCTTCCTGGGCTGTCTCGCCGGGCTGTTCGTCCCGTTCCAGGTGATCATGGTGCCGCTCACCAGGATCATGGCGGACAGCGGTCTCGTCGACACCTATCCGGGTCTGGTCCTGGCCTACGTGGCGCAGTTCCTCCCGTTCACCGTCTTCCTGATGACGAGCCACTACAGGACCATCCCGTCGGAGATCGTCGACGCGGCCAGGATCGACGGGAACACGGTGTACGGCGTGTACCGGCGGATCATGGTGCCGCTGGGCGTGCCGGCGCTGCTGTCGGTCGGCATCCTCGACATGCTGTTCTGCTGGAACGACGTGCTCATCCCCCTGCTGGTGATGCCGTCGCCCGAGCATCGCACCCTCATGATCGGGGTCAACTCGCTGCGCGGACAGTACTCCGACGACATCCCCACCTTCGCCTCGGGAGTCCTGATCGCGGCGGTGCCCGTGCTGATGATCTATCTGTTCCTCCAGCGCCAGATCGCCGAAGGCGTCACCGCTGGTTCCACGAAGGGCTGACATGCGGATCACGGGGTATCGGACCACGACGACGGTCCAGGAATGGGGCCGCCCGGTGGGCGACGCCAACGGCGTCTTCGCCGACGGGGCCGTCCCGGTGCCGATCGTCATGGTGGACACCGACGAGGGGATCACCGGCGTCGGCCTCGGGCCGCACGTGGAGATCGACGCCGTGTTCGCCGCGATCGAGGGCGAGGATCCACGCGGCGTGACGGCGCTCTACGACCGCATGCTGCGGCAGACCTTCAAGGCGGGCCACGTCGGCGCCGTGTTCGGCACGATCGGCGCACTCGACACCGCCCTCTGGGACATCAAGGCACAGGCGGCCGGCGAACCGCTCTGGCGCCTGCTGGGCGGACGCGACAGAAGAGTTCCCGCCTACGCCTCGGGCCTGGACATCGCCCTGACCGACGACGAACTCGTCTTCGTGTACCAGGACTATGCCCAGCACGGCCTGCGCGCGGCCAAGCTCAAGGGCGGCCTCGACATCGAACGCGACCGGCACCGGCTGACGCTGGTACGCGATGTCCTGACCGAGGCCGGGCACGGATCGCGGCCGGGACTCATGCTCGACGTGAACGAGGCATGGACGCGCAAGCAGGCGGTCCGGCACGTCTGCGAGCTGGAGCGCACCCTGGATCTCACCTGGATCGAGGAGCCGGTCCGGCGGTGGGACGCCGAAGGCCTGGCCGCCGTCGGCCGTGGTGTCCGCGCCTCGGTCGCCACCGGGGAGAACCTCACCGGGCTCGAGCAGTTCCGTCCGCTGCTGGCCGCGGGGGCCGTCGACGTCGTGCAGACGGCCGTGGTGTGGGGGGTGTCCCACTTCCTCCGGGTGTCCGCCCTGGCGCACGCCCATGACCTGCCGGTGAGCCCGATCGGCACCACGCCCGTCGCGCTGCTGCACGCCGCGACGTCGGTGCCGAACCACATGGCCAGCGAGCTGCAGGACCTGCGCCCGCCGCTCGGGATGTCGCTCGACCTGTACGTCGAGGACGGTGCCTTCGTTCTCGGCGACACGCCGGGCCTCGGCATCGCCCTCGACGAGCACGTGATCAACACCTGCACCCGGCGGCCGGACGCCAGGCCGGCCGAGGGGCCCCACATCCGGCCGGAGCACGCCGGACGACGGCTGCTGGCAGTGGCCGACGGATTCCATCCCGAGCGGTCATCGGGACAGGACGGCGCCTTCCGCGACTGAAGCGTGGTGGTGGAGGTGCGCGCCTCCCCGGCCGGGCCGCCCCGCGGCCGCACGTCAACACCATCCGGCTCTCCGGGGTAGCCTGACTTTAGGCCTAAACTCAAGGAGGGTGAACATGACGCGCACGACAGTGGTCACTGGCGGTGGCACCGGCATCGGCAAGGCGGTGGCGGCGCGCTTCGCGGCCCACGGTGGCCGGGTGGTGATCATCGGCCGCCGTGCCGACACGCTGGAGAAGGCGGCCCGGGAGATCGGCGGAATCGCGCTGCCGGCCGACCTGAGCGAGCCCGCCGAGGTCGAGCGCGTTCGCGCCGCGCTGGCCGAGCGCTTCGGCGCCATAGACGTGCTGGTCAACAACGCGGGCGGCAACGTCGACATGCACGGCGGCTCCGCCGGCGTCGCGGAACGGTGGACGAGCAACTTCCGGGCCAACGTGCTGACCGCGGTACTGCCGACCGAGGCGTTCCGCGAGCTGCTGAACCCATCCGGACGGATCGTGTTCATCAGCTCGATCGCGGCCTTCCGGGGCTCGGGCGGCACCTCGTACGGCCCGATGAAGGCGGCCCTGCATCCGTACGCGTTCGACCTCGCGGCCGCCCTCGGACCGCGCGGCATCACGGTGAACGTGGTCGCCCCGGGGTTCATCGAGGACACCGAGTTCTTCGGCGACACGCTGGACGACGAACGCCGCGCGACGCTCGTCGCGCAGACCCACACCGGACGCGCCGGGACGCCGCGGGACGTCGCCGACACCGTGCACTGGCTCGCCTCGCCCGACAGCGGTCACATCACGGCGCAGATCATCCAGGTGAACGGCGGCGCCGAACGTGGCCGCTGACCCGCCGCGCGACGGCGCCGACGCCATCCAGGACGCCTGGCGGCACGAGCTGCCCGGCGTCCCGGTGGAGTCGATCGGAGTCATCACCCGGATCTGGTGGGCCGCCAAGGCCTTCGGCGACGAGCGCCGCCGCCTCCTGGCGAAGCTGGGCGTGGACGTGGCGACACTCGATCTGCTCTCCACGCTGCGGCGCTCCGGCCCGCCGTACCGGATGAGCCCCGGCGAGCTGGCCGACGCCTGCATGGTGACGCGCGGCGCGATCACCCAGCGTGTGGAGCGAGCGGCCAACGCCGGGCTGGTTGAACGGACCACCGCCGGGTCGGGCTACCACGCGCGCGCCGTCACCCTCACCGACGCGGGAAACGCCCTGCTCGACCGCGTCGTCGCGGGCCTGCTCACCGCCGAGGACCGCCTCATCGGCCATCTCGCACCCGAACGCCGCGACCAGCTCGCCGACCTGCTGCGCGAACTGCTCGCCGGACTGGACGGCACGCGACTGACCGGACAGGTCGGCGACTGAACAGGGATGATGCAGGTGAGCGCCTCCCGGCCCGACGGCGTTCCGTGGTCCGGTGAGGGTCGCGTCCTGGGACCGGGTCACCGGTAGCCGGCGGCGATGACCTCGGCCTGGACGGCGTTCTCCACGGCGTCGGTCGGGTAGCCGGCGATCATGGCCCCCTCGTAGAAGGTGCCCGCGCTGAGGTTGGCGCCGCCGTCGGGCTTGCAGCAGTCGCCGCCGCTGCCCAGGATGATGGCCCCCTGCTTCTTCATCGGGCTGTAGCCGTTGGGGAGCGGGCCGTCGTACAGGGTGTACAGGCTGCCGGACTGGGCGTTGCTGCCCTTGATGGCGAACCGGGTCGTGCCGTTGTTCTTCAGCGTGGCCGTGACGAACTTGTGGGGGAGGGCCCGCTGGTTGGGGTTCCACGACTGGCTGCCGCCGGGGTAGAGCCCCCATTCGAGGTCGGCCTGGACCCAGGGGCCGCCTCCCTGGCAGCCGCCGAACCAGCATTGGGTGCTGAAGTTGATGGCGTCCATGGCCCCGGCGGCGTCGGCCTTCCTGCTGGTTTCGCTGTTGCCGTAGTCGAAGCAGCAGCCGCCGTTGACGTGGGTGCCGCTGGTCACCATGTACATGCCCTCCGGCGCGCTGCCCGTGGGGACGCCGGTCAGGTGACCGTCCCGCCAGTAGCTGTTTCCGGGATTGATGTAGAGGGAGTATGCCTTGTTGCCGCCGACGGTGAGCGACTCGGTCGTCGCGATCGCGGGCCTGCTCTGAGGGGAGCCGGGGACCATGCTGGAGCCCTGGTACCACAGGTCGTTGCCCCGCCCGGACTGGTCGTAGACGACCGTGATGACGCACGTGGTGCCGGTGCAGAAGGAGTCCTGCGCCGCGGCGTCGGCGACGCCGCCCGCGGTCAGGACGCCGATGTTGCGGGTGGTGCTGTCGGAGGAGCGCCTGACCTGGTACAGGTTGCCGCTGTACGAGCCGAGGAGCGCCCGGGTCGTGCTGTGCGCGGCCACGCACGGCGTACCGCCCGAGGCGTAGATGTCGCACGGGCGCGCGCCGGGCGGCGGCGGGGTCGGCGTCGGGCCGGGCCCGGCTCCGGCGGTCCACTTCTGGTTGGCGCCGCCGTGGCAGGTCCAGATCTGGACCTTGGTGCCGTTGGCGGTGCCGGCGCCTGAAACGTCGAGGCACTTGTTCGCCCCGGCGGCGGTGATGGTGCCGTCGTTGTTGAGGCGCCATTTCTGGTTGTTCTGGCCGTTGCAGTCCCAGATGATCACGGTTGTGCCGTCGGCGGTGCCGGCGCCGTTGACGTCCAGGCACTTGCCGCCGTACACCCGCAGCTCACCGGAGCCGGTCGAGGTCCACTGCTGGTTGGGCCGGCCGTTGCAGTCCCAGATCTGCGCCTGCGCGCCGTTCGCCTGGGAGGCGCCGGCGACGTCCAGGCACCGGCCCGACCCCACGCCCACCAGGGGCGTGGTCGCCGCCGAGGCCGGCACCGACCATGTCACGGCTATGGCCAGGAGCGCCGCCGCGACAGTCGCGACGACGGCCGCCCGACGGCGCCGCACCCGCGGCGCACGGTCCGGTAAGGGAACGGAAGGGAGTTGCATGGGCGTACTCCTTGGAGGGTGGGGGCCACTCGTGCGAATCGATTCGACAAGGGCACGGGGCCGGCCGAGGAGGGGAAGACGGCGGTGTACGGCGAAGCACATACGACCGGCGGGCCCCTGTCAAGGCTCCGCCCTGTCCGTGGTCCGCGGGAGGCTCGCCCGGTGGCGCTCATCGGCCCGGCGCGCGCTCCGCCCGGGGAGACCTCCGATGAAACGTTCATCCGCACGACCGGTTCACCCGGGGGGTCAATGGGATGAGAACAGGCGCTGCTGGATCTCCCGGCGGTAGTCGTCGAGAGTGTTGTCGATGTGCGTGGCGGCGGCCTGGGCGGCCGCTTCGGGGTCACCGGCGCGGATGGCCTGGTAGATCGCCTCGTGTTCCTCGACGGCCTCGGCGGCGTGCCCGCCCACCGAGCCGCGCAGCCCGATGAGGCTGGACTGCGCCTGCAGCCGCCGGGCCTCCCGCACGGCGATCTGGAGGAACATGTTGTGCGCGGCGGTGGCGATGGCGGTGTGGAACGTGTCGTCGCCCTCGTTGAACAGGTCTTCGCGTCCGGTCTCGAAGCCATGGCGGCACATGGCGGCCGCCTCCTCGATGGCCCTCAGCTCCGTGGGGGTGGCGCGTCGGGCGGCCAGCCGGCTGGTCTCCATCTCCTGCGCCCGGCGGAACTCGAACAGCATGTAGACGTGGTCCAGGTCGGTGGGGAGGAAGAAGGACGCCCAGCGCCCGGTGCCGAGCATCCCCTCGTCGTCGGCCACGTACAGGCCGCGGCCCTTCTGGGCGCGCACCCGGCCCAGCGCGGAGAGGATCTTCACCGCCTCGCGGACGACGGTGCGGCTGGTGCCCAGCTGCCGGGCGAGCTCGTTCTCGGTCGGCAGGCGATCTCCCGGGCGCAGGCGCATCCGGACGATCAACTCGAGCAACTGCTCCGCGGCCACTTCGTAGCCCGGCCGGTATCCGCTCTCCCGCGGGGTGTCGGTCACCGTGCTCCCTCCTTGCCGTTCCCCTGCAAGAGTATGACTGATCGTGGTCGCCGGGCCGGAAGATGGAGCGACGCTCGATCAGTAGGACTCATCTGAATGATTCATGCGAAAAAGATCGACCTGTATCGCCACAAAAGGCATGGATTTTCGCTGGTCAAGCGAACGCCCAGCATCACCATGGGGACATTTCCGGGGTGCGCAAGGCGAAATAAGTGGGCTTAAGGACTTGACGGACATCAGCCCCCAGATCGTAATAAGGAGCGAGGTCCGGGGACGCGCTCCCTTCCGGAACCTCCACGGCTGGATCGTGACCTGAGCACCCCTCCACCCCCCAGAGGAACCACCGTGCCATCATCCTCGCCCGTCCGGGCGCTGAGACCGGTCCTGACCGGCGTCGTCGCCGCGGTGCTGGCCGCGGCGTTCGCCCTCGTCGTCCCGGCCGCCCCGGCCCTCGCGGCCACCACGACCCTGTACGCGTCACCCTCCGGCACCGGCAACGCCTGCACCTCCGCCCAGCCGTGCTCGCTGTCCGCGGCGCAGACAGCGGTGCGGTCGCTGAACGGCGCCATGTCCGGCGACATCGTCGTCGAGCTGGCCGATGGGGTGTACCGGCTCTCGGCGCCGCTCCGGCTGACCGCCGCCGACTCCGGAAACAACGGCTACACAGTCAGGTGGCAGGCGGCGGCGGGCGCCCGTCCCGTCATCAGCGGAGCCCGGGCGGTCACCGGCTGGTCACTGGCCGACCCCGGGAAGAACATCTGGCGCGCCGCTGTCGGCACCGGGATCGACACCCGCCAGCTGTACGTCGACGGCGCTGTCGCCACGCGGGCCCGCACCCAGGTCAACCGGGCGGACTTCACCGCGACCAGCACCGGTCTGAGGTTCGGCAGCGGCGCGCTGAGCTACCTGAACAACCTGGCCGACCAGGACCGGGTCGAGATGGAGAGCGTCGGCTCCTTCACCGACCGGTACGTGAGGGTGCAGAGCATCAGCGGCAACGCCATCACGATGCAGCAGCCCGGCTGGAACAACAACACCTTCGGGTACGACACCTTCACGCAGCCGCACCGGGCGGGGCCGCTGTACCTCGAGAACGCCTACGAGTTCCTCGACACGCCGGGTGAGTGGCACATCAACCCCGGGACCGGCGTCCTGTCCTACATCCCGACGGCCGGTCAGAACATGGGCGACGTCAGCGTCGAGCTGCCCGTGCTGCAGTCTCTGGTGAACGTCGGGGGCACCTACGACGCGCCCGCGCACCACATCACCTTCAGCGGGATCACCTTCACCGGCACGAGCTGGCTCGGGCCCAGCAGCGCGCAGGGCTACGCGGACCAGCAGACCGGCGCCTACATCGCGGGCACCTGGAACTGGCCCGCCGACAGGCTGACCTCCTGCCAGGAGGGCTGCCGGCAGTTCGAGGCCGTGCGGCCGCACTGGTACCAGATGCCGGCAGCCGTACAGGTGTCCGCGGCCAACAACATCACCTTCACCGACTCCCGGTTCGTCAACCTCGGTCAGACGGCCGTGGGCATCGGCAACGACGCCAACGCGCACGCCGGCGGTGTCGGCCTGGGCGCCGGCGACATCACGGTCACCCGGTCCGAGATCGCCCAGAGCTCGGCCGGCGGCATCGTGGTCGGCGGCGTGCGCGCCGACGCGCACCACCCCAGTGACCAGCGGATGGTCAACCGGAACATCACCGTCAGCAACAACCGCATCCACGACCTCGGCCTGGACTACCGGGGCATCGTCTCGGTCCTGACCACCTACGTCACCAACACCGACGTGTCACACAACGAGGTCTACAACCTGCCGTACACCGGCATGTCGATCGGGTACGGCTGGGGCGCCAACGAGCCGGGCGGCAGCAACAACTACGCCAACCGCGGCCTGTACGACTACCAGCCGCGCTACACCACTCCCACCACCGCGTCCGGCAACAAGCTCATCGGCAACTACGTGCATGACGTCATGCAGCAGACGACCGACGGGGGCTGTATCTACACGCTGTCGTGGAACCCGAACGCGGTGATCAGCGGCAACTACTGCCTGCGGACCAACGGCTGGTTCGGGATCTACTTCGACGAGGGCTCCAAGTACTACACCGTCACCGATAACGTGCTCTCGAACACCGGCACCTGGGCCACCGCCAACTACTGGGGTGGCGAGAACATGGGGAACTTCACCGTCACCGGCAACTGGTCGACCAACGGCAGCACCAACGTGACCAACGGCGACCGCGGCAATGTGGTGAACAACAATGTCACCGTCACCAACGGCTCCTGGCCGGCGGGCGCCCAGGCCGTGATGGCGTCCGCCGGTCCGCAGGGTCAGCCTTCGGGGAGCGCGAGCGCGTTCAAGGGTGTGGGGTCGGGCCGGTGCCTGGACGTCAGCGGAGCCTCCCAGGCCAACGGCGCGCAGGCGCAGATCTGGGACTGCAACGGCCGGCCCAACCAGCAGTGGACGCCGACCGGCTCCGGTGAGCTGCGCGTGTACGGCGGCAAGTGCCTGGACGTCAACGGCGCCGGCACCGCCGACGGCACAACCGTGATCATCTGGGACTGCAACGGCCAGAACAACCAGAAATGGCGCCTCAACAACGACGGCACCATCACCGCCGTCGGGGCGAACAAGTGCCTGGACGTCAGCGGATCGGGCACCGCCAACGGCACCAAGGTCCAGATCTGGACCTGCCACGGCGGCGCCAACCAGAAGTGGACCCACGCCTGACGCCGCGGCTCCTCTCCCGCGCGAACACGGCTCTGACAACGGCGCGATGGCGCGCCCTTTGCCCTGATCGTCATGTGTCAGGAAGGAATACCCATGTCCCGACGTCCGTGGCTCACCTTGCTGACCACGATGGCGCTGATCACTCCCGGGGCCCTCGCGCTCACCGCGTCCCCGGCGAGCGCGCTGACCATCCCGGCGTCCGACTACCAGCAGGTGTCGCTCGCCTCGGGCGGCGCGGAGCTGGGTGAGGCGATGTCGCTGGCCGTGATGCCGAACCGGTCGGTGCTGCACACGGCGCGCGACGGCACGGTGCGCGTCACCGATGCCAACGGCAGCACGAAGGTGGCCGGCAGGCTCAACGTCTACACGCACGACGAGGAGGGCCTGCAGGGCGTGGCGGTCGACCCGGGCTTCGCGTCGAACCGGTACGTCTGGCTCTACTACTCGCCCCGGCTGAGCACCCCGAACGGTGACGCGCCGAGCAACGGCACGCAGGCCCAGTTCGACCAGTGGAAGGGGCACCTGAACCTGTCCCGCTTCACCTTGAAACCCGACGACACGCTCGACCTGGCCAGTGAGAAAATCGTGCTGGAGGTGCCGAACGACCGGGGGATGTGCTGCCACGTCGGCGGCGACATCGACTTCGACGCGGCCGGCAACCTGTATCTGACGACCGGCGACGACAGCAACCCCTTCGAGTCGGGCGGCTACTCCCCGCTGGACGAGCGGACCAACCGCAACCCGCAGTACGACGCCCAGCGCTCCGCCGCCAACACCAACGACCTGCGCGGCAAGGTCCTGCGGATCAAGCCGCAGCCGGACGGCACCTACACGGTCCCCACCGGCAACCTGTTCCCGCCCGGCACGGCGAGGACGAGGCCGGAGATCTACGCGATGGGGTTCCGCAACCCGTTCCGGATGAGCGTGGACAAGGCGACCGGCATCGTCTACCTGGGCGACTACGGGCCGGACGCGGGCGTGACCGACCCCAACCGGGGCCCCAGCGGGCAGGTGGAGTTCGACCGCGTCACCGGTGCGGGCAACTACGGCTGGCCGTACTGCACCGGAACGAACACCGCCGGCGAGACCTACAACGAGTGGAACTTCGCCTCCAACAGCACCGGCCCGAAGTACAGCTGCGGGGGCGGTCCGACCAACAACTCCTTCCGCAACACCGGCCAGGCCACGCTGCCTCAGGCCAGGCCGGCGTGGATCCGATACGCCGGGGACGCCGGATCCCCGCCGGAGTTCGGCTCCGGGTCGGAGTCGCCGATGGGCGGCCCGGTCTACCGCTACGACCCCGACCTGAACTCGGCCGTCAAGTTCCCGCAGGTCCTGGACGGGCGTTACTTCGCCGGTGAGTACGGCCGCCGCTGGATCAAGGCCGTCGAGGTCAAGGCCGACGGGAACCACGGGGAGATCTCCGCGTTCCCCTGGACCGGCACCCAGGTGATGGACATGGCCTTCGGCCCTGACGGAGCCCTCTACGTCCTCGACTACGGCGACGGGAACAACAACCAGGCGCTGTACCGGATCGAGTACATCGGCAAGGCCAACCGCAACCCGATCGCCAAGGCCTCCGCCGACAGGACCTCGGGACCGGCTCCGCTGACGGTGACCTTCTCGTCCGCGGGCAGCTCCGACCCCGAGGGCGGCGCCCTGACGTACTCCTGGAACTTCGGCGACGGCACCACGTCCACCGCGGCGAACCCGAGCAGGACCTACACCGCGAACGGCACCTACACCGCCACCCTCACCGTTCGCGACCCGCAGGGGCTCACCGGAAGCGCGAGCGTGATCGTGACCGTCGGCAACACCGCCCCGGCGGTGACGCTGACCTCCCCGGCCGACGGGCGACTGTTCTCCTTCGGAGACACCGTGCCCTTCCAGGTCACCGTCAGCGACCCGGAGGACGGCACGATCGACTGCACCAAGGTCACCGTCGCCTACTACCTCGGCCATGACAGCCACCGTCACCAGATCACCTCCACGACCGGCTGCTCGGGCTCCCTCTCGGTGCCGGTCGACGGTGAGCACGACGCCGCGGCCAACATCTACGGCGTCTTCGAGGCCTCCTACACCGACGAGGGCGGCCTGACCTCCACCAGCGCCCGTACGCTCCAGCCGCGTCACCGGCAGGCCGAGCACTTCGGCGCCCAGCAGGGCGTACAGACGGCCGACCACGGCACGGCCGAAGGCGGCAGGACGGTCGGCTTCACCGACGACGGCGACTGGATCTCCTTCCAGCCGTACAGCCTGGGCGACGCGACGAGGATCACCGCTCGGGTGTCGTCGGCGGGCGCGGGCGGCCGGATCGAGGTGCGGGCGGGCTCGGCCACGGGCACGCTGCTGGGAACGGTGAACGTCACGAGCACCGGCGGGTGGGACACCTTCACCGACGTCTCGGCGAACCTCGCCGGCGCGCCGTCCGGCGCCACGACGCTGTACCTCGTCTTCCGCGGACCGACCGGACAGGGCTACCTGTTCGACGTCGACGCCTTCACCCTCGACACCGGCACGTCGCCCCCGGGTAGCACGAGTGCCTTCAAGGGTGTGGGATCTGGTCGGTGCCTGGACATCAGCGGCGCCTCGCAGGCCAACGGCGCGCAGGCGCAGATCTGGGACTGCAACGGCCAGTCCAACCAGCAGTGGACTTCGACCGCCACAGGAGAGCTGCGGGTCTACGGCGGCAAGTGCCTGGACGTGAACGGGGCCGGGACGGCGGACGGCACCGCGGTGATCATCTGGGACTGCAACGGCCAGAGCAATCAGAAGTGGCGCCTCAACGCCGACGGCACGATCACGGCGGTCGGGGCGAACAAGTGCCTGGACGTCACCGGCTCCGGCACGGCCAACGGCACCAAGCTGCGCATCTGGACCTGCACCGGAGAAACCAACCAGCGCTGGACCCGGGTCTGAAAGGACACCCATGCTGCGACGCCTGTCAGTGACGGTGGCGGCGATCACCGCCGCCGCGACGATGATCCCCGCCATTCCCGCCCAGGCCGCCTCCTTCAAGGTGCTGGTGTTCTCCAAGACCGCCGGGTTCCGGCACGACTCGATCCCCAGCGGAATCCAGGCCGTCCGCGACCTGGGGGCCGCCAACGACTTCGCCGTCGACGCCACCGAGGACGCGAACGCCTTCACCACGGCCAACCTCGCCCAGTACAAGGCGGTGGTGTTCCTCAGCACCACCGGTGACGTGCTGAACGACACCCAGCAGTCTGCCTTCCAGACGTACGTGGACGGCGGGGGCGGTTACGTCGGGGTGCATTCGGCCGCCGACACCGAGTACGGCTGGCCCTATTACGGGCAGCTGATGGGAGCCTGGTTCAACAACCACCCGGCGATCCAGCAGGCCACCGTGCGGAACGAGGACAGGGCGCACGCCGCGACCGCCCATCTGGGGGCCACCTGGCCACGCGTCGACGAGTGGTACAACTACCGCACCAACCCGCGCTCCAACGTGCGGGTGCTGCAGAGCCTGGACGAGAGCAGCTACAGCGGCGGGGGCATGGGGGACCATCCGATCACCTGGTGCCATCCCCAGTCCTCCGGGCGCGCCTTCTACACCGGCCTGGGGCACACCCAGGAGTCGTACGCCGACCCGAACTTCCGCACCATGCTGCTGGGCGGCATCCGGTACGCGGCCAAGGCGGTCAACGCCGACTGCCGCCCGGAGACCGGGTACACGACGTTGTACAACGGGACGACGACGGGCTGGTCGCAGGCGGGGCCGGGGTCGTTCGTCAACAGCGAGGCCACGCTGACCTC
The DNA here is from genome assembly GCF_040654215.1 of Nonomuraea sp. NPDC050733. Classification (NCBI taxonomy): domain Bacteria; kingdom Bacillati; phylum Actinomycetota; class Actinomycetes; order Streptosporangiales; family Streptosporangiaceae; genus Nonomuraea; species Nonomuraea sp. NPDC050733. The sequence goes on along the minus strand of NZ_JBFAHO010000001.1, from coordinate 499,057 downwards.
CCAGGGCGGCATGGGCATGCTGTGGTACAGCGCCAAGGAGCTGCGTTCCTACTCGCTGAAGCTCGACTGGAAGCTGACCGGCGACTCCAACTCAGGGGTGATCGTCGGGTTCCCGGCCACGAGCGACCCGAACGCGGCCCTCGACACCGGGTACGAGGTGCAGATCGACGCGACCGACACCCCGGACAGGACGACGGGGGCCATCTACGGGTTCAAGACGGCGGACATCGCCGCACGGGACGCGGCGCTGAATCCGCCGGGTCAGTGGAACACCTATGAGCTGCTGGTGGAGGGTGAGCGGCTCCAGGTGTTCCTGAACGGCACCAAGATCAACGATTTCACCAACACCGACCCGGTCCGCTCGCTCCAGCAGGGCTACGTCGGCATCCAGAACCACGGGTCCGGCGACGTGGTGTCGTTCCGCAACGTCCGTATCAGGGAGCTGACCGGCACACCGCCCGCCGGCGCGGTGAAGGGTGTGGGGTCGGGGCGGTGCCTGGACGTCAGCGGGGCTTCCCCGTCGAACGGCGCGCAGGTGCGGATCTGGGACTGCAACGGGCAGCCCAGCCAGCAGTGGACGTCCACCAGTACCGGTGAGCTGCGGGTGTACGGCGGCAAGTGCCTGGACGTGAACGGTGCCGGTACGGCGGACGGCACGGCGGTGATCATCTGGGACTGCAACGGGCAGAACAACCAGAAGTGGCGTCTCAACGCCGACGGCACGGTCACGGCGGTGGGGGCGAACAAGTGCCTGGACGTGGCCGGCGCCGGCACGGCCAACGGCACCAGGGTCCAGATCTGGACGTGCAACGGCCAGAACAACCAGAGGTGGACCCGCGTCTGAGGCGTGACGCGCGGCGCGGTCCGATCGGTGCCGCGCCGCGCGTCGCCGTGCCCGCCGCGTCCGGCGCCCCGCCTGAAAGTTTCATACTCATTCTTGCCACGACCATAAGACGAGACCGGCTGATTCTGGCCGGCTCGAAGCGGCGAGAGCTCTATAACCAGCACCAGGAGACGCACTTTCCTGCGAGAAGCGGGCGAGAAGGCCATCCGCTGAGTCGCAAGAGCCGTCGCCCATGTGCCTCGATAAGCAGGCTTGACAGCCATGCCGGGCAGACCTAGTTTCATGGCGAATCGATTCGATTCGTTGCGCGAATCAGGGCTCCAACCACCTGTCAGGAGATCCCGTGCACGACTTCTCACCTCCGACGGCGCGCGGACTCGTCCGGGCCGGCTCCACCACCGAGATGCCGCCCGCCGTCCCAGCCTCGGGCTCACCTCTCGACCGGCGGGCCGCGTGCTGAAGATGACCGGCATCGGCAAGAGCTTCCTGGGCGTCCGCGTCCTCGACGGAGTCGACCTGGAGGCGTCCGCCGGCGAGGTGCACGCGGTGGTGGGGGAGAACGGCGCGGGCAAGTCGACGCTCATGAAGATCCTCGCCGGCGTGCACGCGCCGGACGAGGGGAGCATGGAGATCGACGGTCGCAACGTGGTCTTCGGGCACCCCAGCCAGGCGCAGCGGGCCGGGGTGGCGATCATCCACCAGGAGCTCAGCCTGCTGCCGGAGCGGACGGTCGCCGAGAACGTCCTCCTCGGGCGCGAACCCGTCCGACGGGGGCTCGTCGACCGGGCCGCGATGGAGTCGGCGACCGCTGAGCTGCTGGACTCCCTCGGAGAGGAGTCGTTCGGGCCGCGCGAGCTCGTCCGGCGGCTCTCGGTCGCGCGACAGCAGGTCGTCGAGGTCGCCAAGGCGCTGTCGCTGAACGCCCGCATCGTGGTGATGGACGAGCCGACAGCCGCCCTGGCGGACCACGAGGCGGAGCTGCTCCACGCACTGGTGCGGCGGCTCACCGCGCGCGGCATCGCGGTCCTGTACGTCTCGCACCGGCTCCGCGAGATCCTCGATCTCGCCGACCGGATCACCGTGCTGAAGGACGGCGCCCGGGTCACCACCGTGGACGCCTCGAGCGTGGACGGCCCGACGCTGGTCCGCCTGATGGTCGGCAGGGAGCTGGACGCCTACTACCCTCCGCGTGCGGCGGAACCGCCCGGAGAGGTGATGGTGAGCGTGCGCGGCGGCGGCAACGCCAGGCTGCGCGGCATCGAACTCGACCTGCGGGCGGGGGAGATCGTCGGGGTGGCCGGGCTGCAGGGCTCGGGCCGCACCGAGCTGGCCAAGGCGCTGTTCGGCGCGGAGCCCTTCACCAGCGGCCGGATGACGCCCTGCCGTCCCCGCTCGGTCCGCGAGGGGATCGCCGCGGGGATCGGCCTGGTCACCGAGGACCGCAAGGCCGAAGGGCTGCTGCTGAACCAGCCGGTGCGCGACAACGCCCTGCTCGTCACCAGGGCCACCCGGATGCGCCGGCCTGGGATCGAGCGGCTGCTGGAGCGGGTACGGCTCAGTCCGCCCCGGCCCACGCAGGAGGTCCGGCTGCTGTCCGGGGGCAACCAGCAGAAGGTCGTGCTGGCCAAATGGGTGGCGGTCGCGCCGCGCGTCCTGCTGCTGGACGAGCCCACCCGTGGCGTCGACGTCGGCGCCAAGGCCGCCATCCACGAACTGACCCGCGAACTCGCCCGCGGCGGGACGGCCGTCCTGATGATCTCTTCCGAGCTCCCCGAGCTCATCGGCATGAGCGATCGCATCGTGGTGCTGCGGGACGGCCGCATCGCCGGAGAGCTGCCCGCCGGCTCCACCGAGGAGGCCGTCATGCGGCTGGCGGCCGCGTCATGACCCAGCAGCTGAAGCTGCGGCGTGTCCCGGCCGGCGGCTCGTTCCTGCGGCGCCTGTCGGCAGACCGGCCCGCGCGTGCCGTCTACGTGGCGCTGGCCCTGCTCATCGTGCTGGGCTGGCTGCTGTTCGCCCTGGACGGCGGCCGGTTCCTCAGCCAGGAGAACATCGTCGGCATCCAGCAGCGATCGGCGGCCCTGGGCATCGTCGCGGTCGGTCAGACCCTGGTGATCCTGGCCGGGAGCCTGGACCTCTCGGTGGCCTACCTGATCAGCCTGACCTCACTCGTCGCCGCCGAGACCATGGGGGGCGCCGACGCGGGCGTTCCGGTCGCGGTCGCCGCGGTGCTGGTGGTCAGCGCGACGGCCGGACTGGTGAACGGCCTGATCGTCACGCGGCTCCGGGTGCATGCCTTCATCGCCACGCTCGGCGTCGCGCTGATCATCAGAGGGGCGCTGGACAGTCGGTACGACGGGCCGGCGGGCAGCGTGCCCGAGTCCTTCCAGCATCTCGGGTACGACCGCATCGGGCCGCTGCCGGTGTCGGCGCTGCTGTGGGCCGCGGTGGCGGCGTCGGCCTGGTTCCTGCTCAGCCGGACGCGCCTGGGGTACCGGATCTACGCGGTGGGCGGGGACGCCGAGGTCGCGCGGCAGTCGGGAGTCCGTACCGAGCGGGTGGTGGTCGCCGCCCACGTGCTCTGCTCGCTCTGCGCCGGGATCGCGGGGCTGCTGCTCTCCTCCCGGCTCGGAGCCGGCGCGCCGACCGTCGGGACCGACGGCGGATACGACCTGGAGTCGATCGCCGCGGTCGTGATCGGCGGGACGGCTCTGGCCGGAGGCCGCGGCGGGGTCGCCGGGACCGTCGGCGGGGTCCTGCTCCTGGCCGTCCTCGACAGCATCTTCAACCAGCTCGAGGTCAACTCCTTCGCCAAGGACGTCGTGCGGGGCGTGGTCCTGGTGGCGGCCTTGGCCATCCACGCGCTCAGGAGGCGGACCGCATGAGACGCGCGCTGCCGATCTTCGTGGTGCTGGCCGGGCTGCTGGGGGCGATCGCGGTGGCCCACCCGTATTTCCTGGAGCCGCCCGCCCTCCTCGCCTTCGTCAAGAGGGCCGCGCCGCTGGTGATCCTCGCCGCCGGGCAGTACTTCGTCATCGTGTCCGGCGAGTTCGACCTGTCGGTCGGCTCGCTCGTCACGGCCGAGGTGGTGATCGCCGCCCGGCTGCTCGACGGGTCGGCGGAGGCGACCTGGCCCGTGCTGGTCCTGCTGGTCGTGCTCGGGCTGCTCGTCGGGCTGGTCAACGGGGTCGTCACCACGCTGCTCCGGGTCCCGTCGTTCATCTCGACACTCGGCATGCTGCTGATCCTGTCCGGGGCGATCTTCCTGTGGACGGGCGGCGCGCCCCGGGGCGCCCTTTCCCCGCAGTTCCGGGAGCTGGGCCGGGGGAGTCTCGGCCCGGTGCCCTGGTCGGTCCTGGTCCTTGTCGCGGTGGCGGCCTGCGCGATCCGCGCGATGCGGGCCGGCTTCGGTCACACGCTGATCGCGGCCGGTGACAACGATCGGGCCGCGGCTCTGTCCGGCGTCCGCGTCGCCCGGGTGCGGACGGTGGCGTTCATGGTCTCCGGAGTGTCCGCGGCGGTCGCCGCGATCCTGCTCGGTGGCTTCGCCGGGGTGTCCGCGCAGGTCGGCCAGGGCCTGGAATTCCAGGCCATCACCGCTGTCGTGCTGGGCGGCGTGGCCCTCGGGGGAGGCCGCGGCTCCGTCGTCGCCGCGATGGCGGGCGCCTTCACCCTGGAGGCGCTGTTCACCCTGCTCAATCTGTACGGCGTCTCTGGGGCGCTGGAGCCGGCCGTACAGGGTGTGATCATCATCGCCGCGGTGGCGCTGGGCGGCATGAGCCTCCCGCGCCGAAGAGCCGTGGCCGCCTCATGACGGAAGGAAGACCATGCGTTCATCTCCGCGGCGGCTCCTCGCCTCCGCCGCGCTGGCCGTGCTGACACTGCCGGCGGCCGCGTGCACGAGCGACCGGCCCCCACCCTCCGCCTCCGCCGCGCCGGCTGGGTCCAGCCGTCCGCGGGACAGCGGCACCGGAGCGCAGTCGAAGTTTTTCGTGCGGGCCGACTTCGACGCCCAGATGGCGATGCGCCGGGCGCAGCCGGCCGGTTCGCCGGCCAGGCCGTGGGAGCAGAGCATAGCCCCGCAGCTCGTCGACACCGCCAGGTACAGGAAGGCCGCGCCGTACCACCTGTGCTTCTCCAACGCCGCCGTCGACAACCCCTGGCGGCAGGTCGGCTGGAAGACCATGCAGGCGGAGGTCGCCCTGCACAAGGAGATCACGCGCTTCACCGCGCTGGATGCCGAGGGCAAGGACGACAAGCAGATCTCCGACATCGCCGAGCTGCAGGACAAGGGCTGCGACGTGCTGATCGTCTCGCCCAACACCACCGCGACGCTGACCCCCGCGGTGTCCGCGGCCTGCGCGAAGGTGCCCGTCATCGTGTTCGACCGGGGAGTCCGGACCGACTGCCCGGTCACCTTCATCAAGCCGATCGGCGGCTACGCCTTCGGCGCCGAGGCGGCCGAGTTCCTCATCGACAAGGTGCCGTCCGGCGGGAAGATCCTCGCGCTGCGCATCCTGCCCGGCGTGGACGTGCTGGAGACCCGGTGGTCGGCGGCGAAGGTCGCGTTCGACAGGAGCGACCTGGACATCGTCGGCGTGGAGTTCACCGACGGCGACGCCGCCAAGACCAAGAGCATCGTCAGCGACTACATCCAGCGTCACGGCAGGATCGACGGAGTCTGGATGGACGCGGGCGCCACCGCGGTCGCGGCCGTCGAGGCGTTCGAGGACGCGGGCCTGCCCGTGCCGCCGATCAACGGCGAGGACCAGCAGGACTTCCTGAAGAAGTGGAACGACGCGAAGCTGACCGCGATCGCCCCGACCTACCCGACGTACCAGTGGCGCACCCCCGTCATCGCGGCGCTCAAGATCCTCAAGGGTGAGCAGGTGCCCAAAGCCTGGAACCTTCCGCAACCGACGGTCACCCAGGAGAACCTCGCCACCTACCTCAAGCCCGGCATGCCGCCCCTGCACTACGCCCTGTGCGGCTGTGAGGATCTGCCCGGCTACCCCGGGAAGTGGGGCGGCACGTCATGATCGGCGTCAACACGTGGGTCTGGGTCTCGCCGCTCACCGACGAGTCCCTGGCGGACCTCGCGCCGCGGATCGCGGCCTGGGGATTCGACGTCGTGGAGCTGCCGGTCGAGCACCCCGGCGACTGGGACCCGGGCAGGGCGGCCGCCCTCCTGGACGGGCTCGGCCTCGGCGCGTCGGTCGTGCTCACGATGCCACCGGGACGCGAGCTCGTCGGCGCCTCGCCCCGGCTCGTCCAGGAGACCCAGGAGTACCTCCGGCACTGCGTGGACGTGGCGGCGACCGTCGGCGCGCCGGCGGTCAGCGGACCCGCCTACGCCTCCGTCGGCCGGGCCTGGCCGATGAGCCCGGACGAGCGGCGCGCGGTCTACACCGAACTGAGGGAGAACCTGAAACCGGTCGTCGCCTACGCGGCCGAACGCGGGATCCGGATCGGTGTCGAACCGCTCAACCGGTACGAGACCAGCGTCATCAACACCGTCGAGCAGGCGCTCGAAGCCCTTCCGGAGGACTGCGGGCTCGCCCTCGACACCTACCACCTGAACATCGAGGAGAAGGATCCGCTCAGGGCCGTACGGCTGGCGGGCGCCAGGATCGAGCACCTGCAGGTGTGCGGGACCGACCGCGGCGCCCCCGGCGGCGACCACTTCGACTGGCCGGGCTTCGCCGCGGCCGTCCGTGACGTGGGCTACCGCGGCCCGCTCGTGATCGAGTCCTTCACCGCCGACAACACGACCATCGCCACCGCCGCGTCCGTCTGGCGTCCCCTCGCCCCGAGCCAGGACGCCCTCGCCACCGATGGTCTCGCCTTCCTCCGCGCCCTCATGACCTGACCGACCGATTCCCCTCCGAGCCGAGACGGCTCACGCCTTCGCACTCCACCTCCGACCGTCACCGGTAAACCCCCAGGAGACCCTCCATGCGAAGATCACGTCTACTCCCCGCCCTGGCCGCGGCCCTGTTATGGCTGACGTGGCTCGGTGCGCCACCGCCGGCGGCGCACGCCGCCGCCGCGCAGTTCAAGGTGCTGCTGTTCACCGAGACCGCGGGCGGCGCCTACCGGCACGACTCCATCGCCGCCGGTGTCGCGATGTTCCAGCAGCTGGCGGCCGACAACGACTTCCAGCTCGACCGCAGCGAGGACTCGGCCGTCTTCACGACCGCCACCCTCGACACCTACGACGCGGTGATCATGTTCCAGACCAACGGCATGGTGTGGGACAACGACGCCCAGCGTCAGGCCTTCCAGGCGTACGTGCGCGGCGGCCACGGCGTCGTCGCCGTCCACAACGCCACCGACATGAACATCGAGGCGCAGTTCCCCTGGTGGGACCAGGTCGTGCTGGCCGGAGCGCACATGACCGCCCATTCGGCGACGCTGCAGGGCACCGCCAAGGTGGCCGACAAGGCGCACCCCTCCACGAAGGGGCTACCGGATCGGTGGGTCCGTACGGAGGAGTGGTACAACTTCGACAAGAACCTGCGCGGCTCGGTGCACGTGCTGGTCACCGCGGACGAGACGACCTATGACGCGGGGCCGAACAGGATGGGCGCCGACCACCCGATCTCCTGGTGTCACAACCCGGAGGGCGGCCGGGTGTGGGCCACCGCGATGGGCCACCAGGCGTCCTCCTATTCGGAGCCGCTGTTCAAGCAGCACCTGCTGGGCGCGGTGACGTGGGCGGCGGGCGCGGCGCAGGGCGACTGCGGCGGCACGGTCGCGGCCCGGTTCCAGAAGGTGACGCTCGACGGGGCGCCGGACCAGCCGATGGAGCTGGACGTGGCCGCCGACGGCAGGGTCTTCTACATCTCGCGGTCGGGCAAGGTGAACATGATCCCCGCCAACGGCGGGGCCAGGCGGGTCATCGGCACGCTGCCGGTGTACGACGGCGGCGAGGACGGCGGGGTCGGGCTGGCGCTGGATCCCGGCTTCGCCACGAACGGCTGGGTCTACCTCAACTACTCGCCGTCCAACGGGGGTGAGGTGAACCGGGTGTCGCGGTTCACCTTCAACGGCACCGGCCTCGACCTGGCCAGCGAGAAGAAGATCATCGAAGTTCCGGCGTACCGCAACGTCGACGAGCCGGGCCACACCGGCGGTTATCTCGCCTTCGGTCCGGGCGGCAACCTGTACATCGGGCCCGGCGACGACACCAATCCGAACGGCTCCAGCGGTTACGCACCGATCGACGAACGGCCCGGCAGGGAGCACTACGACGCCCAGCGTTCCGCGGCCAACACCAACGACCTGCGCGGCAAGATCCTCCGCATCCATCCCGAATCCGACGGTACCTACACGATCCCGCCGGGCAACCTCTTCCCGTCCGGCACCGCCAAGACGCGTCCCGAGATCTACGCGATGGGCTTCCGCAACCCGTTCCGCTTCGCGGTCGACAAGGACACCGGCTGGATCTCGGTGGGTGACTACGGCCCCGACGCGGGCGGCGCGAACCCCAACCGCGGCCCGGAGGGCACCGTGGAATGGAACCTGATCAAGCAGCCGGGCTTCTACGGCTGGCCGTACTGCGTCGGCAACAACATCCCGTTCAACGACTTCAACTTCGCCACCAACACCTCCGGCGCGAAGTTCAGCTGCTCGGCGCCGGTCAACGACTCGCCCAACAACACCGGGCTGACCAGCCTGCCCGCGGCCAAGCCCGCAACGGTCTGGTACAACTACCACGCCTCGGCCGAGTTCCCGGAGATCGACTGCTGCGGCGGCGCGGCCCCGATGGGCGGGCCGTTCTACCACTACGACGCGGCCGGCACCTCGGACCGCAGGTTCCCGGAGTACTTCGACAAGACGCCGTTCTTCTACGAGTGGAGCCGCAACGTCGTCAAGGAGTTCCGCCTCGACGGCTCCGGCAACCTCCTGAAGATCAATCCGTTCGTCGCGCAGCTGGCTCCGCACGCGCCCATCGACATGAAGTTCGGCCCCGACGGGGCCCTGTACTACGCCGACTGGGGCAACGGCTTCGGCCACGACAACACCGACGACGGCGTCTACCGGGTCGACTACGTGGCCGGGAACCGCGCTCCCGTCGCCAGGGCGAGCGCCGCCCCCGACTCGGGCGCCGCGCCGCTGGCCGTGACGTTCTCCTCGGCGGGGTCGTCCGACCCGGACGGCGACGCGATCACCTACGCGTGGGACTTCGGCGACGGCGGCACCTCCACCAGCGCCAACCCGTCCCACACCTACACCGCCAACGGCACCTACACCGTCAAGCTGACCGTACGCGACTCCGGCGGGAAGACGGGCGGCACCACTCTGGCCGTCAGCGTCGGCAACACCCGTCCCAAGGTCGTTTTCTCGGCTCCGCCCGACGGCGGGTTCATCGACTTCGGCGACCAGGTGGCCTACACGGTGAACGTCACCGATCCCGAGGACGGCGCCGTCGACTGCACCAAGGTCAACGTGATCACCGCGCTCGGCCACGACCAGCACGCCCATGACACCGGTCAGTACACCGGTTGCTCCGGCACGGTCACGACCACCGCGTCCGGCCATGACGAGGCCGCCAACGTCTATTACGTCCTGTCCGCCGACTACACCGACCAGGGCGGCCTGAAGGGCAGCACCGGCGTCACCCTGCAGCCCAAGCACAAGCAGGCCGAGCACTTCACCGGCTCGTCCGGGATCCGCGTCGTCGACGAGCCCGGTGCCGAGGGCGGCAGGCGGATCGGTGACATCTCGAACAACGACTGGGTCTCCTTCACCCCGGTCAACCTGTCCGGAATCGACACGGTGTCCTTCCGCGTCTCGGCGCCGTCCAACACCGGGGCGTCCATCGAGCTGCGCGCCGGCTCGCCGACCGGGGCGCTCATCGCCTCCAGCCCCGTGCCGGCGACCGGGGGATGGAACACCTACGTGTCCCTGCCCGCGGTGCGGGTCACCGACCCCGGTGGCACCCGCGACGTCTTCGTCGTCTTCAAGGCGCCGTCGGCGAACGCCTTCGACGTCGACTCCCTCACCTTCGCGGGCAAGGGAGTCGGGCAGGGCGGCCCCTCGGGCAGCACGAGCGCGCTGCGCGGGGTGGGATCGGGCCGCTGTCTGAATGTCACCGGTGCCTCCCAGGCGAACGGCGCGCAGGCGCAGATCTGGGACTGCGACGGCCGGTCCAGCCAGCAGTGGACGTCGACCGGTGCCGGTGAGCTGCGGGTGTACGGCGGCAAGTGCCTGGACGTGAACGGTGCCGGTACGGCGGACGGCACGGCGGTGATCATCTGGGACTGCAACGGGCAGAACAACCAGAAGTGGCGTCTCAACGCCGACGGCACCATCACCGCTCTCGGGGCGAACAAGTGCCTGGACGTCGCCGGCGCCGGCACGGCCAACGGCACCAAGGTCCAGATCTGGACGTGCAACGGCGGCGCCAACCAGAAGTGGAGCCGCGTCTGACCCCGATGTGACGCCCGAACCCCGGAGCCGGGCCGCCCCCTGCGGACCGGCTCCGCCGGGATGCCAGGCACTGCAAGCGCCGAAATCCCGCCGCCACGCCCGTGGACGATGCCCGGGCGGATCACCTCGTCTCCCTCGGAGACGCCGCGCCCTCGCGACAGCGCACAGCACAGGAGGTCAGGCGAGGCCCCGGTGAGCCCGGTGCTGGAGTGCGCCCGCGACGCGCTGTACGGCCATGGCGGCGGCGAGCAGGCCCATGACGCGGGTGACCAGGTTCAGCCCGTAGTCCTTGAGCAGGGTCAGCCGCCGACGCTGTTCCCGGTCCAGGTGGCCGAGGCCATGAAGAGGGGGAGGGCGAGAAACAGCCGCCCCTGGCGGGCCCGTTGCGACTGCTCGGCCACCCAGGCATCGTGCTGCTCCGGTGAGATGGCTCCCGCGGTCCGGGCCGCATGGGCGATGCCCGTGAGCATGGGAAGCATCGTGCCTTCGGTGAAGACTCCGGTGTGCACCTCGACTTCGACGTCCTGGTAGCCGGTGTCCAGCAGGAGGTTGCGGTAGCGGCGGGCGGCGCGGGGGTTGGCCGTCAGGTCGGCACGCGTCCGCACGATGGTCCGGGTCAGCTGTGGATCGTCCGAGTCGATGACGAAGGTGTCCCAGTCCTGGCCGACGAGGACGATCCGGCCCCCGGTGGCGAGTACGCGGGCGGCCTCGCGTAGAGCGCGTTCGGCATCGGCCAGGTCGTGGAAGACCTTGTCCGCCCGGTACGCGGCCACTTCGCCCGCCTTCAGAGGCAGGTCGTAGGCGTCTCCGACCCGGAAGTCCGCTCCTGGCCATCGATCTCGCGCCGCGGCGACCATTTCGGGGTCCATGTCGACGCCGATCGCTACGGCCTTCCGCTCGATCAGCTCGGCGACGGCCCGGCCGGCCCCGCATCCCACGTCGACGGCGATGGCTCCCGGCTCGACGCGCAGGAGGTCGTACGAGCGGGAGCGCAGGGCACGCGCTCCGGGAAGGGTGTCGGCGGCGTCCAGCAGCCTGATGAGCTCGGTGGTGTTCGACATGCGGCCCAGCATCCGACTTAATGTCGGCATGAAGTCAAGCGCGTCGATGACCATCGGGACGGTCGCGGCCCGGTTCGGCCTGGCCACGCATGTCCTCAGGCACTGGGAGTCGATGGGGCTCCTGTCGCCCGCCCGCGTGGAGGGTGAGCGCCGTCGTTACGACCGGTCGGACCTCTATCGGATCGCCGTGATACTGCGCGCCAAGGAGGCCGGCTTCAGCCTCGAGGACATCAGGGAGATGACGACCACGAGCGATGCGGCGGCCCGGCGGGAGGTCTTCAGGCGTCGGCGCGCCGATTTGGTGAGACGCATCGCCCAGGCACAGGCGTCGCTGGAGCTGATCGACTGCGCGCTGGAGTGCGACCACGAGGATCTCGCCGGCTGCCGGCACTTCCAGGCCGTGATCGACGAACGGCTCGCACCCGTGCCGGGTCAGTCCGCCTCCGGCCGGGTGCGGCGGGCGTAGGCGCGCGCGGCGCGGGCGCGGTCGCCGCAGCGGACGGAGCACCAATGGCGGCGGCCGTGGCGCAGCAGGTAACGGTTGCAGGGGGTGGAACCGCACGGGGTCAGGCGGTCGGCGTCGGGGCCGGTGAGCAGGTCGGCCGCGTTGGCCGCGAGTGTCGCGAGCGCGCGGTCGAGGATCTCGTTCGTGGGGCACGGCGCGGTGCGATAGGGGCCGCGTTTGTCGTCCCAGTACAGCAGGGCGGCGGAAGGAGCCCTGCTCAGCGCGTCGTTGACGGCGGACAAGGCCGCGGGCAAGACGGGCAGGCCACCGGCCCGGGCGGCGAACAGGACCCTGAGGTGCTCGCGCAGCGAGCGCAACTGCGCCGCGCACATCTCCTGGACCCCGGCATCCTCGGGGGCGAGGCCGCGCTCCGTGAGCCACCGGTTGGTCGCCCCCGGTGTGCCGAGGAGGTCGACGAAGTGCCCTCCGGGCAGCGCGATCGCGCTGTTGACGAAGTCGAGGGCGAGGTAGTCGTCCGCGCCGGGCGCGGGCGGCAGCACAGACTCGACGGTCAGGGGCTCGCTCATAGCTCTCATGGTACGGCTTGCATTCATCCGTGAGACACCACTACCGTCATTCACGGATAAACCCCTTCTCATCCGTGAGGTCATTCCTATGCCCGGCACCACCGCCGCCCACATCCCCGTCCGCGTCCTCGGCGGCCCGACCGCCCTGTTCGAGTACGGCGGGCTGCGCTTCCTGACCGATCCGACCTTCGACGCCCCCGGCGACTACCAGGTGCCCGGCGGCGGGCTGACGAAGACGGCGCCTCCCGCCGCCGTGCCGGCCGACCTCGGCCGCGTCGATGTGGTCCTGCTCTCGCACGACGAGCACCCCGACAACCTCGACCGCTCCGGCCGGGCCCTGCTCGCCGACATCCCCCTCACCCTCACCACGCCCGGCGGCGGGCGACGCCTGGGGAACGGGGCCAGGGGCCTGGCCGACTGGGAGCCGATCACCGTGGACCGCCCAGGAGGCGGCACGGTCACCGTCACCGGCGTACCCGCCGTCCACGGGCCCGGCGCCCGGGAGGAGGTCGAGCAGATCACCGGCCAGGTCGTCGGATTCGTCCTGACCGGTGAGGGCCTGCCCACGGTCTACGTCAGCGGCGACAACGCCTCGCTCGACGCGGTCAGGCAGATCGCCGAACGCTTCGGCCCGGTCGACACCGCGATCCTCTTCGCCGGGGCTCCCCGCTTCTCCGTCCTGTTCGACGGCGCGCTGATCGTCCTCGACAGCGCGCAGGCCGCCGAAGCGTGCACGATCCTCGGCGCCCGCCGCGTCGTCCCCGTCCATTACGACGGCTGGGCCCACTTCACCGAGGGCCGGGACGAGCTGGTGGCCGCCTTCACCGCCGCCGGCCTGGCCGGCCACCTGGACCTGGGCGACCTCACATGAGGAACAGCCTGCCTGCCCGGACCGCGGACCCCCCGCGCCTTCAGCCGCAGCGCCGCGTCCTGACCGTCCTGGTCGCCGCCCAGGTCCTCAGCGGGGCCGGGCTGGCGGCGGGCGTGACCGTCGGCGCCCTGCTCGCGCAGGACATGCTCGGCTCCACCAGCCTCGCCGGCATGCTGAGCGCGCTGTCCACGGTCGGCTCCGCGCTGGCGGCCGTCGCCGTGGGGCGCCTCTCCGACGCGCGCGGCCGGCGCCCCGGCCTCGCCGCCGGCTACCTGGCCGGCGCGGTCGGCAGCGCGGGCGTCATCGCCGCAGCCGTCGCGGGCGAGCCCGTACTGCTGTTCGCCGCGATGTTCGTCTACGGCGCGGGCACCGCCACCAACCTGCAGGCCCGCTACGCCGGAGCCGACCTGGCGGCCCCCGCCCACCGTGCCCGTGCCGTGTCCACCGTGCTGGTCGCCACCACTGTGGGCGGGGTGGCCGGCCCCAACCTCGCCTCCGCCACCGGCGACCTCGCTCGCTTCCTCGGCATCCCCTACCTGGCGGGGCCCTTCCTGCTCGCCGGCGCCGCATACGCGACCGCCGCCCTGATCCTGATCGTCTGGCTGCGCCCCGACCCGCTGCTCCTGTCCCGCGCCGCCACGCCGCCCGCGGAACCGGACCGGCCGCACCCGGAAGTGCGCGGTTCCGGCGTGCTGGCCGGCACGCTGGTCATGGTCTTCACCCAGCTCGTCATGGTCGCGATCATGACGATGACACCCGTGCACATGCACGGCAACGGCCACGGCGCCGCCGCCTCCGGCCTCGTCATCGCCATCCACATCGGCGCGATGTACCTGCCCTCACCCATGACGGGCTGGCTCGTCGACCGTCACGGCCGCCTCATGGCGGCCACCGCCTCGGCGCTGGCCATGCTCGCCGCCGGAATCGTCGCGGCCACCGCCCCGGGCGAATCCGTCGCCCCGTACGCGGTCGCCCTGGCCCTGCTGGGCCTGGGCTGGAATCTCGGCCTCGTCACCGGCACCGCGATCATCACCGAGACCGTACCGCCGGCCACCCGCGCCAGGACTCAGGGCCTGGTCGACGTCTCCATCGCCGTCGCGGGCGCGACCGGCGGCATGGCCTCTGGTCTCGTCATGGCCACCGCCGGCTACCCTCTCCTGACCTTGGGCGGCGGAATCCTGGCGCTGGCCGTCGTCCCAGTGGTGATCACGACAGCACGCGGCCGATGACGAAGGAGCCGACGCACGGGCACCGCCTCAGTGATCCGAGGTCCGGCCCCGAGCCCGTCGCCGGCCCCGAACGTCCAGCCGGGCCGAGACCGCACTCCGCCTGTTCACCGGACGTGAATACGACGCCACCGCGACGATCACTACAGTCCGGTCTCGGCAGCGACAGCACCGTCCGGGGCGCGAGCCCGAGGAGCGGACCGAAGGCCGCGCGACTCAGCAGCGGTAACAGCTGATCGGTCCATTCGGAAGAGCGCCGTTCGGCCGTCCCGTCTGCGATGAGTTCCGGCGCTCCACCGGGTCTCCACTCCGGACGACCGCCACCACCAAGGAGGAGTTCTATGGGCAAGGTCATCTACTGGATGAACACCTCGATCGACGGTTACATCGAGGGTCCCGACGGTGGCATGGACTTTATGGACCCGGGCGAGGACTTTCACCAGGCGGCCAACGACCATGTTCGCCGGACCGCGGCGTTCCTGTTCGGGCGGCGGCTGTACGAGGCGATGGAAAAGCCCTGGACGCAGGACCTCGGCAAGGAAGGCGCCCCGGCCGTCGAGCGGGAGTTCGCCCAGCTCTACAAGGAGACGCCGCGGTACGTCTTCTCCGACACGCTCCAGACCGTCCCCGAAGGACTCACGATCGTCCGCCGCAAGGACGCCGTGTCCGTGGTGACGCGACTCAAGCAGGAGAGCGACGGCACCTTCCAGCTCGGCGGCTCCGAGCTGGCCGTCTCCCTGCTGGACCTCATCGACGAGTTCTGGGTGTACGCGTTCCCCGTGATCGTCGGGGGCGGCAAGCCGTACCTGCCCGTGAGAGAAATACTGCGGCTGCGCCTGGTCGAGCACCGTTCCTTCGCCTCAGGAATCATGTTCCGGCGCTACGTACGACCCTGACCGACCAGGAGCGGACCCCGAGCGGGAGGCGGGGCGGGCGTCGTCGGACCAGCGGGTGGTCGTCGGGGCTCGGCCCGGAACGCCCGGCGGTAGGCGCCGGGCGTTGTGTCCAGAGCGTGGAGGAAGCGCCTGCGGAGGTTGCGTCCCACCGCGCATCCGGCGCATGAGTCACGCCGGCTACACCCATGGTGACATCGTGCGCCGCAAGGGAAGGGCTGAGCTCGTCGATCGCAACGGCCCAGGACCAGCCGCCAGGTCGACACACCTACCAGCAGACGGGATCGCGACGTGCAACTGCCTCCGTTCTTGATCGAGCGCATGTTCGCCGAGCACGAGTTCACGTGCCGGGTGAACCTGACCGGGTCAGACACCGAAGGAATGTCGCTGGATGCGCTGTGGGAGGTCGCCCCCGAGGACACGCGCGAGTGGTACGAGTCCCTGACACTGGGCTACACCGAATCCCCGGGCCACCCGCTGCTGAGGGAACTGGCCGCCCAGTCCTCCGGTCTCCCGTCGGGGTCGGCGGTGCAGGTCTTCGCCGGCGCCACCGAGGCGGTGTTCGTACTCCTCAACGCCATCCTCAGCGCCGATGACCACGTGGTGGTCATCGGCCCCACATACCAGCTGCTGATCGATGTGCCCCGTGCGATCGGGGCGGAGGTGACCGAGATCCGCCTCCGGCGGGAGGACGGTTGGCGCTTGGACGTGGACGAGGTCAGGCGCGCTCTGCGGCCGGACACCCGGCTGATCGTGGCGAACTTCCCCCACAACCCCACAGGAGCGTTGCCGGAAAGGCCGGTCTTCGAGGAGCTTGTGGGCCTGGTGGACGGCACCGAGGCCCTCCTGGTGAGCGACGAGATCTACCGAGGCATCGAACTGGAGCCGCGGCGCCGGCTCCCGTCCGCGGCGGCGCTGACGCCGAACGCGATCTCGGTCACGGGCGTGTCCAAGGTACTGGGCATGGCCGGGGTCCGGATCGGCTGGACGGTCACGCAGAACGCAGCGGTGACGGCGCGCCTGCTGGACTACCGCTACTGGACAACGCTGGCCACGAGCGCGCCGAGCGAGGTCCTCGCCGTCGCGGGCCTGCAGGCGGCTCCCGCTCTCCTGGATCGCGCCAACAGCCTGGTCCGCGCCAACGCAGGTGCGCTGGCCTCGTTCGTGGAGTCCACGCCTGGCTGGGAATGGGTGCCTCCGGCAGGTGGGACCTGCGCGTACCCGTGGCTGACGGCGACGGAGGCGCGGGCGTTCTCCGAGTGGCTGGTCGACCGTCACGGTGTGCTGCTGGCTCCTGACGTGATGTTCGACCATGCCGGACAGCACCTGCGGTTCGGCATGGGCAGGGCGCTGTTCCCCGAGGGGCTGGCCACGCTCGCCCGAGCCTGGCCGGAATGGCAGCGCGTAGGCTCCTGACGACGGGCACGACCTCTTCGTGCCCCTTACGCGCGCCGGGTGGCGTGAGCGACCGACGACTCGGCTCGCGAGCCTTGGGCGACCAGCGAGTTTGCCCGAAGCCACCCACGGGCAGACTGCACGGATCCCCTCGCGTTCGCTGTCGTACGAGCGCAGGAGGCGCAGGGTCATGGACATGAAACTCGAAGTCGTCGTGGTGCCGGTCGCGGACGTCGACCGTGCCAAGGACTTCTACACGGCGCTGGGCTGGCGGCTCGACGCCGACGTCGCCACCGGGGAGGACTTCCGGGTGGTGCAGGTGACCCCGCCCGGTTCGCCGGCGTCGGTCATCTTCGGTACGTCGGTCACCTCCCAGACGCCGGGCTCGGCCCAGGGCCTGCACCTGATCGTCAACGACATCGCCGCCGCCCACGACGAGCTCAAGAGGCTCGGCGCCGACCCGAGCCAGGTGTTCCACGACGCCGGCGGCGTCTTCCACCACGCCGGGACCGACGCCAGGGTGCCCGGACCGGATCCGCGGCGCACCAGCTACGGCTCGTACCTGTCGTTCAGCGACCCCGATGGCAACGGCTGGGTGTTGCAGGAGGTCACCACCCGGCTCCCGGGACGGCTTGACCCGTCGGTCACCACGTTCGCCTCCACCGCGGACGTCGCGGCCGCGCTGCGCCGCGCCGCCGCCGCACACGGCGAGCACGAGGCGCGCACCGGCGCCGAGGACCCGAACTGGCCGGACTGGTACGCCGACTACATGGTGCGCGAACAGGCTGGAACTGAACTGCCGTCATGAGGCTGCGCGACACCATCCCACCGTTCCCCACCTTCTCGGAGATCTACGTCGCCGCGCTCAAGGGCCTGCACGACAAGATCGCAGCGACCGGACCACCCGTCCAGCCACCTGCGCTCGGTCATCGCATCCGCGCGAGAAGCCGGCGTACGTGTGGCGTTCGTCCCGCACCGTCGCTGGGAGCCGGGCGGCTACGAGACATGGGAGCACCCCAATCCCACCCAACGCTCCATCATGCAGCGGCACAGTTTTGCCCGCGGGACCTGGGGCGGAGAGTTCCACCCCGACTTTCAGCCGCAGCCCGGCGACGTCGTGGCCCGGAACACTGGGCGCAGAGCGGATTCGCCAACACCGACCTCGACTTCCAGCTCAAGCAGCATGGCATCACTCATGTCGTGCTCGTCGGCCTGCTGGCGAGCCTGCTGATCCAGGGCACCCGTCACACCCGCAGGACGGTGACCTGGCGGCCGGACGGGGTGGTCGCGCGCTCGAAGCCGCCTCGTTCCTTCCAGGTTGGGGCCTCGGGGCGCCGGTCGAAGATCACAAGCGCGCCGGTGTGCAGGGTGAGGCGGTCCAGGTATCGGTCGAGCTGGGCGAGTCCGTCGGGCGTCGGGTCGGTTTCGCCTGCTCGCCAGACCTTCAGCTCCATGGCCTCCCGCTGCACCAGCCGCTCGCCCTCCGGGCCGGTGTAGGGCCAGCGGACCAGTACGTCCAGGCGTTTGGTGCCCGCGGCGTACTCCCGGTCGAGCTGGCCTCCGCCGTTGACCAGGCGGTGCAGGAAGGCCATGAGGATGATCTGACAGGCGGCCTCGTGGTAGCCCTCCTGCCGGATGAGCACCTCGCCGTGCTCGCGCCAGAACACGACGAACTCCTCCAGCAGGCGCGGCAGGTCGAACCGGCCGTCCGGCAGCACGAAGCTGTGCGGATCGGCCATCACGAACCGCTCCGTGCGCCGGCCCAGGACCCGTAGGAGGACCTCCCGGTAGATCGGGTTGGCGATCTCCAGCTCCCGGGTTCCCCGGATGAGGCCCAGGTCGTGAACGTAGGAGACATCTTCGTCGAAGGAAGTGTCCGTGTCCGGCCACGTTCCCGCCAGGATCGGCTCGATCACCCGTTCCACACGGGGCTCGCGCAGCCGGGCAACCAGCGCGTCCAGATGGGTGGCCCGTTTCCGGATCAGCCGCTCCTTGGCGTCTTCCACCTGCCCGACGGTGATGGCATCGGTCACCCCCATCTGGAGGATGATCTCAAAGGCGAGGGCGTTGACCAGCCACGGTTGTCCCTGGGTCAGCTCGAAGACCCGGTCCACCGCGTCCTTGGTGAACTCCTGGCCGGTCGCCTGCGTGTGCTGGTCGTACAGCTCGGCGATCTCGTCGGCGGTGAAGTCGCCCAGGCGTAGCGACTCGGTGACGATGTTGAACGGGCTGGCCGGGTTGGACCGGCCGGGTTCGCCGCCTGAGGCGACCTTGTAGTCACGCAGGTCACGCAGCCCGCACAGCACCACGGACGTGGGGAACGGTTGGCCCGCCGGCCGCGTGTTGTGACCGTCGCGGAGCTGACTGAGGATGCTGACCATGCTGTTGCCCTGCAGGGCATCGATCTCGTCGAGGAACAGCACGATCCTGCGTGGGCTGCGGTGGCACCATTCGGTCAGTGCCGCGCTGAATCGACTGCCCGGTGTGACCTGCGGCCAGGGATCCGGTGGCAGCAGCTCCTGTGGCCAGCCCGACCACTCGGCGGCTTGGCGGAGGGAATCCAGCAGAAGCGACTCCGCGGCGGCGTAGTCGTCGCCGGCCGATTTGGCACGCTCGCAGGAGAACATCAGGGCGGCGGTGTCGCCCTCGGCGGTCAGCTCTGAGGCCAGGGTGCGCAGCGCGGTCGTCTTGCCGGTCTGCCGGGGCGCGTGCAGCACAAAGTAGCGGTCCATGTCGATGAGCTCGCGCGCCTGGGGGAGCCGTTGCGTGGGGGGCAGCATGTAGTGGCGCTCGGGGCCGCACGGGCCGGTGGTGTTGAAGTATCTCGCTCGGAGTGGCCGCATGCTCACAGTCTGCCATTCCCTGGCGCTCGGGTCCGGTCAACCGGAGCCATGCCGATGCGCCACCCTCGGGCCCCAGCCTGGTCGCGATGCCGGCGAGGATCTGGGTGTAGCCCTCGTGGTCGAAGGTGAACGGCAGCGCGAACGCGACCTCGTCGATCTCCCGGAAGGCGGCGTGCGCGTAGAGCTGCTCGGCGATCTCGGCGGAGCTGCCGACGATGTCGGGCGCGAACATCATGCGGGCCGGTCCCTGGGGCGTGGCGGTGCGGGGCAGGCGCTTGCCGGCGTGTTCCTTCATGCCGTGCTCGCCCGCCCATCGGGCCGAGCGCAGGCTGGCGCGGGCGGCTGTCAGCCTCGGCCGGGTTGCGTGATGCGTTCGAGCCATCGCCGCAGAAGGGCGGTCTCGGCCGGTTCGAGGGCCTCCGTCCCGGTGAGATCGAGTTGCGCGTGCAGGCGCAGTGCGGCGGTGTGCAGCGGGTCGGCGTCGTTCTGCGCGGTCGTCGTGGTCAGTACGTGCGAGAACACGGCGTCGCGCATGCGGTGGGACAGCGCGGGGTCGTCGAACAGGGCCGGTCTGGCGATGTGGTCAAGGGCGGTCCCGACGTTCGCCGCCAGGATGAGCTGAGCGGCGGTCCGCGGCTCGACCCTCAACGCGCCCGCCGCCGCGCACCGCGTGAGCGCCGCCACCAGCAGGTCCATCACGCGATCTCGCGCCGTCGAGTGTGACCACGGCCGCGGAGTGAACATAAGCTGGTAGAGGGCCGGGTTGGCCCTCGCGAACGCCATGTGGCCGTCCCAGCCGGCGTGCAGATCGGCGACCGGGTCGTCGGTCTGCTCCTGGGCGGCCTTGAGTGCGGCGTAGCGCTCGTACCCGTGGTCGGCGACGGCGTCCAGCAGTCCGCGCTTGTCACCGAACAACCGATAGAGCACGGGCTGGCTCACGCCGACCGCCTCGCAGACCGCCCGCGTGGCGACCTCATGGTCCGAGGACGACGCCAGTTGCCGCTCCGCGGCCTCGATCATCGCCGCGCGAAGCGGGTCGTTCTCTGCCATGCAATCAATGATACCGCTAGGAGTTAGCGACGATACGAATCTGTGCTACCGTCATGACGTAACGCCGATATGGCCAACCCGTATCGACGCTAAGAGCAAAGGAGCCTTCCATGACTGATCAGCGTGTGGCCGTCGTCAGCGGCGGTTCCCGCGGGATAGGCAAGGCGATCGCGGTGGCGCTGGCGGCACGGGGCTGTGCGGTCGCGGTGGGGTTCCAAGGGAGCGCCTCCGCCGCGGCGCAGGTGGTCGAGCAGATCACGGCGTCCGGTGGCCGGGCTGTTACGGTCCAGGCAGACGTGGCCGATGAGGGCGCCGTGGCGAGGATGTTCGACACGGCGGAGAAGTCCTTCGGCGGCGTCGACGTGGTCGTCAACTCGGCGGGACGGATGTCGCTGTCCCCGATCGCCGACCTCGACCTCGACGAGTTGGACGCACTGCACCGCACCAACATCCGCGGCGCCTTCGTCATGGCGCGCGAAGCCGCGCGCCGCGTGCGCGACGGGGGCGCGATCGTCAGCCTGTCCACCTCGGTGGTCGGCCTGCAGTTCCCCACCTACGGGGCGTACGCCGCGAGCAAGGGCGCCGTCGAGGCGATGACGCTGGTGCTCGCCCGCGAGCTGCGCGGGCGGGACATCACGGTCAACGCGGTCGCGCCCGGCCCGACCGCCACCGAGCTGTTCCTCGACGGCAAGGACGAGGCCACCATCGAAGGACTCGCCAAGCAGCCGCCGCTGGAGCGGCTCGGCACCCCACAGGACATCGCCGAGGTCGTCGCCTTCCTGTCCAGCCCAGCCGGGCACTGGATCAACGGGCAGGTCGTACGCGCGAACGGCGGGATCATCTGATGCCCGCCCCGCGCCAGGTCACCGTGTCACCCGGGCCACATCGACCCCGGTGAGGACCGCACCGCGGTTGTCATCAGTCAGTGCTCACGCCCACCCGGGCAGGCACGACATCCCATTCAGCGATCACCTCTCGGCCCACGGCGGCACACGGTCTTCCGTCAGGACTCGACGTCCAGGAACCCGGAGTGCTCACCTGCCGTCGGCCGCCACCAAGGAGTCTGCCGGATGGCTCACTCCCGGAACTGATCAGGAAGTCAACATGCCATTCGCCAACCTCAAGGTGCCCGCCGACACCCTGACCCCGGAATCCAGGAAGAAGCTCATCGACGCCGTCACCGACGCCTACGCCGACGTCTACGGAGAACGAGCTCGGGCCACCACCCTCGTCCTCCTGGAGGAGGTCCCGGACGGCGGCTGGGGGCTGGGCGGCAACATCCTCACCGCCGACATGCTCGGCCGCAGCTGACCTTTCCGGGGCCGGCCCGACCACCCTCACCCGGTCCGGCCCCACCGCCTACCGCTGGCATGGTGCTGTATCGGTCACGTCAACGTGGCGGAGCCCAGAAGCGCTCGTGGTTGCCGACGGTCGACAGCGAGCGTGGGCCAGCCCGAACGACGACTACGTCGTGGGTGGCTGGAACTCCTCCGCGGGCGACGCGGCGGGATGACCGCGCTCAAGCAGTCGACCCTCAGCGGACGGCTCACGCTGAGCAGCGGACTGCCACCCGGCGTACAGACGCTCGAACTGTACCGCTGGCTCCCTGACGGCACCTCCAGGCCGTTCCAGGAGATCACCACGGCGGCGGACGGGACCTACCAGTTCACCGACGCCCCGCCGTCCATCGGGGCGTTCAAGTATCAGGTGTACTGGCCGGGCAACTCATGGTTCCGGGGTAGCGGCTCCTCGGTGACCGTCACGGTGGCCTTGTACGAGCCGGCGCTCACCGTGACCGGACCGGCGACGGGCAACGTCGGCGAGCGACTCGACTTCAGCGGCACCTTCGGCGCCGACGGCATCACCTTCCCGCGGACGATCATCACCGTCTCGCGCAAGGTCGTCAGCCCGGATGGCACTGTCACCTCGAAGGGCCTGGTGAAGTCGGCCGCCGCCGCCGACGGGTCGTTCAGTTTCTCCGATACGCCGACCACGGCCGGCGAACACACGTACACCGTCAACTTGCTCGGCAACTCGACCATCGAGTCTGCGAGCGCCACCCACGTGGTCACCGTCCTCCAGCCGCCCACGTAGCATCCCGACGCCCGGGTGACGGCGACCCGACTCGCCGTCACCCAAGGCGCGGTGTCGGAGGCGGTCCTCAGTGGCCGTGGTGGTACTGGTGTGTCACCGCGTGACCCTTGCCGCGGGAGATCAGCCACTTGTTCACCGGTGTGGTCAGCACGAAGGCCACCAGCAACGACCCGGCCAGTGCCACCCAGAACAGCCAGCTGGCAAGGCCCGCGTCCATGGCCCCGGGCACGATCAGCATCACCGCGTTGTCCAGGATCTCCATCATCGCGATGGAGATGGTGTCCGCGGCCAGCGCCACCTTCAACGCGCTGCGGAAGTCGACTCCGGCCCGCAGCACGCCGCGCATGGTCAGTGCGTAGCCGAACACGAAGGCCAGCGCCACGGACAGAGCCACGGTGGCGAGATTGGAAAGGCTCGCGGCGGTGCCGATGACCATGCCCAGAACCTCGCCGATGGCACAACCCGTCAGGCAGTGCAGCGTCGCCTGCGCGGCCATCGCCCAGGTGGCCATGGGCGGGCTGTGGTGCTCGTGTTCGTGCTCCGCCGGGAGATCGGGTTCCTGGGATGGATGATGGTGACCACTGTGGTCCACGATGAGGCTCCTTAGTAGCGGAGCCAGGATTATACGAGTGCGGGGTATGAATTTCCTATAGGGCGTAGTAGCGGCGCACATCGGCGTCGGGGCCGAGACCGGCCTTCTCGCCGCGCCGACCCAGGAGACGAACATGGCAACCATCGGCCCCTGGGGCTTGATCACGCTCAAGTGTGGTATCGCCGCTCGTGAACCGCTCCGTCTACGATCCCCGGTAGCATCGGCGGCATGATACGAGGCCTTGGCGAGCTCGAGTCCGCGATCATGGATCGGATGTGGGCCCGACGCCGGCCGGCCTCCGTCCGGGAGGTGTTCGAGGACCTCAAGCAGGAACGGACGATCGCGTACACCACCGTGATGACCGTGATGGACAAGCTGCACACCAAGGGGCTGCTCAAGCGCCGGCCGGTCGGCCGGGCCTACGTCTATGAGCCGGTCGCCTCCAAGGAGGCGTACACCGCCGACCTGATGCGCACCGTCCTGGCGGGCGGCGGCAACCAGGCCGCCACGCTCGTGCACTTCCTCGAACGGCTCACGCCCGAGGAGGCCGCGGCGCTGGAGGCGGCGCTGCAGGTCTTCCCGCCCAAGGGGAGGCCGACGTGATCGCCGCCGTCGTCCTGACGCTCTACACGATCGTGGCCGCGATCTGGCTGCCCAGGCCGCGCTGGGTCGCGAGCTGGGCCGACCGGGCGCCGCGGCTGGCGATCTCGTTGTGGCAGGCGGCGGGCGCGTCGGTGGTGGCGTCCGCCGTGCTCGCCGCGCTGGCGTTCGCCGTTCCCGCCGACATCGTGGGGCACGGCTTGGCCGGGCTGTTCGAGGTCTGCGCCGCCATGCTGAACGACGGCTCCGGGCTGAGCGCGGCGGGCGTCGTGGTCCTGCTCGTGGCGGGTGCGGCGCCGGCAAGGGTGGCTTACTGCGAAGCGGCTGTCCTGTTCAGAGCCGGGATGGAGCGTCGCGAGCACGCGGCGCTGCCCGCTCTGCTGGGCCGGCGCGACGCCGGCCTCGGCGCGATCGTGATCGACCACGAGGAGAGGCTGGCGTACTGCGTGCCCGGTAGGCGCGCCCAGGCGGTCATCACCACCGGTGCGCTGCGCACGCTGGCGCCCGAGCAGGTCGCCGCGGTGCTGGAGCACGAGCGGGCGCATCTGCGTGGCCGCCATCATCTCGCGCTCGCCGGTGCCGAGATCCTGGCCAGGGCGTTTCCCGGCGTGCCGCTGTTCGAGCGGGGCAGGACGGAGATCGCCCGGCTGATCGAGCTGCTGGCCGACGACGTCGCCGCCCGCCGTCATCCCCGCGCGCAGATCGCCGCCGCGCTGGTCCGCCTGGCCACCGGCCGGGTGCCCGCCTCCACGCTCGGCGCGGGCGGCGAGACGGCGCTCACACGCGTGCGCCGCATGCTGAACCCCGAAGCGCCGCTCGACCACCGCCAGCGCGTCGCCGGGCTGCTGACGGTGGCGATGCTGCTGGCAGGCCCGGCGATGGTCGCGCTGGTGCCCGGGTTCAGCTCCTTCCTCGCCCATCACTGCCATTCGCTGCTCACGCTCTGACCTGCTCCTTCTCCTGCGGCGACACGCCCATCGGCTGCCCGGGAGCAGTCCCGGGCAGCCGACATCCACGCCTGGAGCCGGTCGAGGATCTTCCTCATCTGCTCGACTTCGGCCTGCTGGGCGGTCTCGATGGTCTTGGCGGGCTCCTTCGCCTCCGGGTTGGAACCCTGCGACTGCTCGGTGCGTGCCATCTCGATCGCCCCGGTGTGGTGCTGGATCATCATGTGGAGGAACTGCTTGTCGAAGGCGGCGCCTTCGGCCTTCTCCAGCTTCCGAGGTAGATGCCGGGCCCATCCGCCCATGTGCCCCTCCTCCCGCCGCCACTGCCGGTGTTCGAGAAACCGACCATCCGTCACAGGCATCCGCTCCTGACAACTATGCCCGATAGTACGAGTCATGGGCTGACTGACCAATTGAACCGTTTCGGTCAGTTTGTCGATAGCATGGCGGGGAGCCCAGGAGAGGAGCCGTCATGACAGAGGCGGGCAAGGGCGGGCGGGCGCTGGTGGTCGGGCTCGGGGTCGCCGGCATCGCCACCGCGTTGCGGCTGTGCCAGGCCGGATGGGAGCCGGTGGTGGTGGAACGGGCGCCCGCGCGCCGCTCAGGCGGCTACCTGCTGACGCGCTACGAGCGGGCCCCCGACGCGCTGTTCGACTCGGTGCAGCAGGTCAAGATGCCACGCTGGCACCGGGGCCGGGTCGTGCTGATCGGCGACTCCGCCTGGTGCGTCACCCTGTACGCGGGCATGGGCGCCTCCAGCGGCCTTGCCGGCGGCGAACTGCTGGGCACCATGCTGCAACGTCACCCCGGCGACGTGCCCGGCGCGCTACGGGCCTGGGAGACACGGATGAGGCCCTTCATCCACCTCCAGCAGGACAGCGCCCTGCCCGGACGCCGCATCTTCACTCCGCACGACCGCAAAGAGCATCTCCTGCGCGCGGGGATGATGCGCATGATGCGGATGCCGGGCGTGGGCAGGGCCATGGGCCGCAGAATGTTCGACAACAAGGACATGCGAGCCAAGAACATCGACGTCGCCGCTCCGTGACCGGACCCGAGTCAGGAAGGCCGCATCCCGGCGCCAGGCGGTCCGGGGAGCGCCGGTGGACTTGCGACCTGCTGCGCCGCGTCCAGCAGGCGGCGCAGGTGCAGGGTGTCGGGGGCCAGAGCCGTGATGAGCATGGCGGGGCCCGCCAGGGGCGCCAGCACGGCCTGGCCGGTCGCCGGGTCGTCGCCGAGCAGCCGGGCGTGGGCCGGTTGCCGTTCCAGTGCCGGGTCGACGATGAGGATCTGGCCGACGGCGCGGTGGCCGGCGACGACGGCGGGACCGTCCCAGCCCGGTGCGCCGGCGCCGTACATCGTCTGCTGGTCCAGGAGGGACCGTCCGTCGCGGCGGACGGTGAGGCGGGTGGCGAGCCGGCCCGGCGGCTCGCCGGCACGGCCGAGGACGATCTCTTCACGCAGAAGGAGTCGGGCGGTCGGGGCGAGGTCGATGGTGCAGCTCTGGCGCAGGTTGCTGCGGGCGGCGGAGATGAGCGGCTGGGGCAGCCAGTGCAGGCCGGCCCGCTCGGCCGCGGTCAGGTGCACGTCGTAGGTGGCGTGGTCGGTGGTGGGGCCGCGCAGGGCGATGGTGGCGGCGGCGGTGGTGATGCGCAGGTGGGCGTCGTGTTCGGCGATGGCCTCGATGCGCAGCCGGTCGCCGCCGAGGGGGGCGCTCATGGCGCCGACGATGCACACCCGTGCCTGGTCGCCGTGCGGGCGGCCGCGGCGCAGGTCGAAGGGGCCGTCACCGGCGAGGACAGGCAGGACGGTGGCGTTGTGCGCGCGGGCCGCCCGGATGCGGGCGGTGGCGCGCACGCCGAGCCCGGTGCGCCGGGCCGGTCCGGCCGGAGAGGGCGCGAGGGTCATGCGGGGCCGCCGGTCCAGTCGGCCAGGCGCCGGCGGACCCAGTCGGCCACGGGTGTGATGCCGCCCGGGGTCTTGACCGCCGTCAGGACGGTGGGCAGGTCGCCGCGCTGGGCCTTGGCGTCGCGGGCCATGGCCGCCAGGTCCGCGCCGACGTGGGGGGCGAGGTCGGTCTTGTTGATGACGAGCAGGTCGGAGGAGGTGAGGCCGGGGCCGCCCTTGCGGGGAATGTCGTCGCCGCCGGCGACGTCGATGACGAAGATCTGCGCGTCGGCCAGGCCCTTGGAGAAGGTCGCGGTGAGGTTGTCGCCGCCCGATTCGACGAGGATCACATCGAGCGAGCCGAGATGGTCCTCCAGGTCCTCGACGGCTTCGAGGTTGGCGGAGATGTCGTCGCGGATGGCGGTGTGCGGGCAGGCGCCGGTCTCGACCGCGGTGATGCGCTCGGCGGGCAGGACGGCCTCGCGCAGCAGGAACTCGGCGTCCTCGCGGGTGTAGATGTCGTTGGTCACCACGGCGATGGACAACTCCTCGCGCAGCGCCCGGCACAGGGCGGCGACGGTGGCGGTCTTGCCGGAGCCGACCGGCCCGCCGAGGCCGATGCGCATGGCGCGACGGCGGCCACCGGGACGCTCGAAGGAGCCGCCGGGGCCGTGGACGTGGCCCTCGGGGAAGGTACCGCTGTGGTGGAGATGCATGGCTGCTCCCGGGAGGGTCGAAGGCGTGGTCAGGAGGCGAACAGACGGACGGGGCGGGCGGCGTGCTGCTCGGCGGCGATGTCGAGCAGCGGCGCCGAGACGGCCGGCAGCGCGGCGGGTCCGTCGGTGTGGACGCGCTGTGCGGCGTCGGCCGCCAGGGCCGCGACGTGGTCGAGGTCGGCGGCCAGGCGGGCCAGGACGGCGGCGGCGTCGAAGGGGTCCAGCCGCAGCAGGCGGACGGTCGCGGTGACCGGGCCGCCGATGCTCTCGTACGCCGCCACGTACGCGGCGTCCAGCGGGGTCAGCCCGGCGCGGCGGGCCGCCACGCCGAGGACCACGGGCTGGTGGGCGCCCCGCGGCCACGCCGCGGCGAGGGCATCGAGCTCGGAGCAGGGCCAGGCGGCCCGGCAGGCCCGCAGCAGTTGCCGCCCGAGCCTGCGCGACGTCCGCCGCAGGGCGGGGGCGGCGGTGCGGGCGTCGGCCGCCTCCTCCAGCAGCAGCGGGTCGTACCCGGCGGCGGCCGCGGCCGCGAGCCCTGCCGCGACCAGGCCGCTGGTGTGCAGCCGGCCGCGGCAGAACTCCTCCAGGCTCGCCACGTCACGCACGCGTCCCGCGGTGACGGCCGCCTCGGCCCCACCGGAATGGGCGTGCCCTCCGGCGGGGAAACGGCCGTCGGCCAGGACGAGCAGGGCGGCACGGTTCATCGTGCGTGGCTCACCTTTCGTTCACGTCGGTCGTTCACGTCGGTCGATCCTGGTGGGTCGGCCACCGGGGGGCCGTCACGGCGGGTCGATCAGGTGGCGGCGATCAGAAGAGGAAGTACCGCTGAGCCATGGGCAGTGTGTCGGCGAACTGATTGCCGTCGACGAGCTGGTCGTCGATCTCCGTCTTGACGTCCTTGGCCTCCGCTCCGCCGATCTCCACCTCGAAGGTGTCGGGATCGACGCGGATGGCCGGGCGGGCGTTGTTCTCCCGCATGTCGGCCTTGAAGACCTTGCGGGTGTCGCGGATGGCCCTGAACTCCTTGCTCACCTTGACCCGTTCGGCCAAGCCCGCCCTGATGGCGCGTTCGGTGACGAAGTTGACCGCGTTGGCGCCGGGCGCCCGCCCCGTCGCCCCCCACATGGGCCTGGGCAGGACCGGCTGCGGGGTGGTGATGGAGGCGTTGGCGTCGCCCACCTGCGCGTAGGAGATCTGGCCGCCCTTGATGACCCGATGCGGCTTGACGCCGAAGAACTTCGGCTCCCACAGCACCAGGTCGGCGAGCTTGCCCACCTCGACCGAGCCGACTTCGTGATCGATGCCGTGCGCGATGGCCGGGTTGATCGTGTACTTGGCGACGTAGCGGCGGGCCCGGTGGTTGTCGGCCCCGGCGTCGCCGGCCCGGTCGCCCTCCAGCGGGCCGCGCCTGGCCTTCATCACGTGCGCGGTCTGCCACGTCCGGATGATCATCTCGCCGATGCGGCCCATCGCCTGGGCGTCCGACGACATGATCGAGATGGCGCCGAGGTCGTGCAGGATGTCCTCGGCGGCCATCGTGGAGGGCCGGATCCGCGACTCGGCGAAGGCCAGGTCCTCCTCCACCAGCGGGTTGAGGTGATGGCAGACTATCACCATGTCGATGTGCTCCTTGACCGTGTTGACGGTGAAGGGACGGGTGGGGTTGGTGGAGGCCGGCAGCACGTTCGGCAGGCCGGCCATGGTGATCATGTCGGGGGCGTGGCCGCCGCCGGCGCCCTCGACGTGGAAGACGTGGATCGGGTGGTCGCCGATGGCCTCGATGGTGTCGGCGACCGCGCCCGCCTCGTTCAGCGAGTCGGCGTGCAGGGCCAGCTGGACGCCGGTCGCCCGGCATACCTCCAGGCAGCGGCGCAGGACGGCCGGGGTGGCCCCCCAGTCCTCGTGGATCTTGAACCCGAGGACGCCCGCCTCCACCTGGTTGTAGAGGGATTCGGTGGACATGGTGCTGCCCTTGCCGAGCAGCCCGATGTTGACCGGGAAGGCGTCCAGCGCCTCGAACAGCCGGGTGATGTGCCAGGAGCCGGGCGTGACGGTGGTGGCGGTGCTGCCTTCGGCGGGGCCCGTGCCGCCGCCGATGAGGGTGGTGACGCCCGCGGCGAGGGCCTCGTGGACCTGCTCGGGGCAGATGAAGTGCACGTGGGTGTCGATTCCGCCCGCGGTGAGGATCTTGCCGTTGCCCGCGATGACCTCGGTCTCGGGACCGATCAGGAAGTCCGTGGCCCGCTCGTGCCCGTCGTGCAGCCGGTCCATGGTCTCGTCGTTGTAGGCCTTGCCGAGCGCGACGATCCGGCCGTCGCGGATGGCGACGTCGGCCTTGACGACGCCCCAATGGTCCAGGACGACCGCGCCGGTGATGACGGTGTCAGGTGGCTGCGGGGCGCCGAACTTCGCCGAGTCGCGCGGCGCGCACGACTGCCCCATCGACTCGCGGATCACCTTGCCGCCGCCGAAGATGACTTCGTTGCCGCTGCGTCCCGGACCACCCGACCAGTCCTCGCTGATCTCGATCCGCAGGTTGGTGTCCGCCAGCCGGATGCGATCCCCGGCGGTCGGGCCGAACCGGTCGGCGTACTGCGTGCGGGTGAGAGGCTGCTCGACCGGCGGGATCTCCGGGTCCGGCACGCCATCCCGTGACGACGCCTCCGCCACCGGCTCGGCGGGCGGGTCCGCCGGGGTGTCCGTCAGGGACTCATCCATCGAGCTGCCCTCCGACCTCGCCGCGCAGGCCGGCGACGATGCGCCTGCCCTCGATGGGCACGAGCCCCACCGTCCGGGTGCACCGGGGCTCGAACCGGACGGAACTGCCGGCGGGAATGTGCAGGCGCTTGCCGTAGGCGGCGGAGCGGTCGAAGCTGAGGCGGGGATTGGCCTCGTAGAAGTGGTAGTGGGAGCCCACCTGGATGGGACGGTCGTCACTGTTGGTGACAGTCACCATCGTGATCTCGCGGCCCTCGTTGAAGGCCACCTGTGCGGCGCCCTCAGGATGGTCGATCTTCCCCGGATCGACCAGCGTCTCCGCTTCCGGTTCCGCGAAGGGGGCACGGATGGTGACCAGCTTGGTGCCGTCGCGGAACGTCGCCTCGACCTGGATGTCGGTGATCATCTCGGGGACGCCCTCCATGACGTCGTCACGGGAGAGGATCTTCTCTTCGGCGGTCATGAGCTCGTGAACGGACTTGCCGTCCCGGGCCGCCTCAAGCACGTGCGCCGTGATCAGCGCGACCGCCTCCGGGTAGTTGAGGAGAACTCCCCGCTCCTTCCGCCTGCGGGCCACATCCGCGGCCACATGGATCAGCAGGCGTTCCTGTTCGTGCGGAGTCAGATGAATCTCGGCCACCCCACCTTCGCTCTATGCCGGGGGTCGTCCCGGGGTCACCAACGGTGCGGATCCCTGCCGCGGTCCGCTCCTCCCACGGAGATCACCACCGCGTCGCACGCCGAACGTAACCTGATGGTCACTGACAGTGATATGGCGCGACGGTGAGGGGTGCGTTGCCGGAGCGGCGAGGAGACTCTCCGGTCCACCAGGTGGAGAGTCTCGACCCCATCGCCGGCATCGCCGAGCCGAACCCGTCGGCCTCCCGCGGCAGATCAGTTCAGCAGCGGTACGAGCTGCTCCTCCTCATAGTCGAGGTGGGCCTCCAGCTCCTGGGTGAGCCGGTTCACCTCGCTCAGCAGGGTCTCGGGGGCGACATCGTCGGCGGCCAGCAGCGTCTTGAGCTCGTCGAGCAGCCGCGCGATCACCTCGTGCTCGGCCCGCAGCCGTGCCATCACCGCGGCCAGCTCCGGATGACGGCTCTCCAGCTCCGGGAACATGAACGTGTCCTCCTTCGAGTGGTGACCGTGCAGGCCCTGGCACATGGTCAGGCAGTTGACCCGCAGCTGCGCGGCCACGCGGGGCCCCGACCGGGCCACCTCCGCGCGGATGAGGGCAAGCTCGCGGCGGAAACCGTCGTGCATGGTGACCAGCGCGTCGCCGAGAGCGCCGGCGGGCGGCCGGAACGCGATCGGCATCAGCGCCACCACCGGCAGGACGCGGCCCGACTGTTCCTGGTACCTGCCCCAACCCGGGTCCGCCTCGACGGCGCGGGCGAACAGGCGCTCGCGTTCCTCGCCCTCGAGCACGACCGCCTTGGCCTGGTACGTCCAGACGCCGTCCTCCACGGTGACCTGCGGGTTGGCGAGCAGGTTGTGATACCAGGCCGGATGCCGGGGCGCGCCGCCGGCCGAGGCGATGACGAGTATGCGGTCGCCGTCGGGCAGGCAGCCGAGCGGCGTGGTGTGCTCGGCGCCGGTCCTGGCGCCCACGGTGGTCAGCAGGAGCAGCCGGGCTCCTTCGAAGGGGCCGCCGACCTGGCCCTTGTTGGCGCGGTATTCGTCGATGATCTGCTGGTTGAAGTTCATGGGCATGCTGGGTCTGGCTCCTTGCGGCGGGTGTCGATGACATGGGAAACCCGCACGGGCATGCCGAAGCGAGCGGGTTCTACGACACCGCAAGAGGCATGGGACGACGCGCGGGCGCGGTGTGCTCAGGCACGACCGACGGTGTGAGTGGCCACGGTGTCATCCCCTTTGATTCGGCGCCTCCATGCCTCCGTCCGTCCTCCCGGCGGCGACACGCGACGCGGCAGCCATTACGCCCACATTCCAAAAGAAGTGTCAAGCCGCCGCACGTCCCCCAGCCCGGCGCACCAGGCCGAGGGACAGCGCGGCGAGGCCGAAGGCGGCCAGCATGATGACGGCCATGGAGACCGTGCGGCCGTTGCCGAGGAGACCCGACAGGGGTGAGGCGGCCGCGCCGAGGATGAACTGGCTGCCGCCGAGCAGGCCGGAGGCCGCTCCTGGAGCGTCGTGGCCGAGTGACTGGACGATGGTCGTGGTGGCGGGCAGCGCCGTGCCGAGGCCGGCGACGGTGACGAACAGGCAGGCCCAGGTGGCGGCGAAGGAGCCGCCGGTCGTGGCCAGCGACGCGACGAGGGCCGCCGTACCGGTGCCGGACACGGTCAGCCCCGCGACGAGCAGGGTGTCCGCCCGGACGCGGGCGGACAGGCGGCCGAACAGGACGCTGGAGGCCAGCATGCCGAGGGCGTTGACGGCGAAGACGAGGCTGTACCGCGTGGCCGAGAGGCCGTAGACGTCCTGGAAGACGAACGTCGAGCCGGCGATGTAGGTGAAGAGCGCGGCCCCGGTGAAGGACGCGGCGAGCACGTACCCCACGAGGGCGGGCCGCCGGGCGAGCATCGCGATGGCCTTGGCCACGCCGGCCACCCCGCCCGACTGCCTGCGGGCGGCGGGCAGGCTCTCCGGCACCCAGGCGAGGAGTCCCGCGATCAGCAGGACGCCGAAGCCCGCCAGCGCGGTGAAGACGAGGCGCCAGGAGCCGATGCCGAGGATGGCCCCGCCGAGCACCGGCGCGGCCACGGGGGCCATGAACACGATCGCGGACAGGGTCGCGAAGTGACGACCCGCCTCCGGGGTGCCGTGGAAGCGGTCGGTGAGCACGGCCCGGGCGACCACCATGCCCGCCGCCCCTGCGACGCCCTGTAACAGCCGCGCGGCGTCGAGGATCTCGATGCTGGGGGAGACGGCGCAGGCCAGCGACAGCACCGTGAACAGCGCGGCGCCGGCCAGCAGGACGCGGCGGCGGCCCACCGCGTCGCTGACCGGGCCCAGGAGCAGCTGCCCCGCGGCGAGCCCGACGAGAAAGGCCGTCAGGGACAGCTGGACCGAGGAGGCCGCGGTGCCGAAGGATCTGGCCAGGCCGGGGAAGCCGGGCACGTACATGTCGACGGCCAGCGGAGCGACCGCGGTGAGGCCCGCGAGCACGAGGATGAGCCGGCCGGTGCGCTTCTGACCGGTGGCCGGAGCCTGGTTCTGGGACATGGGGTGAGCTGCTTTCCGGGCCGAGAAGTGGCACCCCTGCGTCGGCACGCCGGTGATCATCGGAGGTGAAGATTATCCATGGTTCGTCCGAGGAATGACACCACTAGTCATGGATGGATCTTCCCGATTACCATCGGCGCTGACCGCCCCGGACACATCTTCCGACGTCCAGGTTGCGAGGCCGTCATACGTGTCGCCGGCCTGTGATCGGCAACCCGACAGCTCTTCCAGCAGGCTCTTTCCCCCTCCCCACCAGAGGCTTGTTCGTTCCACCACGTCCCGCGCCGCGGCCTGCCGCGCTGAAGGAGCACGGATGCGTACATCCGACATCTACCTGCGCAGTATCGGCGTCCATCTGCCACCGGTGGTCAGCATCGAGACGGCCGTCGCCGAGGGCCGCTATCCGGCCGGCGAGATGGAGTACTTCCGCCTGCGCGGTGCGGCGGTGGCCGGTGACGTACCGGCTCCGGAGCTCGCGCTGCGCGCGGCCCGGCACGCGTTCGAGCGCTCCGGCGGGATGTCGCCGCGCGACCTGGACCTCATGCTGTACGCCGACGTCTGGCACCAGGGGCCGGAGGGCTGGCAGCCGCAGTACTACCTGCAACAGCACCTGGTCGGCGGCGACGTCCTGGCCGCCGAGCTGCGGCAGGGATGCTGCGGGATGTTCGGCGCGCTGCAGCTCGCCGCCGGGTACCTGCGGCCGGGCGGCAGGGCGCTGCTGGTCGGGGCCGACAACCACGGCAGCCCGCTGGTGGACCGGTGGCGCATGATCGAGGGCTACGTGGTGGGTGACGCCGGGTGCGCGCTGCTGGTCACCACGGACCCGGGCTTCGCGCAGTTGCGGTCGGTCAACGTGACCGTGCTGCCGGAGGCCGACGCGGTCAACGACGGCGGCGTGCCGTTGTTCCCGCCCGACGCGACCGTGGGCCGGCCGCTCGACTTCGCCGCCCGCCACCGTGAGTTCCGCGAGCGACTGCTGGCCCGCGACGGCGCCGGCGTCATGCTGGCGATGCAGAGGACGCTGGTGGAGCTGGTGGAGCGGACCCTCAAGGAGGCGGGGATCACCCTCGACGAGGTGGAGCGCGTGGCGTTCCCGCACGGGCGCTGGGACAACGTGGAGGAGCGGGCGAGCTGGTTCGGGCTGACCCTGGCCGACACCACCTGGGACTACGGTGCCGGTATCGGGCACCTCGGGGTCAGCGACCAGTTCGTCGCCCTCGACCATCTGCTGGCCGACGGGGCGCTGGCCCCCGGCGACTACGTGCTGCTCATCGGGGTGGGTGCCGGCAAGACCCTGGCCTGCGCCGTCCTGCGCATCCTCGACATCCCCGCGGAGTACGCCTGACGGCGACGGCGGAGCGGCCGTGCGCGCGCGGCCGGCTGCCGACGGCTTTCCCGTCACCGACGAGCCGCTCGCGGAACGGATGTGCCCCTGGTGGGCCCGGACGGCACGCCGATCCCGGCTGACATGCTGCGCGCCGCCGCCCTGACCACGGTCGGTGACTTGTTCGGCCGGATCGCCACCCGCGTGGCGGAGCTGCCAGCCCCCGCGTCGCCGCGGCCTGGCGGTCCGGCTCAAGTCGCGGCGGTCTCGCCGGCCAGGCGGCGCAGGCCGCTCGCGAAGCTCGCGACCTCGTCGGGATCCCAGGTGGCGGTGAGGCGGGCGAACACTTCTTCCTGGAAGGCGTGCGCCCCGGTCAGAACCTCCGCGCCGGCGGGGGTGACGGTCAGCGTCGCCCGGCGTGCGTCCTGCTCGGAGGAGGCGCGTGCGAGGTAGCCGTGGTCGACGGCCGCGCTGATCATGCGGCTGGCGCCCGAGCGGTCGAGGCCGAGTTCGTGCGCGACATCGGTGACGGACACCTCGCCCAGCCGCGCCGAGGCGGCGTCGACCGCCTCCAGCACGAGGATGTCCTGGACGCGGGACATGTCTCCGGTCGTCTCTCCCGCGGTGGCCGCCACCCATCGGCGCGACCAGAAGCGGACCAGCCGGAAGAGGGCCGGGCCCGCTCCGGCGAGGTGGGCGCGGGACGGATCTTCCGGCTCGGTGGCGAAATCGTCCTGGGCCGGGGGTTCGGAAAGCATGACCACTCCTAGTTGCGTGCGATTCGCAAGCAGCTTAACGCGTGCGATATGCACACGTCTACTCAGACTGTCACAGCCCGGCCGTCGCGCGGAACACGGCTCGCCTTCGCCGCGCTCGACACCACACCCCGCAAGTTTCATGCCGGCCAGTCCCTGCGTGGGGTTGAGGCGGAAGGCGGCCTCTTCCAGTGCCAGCGGCAGCGCCCCTTCGGCGGGGTAGAGCTCGATATGCGAGGGCCTGGGCGAGAGCTGCCTCCATCCGGCCTTGTCCGCCACGATTTCGCCGACCTCGCGGATCGCGCCCGGACTCTTCCGCAGGTTGGCCACCAGCAGTTCCGGCACGGTGACCGCGAACACCTCTCGTGCGTGCCCTGCGGCGATCTCTTCGGCGGACAGGACGGCGAACCTGGCGGCTGGGCGGCCAGAGCCTCGACGAGAGGCGGAAAGCGATCATTTTACCGCCCACGCAAATGATGGTGTACTCTCAGAAGATAGTGATCTCTCAAATTATCTAAGGTGCGGAGGTGGCCCGTCATGGGCGACGACATCAACGGCCTGCATCACGTCGGGCACATCGTGCAAGACATGGACCAGGCGATGGAGCGGTACCGCCGGCTCGGCTTCACCATGCCGGCACCCGCCTATCCCGTCCTCCCGCGCGTCGCGGGAGGCCACGCCGAACCGTTCGGCGTGGCCAACACCCATGTGTATTTCCCCCGCAACTTCATCGAACTGGTAGCCGTCATCGACGACACCGGCCGCATGCCCGACGAAGCCCGACCCATCCCGTTGCAGGTGCCCGATGACAAACTGCCGGGGCTGACAGCGGCCATCCGTGCCACCGCCGCCAACATCACGTTCTTGCTCCAGCGTTTCCAGGGCATTCACATCATGATCGCCGATACGCCAGACATCGACAGCGTCGCCGCGCGGCTGACCGCCGCTGACGTCAGCCACGGCGGCGTGCACGCCATCCAGCGACCCGTCGAGACCAGCACCGGGACCAAGATGGAGCCCGCCCGCTACCTGGAGATCTCCCATCCCCATCTGCCTGCTGGGCGGGTGCCGGAAGGCAGGATCGGATTCGCCGAGAACACTCCGGTCGAGGCACTGGAGGGCGAGCAGCACACCGACCATCCCAACGGCGCCATCGGGCTGGTCGAATGCGTGCTGTGCGTCGCCGACTCGGCGTTGCCCGAGCTTGAGCACCGCTACGGCACCTACTTCGGCCAGGCACGGGACGGCCAGGTGACGCGTTTCGACCGGGCGAACATCACCATCGTGGCCGCATCGGCGCTCGCCGGCCTGCTGCCAGGTGAACGCCCGGCGGCCCTGCCGGCGTTCGTCGCCTACACGGTGTCCGTACGCGACATCGCCGCCACCGAGCGGCTCCTGCGCGACAACGACATCCCGGTCACCCACACCGGTACCGGAGAGATGTTCGTGCCCGCCGATGCCGCCCTGGGCGCCGCGATCATCTTTCGCCAGGATGACTGAGGCAACCTCCGCACGACGGGGCTCATGACGATCCTCCGGGGAGACTGTCGCGTGGAGTCGTCAGCGAGATGAAGGCCACCCCGGTGGGCGGTCGCCCTCGAGGGCTTGGCGTTCGTCGTCGGTGAGGTCGAGCTGTTCCAGAATCTGCTCGATGTCTTCCTTGACCGCCAGCAACTGCCCGGCGTGGGACTGCCTGGGCAGGTAGAAGTGACAACGGGCGCAGGCCAGGCGGTGCGTCGGCGGCGCCGCACAGGATGCTCTCGCGGTCGATGAGGACTTCGATAGTCCGGACATTGCGGGCGAAGTAGTCGCTAGGCGGCGGCCAGGGTGCGCTGCAGGATCGCGGCGTTCCGCCGGGTGGTGGCGGGGTGTTTGTGCCCGAGCCACTGCCGCACGTCGGCTAGAGACAGCGGTTCGCGTGCGTCGAGCAGTTGGGTGGCGATGGTGGTTCGCGCACGGTGGCTGGTGAGGGCTCCGCGGGAGTCTTGTTCCGGGATTCCGGCCTTGCGGCACAGCGCGGGAAGGATCTTTTCGTTGAGGTAGGAAGACCCGATCAGCCGGCCGCGGTAGGTGAACGGGTGCTGGCGGCGCCGCCGGGTCTTGCAGTCCTCGATGTCAGGCTGGAGTGGGCGGGCGAGCTTCCACGCCTCGATGAGCTGGCCGACGATGGGATCGACGGGCTTGTTGAACGGCCCGGAGGTCTTGCTCTTCCGATCGGCATCTCCACCATCGGTCCTCGTGTTTCGGGGTAGAAGAAGCCCCGCCGGGCCCGGGCGCCGGCGGGGTCGCGCAGAAGGGTCAGCGTACTGAACAGCCTCAGCGCTCTGCCGGACAGCTCAGACGAGACGTTTAGACCCATGTCGGCGAGGACGGCCTGAAACGCGTGCAACCGGCGTTCGGACCCGGCGTCGATCAGCGAGCAGATCGGCCCCAGCGGGTCCGGGCCGGGTGCCTGGCGGCTGGTGTCGCGTACCAGGGGTGCAGCCGCGCGACCGGCAGCGCGTCCAGCCCGGTCGCGGAGTGCCAAGTCAACT
The DNA here is from genome assembly GCF_040654215.1 of Nonomuraea sp. NPDC050733. Lineage (NCBI taxonomy): Bacteria > Bacillati > Actinomycetota > Actinomycetes > Streptosporangiales > Streptosporangiaceae > Nonomuraea > Nonomuraea sp. NPDC050733. The sequence goes on along the minus strand of NZ_JBFAHO010000001.1, from coordinate 461,054 downwards.
TGACACTTCCTCCCGTCGCCGGTCATCGCCGGCTGTGGCGGGGATGGCGTTGTCGATGAGGACGGCGGCGATGGCGGCGGCGGTGGGGAAGGCGTCGGCGTTGAGGACCCGGGTGCGGGCCGCGGCGCCGTCGATGAGCAGTGCGAGCTGCTCGCCGAGCTGTTCAGGGTCGGCGGCGCCGGCTTCGCGGGCGGTGTCGGCGAGCCGCGCGGCGACCGCTTTCTTGTAGTCGCGTGCGTACTGGGATGCGGGGTGCTGGGGGTCGTGGAGTTCGACGGCGGCGGCGATGTAGGGGCACAGGGGAGTGGTGGGGGGTATGTCGAAGGCGGCGAGGAGCCGTTCGCGGGGAGTGAGGTCGGTGCGGTCGAACACGCCGGACAGAACGGAGGGGTCGAACCGGCGCAGGTACTCGGCGACGAGTTCGTCCTTGCCGGTGAAGTGCTGGTAGGCCGTCCGCTTGGACACCTGGGCCGCCGCGCAGAGCTGGTCCATGCCGGTGCGGTTGATGCCCTGCTCGCGGAACAGTTGCTGGGACGCGCCGAGGATGCGCTCGCGGGCGCCCCGGCCGCGGCGGCGGCCCTGGGGGCCCTTCTCCAACTCCGACATGGGTCCATGGTATCCGATCTGGGTAACGATCGGTGTACATAGTTTGCGCTCCGGCCGCACGCCCCGTACCGTAAGCACACAGGACGGTGTACATAACTCCGTCATCCCAGGTGCGCACGGCACCATCGACCTGAAGGAGCAACATGGGAAAGCTTGACGGCAAGGTGGCGGTCATCACCGGCGGCACCACCGGCATGGCGCTGGCCGGCGCGAAGCTGTTCGTCGACGAGGGAGCGCACGTCTTCATCACCGGTCGCCGCCAGGACGCCCTGGACGAGGCCGTGAAGCAGATCGGCCGCAACGTCACCGGCGTCCAGGGCGACGCCGCCGACCTGGACGACCTGGACCGCCTGTACGACACCGTCAAGCGGGAGAAGGGCAGCCTCGACGTGCTGTGGGCCAGCGCAGGCGGGGGCGAGCCCGCCCCGCTCGGCGAGATCACCGAGGCCCAGTTCGACACCTGGTTCGGGCTCAATGCCCGCGGCACCCTGTTCACCGTCCAGAAGGCCCTCCCGCTCTTCAACGACGGCGGCTCCATCCTCATGACCGGCTCCAACGCCTCCCTCGGCGCCTTCCCCGGCTGGAGCGTCTACGCCGGCAGCAAGGCCGTCCAGCAGGCCTGGGCTCGCGTCTGGCTCAACGAGCTCAAGGACCGCCGCATCCGCGTCAACGTCCTGACCCCCGGCCAGGTCGCCACCGCCAAGCAGGAAGAACTCTTCGACGAGGCCACCAAGCGTCAGTTCGAGTCCCTCATCCCCCGCGGCCAGATGGGCCGCCCCGACGAAATCGCCACCGCCGCCCTCTTCCTCGCCTCCGACGACTCCAGCTACGTCAACGGCATGGAACTCGTCGCCGACGGCGGCACCACCGCCATCTGAACCGAACAACCACCACCAGGGCAGGACATCTCATGAGCAACATCAGCATCATCGGCACCGGAACATGGCCCGCACCATCGGCGCGCGGGCGGTAGCGGGCGGCAACACCGTCGAGGTCATGGGCCGCGATCAGTCCAAGGCCGCTGACCTGGCCAAGGCTCTCGGCGGCGGCGCCACGACGGGAGAATGGGGCACCGCCCCGGCCGGGGACATCGTCATCGTGGCCCTGTTGTACGACGGCGTCGTGCCGGTCGTCGCCCAGTACGGAGACGCCCTCGCGGGCAAGGTCATCGTCGACATCAGCAATCCCTTCAATTCCACGTTCGACGGGCTGGCGCACCGCGAGGAGACCTCGATCGCGCAGGAAGTCGCCAAGGCGGCCCCGGCCAGCGCCAGCGTGGTGAAGGCGTTCAACACCATCTTCCGTCATGTCCTGGAGAAGGGTCGGCCCGACGTCTTCATCGCCGGCGACAATGCGCAGGCCAAGGCAAGTGTGGAGGCGTTCATCGAGAGCCTCGGGCTGCGCCCGCTGGACGTCGGTGGCCTGAAAATGGCGCACTGGCTGGAAGGAGCGGGCGTGGTCACGGTGGGCCTCGCCAACCATGGGGTGGGGAACTTGGACTTCGCCCTCAGCATCACCGGACTTCCCGTCTGAGCGGACGGTCGACGGATCACCGAAAATCTGGCCAATGAAGCTTGGTTTCACGCTTCCCATGGTCGGGCCCGCTATCAGCAGCTCCGCTGGCCTGAGCGCGTTCTGCCATGGGATCGAGGAGCTTGGCTACGACACGTTGTGGGTCGGCGATCGCCTGGTCCAGCTGGTCGATATGCATAGCATCTATCCGGGCAAAGAGCAGCCGTACCCGCCGCGGATGAAGCGTTACCTCGACCTGCCCGCCGCGCCCATCTGTTCCCGGACCTGCCGCCGCTGCCCCACCTCCCACCGGCTCCCCCAGCCGTACGCTCCGAGGCACTGCCGCCACCGGCAGTTCCAAAGGCGGCATCGCGGCTCAGCGCGCGCCTGGTCACTCTCGCCGACCGGCCGAGGTGGGCGCGGGAGGGATCTTCCGGGTCGGTGGCGTGATCGTCCTGGGCCGGGGGTTCGGGCATGACCACTCCTAGTTGCGTGCGATACGCAAGCACTTTAACGTGTGCGATATGCACACGTCTACTCGGACGGTCACAGCCCGGCCGTCGCGCGGAACACGGCTCGCCTTCGCCGCTCTGCTTCTGGGCATGCTCATGGCCCAGCTCGACACCACCATCGTGGTCGCCGCGCTGCCGAGCATCACCTCCGACCTGGAAGCCGGCAGTGCCGTCGCCGGCGTCACCGCTGTCTACCTGCTCACCGTCACCGTCTCCACCCCTGTCCACGGAAGGCTCGGCGACCTGCTGGGCCGCCGCGCCCTCTTCCGCGGGACTCTCGCGCTGTTCGCCCTGGGCTCCCTGGGCTGCGCCCTGGCACCGTCCATGCCGATGCTCGTCGCTGCCCGGGCGGTCCAGGGCATCGGCGGGGGCGGTCTGGTGGTCACCGCGATCAGCGCCCTGGCGCAGCTGTTCGCCCGCGAGGAGATGGTGCGACGCCAGGGATATCTGACCGGCGTCCTCGCGCTGTCCGCACTGGCCGGACCTCCGCTCGGCGGCCTGCTGGCCGCCGGTCCCGGCTGGCGCTGGATCTTCCTGGTCAACCTCCCGCTGTGCGCCGCCGCCGCGCTCCTCTCGCCTGGAGTCCCCGGAAAGCCGCGACATCAGGCCGGCGTCACCTTCGACCGGACCGGCACCCTGCTCATCACCGCGGGGGGCAGCGGCGTGGTCGCCCTCGGCGCCTCCGAGTCCCTGGCTCACAACGCCCCGGGCGCGGCGGCCGTGCTCGTGGCCGTCGCGGGTTGCGCGGGCGCCTTCCTCAGGGTCGAGCGCCGCGCCGCCGCGCCACTGATCCCGCCCTCGCTCTTCCGTGACCGCGGGGTCGCCCGCAGCATCGCCTCGACCGGCCTGGCTGGGATCGCGCTGTTCGGCACGTTCCCGTTCATCCCTCTGGCCGTCCAGGAAGGGACCGGAGCGGACAGCGGCACGACCGGCCTGTTGCTGCTGGCGCTCACCGGCGGCCAACTGGCCGCCACGATCACGTTCTCGGTGCTGGCCCGCCGCCGTCCCGCCATGCCGCGCTGGGGCTACCTCGCCCTCGCGATGGGCGCCGCCGGCATGACGGCCCTGGCCGTCCTGCCGGCGCTTCACGGCGCTCCGCGCCCTCTCGGTCTTGTGGTCGCCACCGCGGGGATGGCTCTGGCCGGTGCGGCGCTCGGTCTTTCCATGCAGGCGTACACGCTGATCGCCCAGGGGCGCGCCCGGCCGGACCAGATCGGCGCCACCATGGGCACGCTGACCTTCGCCCGCCAACTCGGCGGCTCCCTCGGCACCGCCGTCTTCGGCTGGCTTCTGCTCACCGCTCCGGCGGAACGCACCGGACTGATCATCGCCCTCGCCGCGGCCGCGGCCTGCCTGGTCGCCGCCCTGCTCGTGGCCCCCCGTCCCACCGACGACCTGGCCGGCCGCGCCTGACCGACGAGGGCGGTGGAGGTCACGCTCCCCCCGCGGAGGAACGGCCACAGATATTCCTTGACACGAATATTCGTTGTGGAGAATACTTCTCTCCATGGACGCACTCCTCACCGCACTGGCCGATCCGGCCCGCTGGCGGCTCGTGAGCCTGCTGGCCGAGCGACCCCGGCCGGTCGGCGTCCTCGCCCAGCTCGCCCAGGCGCGCCAGCCGCAGACGACCAAGCACCTGCAGACCCTTGAGCGCGCCGGCCTCGTCACCTCCCACCGCACCGGCCAGCGCCGCGTCTACGCGCTGCAGTCCGCCCCCCTGCGAGACCTGGCAGCCGCACTCGGACGGCTCGCCGACACCGCCGACCAGGCCGGCGGCCCACGCGAGACGTACGACCGCTACGGGCTCAGCCTCGACGCGGAGCGGTTCGCCGCGAAGGAGCCGGGGTGGGCCGACGGCCGCTCGTTCAGGTTCTCCCGGTCGCTGCCGGGGCGCCCCGAGCTGGTCTGGCGCCACCTCACCGAGGAGCCCCTGCTCGTCCGCTGGTGGACGCCTGACGACCTGCGCGTCTCCGAGCTCGTGTTCGAGGCTCGACCAGGTGGGCGGATCATCCACGAGTACCGCGACGCCGAGGACGCCGACGGCTCCGACGTGGTCGCCGGCCGCGCGGAGGGCGTCGTCGACGACGTACGCCCGGGGGAGCGCCTCACGTACCGGCTCTCCCCGTTGCTTCCCGACGGGAGCCTCGCCTTCACCTCTCACGTCGACCTCGGCCTCCGGCCCACCGGCACGGGCACAGACCTCGACGTCCACTGGCGGATCACCGACAGCACCGTCGGCTCCGCGGACTTCATCGCGGGCATCGAGATCGGCTTCGGCCAGAGCCTCGACAAGCTCGCGGCGACCCTCGCCGCGAACCTGCACGACCCCGAGCACGACACTGATACAAGGAGCACGAGATGACGAACCCGACCGGTCGCAGGGTGACCGCGAACCTCAGCCTCTCCCTCGACGGGCGCTACCACGGCCCCGGCGGGCCCAGCGACTTCGGGGCGTTCGCCCCCTACGTGGTCACCGAGGTCGCGCGGAACCACATGACCCGCATCTGGGAGGGCGCGACGACGGCGCTGCTCGGCCGGATCAATGCCGAGGGATTCATGGGGTTCTGGCCGTCGGTCGCCGCGGACGAGAACGCCGATCCGCGTGATCGCGGATACGCCAAGTGGCTGGTCGACACGGAGAAGGTGGTCCTCTCGACCACCTTGACCGAAGCCCCGTGGGAACACACCCGCGTTGTGAACGCCCCCGCCGCGGACGTCGTCACCGACCTCAAGGCCACCGGTACGGGCGACATCCTCGTCAACAGCAGCCCGAGCGTCATCAAGCCGCTCCTGTCGGCGGACCTGCTCGACCGGCTGTACCTCATGATCTGCCCCGAGATCACCGGAGGCGGTCAGCGCCTGTTCGACGACGGCCTGCCGGCCTCGAAGTGGACGCTCACCCACCACGAGACCGGCGAGCTGGGCGAGATCGCCATGGTGTACGACCGGGTCCGCTGAGCCGGCCGACCGGCGGTGGAGACCAAGGGCTGGGACCACGTCGCCGAGGTCGGCCACAAAAGCCGCACCGGCGGGATCGTGCTCAGGGACGACAGGAGCGGGACGGAGTTCCCCGACCTGTCACTCGACGGCCGAGCGGGTCACTAGCGGATCCGCGTGCACTACGACTGGTTCAGATGGAAGGGACAGCACGAGGGCGGCCAACGTCTGCTGATCATGGCGTTCTCCGGGAAGGGGGACGAGTCGATCATCTGCCGCAGGCCGCCCAAGCGGTGAGCACGGGTGGCGTCGGAACGCCGCGCCGTCCTGCCGCGCGTCGGAGTCGGTCTGGTACATGGCGAAGAGACATCGGATGTACAGCCGCGATGGACAGATGTTTGCCGCCGATGTATGGCTATAAGGGGGAATGAGATCGGACCTGTGCTCGACACGCTTCGGCAGAAGGAGAAGACCGTGCCGTTCAGAATCCGACACAGGGCGGTCGCCGTCGTCGCCGCCGGGGCGCTTCTTCTTCCCTCCGCCCCCGCCGCCACCACCTCAGACGAGAGCGGCACCTCGGCCATCGACTGGTCGCGGGCCGTGGTCGACTCGACCATGGCCGGACACACGCCCGGCACGCTGGGCGGCTGGGGCTACACCACCGGGCTCTACCTGTGGGGCCAGTACCTGGTGTGGCAGCGCACCCGCGAGCCCCGTTACCTGGCCTACATCAAGGACTGGGCCGACCGGTTCGTCGACTCCTCCGGCGGCATCGCCCAGAGCTTCGGCAACCTGGACAGCATGCAGGCGGGCAACGTCCTGCTGGCCCTGTACCGCGAGACCGGGCAGGCCCGCTACCGCACCGCCGCAGCCAAGATCAGGAAGCGGCTGAACACCTATCCGCGCACCTCCGACGGCGGCTGGTGGCACTCGACCTCCGACTCGCGCCAGGGCCAGCTCTGGGGCGACGGCGTGTACATGGTGGACCCGTTCCTGGCCAGATACGGCGCCTGGGTGTCGGCCGACTCCTTCACCGCCGCCGAACCGGCCAGGCAGCTGGAGGTCTACTGGAGCCACCTGCGCCGCGCCTCCGGGACGGGAGCCGGCCTGCTCTACCACGCCTACGACGAACCCGGCGGCCTGACCGCGCCCTGGGTCAAGCCGTCGCTCGGCAACACGAACGGGATCTCCTGGTGCCGGGCGATGGGCTGGTTCGGCATGGCCGTGACCGACGTCCTGGAGATCATCCCGGCCACGCATCCCCGGCGCGCGGCCCTGATCGACATCCTGCGCGAACTCGTGCCCGCCTACGCCCGCTGGCAGGACCCCGCGACCGGCCGCTGGTGGCAGGTCGTCACCGAGCCGTCGAACCCCGCCAACTGGACCGAGACGTCCTGCTCGGCCATGTACACGTACACGATCTCCAAGGCGGTCGAGCGCGGGTACGTCGACGCCTCCTACCAGACCCACGCCGAACGCGGCTATCAGGGCGTGCTGGCCAAGCTGTCGGTGGACGGGGCCGGCCGGACGAACATCGTGGACATCAGCCAGGGCACCAACGCCAGCGACTCGCTGAGCTACTACTTCGGCCGCACCCGGCCGGTCAACGACTTCCACGGCCTGGGAGCGTTCCTCATCATGAACGAGCAGCTGCGCCGTTGACCGGCTCGGGCCATGATTCGGTTACATGTCCCAGTTGCAGCATCTTGTCGCCAGGGCGGGCTACCGCTTCGACGAACCGATCGTGGTCGGGATACAGCACGGTGGCCGGCCGCCCGTGCTGCTGGCCCAGGGGCTGACACTCCGCGGTGACCCCCTGGGCGCGACGACGCTCACCTACGCGGCCTCATTGTCGAAGCAGCTGACCGCTGCCTGCGCGGCTCTGCTCGCCCGGCAGGGGGAGCTGGACATGGAATCCGCCCTGTCGCACTGGCTGCCTCGCCGCCGTGGTGGAACGGGCGGTCAGCCGGCCGCTGCCCGAGTTCGCCCTGCGTCGGCTGTTCGCTCCGCTGGCGATGGCCGATACGTGCTACTGGCCCGGGCCCGATCCCACACCTCCCGGCGCCGCGCCGCTTGCCCGCCCTCATCCCGCCCCGCTGTCCCTGGGCGACGGTGGCGTGTGGAGCACCGTCAGCGATCTGCTGGGCTGGAGTCAGGCACTCAACGCGGACGAACTCGGCATCTCGGCGCTCATGCAGACCCCTGGACGCCTCGACGACGGAACACCCATCGACTACGCCTGGGGCATCGGGGTCCGCTCACACGCCGGTCACCGCGTCTATCGCCACGGAGGGGGGTGGCCGGGCCTGCGCGCCCTACAGGCCCGAGTGCCTGATCTGGACCTGAGCGTGGTCCTCATCGCGATCGCCGACCACACCGAACGCCGAGTGGGCCTCCTCGACAGCCTTCTCGACGAGATGACGGACCGGGGTATCCCCGACTAGCCGAGACGGGCAGGGACAGGCTCACCTCCATCACCACTGTCAGTCGTCGTCCAGCACGATGGCCTGCACGGGGCAGGCGCGAGCCGCCTCCTCCACGGCGCGCTGCAGCGCGTCGGCAGGCGCGGCCTCGTACACCAGCTCGTCATCGTCGTCGAGGGCGAAGACCTCAGGGGCGGCGAACACGCACTGGGCGTGGGTCTGGCACAAGGTCATGTCGACACGGACGCGCATCATGCATTCCTCTCAGCCGGCGGGTTGAATCGGGAGTATTTGCCGAAGGACCACCGTTGCGGGATGCCGCCGGCGATCTGGACGGCTCGTTCGACGTCGAAGTCGATCAGCCGTTGCGCGCCGGGCACCTCTGCCGCCCGCGCCGGGTCCCAGTCGATGCGGGCGCGTCCGGTCAGGTGCAGGGTGTGACCGTGCTCCCAGTCCAGGAACAGCAGCCCGCAGCGCGGCTCGAGCTCGAGGTTGCCCAGTGTCATGTACATCGAGTTGCCGACGTAGTCGGGCCAGGTCAACCGGCGGCTGCCGGTCACCGCGACGAATCCGGGGTGGCCGCCGCGGTGTGACGCGTCGGCTCCCAGCCCCTCCGCGTACGTGCCGACGAAGAACGTGTCGGCCGTGCCGATCCACTGCTGTTGATCGGCGGTGAGCTCACCGGTGACGAGCGCTGTCCTGCTTGCCGAGGGCAAGTCGTCGACGTAGGTGCGGGTTTGGAGGTGCTTCGGGCAGTTGGAGTACACCTGCTCGGTGTGGACCAGGAGCCGGCTCCCGTGCCGGCAGGCCCGGCCGTTGACCCGCATCCGTCTCCGGCTTGCCGGCTCGATCATGAGCATGCCCACCTGGCGCTCGGCGTCGAAGAGGCCCGCGAGCGGATCGCCGGCGCCGGGCAGCCGGTCGGCGATGACGGAGCGGTCGTCGGGGGCGGTGATGAACCCGGGTGGGCCGGTGAGCGCGCTGACCCACGCCGCGCCGGTGTCATCGGCGGCTGCGATCACCACGAGACGTTGTTGCCCGAGGAACTCCGCCGCCACCGGCGGGATGGCCGCCCCCGCGCCGGCCGACCCCCATCCGTCGGCGGTCAGACCGGCGCGGCGCTGTACCGAGCGTTCGCCTGGGTGGAGCATGGGCGATCCCTTTCCGTCGTGGCCGGGGGCCGCGGCGCGCGGCCGGGCACAGGTGGGTCTGTTGGCTCTGTCAGAAGAAGCCGCACGTCGGCGCGTCCTTCATGGGCGCCGGTGCGGTGTCCGCGCCGGTCGGCGCATAGATCTCCAAGCGGATGCCGTCCGGGTCGGCGAAGAAGACACCACCCGAGGACGCGCCCTCGCCGTGCGGGACGATCCCCTCGTGGAAGAGCCGCACGCCGAGTTCGCGCAGGGTGGCCTCGGCGCGCCGGACCGCCTCGATGTCGGGCACCTGGAACGACAGGTGGTGCAGGCCGGGCCGGTCGGTGGCGAACACGCCGCCGCTCTGCTGCCACAACGTGACCAGCAGGGTGCCGTCGCGGCCGAGGAAGGCGAATCTGCGGTCGCCGTCGGTCTGCTCACCCATGATCTCGAACCCGAAGACCTGGCGGTAGAAGGCAGTGGAACGTGCCAGATCGGTCACGTTCAGACCGACGTGCCCGGTCTGCAGGACAGGTGTGCTCATGCGGAACCTCCCAGGTGGAGCCATGTGAATGTGGTCGAAGTCGGTGGCGGGCATGGCTGCCCATCTGCCGGGGGCGCCGTTTCTAACGGCTAAGAATCCCCGGTTCCATTAGAATATGCAGGGTGTTTATAACGCTGTCAACCTGGAGGTAGCGTTAGAAGGGTGGAAGTGGCACACCTGACGGATGGCGGCGCCCCGTTCCTGGGCGAACCCCCGGCCATCGAACTCGGCAACACCTCGTACGCGGTGAGAGGCCGCCCCAAGGACGGCTTGCGGAGCGTCGAGCACCTGGCCGCGTGGCTGCGCGACATGCGCCCACGTCTCGCGGTCGGACTCGCCGACGCTGACCTTCACGGTGTGACGGACCACGACCTGAACCTCGCCAGGGAGCTCCGGGACGCCATACGGACCCTCGCCGCCGCGGCCGTGAACGACCGCGCACTCGATCCGGACATGGTCGCGACCCTCAACCGGCACGCCGGCCGTACCCCGCGCTGGCGGGAGCTGCGCAGCACGCCGGAGCCGCACACGACGGAGTGCACCGCGGGCCGCCCTGTCGCCGCGGCGCTGGCCGCCGTGGCCGAGGACGCCGTCGACCTGTTCGGCGGGCCCCTGTGTCACCAGCTGCGCGCCTGCCAGGGCCCAGGCTGCATCCTGTACTTCGTCCGCGACACCCCACGGCGCGAATGGTGCTCACCCGGCTGCGGCAACCGGGCACGAGCCGCCCGCCACTACGCCAAGGTGCGGCAGGGGAGTGGCGACTGAGCCGCGCGGCCAAGATCTCGCACGCCTCGACCTGCCCACCGCCGGCACCGACCGTGTCCGTTCGACCGGCTCTCGGCGCAGCTCCCCGCGGACCCGTCCTCGGCCCTGGTCCACGGCGACATCGCCCCGCAGAACCTCCTTGTCTCCCCGACGACAGCCGAGCTCAACGGGATCGTGGACTGGGGCGACGCCCAGTGGACCGACCCGGCTGTCGACTTCGCCAAGATGCCCCTGACCGGCATCCCGGCCATGCTCGACGGCTACCGACGGGAAACCGGCGAGGGAACCTCAGCGAGCACACCGGCCTGGGAAGCTCGCGTGCTGTGGTTCCCCCTCATCTGGGCCCTCGGCCGCCTGGCAGATCCAGTACCGCGCCCCGGCGAACGTCACTGGACCGCCCCTCCAGCCGGCCGGCTCCTGGGCCTGCTCCGCTTCTTCGCCTCGGCCCCGCCGGCCCCTTGGGTCGATCTGGCCTGATCCAGCGGTGTTCGTTCTCACCGTCCGCGGCGGTGCGTTTCAGCGCCTTCACCGTCTCGGCGTTCAACTTCGGCACCGCCGCCTTTGCCCCGTATTTGCCTGATACGAGCAACAGTGAACTAGTGCCTGATCTGGGCAAACCCTGTTCCTGCCCCACCACCACCCGAAACGGAGAACAACTGATGCGCGCAACCCTCATGTACGGCGCCGGCGACGTCCGAGTCGAGGAGGTCCCCGACTCCGTCATCAAGCAGCCCACCGACGCGCTCGTCCGCGTCACCGCCTCCTGCATCTGCGGCAGCGACCTGTGGCCGTACGGCTCGCTGTCCCCGGCGGACGGCCCCGCACGGATGGGGCACGAGTTCATCGGCATCGTCGAGGACACCGGCTCCGAGGTGACATCCGTCAAGAAGGGCGACCTGGTCGTCGCGCCCTTCGCCATCTCCGACAACACCTGCGAGTTCTGCCGCGAGGGCCTGCACACCTCGTGCGTCCACCCGCAGGCCGGTTTCTGGGACGGCGAGCCGGAAGAGGGCGGCCAGGCCGAGGCGGTCCGCGTCCCGCTCGCCGACGGCACCCTCGTCAAGCTCCCCGTCGCGGCGGACTCGGCCCTCATCCCGTCCCTGCTGACGCTCTCCGACGTGTTCGGCACCGGCTACCACGCCGCCGTGGCGGGCGGCGTCAACGAGCGCACCCGCGTCACCGTGATCGGTGACGGCGCCGTCGGCCTGCTGGCGGTACTGTCGGCCAAGCGCCTCGGCGCCGAGCAGATCGTCCTCATGGGCCGCCACACGGCGCGCACCGAGCTCGGCCGGGAGTTCGGCGCCACCGACGTCGTCTCCGCCCGCGGCGCGGAAGGCATCGACCAGGTCCGCGAGCTGTCCGGCGGGCACGGCACACACGTGGTCCTGGAGGCCGTCGGCAACATGCCCGCCTACGAGCAGGCGGTCGGGGTCGTCCGCCCGGGCGGCGTCATCAGCCGCGTCGGCGTCCCGCAGTACGAGGAGGCCCCGGTCGGCTTCGGCAGCCTCTTCCGCCACAACCTGCGTCTCGCCGGCGGACCGGCGCCGGTCCGGGCCTACATCGAGCAGCTGATGCCCGACATCCTCGACGGCACCATCGAGCCGGGGAGGGTCTTCGACGCCACGACGACCCTCGACGGCGTCCCCGCCGGTTACCAGGACATGGCCGACCGCAAGACCCTCAAGGTCCTCGTCAAGCCCTGACCCCCGAAGACGCCCCAGGCCGGCATGGAGCCGTCGGTGCGGCCCATGGTAGGTACTCTCGGCGTGGAGTTCTTCTGTTATCACCGTGACCGGCCCGACTCCGCGGCGCTGCGCGACGAGCTGCTCGAAGAGCACTGGTCCTACATGGACCGGTACGCGGCGGAGCTGATCGCCCGTGGCCCGACCTTCGACCGCGGCAGCGACACGGCCACCGGCAGCGTGCACATCGTCGACCTGCCGGATCTGGCCACCGCGCGCGCGTTCGTCTTCGACGAGCCCAACTACCAGGCCGGTGTGTACCGGGACGTGGTGCTGCGCCGATGGCGCAACGTGCTGGGACGCACCATGTGGGAGTTCCCCGGCGGCCGGGAGGGCGGCAACCGGTACCTGGTGCTGGGCCTCGGCTCCGGGCAGGCCGCCGACCTCGTCCCGCCGCCCGGCCTGGACGAGCTGATCGCCTACGGGCCGCTGCTGTCCGACGACGGCACCGCCTGGCTGGGTACGGCGCTGCTGGTCCGGGCGCCGGACCCGGACGCGGCACGCGCCCTGCTGACCCCGGACCGGTACGCCGACATCGAGGTGCACGACTGGGAGTTCGGCGGGCGACGGTGATCGGCCCGCCGACACCGCCGTCCGCTCAACACCGCGGACCCAGCCGCCTTCTACGGCGGCGACGCGGCCCGGCTACACCGACTACCCGGCCCTGCCCGCCTGACCGAGGCCAAGGGCCTGGAGCAGCGCGGGGTCCCACCCGCCGGCGCTCTCGTCGTACAGGGCGAAGGTCGGCCCGAAGGACCAGTAGCCCCACGAGAAGCCGTGCTCCTCGGCCAGGCGCCGGTTGACGGCGGCCCAGCGCGCGCGTGAGCCCGGGTCGGCGTTGCCGGAGGTGCCGAACTCGCCGACGAAGATCGGCCTGTCGTGCACGTGCGCCCACTCCGCCAGGCCGGCGAAGGCGTCGGACAGCACGGAGCGTTCCTCGTGGCTGCCCTGCCACGTCGTGCCCAGCCAGGAGACGGGGTCGCCGAACGGGGTCTCGGTGCCGAGCCACGTCTCGCCCTGCATGGTGAAGGTGATCGGCCAGTACTGGTGGACCGTGACGATCAGGTTGCGGTCGTCCTCGGGCAGGTGGAGGTCGGGCAGGCGCCGCATGTTGTTGTAGGAGGCCGGGCCGATGACGACGGCTCGGGCGGGGTCGGCCTCGCGCAGAGTGGTGAGGATCTGGCGCAGGTAGTCGTTCCAGAGAGGATCGAGGGGGCCGCGGGGCTCGGCCAGGGGTTCGAGCATCACCTGGGCGGGGCGCTCGGAGAAGCGCTCGGCGACCTGGTGGGTGGTGGCGAGCAGCCGGTCGAGGTGACGGGGTGGGTCGGCCATCAGCTCGGGGTCCTGCAGGTTGTTCAGGACGACGCTCAGTCCGCGTTCGGCGGCCTGGTCGAGGAGGAGGTCGACGCTGTCCAGGATCGCCGGGTCCACTGTGAATCGTCCCCGGGACTCGGTGGTGTGCGCTGCCCAGCAGGTCGCCAGCCGGACGGCGGAGAACCCGGCCTCGTGGCACAGGTCCAGATGACGCGCGCTGACCGGGACCGTCCACCCTCGTTCGAGTGCGGCGCCGAAGTCGGCGCCGATGTTGACGGTGCGGGCCAGGAGGCGGTTGGTCTCGTGAAGGGAGGACGTGCTCATTTACCTGCGTCTTTCGTCGGGGAGCCGGAACCGGGGCCGGGCCAGTACGTGGCCGGGTCGCGGAGCTGGGTGGTGAACGCGCGCAGCCAGTCGAGCTCGGCCCGGCGCAGGGCCTGAGGGAAGGCGTGGTCGGCCAGGAACACCGGCGCGACACCGTCTCGGGCGGCGGCGTCCAGCGCGTGGCCGGTCTCGTCGACACGCTCCCGCATGCGCTCGGCGCGGCGTTCGAGGAGGGCGATCACCTCGGTCCTGGGCAACGCGAACATGAACATCAGCGCGACCGTGAAACCGGAGGTGTCGTCCTCGGGACCGTCGAGCAGCTCGCGCAGCCAGTCTCGTAGCGTCGAGCCGCCTGCCTCCGTGATGCGGTAGATCGTCCGCTCGGGCCGGGCGCCCTCGCGAATCGTCTCGCCTTCGACGATCAGGCCCGCGTTGACCAGGCGGGGCAGGGCGTCGTAGAACGACGCGTTCTTGATCTTCAGGGTGCGGTCGTGGCCGCGTTCGCGCATCTCCACGCGCATGTCGTAGACGTGACGCGCCCGCTCGGCCAGCAGGCCGAGCACGGCCACGGTCATCGGGGTACGCAGGGGGCGTGCGGGCACCAGGGCTCCCAGATGGTCGAACACGACTAGACGAGTTCGACTATACCGTGATCGTGTCAGCCTCCGGCACGGAGTGCGTTCTTGGTCTTTCCGGGTGCGACGACGTGTCTCTGTCGTCGGCGGCCGGCGCTACCTCGATGTCCATCGGGGTGCCGAACGTGGTCGTGGTCGAGAACGGCCGCACTTCTCGCCCGCCGAAGCTGAAGATCATCGGGATCACGACCTCGGACTCGATCGGGTGGCTCGCGTCCTCGGCGCCGGGCGCCGGCAGCTCCTCGTGGAGCGCGGTGAGCTCGGGGTCGGGAGCAGCGGCGAGCGGACGCGAGATCCGGGTACGCAGCACCGCGTGCACCTCGGCCAGGTTGACGATCCGAGGAGCGAGCCCGCGCGGGTCCAGGCCGGTCCATCACCGGCCGGATTCGACCTCGTCCACCAAGGCGGAATGGCTCGCCGCCGTACGCGCCGCGCTCGTCCCGCTCGCCGGCATGCAGGTCGAGATCCATCGCGTACTGGCCGAGGGCGATCACGTCGTGATGCGCTCGCGGCGCCGGCTTCCCGGTGCCGGGCCGGAGATCGTGGTCGTCGACATCTGGCGGCTCGGGAGGCGTCCGGCAGAGGGGTGCCGCGCTCCGCGAGCACCGCCGGGAGGCGCGGACGGCCGGCGAGCGGGGCGGCGGGACTATGCCGGTCGCTCGGCCGGTTCGAGGCCGGCCAGGAGGTTGAAGGAGCCGGTCAGCAGGTTGAGGGCGACGAGGCCGGGGAGTTCGGCGATGACGCGGTCGCTCCAGCCGTGCGCCCGGAGGCCGGCGACGTCCTGGTCGGTGATCGAGGACGGCTCGGCGAGCACGCGGACGGCGACGGCGATGAGCGCCGCTTCGCGGGCGTCGGTGGAGGTGCCCTGGCGGGCGAGGGCGATGTCGGTCTCGCTCAGCCCCGCCGCCTGGGCGCCCTTGGTGTGGGCGTCGAGGCAGAGGCCGCAGCCGATCCACTCCTGTACGGCCAGGGAGATCTTCTCGCTGAGGGCACGGGGGAGCTTGGACCGCTTCATCGCGCGGGAGAAGTCGAGATAGCCCTGGAGCAGCGCGGGGGAGTGGGCCATGGTGGCGACCATCTCACCGACGCCACCTCTCCTGGCGATGATGTCGTCCAGCAGCTCACGGGATCTCCCCGGCGCTTCGGCGGGGTCGAGTGCGGTCAGGCGTCGCATGTGGGTTCCCTTCTCAAGCGTACGGTTCGGATACTATACCCCCGCACCGTATATGCGAGGAGACTTGAAATGACACCCGAACGACGACTGGGCGAGCACCTGGCCCGCTGGCTCGGCGCGTGGCCGCCCGCTTCCCGCCTCGACATCGTCGGCGAGCCGGGACGGACGCGGCCCGGCTGGGACGGCAGGCTCCATCCGGTCCTGGGAGTGGCGGGGCCGGAAGGCGGCGTCCTGTCGGTCCCGCCCGAGCATGCCGGGCCGGTCTCGCGGCGATACGCCGCCGACGGTGACCTCGCCGTGGTGGGGCCGCAGGTCCCGGCCATGGTGGGGTATCCGCAGCGGGGATGGTTCACCGCCGTGTACCGGTGGACCCTGCGGCCCGCGCCGCTGCCCGAGGCCGGAGAGTGGGTCCCCGCGGACGACCCGCACGTCCCGGCGTGGTTGCGGCCCTTCGGCGGCGACGTGCTGGTGGCCCGGGACCCGGAGACCGGAGCGCACCTCGCGGGCGTCGGGATCAAGCGCCACGACGCGTACGGGCACGAGCTGGCCGTCGTGACGGCCCCCCAGGCCCAGGGGAGGGGGCTGGCACGCGCACTCGTCGCCCAGGCCGCCCACCGGGTCCTCGACGAGGGGGCCGTCCCCACGTACATGCACGCCCCGGACAACCTGGCCTCGGCCGCCGTCGCCGTGGCGGCCGGTTTCCCCGACGGTGGCTGGACCGCCTTCGGCCTGGCCGAAGAGGCCCCGTAACCGTTCTCAGGGCGCGTCCTGCCTCCTGGCCAGGCCGTGTGCGGCGCTCATGCGGTTGACGGCCTCGCTCCCGGGGTGGAGGCCCCGGGAGCGGCCGGCTACCTCCTGCGCCTGATGTACATGCCCTCCGTCAGGAACACGCCCAGGGCGGCGAGCGCGACCTGGATGGCCAGCTCGATCCAGTCGATCCCGCCGGTGTCGGCGACCCCGAGAGCTCCGGCGAGGGCGGTGCCGATGAGCGCGGCCACGATGCCGATCAGGATCGCGAGCCAGATCGGCAGATGCTGCCGGCCCGGAATGACGAGCCTTCCGAGAGCGCCGATCGCGATGCCGATGATGATGGCGGAGATGATGCCGGTGATTTCCATGCTGCCACTCCTGAGGTGGGCCGCCGAACGACTCACTTACTGCAACGACCGGCATCGATCCGATGGTTCCTCGACGCTTCTCGGGTGTCCGCGGCATTCATCTGATGAATGCCGAAGAAAATGCCGCGAGGTCAAAAAGGGCGCAAGGTGAATGGAAGCGGCGGACACTGGGCCAGGTGCCGTCCCTCACCCGGCGGCTGACCTCCCTGGCGCCCTCGCGCGGCTGTGCCGTCGACTTCCTCGCGCCCCGCACGGCGGATCGATCTGCTGGTGGACGAGCATTGGCAGAGCCGGCACGCGGAGCTGCCGTCCGAGGTGAGCGTCCTGGCGCGCCGGCACGAATTCGCCGTGAAGGTCACCGTCACCTGGCCCGAACGGGCGCCGGCGCAGATCGAACAGGCTCTGCGGGGGCGCTTCGTCACCGGGTTGCGCATCCGGGCGACGGGCCTCGTCGAGGCCCTGCGGGCGACCGCCGGCCGGTGGTCCGGGGCGCTGGTTTCATCGTCATCAGCAATGTCTCGGCGCCCGGACCGGATGCTGGTGACCATTCGCGATAAGACTCACCCATCGAGCCACAGCTACTCTCCGTATCATGATCGATACTCTAGGTGGCGACTCAGTTGCGGCCTGCCGCCACAAGGAGCAGGCCGTCCCTTTCCCACAGGAGACACACTTACATGCGCAAAACCGCCGTTCTCGTGCTGGCCTCGGCCATTACCGCCAGCGCCGCGATCACCGCGTCGACCGCCCATGCCGACGGGGTCGGCGGCGCACCGGCCTCAGCCGCGCCGGTCCGCGACAAAGATGTGATCAACAAGGCCGGCGGAGGCCGGCTGGCATTGTCCAGCAACAGCACCGCCGAGGGGGCGACGGCCATCACCCTGCGCGACCCCGGGTGGACGTACAACACCGAGGTGTGGGAGGAGGACTCCACCTGGCAGGCCGACGAGGCGGACACCTACACCACCGTGCTGAGGAACCAGGCCGCCAACAAGTGCCTGCAGCCCGCGGCCGCCGCCCCGCAACGCGGCACCACCATCGTCGTCAAGACCTGCGACGGCTCCGACCTGCAAAAGTGGATCCTGCGGGCCGAAAAGGTCGTCGGCGGCACGTACACCGGCTGGTGGATGTGGCGGCCGAAGGTCAACAAGAACCTGGCCATGACGCTGAACAGGTACAACGACGGCAGCTGGGACAGCCTGCACCTGGACACCGCCTACCCCAGCTCCGACCGCCTGTGGCGCATCGCCCCCAACGACGCGCCCTGGCACCTCTGAAGCCCTTGGGCCACCCCGGGCGCAGGCCGCTGTCGGGGCTGCCTTTCAGATGAGGCCCTCGCCGCTCCGCCGGTGAGGGCCTCGCTGGTTCACCCAACTGGGCCCAGGGCCCAACGGCCCGCATGTGGTTGTGCTTCCTCTCGCTGCAGGGGCGAGAGGGAGCTGGGTCATCAGATCGTCAACGTCGTATGAGCAGGTCAGGGCATAGGAACGGGTGTGCACGGCTCGTTCTCGGCGTCCGCGAACAGGCGCATGCACCTGCGGCAGTTCACCACTCGTACGCGTCGGTGATTCCGGATCAGGTGGGGCTCACCCAGTGCGCTGTGACTTGGGTGCGTCCGTCGGCGTTGCTGAGGATGGAGGTGTGGCCGCCCTCCCTGATGCGGTACGCGTGGAGCGTCACGACGTCCCCGGCTGCGAAGGTGTGTGTGAATGTCTGCCCGATGGTGTCCTGGCTTCCCGCCTCGGCGCTGTCGACGCAGACCACTGATTCACTGCCGCGGATGAGCGTGCCGTTGTTGAAAATTGCTGGGGTTATGCACAGTCCCTTCTGCGTGTATGTGCGGACGCCATACGAGACCTCCCACACGCCGGGAAAGGGGATTGTGAGCGCCGGGACTTCGGAGATTCGCTCGTAGGCGCGGGTGGCCCCTGTGAGGGGGTGATTGAAGGAGAGAGGGCCGGTCTGGACCCATTCCCAGCCTCCTCCCGATGGGGCAGCCACGGATGCGTGGGCTTTGCCGTGCACGTTCGGCGTTTCGCCGGCGTGGGCCGGTGCGGCCATGATGGCGGCCAGCAGGGCGCTGCCGATGACCGTGGTGACGGCGGCGACCGACCGCCTGGATCGAGAGATGGTTCGCGTGGTTGCTGTCCGCATGTAGATCTCCGTATCTGTTCACGGCGACGAGTTCTGGCACATCCACCAGTCACTCTCTGTAGCTAGATCATTACCATTCGCGCCCAAGGTTGTCGATCATCAGGCCCATGCCGGTGTGGCGTTCACCCGCGCTGTGTTCGAGCCCAGCGCGCCGCGCCCGCGTGTCTCCCTCCGATGGCCAGAGATCACACGCCCGAGGCGGTGCTGCCGCCGTACGGCGCAGCCGCTCGCGGTGCGCCTCGTCCTAGACGTCCTCGGGGTCGGGGTTGAGGTCCGCAGGCGACCGTCCCCGTCCCCAAGATCGGCTGTCTCGCCGAGCCGGACGTCTATGAGCTGGACGAGGGCGCGGACGCGCCCTGGCTGGTCAAGGGCGGTACGGCCGGGCGTCCAACTCCGTGGTGGGTCGAAAGGTCGGGCCTGGTCGACGAGCTCTACGAGCATCTCAGCGACTACGAGTACGACCACTACGGCGATGACGAGGACGACGAAGAGGACGAGGACGACTGACCGTCCGCGTCGTCGGCTGGACGGCGGCCGTTCCCGGGATCTTGGGGATGCCGCCGTTGTATCGTGCTGCCGTCGATCTGGCGCGGTCGAACACGAGGGCCGCGTTCGCCGCCGCCCGCTTCAGGTGTCGCGGCCGTCGACCGAGGATGATCGGAGCCGGGTCGAGAGCCGCCTGAGCGGTCCCACCGGCCGATCGACGATTGGAGCACTGTGCCAGCAAGATCCTCTCTGCTCGCCGCCGCCTTCGTGGCGATGGCGACGCTGTTACCCATATCGCCGGCCGTCGCGGCGGGCCCCGGAGGCGAAGCCAGGACGACCCCCGCACCGACGGCGCCGTCAGCCACACCGACGGTGTCGCCGACGCCGACGACCTCCCAGAGTCCGCAGCAGCAGGCCCCGGCGAAGGGCCGCATCGCCTGGGCGCCCTGCGAGGAGGAGCCCTCCGCCGAGTGCGGCAAGCTGGCGGTGCCGATCGACTGGTCGCGTCCGGACGGGCCCACCATCGACCTGGCCATCGCCCGCCGCAGGGCCACCGACCCCGCGGCCCGCGTCGGCTCCCTGGTGATCAACCCGGGTGGTCCGGGCGGTTCGGGCGTGGAGGCCGCCTTCGGCGCTCCCGGGTTCTTCACCGAGGAGCTGCAGAAGCGGTTCGACATCGTCGGCTTCGACCCCCGGGGTGTCGGCCGCAGCCACCCGGTGATCTGCTCGGCGTCGGTGTTCAACCAGATCCCGTACGCCGTCATGAAGAGCCAGGCCGACTTCTTCAGGTGGAGCGCCTTCGCCAGGAAGCTGCGCGCGGACTGCCGGGCCCGTACCGGCCCGCTGTACGACCACGTGGACTCGGTCAACGTCGCGCGCGACGTGGACGCGCTGCGCGCCGCGCTGGGCGAGGAGAAGCTCACCTTCTACGGGGTCTCGTACGGGACGCTGATCGGCCAGATGTACGCCGAGCTGTTCCCGAACCGGATCAGGGCCATGGCCCTGGACAGCAACATGGACCACAGCCTCGGCGTCAAGAACTTCCTCGACACCGAGGCAGCGGCCGTCGAGGACGCCTTCGACGAGTTCGCCGGCTGGTGCGGGCAGGACCCGAGCTGCGCCCTGCACGGCAAGGACGTCCGCGCGGTGTGGGAGAGCATCCTGGCCAAGGCGCGCAGCGGCCGGCTGTACTACCCGGGCGTCCCGGACCGCCCGATGACCGAGATCCAGGTCCTGTGGAACGGCGTGCTGGGCACCGAAGGGCCCGCCTGGCAGCTGCTGGCCGAGCTGCTTCGCGCCCTGGACGGCGGGGAGCCGTCGTCGTGGGTGCCGCCGATGCCCGGCCGGGGGCCCGTCTCGGGGGACGTCGCCCAGCTGCCCACCGCGATCCTCTGTCAGGACTACCGGCTACGGGTGCGCAACTACAGGGAGTACGCCGCGCTGCTGCGCAGCTCCAACCGCCGCGCCCCGGACATGCGCTACAACCCGATGCCGATGGAGGACCTGCCCGTCTGCCTCGGCCACCCCACCACCAACCCGCAGCACCGGCTGCGCTACACGGGCAGTATTCCGATCCTGCTGGGCAACTCCTTGCACGACCCCTCCACCCCGTACTCCTGGTCCGCCAACGTGGCCCGGCAGCTCGGCCCGAAGGCGCGCCTGATCACGTACGAGGGCTGGGGGCACCGCATCTACGGCAAGGACGAGTGCAGCACGGTGCCGATCGACAACTACCTGATCTCGCTGACCCTGCCTCCGCAGGGCTTCCGATGCGCCGTGGGCGGCAGGGTCGAGACCCTGCGCAAGAAGTCGCAGCGTGAGCTGTGGCCGACGGACAAACTGCCCTGGGGCGCTCCGCTCCTGCCCTCCGCCCACCCGGCGGCGACCACGGCCGCTGCCGGCAGGCCGGGGACGTCCGGCTGAGCTCCGACCGGGACCGGCCCGGCTCCGGCCGGCCGTGTCCCGGTCCACACCGGCGCCGCCCCGACTCGTCGCCGAGTCGGGGCGGCGCCTCACCACCCACCAGGGCCGGGTCTGTCATGAGACCGGATGCACCGTGATCGCCTCCGATGTCGCGTACGACGAACCGGACCGAAAGCCACGTCGCACGATCACAGGCGGCGCGGCAGCGCCGGGGCGGCTGGTCAGGGCTCGGTGATGCCGAGGTTCACCGGCAGGGACAGCGGGCCGATGGTGAAGAACGACGGGGAGTACGGGATGGCGCCGGGGTCGGTCGCGAGGCTGAGCCGCGGCAGCCGCCGGTACAGCGAGGCGAGCGCCAGCCGGCTCTCCATCCGGGCCAGCGGCGCCCCGATGCAGTAGCGCGGGCCGTGACCGAAGCCGAGGTTCCCGGTCTGCTCGCGGGTGATGTCGAACCGTTCGGCGCTCTCGCCGAACTGAGCCGGATCGACGCCACTGGCCTGGTAGACCACGCCCACCGCCTGGCCCTTGGGGATGTGCACCCCGGCGACGGTCACGTCCTCGGCCGTGAACCGGAAGCTGGTCATCATCACCGAGTGGCGGTAGCGCAGGGTCTCCTCGACCACGTCGGCCCAGCGGTCCTCGGCCTTGGCCAGGTCGAGCTGATCGGGGTTCTGGGCCAGCGCCACGATGGCGTGACCGAGCAGGTGGACGGTGGTCTCGTGGCCGGCGACGAGCATGAGCCACAGGACGCCGACCAGCTCGTCGGTGGTCAGGCGGTCCCCCTCGTCGCGGGCCTGGACCAGCCCGGAGGTGAGGTCGTCGCCCGGTTCGCGCTGCTTGCGCTCCACCAGGTCGTGCAGGAACGCCTGCAGCTCGTTCTGTGTCGCGAACGCCTCCTCCGGCGGTGTGGTGTGCGCCAGCAGCGCGGCGGTCCACTTCCGCAGCCGGAGCCGGTCCTCGGCGGGCACGCCGAACAGCTCGCAGATCACCCACATCGGCAGCGCCTCGGTGAAGGCGGGCACCAGGTCGACGCCGTCGCCGGCGGCCACCACGTCATCGAGCAGGCCGTCGATGATCTGCTGGATCCGCGGCTCCAGGGCCTGTACCCGGGCGGGGGTGAACGCCTTGCCGACGAGGCCGCGCAGCCGTCGGTGGTCGGCGCCGTCCACGGTGGCCAGGTGACCGCCCTGGACGATGGCGCGCAGCGGCCAGTCCTCGGGGATCGATCCGTCGTGCAGGGCGGGCCAGTGGCTGGGGTCGCGGAGGAAGGTCTTGTTGTCCCCGGCGAGGATCTCGCGTACGGCCGTGTGGGTCAGCGCCAGGTAGGCGGGCACGCCTCCGGGGAATTCCACTTCCACCACGGGAGCGATCTCTCGTAACCGGACGCAGGTGTCGAGCGGGTTCTCGTTCGCGACAGGAAAGGAGGGCAGTTTAGACGACATACGACCCCCATCTGACGAAAAGTCAGTGAGTAGACATGTGCATCACCGAATGTCCGTTTTTAGCCTTACAAACGGCATGACTCGATGACGAGTGACGCCACAGCTTAACCTTGCCCGCCGCATTCTCTTAGATCTTGGTGGCGTTCATTTTCCGGGCGGCCACGCAGGACCGGCGACCGGAGCGGTGCCGCGCGTCGCGGAGCGCGCTCCGGTCACACGACGAGTGTGGTGGACCGGCCGCGCCAGCGCCTCACCAGCCGGTACGCGGGCCGCCCCGCCCGGCTCTTGACCGAGGTCAAGGAGGTCGGTAATGATCAACGGCGATACCTGCCGAAAGGTGATCACGTGCGAGTCCTCGCAGGCAAAGCCGCGGCGCTGGCCGCCGTCCTGACCGCCGCCCTCCTCAGTGCCCCCCAGCCTGCCTCTGCCGCCGCGCAGCTCATCGCGAACGGCGCCTTCTCCGGCTCCACCGCCCCGTGGGCCGCGATCGGCCAGACCACGGTCGCGGCCGAGTCCGGTCGCATGCGGGTGGACGTGAAGAGCGCCGTCGCCAACCCGTGGGACGCCATGGTGGCGGCCCCCACCACCGCCGCCCTGAACGCCGGCAAGAAGTACACCCTCTCCTTCGACGCCTACTCCACGCTCGCCTTCACGGCCCGCGCCACCGTCCAGTACACCGCCACCCCGAGCTCCAACCAGTCCCTGGCCACGGACGTCCGGCTCACCACGGGGAGCAGGCGCTACAGCATCCCGTTCGTGGCGGCCCCGGCCGCCGGCACCGCCGCCGAGGTGACCTTCCAGCTCGGCGGGTCCGGCGGCACCCCGACGGTCCGCTTCGACAACGTGTCGCTGATGGAGACGCAGACGACCCGGCCGACCGCCATGTTCGTGTCCACCCAGTCGAACCCCGCGCGATGGGCCAGTGAGCACCAGGGCGCCGACGCCCAGGCCATCGGCGCGAACATCGGCAACAAGCCGATCTTCGAATGGTTCGGCGGCTGGTTCGGCGATCTCACGTTGGCCGTGGACACCTACGTCGGGGCCGCGCAGGCCCAGGACCGGCTGCCGATGCTGGTGGCGTACAACATCCCCAACCGCGACGCGTGCGCGGACCAGTCGGGCGGCGGCGCGGGAGACGCCGCCGGCTACCACGCCTGGATCACCGAGTTCGCCAGGGCGATCGGCAGCAGGCACGCGATCGTCGTGCTGGAGCCCGACGCCGTCGCCGCCGCCGGCTGCCTGGCGAAGAAGGGCAAGGATCCCGAGGACCAGTACCGGATGCTGCTGGACGCGACCCAGGTGCTGCGCGCCCAGGCCCCCAACGCCTGGGTCTACCTCGACGCCGCCAACGCCACCTGGATGAGCGCTCAGGAGATGGCGCCCTTGCTGGTCAAGTCCGGCATCGCCAACACGCGTGGGTTCTCGGTGAACGTCTCCAACTTCTTCACCACCGCCGACAGCGAGGCGTACGCGGTCGCGGTCAACGGGTACCTGTCCGGGACGGTGGGCGCCAAGCCGTACGTCATCGACACCAGCCGGAACGGCAACGGCCCGTACACGGACTCCACCCCGGACGACAACTGGTGCAACCCGCCGGGACGCAGGCTGGGCACCCCGCCGGCCCGGCAGACGAGCGGCGCCGAGTACCTGTTCTGGGTCAAGGTGCCCGGCGACTCCGACGGGAACTGCGGCATCGGCGCGGGGTACCCCGCCGGTACGTTCAGCCCCGAGCTGGCCATGGCCCTGATCAACGGCAGCCCCTGAGCCGTCGCCGCCCGACCGCCGGTACACCTGACCCCCCAGGTGTACCGGTTCAGGTAGCCTGGTCAGCCACATTCCCGACTTGTGCCGACCGCGCGCCCGATGGATCTCCCGCGGGTGCGCGGTAGGAGACACGGATGCCCGACGCTGCCGGCGTCGGCAGCAGGGCAGGCGCTGCCCGGGTCGGCTCAGGGAAGGGGGGCCATGGGCGAGGCCGGGCGGCAGTTGCGGTGCCCGATCACCGAGGACCTGAGCCGGCTGCGCGAGCTGGTGACCGCCTTCGCCGCCGACGCCGGTCTCGGCGGGGATCGCCTGGACGACCTGGTGCTGGCGGTCAACGAGGCGGCCGACAACGTCCTGGAGCACGGCGGCGGCACCGGCACGCTCGTCGCGGGCACCGACGCGGCCGGGATCTGGGTGGACGTCATCGACATGGCCGGCACCTTGACCGGCGAGCACGTGCGCCGCGGCGCCCACGCCACGCCCACGGTGGCCTATCGCGGCTTCGGCCTCTGGCTGATGCACCGGCTGTGCGACGAGGTCACGCTCGATCACCTGGACGACCGTTCGCGGCTGCGGCTGCGCATGCGCCACCCCGCCGCCGGCGGGAACGGCGCCCCAGAGCGCTGACCTCGGCCTGGTAGCGCGATCCGTACGCCGTGGTCAGCCGGGCGCCGGCCAGCGGGAGGCGTGTTCGAGGCTGTCGTAGGGCGGGAACCGGTCGACCAGATGAGCGACGGTGAGCAGCCGCGCCAGGACGCCGCGCACGCCGATCAGGCGCAGCCCGCCACCCGCGCCTTCGGCCTGCCGCTGGCCCTCCATCAGTCCCCGGACGCCCCGGGAGTCGCAGAAACGCAGCTCGGCCACGTCCACGACGATCCTGGGCCTGGGGGCGTCCAGCGGGGGCCGCAGGGCCGTGGCGAGCTGGCCGAGGGAGCCGCGGTCGAGCTCTCCGCTCAGGCGCACCAGGTCCATGCCGGATCGTTGTCGCACGCTGACGGTAAGGGGGGTCATGTGTCCGCTCGCTCCTCTGCCTCTGACGATGCCGTTGCCGTACGCGACGACATCAGCAGGGATCACCTGCATCGTAGCCTGACGGCTCGCGCGTTCTGGGTGGCGTTCGGGCGCGTCCCTGGCGGGGCTTGACGGCGGTCGGCAGGCTGCGCAGGCCGTGGATGTTCGGATGGTGCACGCGGACGGGCGTGCCGACCTCGTAGTCCTCGTGGACCGCGGTGACCAGCTCCTCCAGCACGATGCGCGTTTCGAGGCGCGCCGGGCTCGCGCCGAGGCAGAAGTGCGGGCCCGTACAGGTCTACACGCTCCGGTAGTGGCTCGACCACGTCCGCTCCCGTGGCCTGGTCGCCCTCCTGGAGGTCAAGCCCGAGGCCAAGGCCCTCCTCTCCAGCACCGTGTACGCGACGGCGGCCTGGAAGGAGATCTCCGACCCGATCAAGGAACGCCAGGCTTCGCAGCGCATCCTCGTCTACTCCCAGGACTCCTGGATCCAGGCCGAGCTCGCCAGGCGGCACCCGGGGCTCCTCAAGGGCTCC
This sequence comes from Nonomuraea sp. NPDC050733, assembly GCF_040654215.1. Lineage (NCBI taxonomy): Bacteria > Bacillati > Actinomycetota > Actinomycetes > Streptosporangiales > Streptosporangiaceae > Nonomuraea > Nonomuraea sp. NPDC050733. Next base: position 434,999 of record NZ_JBFAHO010000001.1, on the reverse strand, counting down.
GAGGGCCGCTGGACCGACAGCGTGGGCTGGGAGGAGCCGCCGCCCGCCTGGAGCGGCAACGTGAGCCGGTGGCAGTCCGTGCTCGCCCAGGCGCCGAAGAGCGTGATGACGAACTACACGAAGGAGTACCGCGCCTGGCTCGGGGGCAAGTGCGAGTAGCCTGCCCCCACCGCTGAGGCCGGGCGGCGGCGGCCGGAGTCGCCCCGCCACCGCCACCGCCGTGAGGTGGGATCAGCCGTCGAAACTCACGGTGGCGTACTGGTACTTCGTCCTGCCGTTCTCGTCCCCGCTGTGGGAGCGGCCGACCATGACCTTGCCGGCACTCGCCTGCCAGATGTGGCTGCTCTCCTTGTACTCACCGGTCCAGAGCGGATCGGTCAGCCGCACCTGCCGCCCCTGCCAGTACAGCGCCGCGCTGAGGTGCCGGGTCAGGCCGTTCTCGTCGCCGGTGTGCCACCTGCCGACGACGACCTGGTCCAGGGGAGCGGTGTAGCTCGACCTGTTCTCCCGCTGAGGAGAGCTCCAGTCCCCGGTGTGCACCTCGGCCTGCTCGCCGTTGATCAGGATTCGGCCGCAGTAGTACGTGGTCGGCTTGCCCTCGTCGCCGTAGTGCGAGCGGCCGGTGAGCACCTGGTTCGGCGGGCAGGTGAACTGGGCGCTCGGCTCCCATACGGTCTCGGAGTAGACGCTCTCCACCTTGATCGTCGCCGCCGCCGCGGGGGAGGCCATGGTGGCGGCCGACAGGGCGGCGGCCACGACGACGGGTATGGCCTTGCGGTACGTCCTCATCTGCTGCGGTTCCCTTACGTATGTGATGGTGTGCATGAAACGGCGAGCGGGTCAGCCCGCGACGGTCACGGTGGCGTACTGGTACTTCGTCCTGCCGTTCTCGTCCCCGTTGTGCGAGCGGCCGACCATGACCTTGTTGTACTCCGCCTGCCAGGTGTGGCTGCTCTCCTTGCACTCACCGGTCCAGAGCGGATCGGTCAGCCGCACCTGCCGGCCCTGCCAGGAGATCGTCGCGGGGCGGTACTTCGTCGTGCCGTTCTCGTCCCCGGTGTGCCACCTGCCGACGAGCGCCTGATCCGCGGGCGCGGAGTAGCCGGACCTGCTTTCCTTCTGGCCGGGGGACCAGTCGCCGACGAACACCCGGGCCTGCTCGTCGTTGATGAAGATGAGGCTGCAGTAGTAGGTCGTCGCGGCGTTCTCGTCGCCGTGGTGCGAGCGGCCGGTGAGGACCATGTTCGTCGGGCAGGTGAACGGGTCGAACCACTCCCGTACGGTCTCGGTGTGGGCGCGCTCGACCCTGATCGTCACCGCCGAGGCGGACGCCGGAGCGGGAGTGGCCATGGTCATGGCCGCCAGCCCGGCCAGGGCAGCCGTCGCGGCGGACAGAGCTTTCTTCCTCATACGAGTGTCTCCTGGGACGCGATTTCGCTGTCACCACGGAGCATCACAGCGCCTTCTGGTGATCCACTTGTGTCTCAGTTGCGACGGCGAGCGGCTGCCGCGCGCGGCCGTGGACAAGCTGGCCACCCCGAGGCGACGCCCCTGCCGGGTGTCCGCCGAGCAGGCTCAGGACGTACTCATGGCGGCCCTCCTCGGCGGGACGCCAAGGTTCGAGGCGCCAGCCGGTATGGCGATCGACCCCCTGCTCCTGAGCTGCCGGAGGTGCCTGCACCTGTCCGCGGACGCCGAGACAAGCCGTGCACACCCGTTCCGATGCCAAACGCGATGATCAAGGAATTGATGGTCGCTCGGGCTGGTGGTGTGGGGGTGCCCCATGGCGATCAGTGACTCGAACATTTCGAGCACGCTTTCCGCCTACATCAAGCGCTACCCGGACGAGGCCGCGCGGCTGTCTGAGCCGGTGCGACTGCTGCCTCAGGGGCGGGACTTCGCCTCGCGGCGGACATTTCCGATGCATGTGACTGTCGGCGCACTGCTGGTCCGCGGTAACGCCGATGACGCCGAGATCCTGCTTGTCGAGCACCGCGCGTACGGGATCACGTTGCAGCCTGGAGGTCACCTTGAGCCGACCGATCCCGCACTGATCGACGCGGCGGTGCGCGAGTTGGTGGAGGAGACCGATGTTGACCCCGGCATGGTCTTCCCAGCGTCGCAGGTCCCCGTCTACATCGAGTACGGCAGGATGCCGGCACGGCCGGCGAAGGACGAGCCGGAGCACCACCACCTCGACATCGGATACGCCTTCGTGACAGCGCATGCGGATGTGGGGCGCATCCAGGAGTCCGAGGTGACGGGTGCCGGCTGGTACCCGTTCGCCGAGGCCGAGCGCCTCGTCGGGCAGCGCATTGCGCGAGCGGTCCCGGCCGGCAGGGGCGCTGTCGGGTGAGGCGGCGCCGAGGTCGGTGTGCGGGTCACCGCGATGCAGAGGGTGGTCCCGTCGGCGAGCACGATGCCGCCCTCCTGCCGCTGGCTCGCTGATCGCGGAGGGCACGGGAGGGCTTCGAGACCGGAGAGATGACCCTCGGCGGTGCCTTCGCCCGGATGCGTCGCGACGCTGGGAGAATCTCTACGTGCCCCGCTCGGCGGATGCGTTCTCGTTGGAGGCCACGGCCGCCAGCACGGCGTTCACGTAGTCCGGCCCCGGTGGGTCGCCGACCAGCAGCAGCCGGAGCCACAGCGGCCCCATGATCAGGTCGACCAGCAGGTCAGGGGGGATGGCGGGCAGCCGGCCCTCGTCCTGGATCCGCCGGATCTGGCCGGCCGTCCTTTCCCTGGTCGGTGCGTACACGCGCCGGTGGAACTCCTCGGCCAGCGCGGCATCGTGCTGCGCGGCTCCGATGACGCCGGCCATGAGCGGCCCGAGGCGGGGCTCACCGAGCAGCCTGGCGACGGCGTGCAGCCAGCCGCGCAGGTCTTCCAGAGGGTCGCCGGTCTGCGGGAAGGTCAGCTCTGGCGCGATGTGCTCCATGAACGCGTCGAGGATCACGGCATGCTTGGAGGTCCACCACCGGTAGATCGTGGGCTTGCCGACCCGCGCCCGGGCCGCGATCTTCTCGATCGTCACCCCGCCGAAGCCCTCCTCCGTGCACAGCTCCATGGCGGCGTTGAGGATCGCCACGCGCGAGCGCTCACTGCGGCGGGATGAGGCGGCGGTTCTCGTCATGACCTCTATCCTACGCTGCAGGTGTGACGAAACGTAACGTTTTACTTTGACTCGCAGGTATGTCATGCTCCACGTCGTTACGTTACGTTTCGTTTCGTCGGAGGATTCTATGGCAACCCTTGTGCGGCAACTGCATGATGCCGCCGTGGTCGGGGCCGAGTTCGTCAGGACCAATCAGATGACAGGAGCGATCGCTCCCAGCGGTCGGCGGCTGGGCCGGGCGCTGACACGCCACCTGCCCTCCACTGGCTCGCGGCCGCGGGCGGTGCTCGAGGTCGGGCCCGGCACGGGCGCGGTGACCAGGCACATCACCGCTCGGCTGGGCCCCGGTGACCGGCTGGATCTCATCGAGGCCAACCCGCGGCTGGCGGCCCGGCTGCAGGCGGCGATCGAGGCGGAGCCGGCGCTGACGGGGAGTAGCCGGCTGTGGGTGCGCCCCGTCCAGGAGCAGGTCCTTGATGAGTATGACGTGATCGTGTGCGGGCTGCCGTTCGCCAACTTCGATGCGGCCCTCGTACGGTCGATCTTCGATCAGCTCCTGGGGGCGTTGCGGCCGGGCGGGCGGCTGTCCTTCTTCGGCTACGCCGGCTCGGGGGCCGTGCGGTTGCTGACCCCTGCCAGGGCCGAGACCCATCGCGCGCTGCGCGACGTCGTGCGCCGCCACCAGGTCGGGCGGGAACTCGTGACCTGGAACATGCCGCCCGCCTGGGTGCACCACCTCTGCGCCGGGCAGGGGGCCGGCCGGTGAGCGAGCAGGAGATCACTCGGGATGAGGACGTCCAGGACAAGCCGGCCGGCGCAGGGTCCGGCCGCGAGGAGGCACCGGGCAGCCCGCGGCGCGGTCGGCGGGCCTTCTTCGGCCTCGCCGCCGCCGCGGCCGGCGCGGCGGGCCTGGCCGGTGCGGTGGCGATCCCGCCGTACCTGACCGACACGCCGACGAGCGCGCCGCCCCCGGCCTCGCCGCGCGGTCGCTTCGCCGGCAAGGTCGTCCTGATCACCGGAGCCACCTCCGGCATCGGGGAGGCCACGGCCAGGGCGTTCGCCGCCGAGGGCGCGAAGGTCGGCTTCTGCGGGCGGCGCGCCGAACTGGGCCGCCAGGTCGAGCAGGACATCCGCAAGGCCGGCGGCGCCGCCCGCTACCAGCAGGCTGACGTTCGCGACCCCGACCAGTTGCGGCGGTTCGTGGACGAGACGGCCGCCGCGTTCGGACGGCTGGACATCGCCTTCAACAACGCCGGCATCACCAAGACGGCGCCCCCGCACGAGATGACCCTCGACGACTGGACCGACGTCCAGCACACCAACACCAGAGGCGTCTTCCTGTCGATCAAGTACGAGGTGCCGCACATGCTGCAGAACGGCGGCGTGATCATCTGCACCGCCTCGGAGTCGCGACGCCCGGGCGGCGTGGCCTACACCTCCAGCAAGCAGGCGATCAAGGGCATCGTGGAGACCGCCGCCATGGACTACGGCCCCAAGGGCATCCGGATCAACGCCATCTCCCCCGGAACGACCGACACCGCGCTGGTGCGCCCGGCCTCCCTGCCCGACGCGATCTGGGAGGCGTTCAAACGGGCCTGGGGCCCCTTGAACGCCCCTGGCACGCACCGGATGGCCACGCCGGAGGAGATCGCCAGATCGGTGGTGTCGCTGGCGAGCGCCGAGTTCGCCTACATGGCCGGATCGACCGTCCTGGTCGGCGGCGGCCCGCTCGGCGGCGGCCCGATGAACATGCCGCCCGGCTTCCCCTCCCGCTGACCGCCCCGCGGGCTTGCGATCATCGAAATGCCCTGAAGGACGGATGGCGCCTCGCAGTGCCGGGGCGTCCGGCGTGCTCACGCTCGCCGGACGCCCCGGCGGCGGTCGTGGCGGCACGCCTCCCGCAGGACTTCACATTTCTTCCAGGGGTTGCCGCGGGGATCATCCTGTCCAAGGCCTTCCTCCTGGCCGCCGACACCACCATCACCGACCCGTCCGTCACCCGCCAGACCCACCTCTGAGAGCCTGGTCAGGCGCGGGAGGTCATTGGCGCCTGACCAGCTTCAATATCATCTTTATAATCGGTTGACCATATATATCAATATTGGACGCAGGGAGATTGGTTCTGGTCTGCTAAGCGGGCATTGACGTCCATCGAGGTCGTGATCGCGTTCAGGTCTCTGGCCCGTGAAAGCAGGTGTTCGCCCATGTCCTTCGGGCAGTCCCGCCCGTCCCGCCGTGCGTTGCTGGCCGCCGCGGCCCTCCTGCCGTTGGCGGGACGCGAGGCCGAAGCATCGGCCGCCGCCCCCAAGAGCGCACAGCACTACTACGACCTTGCCGCCAAGCTGGCCGGTGACGACCCGGTCCTGCTGGCCCTCGTCAAGGCGCTCACGCCGGGCGGCACGCCGCGGCCCCCGAGGCCCCTCGCGCCGCTGAGGATCTTCGACGACGTCGCGGTGCTGGGCACCAGCTTCGTCCAGGCCACGGCCCTGTTCACCTCCCAGGGGATCATCCTCATCGACGCGCTGGGATCACCGGACGACGCCGAGAAGATCATCGTTCCTGGGCTGCGTGCTGTGGGGGCGGATCCTGCCAAGATCAAGTACGTGGTGGTGGCCCACGGCCACAACGATCATTTCGGCGGCGCCCAGTTCCTCGCCGACCGGTACGGCGCCCGAGTCATGATGAGCCGAGCCGACTGGAACCTCCTCGCCGCCGAACGCCCGGCCAATGCGCCGAAGCGAGACCTGGAGATCTCCGACGGCCAGAAGCTCACCCTCGGCGACACCACCGTCGCGTTCCACCACACGCCCGGGCACACGCCGGGCACCGTCTCGCCGATCTTCCCGGTCCGCTGGAAGGGGCTACGGCACACCGCGATGCTGTGGGGCGGGACCGCGCCGCCCGCCGCGACCGCGGACAAGCGCACCAATCTCTCCTCTGTGCTCGCCTTCGCCTCCAGGATGAGGCAGGCAGGGGTGGACGTCGAGCTGAACAATCACGGGGGCGCCGACAACGGCCTGGCCCGCATCGAGGAGTTGCGCGCCGGGTCCACGGGGGCGGGGAATCCGTTCGTCATCGGCCGTGCCAGGACGCAGCGCTTCATGAAGGTCATGGAGACCATGCTGCGCGGCCGCATCGCCCAAGACCAGGAAGCGAACACCGGCACGCCTTCAGGCGCCGCAGCCGCCTCACCCGGCCAATCGACCCACGGCTGCTGCTGACAGACGACCAGCCCCATCGCCCCATGACCAAGCCCTGAGCGAGAGGCCGTCCCCGAGCGGAGGCTGAGGATCTCAAGCCGTACGACGTTTGGGGTCGGCCTGCTGCTGGAGGACCTGGCCGTGAACGGCTGCATCACCAAGGCACCCGGCGGGACCGGAGCTTGAACCCCGCTGCCGCACCCTCTGGACGATGCGGCTTCCCCGCCCGGAGCCGTTCCGGCCAAGACCTGCATGCCCCCACAGGGATCAGCTGGGGAGAGTCCTGCGCCAGCCCGCTCCCTGCCGCCAGGCACGCCAGTGCTGCTGGTACCACGGCGGAGACTGACATCGCGTCTGCGCTCCTCGCGGGGGCTGGGATCGACGCTCCTCATACGTCAACGGCCAGCACAAGAGTCAAGCCATGCTGGACGCCGGCGTCCGACGCACCATCGTGATCGACTGGGTGACGCCTCCCGCGACAGGATGATCGATGCGTGAGCGTCCCGAAGAGTTCTCAGCACCGCCGACGCTTCAGCGCCGTGCTCCGCTTCCCTTGTCGTCTCAGAAGCCTCAGAAGCCTCAGAAGTCTCAGAAGCCTCAGCAGCCGACGCGGGGGATGATCTCCAGCACGATCGGCGCGGCGACGACGAGGACGGCGATGACGATCAGCAGCTCGATCACGTTGCCGACGAAGCTCGATCGGCCGGGCAGGCCGGCGGCGCGGGCTCAGCCGGGCCGCCGAGTGGCGCTCGCCCGCGCCGTCCACCAGGTCGATCGCCACGTACGGCACGCGTGACGACCGGGCCACGGTCTCCACGATCGCCGGTGGCTTCTCGGCCGGTAGCAGCACCGCCTGCAGCCGTGTCCCGAGGCGGGTCAGCGCCCCCTCCGGGTCGTGGCGGTCGCCGTACATCACCCGGTTGACGGTGCTCTGCGCCGCGTTGCCAGGACGGTGAGGGCGGCGGCGACGTCGGTATCGGGCTCCGCGGGGAGTGCCGTCGAGATCGAGCTCCATACTTTTTCACCGCACGCCCCGGACGCGCATTTGATCACCAATTGACTACGCACAGTTATATTTCAAGTGCGAGACGTGGCGACATGTCGGTTTCCTTGAACTTTCGGGACTGCCGGTGAGAGCTGCTGTCCTCGCGCCTCTCACATCCTCGCTTGAACATCGGAGCAACAATGCGCAAACCGATTGCCGTGGCCGCTGCAGCCATCGGCCTTGGCCTCGTGGCGGTGACCGCCCTGCCGGCCGTGGCCGACGACACCATCGTCACCTTCACGATCACCAGTGGCGCTCTCACGATCGACGCCCCCGACTCGGCGAACCTCGGCTCGGTGTCGTCCGGCACCACCAGCATCTCCGGGCCGATGGGTCCCGTCACGGTGACCGACCACCGCGGTGTCCTTAACGGCTCCTGGACCGCCACCGCCCTCAGCACCGACTTCACCACCGGTGGGGCCACCCCGCCCGAGACGATCCCCAACGTCAACGTCGACTACTCTCCGGGCTCGGGCACCCACACGGGAACAGGCACCTTCACGCCCGGACCTGGCGGCGTCATCAACGTGCCGCGCGTCGCCTTCACCGGAACCGACCTCGTCGGCGACAACACCGCCACCTGGAATCCGACGCTCGACATCACCATTCCGGACGGGACGGTCGCCGGCATCTACACCGGCACCGTCACCCACTCGGTCGGCTGACCGGCACCGGGACAGCGACAGCCGTGCGCCTTCACAACCTCCTTGCCTGGCTGCTGGTGGCCGGGGTCCTCACCCCGGCCACCGGCATGCTGCGCTGGCCGGCCTCCGCAGCGGCCGGCCAGCGCGGGAACGGCATCGGGATCCGCCTGGTCGACGCGCCGATCCAGGCGCGAGCCGACTCGCGAGCCCGGAGCTACATCGTCGACCACCTCAAGCCGGGCTCGGTCATCCACCGGCGGGTCGAGATCGTCAACACGACCGACTCGCCCCAGCGTGTGGCGCTCTACCCGGCCGCCGGGGAGATCCGCGACCGGGCATTCCGGTTCGCTCCCGGCCGCACCGCCAACGAGCTGTCCACCTGGACCAGCATGAGCCGGGACGAGGTGACCCTGGCCCCGCAAGCGCACTCGATGGTCACCGCGACCATCGACGTGCCGAAGAACGCCGCCCCCGGCGAGCGCTACGCGATGATCTGGGCGGAGGTGTCGGACGACCCGCCTCCCGGAGGGGGCCTGCGGGAGATCAACCGCGTCGGCGTCCGGGTCTACCTGTCCGTCGGCGGCGACAACGCGCCCGCCGCGGGCTTCACCATCGACTCGCTGACGGCCCAACGGTCAGCGGACGGGCGGCAGGCCGTCCTGGCCCAGGTGCGTAACACCGGAGGCCGTGCGCTGGACCTGAGCGGGGAGCTGAGACTCACCAGCGGCGGCCTGAGCGCCGGCCCCTACAACGTCGAGACGGGCACGACACTCGCGCCCGGTGATACCGGATCGGTCATCACGTACCTCACCGAACAGGTGCCCGACGGCCCGTGGCACGCCCGTATCCATCTGGAAAGCGGTCTGACCGAAGGCACCGCCGCAGCGGACATCCGGTTCCCGTCCGCCGCGGGGACGGCCGAAGCGGTCGCCGCGACCATGGACGGCTATCTCCCTGTGGCGGCGATCGTCACCGGCGCCGTGCTGTCCGCGCTCGCAGCGGCCTCTTTCCTGATCGTCCGGAGACGACACCGCTCAGGTCAGGACGAGACCACAGGCTGACCAGGCGTGGCCCGCGGGGAGCACGAGAACCGCGGGCGCCGCCCGGTGACGTCGTGGAGAGGCGCGGGAGGGTTGCCACCCCGCGAGAGCGCGTCTCGCGGGGTGGCAACCCGTCAGCTACGGTCAGTGGTTCCAGTTGCCGCCGCCGTGGCCCCAGTTGCCGCCCCCGTGGTTCCAGTTGCCTCCGTGGTTCCAGTTGCCGTCGCCGTGGCCCCAGCCACCGCCTCCGCCGCCGCCGCCGCGGCCGCGGCACCACTGGAGTTCCCAGGCGCCGTGCCGCCAGCAGAACCAGCACTTGCGGCCCTTCCAGGAGCGCCACCGGCACCTGCTGGCCGAGTTGGCGGTAGTGACGTGCTGCGACATGGGCGTCGCGCACGTGGGGGCGGCGGTGGCGGCCTCTGCGGTGGCCGCGCCGCCGACGACGAGCGTGGAACCCGCCAGAGCGGCGGTGATGATGAGACGCTTGAGCATCAGAGATCACTCCCTGAGATGAGGGCCGCCCGCCGGATGTGCGGGGCGGTCTGGCTGGAGCGTCGAATTCGGTTTCTCCCGGGATACGCCGGATGCGGCGCACTGAACTCAGGTTATGGGCGGTGATTGGCGGAGTCTCCCGGCAAGAAGCAAAGCCTTATTTCCGGATATATCACTACATGGCTTGAAATATCTGATATGTCCAACCGGCAGGGAGGCAGGCTCGCGGCGCCCGCCGGTGGCCAAAGAATTCCACGGGCCGCGTAAATTATCCCGCCCCGCGCGTTTGAAGAGCGGCCAGGTGAGGACTCGCCCAGGTGGCGGGTGTGCGGCCCGGCCGGGCGGGCGAATCGCCGGTCCGTGCGTACGTCCGCCGTCGTCGTTGCGGGCGGCTGGTGATACGAATGCGCTCGTGGCGCGTCCGGCAAAAGGAGCCCGGACGCGTCCGGCAAAGGGAGCGGGGCTCCTTCGGGAACGGCGGCCGGACGCCTCCCTGAACGCAAGCGGGATGCCATCGGGGAAAGCTTGCTGCGGCCGTTTCGGATATCGCGACGGCCCTCGTGAACGGCCGCCCGTGCTGAGCGAACAAACTCGGCATCGATCGCTTTGACGCTGACTTGAGATATTTCATGCTTTATGCGGCCATTTACGTGCATATAGCGGAGCGGTCACCGGTCAGGTCGCGGTGGCGGCGCACAGGTGGGTGTCGTCGTGCGGGTCATCGAGCCGGTTCAGCCGGGCCCGGCCGCGCGGGCGCATCAGCGTCACCGCCGCGACGGCCAGCAGCGCCCCCGCCCCGCACACCGTCCAGCGCGGCCCCAGCCAGTCGGCCGCGAGCCCCTGGAGCAGCCCGCCCACCGGCAGCGACGCCGTGTAAGACGCGATCCGGCACGCCATCACCCGCCCGCGCATGCCGTCGGCCACGATGACCTGGATCGAGGTGTTCACCGAAGAGATGACCGCCAGGAAGGAGCCCCCCACGACGATCAGCGCCACCACCCCCCAGGCGTACCCGGGCGCCGCCGCGAAGCCGATCATGGAGAGCCCGTACAGCATCAGCCCCCAGCGGACCACCGGCCCGAGGCGGAGCTTGTGGTGCCAGCCGGAGACCAGCGGCGCCGCCACGACCGCGCCCAGCCCGAGCGCCGCGTTGAGCAGTCCCAGCCCGACCGGCCCGGCCCGGAAGACGCTCTCCGCGAAGACCACCGTGAACTGGAAGATCGGGTGTCCGAGCATCCCCACCAGCACGGACACCACCAGCGACATGACGATCCCCGGCTGGCGCCGGATGTAGCGCAGCGCCGCCAGGAACTGCCGGGTCATGCCCGCCGGCGCCGCCTGCTGGGGCCGCCCGGCGCGCGGGTGGATCGCCGCCAGGGCCGCGAGCACGAACAGGAACGACACGGCGTTCAGCAGGAACGTCCACGAGGGCCCCAGCACGGCCAGCAGCAGCCCGGCGATCGCCGGGCCGAGCGAGCGGGCGGTGTTGAACTGCAGGCTGTTCAGCGTCACCGCGGAGTGCAGGTCACCGCGCGGCACCAGGTCGCTGACGAACGACTGCCACGTCGGCATGTTGAACCCGGCGAAGACCCCGCCGACGCCCACCAGCACCAGCATGACCGCCGGGTCCCGCTGGCCGGACGTCCACACCGCCCACAGCAGCAGCGCCGAGACCGCCATGCCCGACTGCGTGGCCAGCAGGATCCGCTTGCGGGAGCGCCGGTCGGCCAGCGTCCCGCCCGCCGGCGCCAGGAACACGCTCGGCACGAACTGCGCCACGCTCACCAGCCCGACCCAGAAGGCGCTGCCGGTGATCTGGTACAGCACGTACGGCACGGCGAGGTTGCTCAGCCAGCTCCCGGTGCTGGAGACGAGGGCACCGCACCAGAAGATCGTGAAGTCGCGGTGCCGGAAGGCGCGCAGGGAGTGGCGCACCCCGCTCGGCGGGCCGGCGTGCCCGCCGGCCGGGGAGGGGGAGTGGGGGGTCCCGCGTGCCGGGGGCGGCTGGGACCGGGGATGGCGTTCCTGCTTCACTCGTGAATTCCTCCCCCGCCGGAGCGGCACGGCAGCGCCGGAGCCCCGGCGATTGCGGTTTCCGCGCCCGGCGAAACGGGATGCGCGCCGCGCGGCGGAGTCTCCGGCGGGCGCGGGTCCGCGGGGCGCACGTGGACGGACCTGGAGTGGGGGCGTCTAGGGTGGTTTCCATGGGAATGGTCGGAACGGTCGGGCTCGTGCTGCACCCGCGACGCGACTCGGAGGAGGCGATCGGCGACATCCTGCGCTGGGCCGACGAGCGCCGTGTCACGGTGCTCGGCCTCCCCGAGGAGGTGGGCCGGATCGACTGCAGCGCCGTGGCCGTCGACGCCGAAGCCCTCGTCGAGCGGGCCGACCTGCTGGTCAGCCTGGGCGGCGACGGCACCATGCTGCGCACGATGCGGCTCATCGCCGGCCGCCCCACCCCGGTCCTGGGGGTCAACCTGGGCCGGCTCGGCTTCCTGGCCGAGATCGACGTGCGTGACCTGCCCGCCACCCTGTCGGCCATCGACGGCCACGCCTACGCCGTCGAGCCGCGCATGGCCATCCGGGCCAAGCTGGGGGAGGAGGAGGTCACCGCGTTCAACGACATCGCGCTGGCCCGCATCCCCGGCGAGGGCCTGGCGGCCGTGAGCGTCACCCCGGCCGGCGACCCGTTCGTCCGCTACGCCGCCGACGCGGTGATCGTGGCCACCTCCACCGGGTCCACCGCCTACAGCTTCTCCGCCGGCGGGCCCATCGTGTCCCCGCGGGTCGAGGCGGTGCTGGTGGTGCCGGCGGCGGCCCACTCGGTGTTCAACCGTGCCCTGGTGCTGCCCGCCGACGAGGAGGTCACGCTGGAGGTCCTGCCGACCAGCGGGCGCGTGGCCGTCGAGGTGGACGGCACGGTGCACGCCCACCTGTGCCCGGGCGACCAGGTGTCGATCGTCGCGGTGCCCGGCGCGGCCAACGTCGTGCGGCTGGGCACCACGTTCTACGAGCGGGCGCGCCGCAAGCTGGGCGTCGAGGGCAGCAGCGCCGTCGGCTGAGCCGTCCCACCCGGGAACGCGCCGCGCCGGGAGGCCACCAGCGCGGACAGGGCCGTGGTGATCGGCACGGCCGAGATGAGCCCGAGCGTGCCGACGACGCTCCGGATGATCTCCTGGGCGATGACGGGCGTCCCCAGCACCTCTCCCAGCGGCTGCGCGCCCACGCTGAACAGCAGCAGCAGCGGCAGCGACGCCCCCGCGTACGCCAGGATGATCGTGTTGATCACCGAGGCGATGTGGGCGCGCCCGACCCGGCCGGCGGCCCGGTAGAGGCGGCGCCAGCCGTACGACGGGTTGGCGGCGGCCAGTTCGGTGACCGTGACCGCCTGTGTGACCGTCACGTCGTCCAGCACGCCGAGCGCGCCGATGATGACGCTGGCCAGCAGCAGCCCCTGCGTGTCGATCCTCGTGCTGAAGCCGAGCATGAACGAGCTGTCGTCGGTGACGCCGCTCAGCCGGGCGAACCCGATCGCCCCGTACGCGAGCAGGCCCGTCACCGTGAGGCTGGCCAGTGTTCCTAGGACGGCCATGGACGTCGTCAGCGTGAACCCGTGCGTCAGGAACAGCACGGTCAGCATGATCGCCGCCGCGCCCACGATGGCGACCAGCATGGGCGGCTCGCCCGCCAGGATGCCGGGGATCACGAACGCCAGCAGCAGCACGAACGTGATCGCCAGCCCCACCAGGGCCGTCACCCCGCGCCAGCGGCCGAACGCGATCACCGCGAGCGCGAACGCCACCGCCGACAGCCATAGCGCGTCCGTACGGTCGTGGTCGGAGAGCTGGTAGCCGGGCTCGTCGTCCGGCTCCTCACCGCCGCTGACGCGGATGAGCACGACGTCGTCACCCGCGGCGAACGGCTGCGTCCCCGGCCCCGTGGGCAGCGCCAGCTTCACCTCCCGCCCCAGGTCGGGGCCCTCGTCGACGCGTACGGTGGCGTGGCCGCAGGTCGCCGGGTCCGGCGGCGCCGCGCCGTCCGGCACCCGCGCGCACTTCCCGGGCAGGACGGCCGTCACCGTGCCGCCGAGCTGGTCGAAGCCCGCTCCCACGGGCTCCGCGCTCCGCCCGGACGGCCACAGCCAGACCAGCATGACGAGCGTCGCCACCGCGAGCGGCACCAGCACGCCCAGCGTCGCCACCACCGCCCGCCGCGAAGCGGGAAGGCTCTCGCCGTGGTGATGCCCGTGCCCGTGCCCGGCGCCCATCCGCACCCCTGTCTCCTGCCGCCGCCCGGCTCTTCTCGCCGCCCGGCTTTTTCCGCCACCGCGTTCAGTGACAGTAGTGCAACCACAGCCGGGTATTCGCCGTCGCGCGGGGTAGGCGCAGCTCATGACGACCTGGGTCGGCACCTCGGGGTGGCAGTACAAGGACTGGCGCGGCGTCCTGTATCCCGACGGGGTGCCGCAGCGCCTGTGGCTGGAGACGTACGCCGAGACGTTCCGCACCGTCGAGAGCAACAACGCCTTCTACCGCCTGCCCTCGCCGGAGTCGTTCGCCGGCTGGCGGGAGCGCACTCCCGACGGGTTCGTGATGGCGGTCAAGGCGAGCAGGTTCCTCACCCACATCAAGCGGCTCGCCGACCCGGAGGAGCCGGTGCAGCGGCTCATGACCGCGGCCTCCCAGCTCAAGGAGAAGCTCGGCCCGGTCCTCCTCCAGCTCCCGCCGACGCTCAAGGCCGACCCCGAGCGCCTCGACCACTGCCTGGCCTGCTTCCCCGGCGGGGTGCGCGTCGCCGTCGAGTGCCGGCACGAGTCGTGGTGGACCCCCGAGGTCCGCGACCTCCTCCAGGCGCGCGGCGCCGCGCTGTGCTGGGCCGACCGCCTCGGCCGGCCGGTGGCGCCGCTCTGGCGGACGGCCCCCTGGGGGTACGTGCGGCTGCACGAGGGGCGCGCCACGCCCCGGCCCTCGTACGGCGACACGTCGTTGCGCACCTGGGCGGGCCGCGTCCGGGACGCGGGCTGGCAGGACGCCTACGTCTACTTCAACAACGATCCGGGGGGCGCGGCGGTGCGGAACGCCACCCGCTTTGCGAGACTCCTTTAGGTGCACACACGCCTGTACCGCAACGGTGTCCTCGAAAAGGAAGGGTTTCCCGTCGAGGACGTCTCCGACTACGTCCGCGACCCGGTCAACACGGTCTGGTTCGACCTGTGCTCCCCGACGCGGGACGAGCTGGGCGTCCTGGAGGAGGAGCTGGGCCTGCACGAGCTGGCCGTCGAGGACGTCGTCTCCGGCCACCAGCGCCCCAAGGTGGACATCTACGACAAGCACCTGTTCATCACCGTCTACGGGGTCCATGTCGACGACGGGCGGATCGACCCGGTCGAGGTGGACGTCTTCGTCACGGCGAACGCGCTCGTCACGATCCGCGAGAACGAGCGCTTCGACATCCGGGAGGTGATGAGGCGCTGGGACGCCACCAACGGCACCCTCGGCGGGAACGGCGTTTC
The DNA here is from genome assembly GCF_040654215.1 of Nonomuraea sp. NPDC050733. Taxonomy (NCBI): domain Bacteria; kingdom Bacillati; phylum Actinomycetota; class Actinomycetes; order Streptosporangiales; family Streptosporangiaceae; genus Nonomuraea; species Nonomuraea sp. NPDC050733. The sequence goes on along the minus strand of NZ_JBFAHO010000001.1, from coordinate 419,951 downwards.
GTTCCTCCTTCACGGGCTGCTCGACTACGTGGTCGACGGTCACCTCGACTACGTGGAGGACATCGACGGGCGCGTCGAGGACCTGGAGGAGCAGCTCTTCGACGAGAGCCCGCCGATCGACGGCCGCGCGCTCCAGCGCGCCATCTACGAGCTGCGCCGCAACGTGGCCCGGTTCCGCAAGATCGCCATGCCCATGCGGGAGGTGCTGGGCACCCTGCTGCGGCGCAACCAGGGCCTGGTCGCCGGCACCCCCATGGCCCCGTACTACGAGGACGTCTACGACCACGTGATCCGCGTCGACGAGTGGCTGGAGTCCACCCGTGACCAGGTCGCGAACCTGCGCGAGACCCGGCTGGCCCAGCAGGGCTTCCGCCTCAACGAGATCATGAAGCGGCTCACCGGCTGGGCCGCCATCATCGCCGTGCCCACCCTGATCACCGGCTTCTACGGCATGAACGTGCCCTATCCGGGCTACGGGGCCGAGTGGGGCTTCTGGCTGTCGGCCGTGCTGATCGCCGGGATCTCCGTGGGGCTGTACGCCGCGTTCAAGAAGAGGGACTGGTTGTGAGCGCCGATGGATCGGCTGCCTGCAGGCGTCCGCCGAACGCGGCCAGCCATGAGTGCGGCGGGCACGGCTCTCCCCGGTCCTCCAGGACGAGCCGTACCGTCAGCCGGACCTCCCTGGCCCCCGAGGCGGGATAGAGCGGCAGGCAGCGCCCGCCGGCGACGAGGGTCCGGCGGCCGATCGGGGTGGCGATGACCGGCAGCTCCTCGTACGTCGCGGGGACGGCCAGCCGCAGCGCCCAGTCGCCCTCCGGGGTCCGGCCCCGCGTCCCCTCCAGGGCGTAGTAGTCGAGGACCCCGCCACTGGCCGAGACCACGGCCCGCATGGTGAACCGGCCGCCGCGCGCCGTGAACACCTCCGCCGACGGAGCCCGGTAGACCGAGTGGACGTACGCGAGGGCGAAGACGCCCGACGGCGGCAGCACGAGCCCGCCGACGGCCGGACGCCCGGCCCCGCCGGCGGGGGCGAGCGCGAGCACGCACGTCAGCGCGCCGGCCAGGGCGAGGAGGCGGCGGGTCCGCCCTCCTCCTTTACGGCGGGTCAGGCCTTCTCCTTGTAGTAGCGGGCCGCCCCGGGGTGCAGCTGCACGGGCGCCACCTGCTGTCCCCGCTTCGGGTCCAGCTTGTTCGCCTCCGGGTGGACGGCCGCGAGCTGCGCCTTGCGCTCGAACAGGACTCTGGTGATGTCGTAGGCGAGCTGCTCGCTCATGGAGTCGGGCACCAGCAGCACGTTGGCGACGCCGACCGTCTTGATGCTGCCCTTCAGCTTGTAGACGGACAGGTCGATGTCGAGGCCGACGTACTCCTCGCCGTACTTGGAGCGCATGCCGGCCAGGGCGTCGGAGGTGTCGAGCATCCTCATGTCCGGCCGGCTGGTGGCCAGGTCCACGACGCCTGCCGTGGGCAGGCCGCCGACCCAGAAGAACGCGTCGATGGTGCCGTCCTTGACCGCCTGCACCGACTCGTTGATCGAGAGCTGCTGCTTGCTGACGTCGGTGTCGGGCGCGAGGCCGACCGCCTCCAGCATGCGGCGGGCCACGACCTGGGTGCCGGAGTTCGGCGGGCCGAGGGAGACGCGCTTGCCCTTGAGGTCGGCCACCTTCTCCGCCTTGACGCCCGGGGCGACCACGACGTGCGCGTAGTTGTCGTAGATGCGAGCGATGGCCTTGATCGGCTGCTTCGCGGTGAACGAGCCCGTGCCGTTGACCGCGTCCGCGGCCGTGTCCGACTGGGAGAAGCCGATGTCGGCCTTGCCGGTGGCCAGCAGCTTGATGTTCTCGACCGAGGCCGAGGTGACCGAGGCCGTCGCCCGGGTGTCGGCGATGCCGTCACTGAGCTGCTTGGCCAGGCCCCCGCCGTACACGTAGTAGACGCCGGTCGTGCCGCCGGTGGCGATCGACAGCCGGTTGCCCCGCCCGCCCCCCGCCCCGCCGCCGCAGCCGGCCGCGCCGGCGGCCAGGACGGCCGCGGCGAGCACCGCGATGATCCGCTTCACGTTCGGTGTCTCCTTCGCCTGATGAGGTGGACGGCCGCCGCGACCGCCAGCACGGCGAGGCCCGCGGCGATGGGGACGGGTTCGAGGAAGAGCAGCAGTACGGCGGCGACCGCCGCGAGCAGCCGCTCCGGCACGCCGGGCAGCCCGCCGGTCGCCATGGCCAGCGCCGCCACCGCCACGGCCGAGACGGCAGCCATCAGCAGCACGGTCCCGATCGGGCCCTGCCCGAGCAGCGCCTGGCCGTTGGGCGTGAGCACGAACGCGAACGGCACCAGGAACGCCGGCAGCGTGTAGCGCCAGGTCATCATCATCGTCTTGTACGTGTTGCCGCCCGTGATGGCCGCCGCCGCGACGGCCGACAGCGCGGTGGGCGGGCTCACCTCCGACAGGACCGCGTAGTAGAAGACGAACATGTACGCCTCGGCGGGCGTGACGCCGAGCTGCGTGAGCGCCGGCTTGATGATCACCGCGGCGATGATGAAGCTCGCGGTGACCGGCACGGCCAGCCCCAGCAGCATGACCGCCACGGCCGCGAGGACGGTCGTCAGCAGGAGGTTGCCGGCGGCGACGTCCACGATGATCGAGCTGAGGTTCAGGCCCAGGCCGGTCTGGGTGATGACGCCGACGATGATGCCCGCCGCCGCGCACACCGCCGTCACCGGCAGCACCTCCAGCGTGCCCTTGGCCAGCGCCTCGCCGACCCGGCGCGGCCCCATGCGGTGCGCCGGGTCCAGGAACGACAGCGCGAACGCGATCGCGGTGGCGATGACGACGGACTGGAAGGCCGACCGGTCCAGCGCCATCAGCACGATGATGAGGACGAGCGAGCTGAAGTGGTAGCCGAAGCGCAGCAGCAGCCGGCCCGCGCTGGGCGCGTCCACCTCGACGGCGTGTGTGCCGAAGCGATGCGAGTCGACCTCGATGGCCAGGAAGATGCCCAGGTAGTACAGCAGTGTCGGGATCGTCGCGTAGAGCAGCACCTCCAGGTAGCTGACGTGGAGCAGCTCGGCGATGATGAACGCCGCCGCCCCGAGCGTCGGCGGGGACAGGATGGCGCCGATGCCGCCCGCCGCCAGGATGCCGCCGGCGGGCTCTCTCGGGTAGCCGGCGCGTCTGAGCACCGGCCAGGCGACGCTGCCCAGGCTCACCGTGGTCGCCACGCCGGAGCCGGACACCGTGCCGAGCAGGAAGCCGGCCATGGTGACCGTCCGGCCCGGGGCGGAGCGGGAGCGGCGGAACGCGGCGAAGCTGAGGTCGATGAAGAATCTGGTGGCGCCGGAGAAGTCGAGGACCGCGCCGTAGATGGTGAAAAGGATGATGTAGCTGGCGGCCACCTGGAGGGGCACGCCGAAGAATCCCTCGGTGCCGGTGTAGAGCTGGGACACGATCTGGGAGATGTCGAATCCGCGGTGCCCGATCGGCCAGCTGATAGGCAAATAGGCCCCGAAATAGGCATAAATCAAGAAAAATGCGCAGATGATGGTGAGTGACCAGCCGACCGTGCGCCGTACGGCCTCCAGCAGCAGCACGGTCAGCACCACGCCCGCCGCGAGGTCGAGCGTCGTCAGGGCCGAGCCGGAGCCGCGGTCGCGGAAGGCGTCGATCCCGAGCAGCGGGTAGACGAGCACGGCGAGGGACGCCGCGGCGAGCGCCCAGTCGGCCACGGTCGGCCGCTCGCCCTTCTCCCCGACGTCCCCGACGTCCCGGACCTGCCGGACCTGCCGCGGCCGCCCTGACCGGTAGCACAGGAACACCAGCGGCAGCGCCACCGCCAGGAACGTCATCCGCTGCTCCAGCGCCTCCACCGGCCGGAACACGACGATCAGCGAGTAGACCGACAGCGCCGCGCCCACGACGCGCACGCCCGTCCAGAGGGGGCCGGTGAGCACCCGGGCCGGGCGTTCCTGCTCCTGGGCCGCCGCCGGCTCCGGCGCGCGATCGCTCACCTCGGTCACAGGGCCCTCCCCGACACGGCGTCTCGGGGAATGTACGTTCCCCATACCGGTCCAGGGAAGGGGCCGTTACCCTTCCTTGACAACAAAGATCACGCATCGGCTGGAAACGCCGTTGGGGACGGTTGTTCAATGGCCGAAAACTTCAATGCCACCGACCGGAAAAGCGCCGCGCGTTCGTTCCGGGAAATCAGAAAGCGGACCGCGAGACGCGCCGCGCCGGCTCCGCGACCGGCACCGGCCGGGCCTGGCTCCTGTCGCGCTTCCGGACCGCGGCCTCCTGTGCTCCGTGGCCCGGAAGACGCTCAGCCCTTGCCTGCCGCATTCACGATTCGGGTGGTCGAGCGGTCCGGGATGGCCTCCAGCTCCCAGCACTCGGCGCCCAGCAGTGCCGCGGCGGCGCGCCGGCCGCCCGCGTGGGGGTCGCCCGCGGTGTGCGCGAGCGCGCCGGGCCGCATGGGGGCGAGCAGGTCGATGTAGTCCTCGGGGCCGTGCGCCTCGGGCGGACCCGTCACGATGAACACGCCCGCCACGAACCGCAGCGCGGCCATCACCTCGGCCCGCTCGGCGGCCGGGTTGAGCGGCCGGCTAGGCCCCTTCCAGGCGCGCACCCGCGGGTCGTCCTCCACGCCCACGACCAGGGGAAGCCCACGCTCGGCGACCTCTCCCAGGTAGCGCACGTGACCCACGTGCAGGATGTCGAACACCCCGGTGACGACCGCCGCCCCTGGCTGGGCGTACGGCTGCACCCAGACGGCCTCCAGGCTGCTCACGTGGGCACTCCTCCTCGTCGATGCGTCGATCGCAGACTACTCGGTCATCCGGACGGGCCGCGCTGGCGACCGACGGAAAGGGCATTCCTACCTTTTGGCGATATCTCAGTGCTTGGGGTGGCGCGTCCTATGACGTCGCCGGAATGGGGGAGGCCGCAGTGACACCGCCGCACGCACGCAACGCCCACCAGGGATTCCACCCGGACCAGGGAACGGGCACGACGAGACCGCCCGGCACGCGGGACCTGCTCGTCCGCTTCCCCGGGGTGCCGGCACAGGTGTCCAGGACGAGGCGGCTCGTCGCGGCGGTCCTGGGCCGCGACCACCCGCTCTACGACGACTGCGCGCTCCTCACCAGCGAGCTGGCCACGAACGCGATCCTGCACTCCCGGTCCGGGACGGGCGGCTGGTTCACGGTGGGGGTGCGCGCCTCCGGGCCGGCGGTGCGGGTCTGGGTGGCGGACGCCGGCTCCGACGAGCCGCCCTGCGCCTGCCGTACGACGGGAGACGGGCGCGACCCGGAGAGCGCGCACGCCACGAACGGGCGCGGTCTGCCGCTGCTGGAGGCGCTCAGCCATCGCTGGGGCCTCAGCCGCGCCAACGGGGCCACGACGGTCTGGTTCGAGCTCACCCCCGCCTCGTCGATCGCCTGACACCGAAGGGGCTAGAGGTCCAGGCGGCACAGACCCTCGGCCAGGGCCTTGGTGGTGAGGCGGGTGCGGCTGTCGCAGCCCAGCTTGGTGAAGATGTGCTCCAGGTGCGTGGTGACCGTCCGCACGCTGAGCACCAGCGCGGCGGCGATCTGCGGGTTGGAGTCGCCGGCCGCGACACGGGTGAGCACGTCCACCTCCCGCCCCGTCAGCTCGTACGGCAGGGCGCACGGCCGTTCGGCGACCACCGCGCCCTGGATGGACCCCTGGAACCCGACCCCGGCGCGCAGCAGCCGCAGCTCGTGCCAGCGGCCGTCGCGCCCGAGCCACAGCCCGTGCCGGTTCAGCTCCCTGGCGTCGATGAACGCCCGGGCCAGCGCCGCCAGCCCGGGCTCCCCGGTCAGCGCCGGCGACGCGGTGAACCCCGGCACGTCGCGGCGCGTGCCCAGCCGGTCGAACGTCACCGCGCTGAACCCGGGCGGCAGCCCCACCGGGTCGATCACGCACCGCGTCAGGTCGGTGACGTGCGCCAGCATCGGAGCGACGGCCGTGACCAGCTGCTCGGCCAGCTCCGGGAACGCGTCGCGCGAGGCCAGGTGCAGCAGGCCGGTGTACCGTCCCCCGGACAGGAACAGGGGTGCGGTCAGCCCGGCCGTCCAGCCGTACGGGGCGAGGTGACGGCGGAAGTAGCGCTCGGTGCCGGGCTCGGGCATGCTCACCGGGGCGCGCGTGGTCATGGCCCGGCGGTAGGCGTCGAGCCCGGTGTACTCCTCGGCCGCGTCGCCGTCGATGCGGTGGTGGCCGTCGGAGACGACGCTGTGATGCCTCCCGGTGGCGGGGTCGAACGCGACGAACTCGTACGCGTCGAGCGGCACCACGCGGCGCAGCGCGGCCATCGCGGCATGCGCGCCGCCGCCTCCCGCGACCTCGTAGCCGACCTCGGCGAACGCCTGCAACTGGCGGACGTTCAGGGTGATCTCGGCCACGGTTCTTTATATCCCACGCGGCCCTGACCTTTCGCCCAGCCACGCTGAACCCGGACACCGCCTCCCACACCGCCGGCAGCGGCGGGCCACGGCCCACATGATCGCGTAATCTTTGCTGGCATGACGGCCGACCAGGTGGCGCGGAGGGTGACGGACCTGCTGGCACCGCAGGTGCTGGTGATCGCCATGCCTCCGGTCGTGGGCCTGATCGCCCAGGGCTGGGCCGGCGCCCTGTGGGGCCTGCTGGCCTCCGTCCTGTGCGGTGGCGTGCCGGCCCTGGTGATCGCGCTCGGGGTCCGGTCCGGGCGGCTGGACTCGCACCACATCGTCGACCGGGCCCGCCGAACCGGGCCGCTGCTGTCGGCGGTGGCGGCCGTGCTCGTCGCGCTCGTGCTGCTCGTCGCGCTGGGCGCGCCCACCCTGCTCGTGGCCACCGTGGCCGCCATGCTCGTCGCCCTGGCCGTGACCGTGCCCGTCACGCTGCGCTGGAAGATCTCCTTCCACGCCGCCGTGTCGGCGGGCACGGTCGTGGTGCTGGCCCACGTCCTTCCGGCCGTCCCCACCGCGCTGGCGGGGGCGGCCGTCGTGGCGCTGGTGTGCTGGGCCCGTGTGCGGCTGGCGCACCACACGGCGGGCCAGGTGGCGGTGGGAGCCCTGGTGGGCGTGGCCGCCACCTGGATCACGCTGGCGGCCTTCGGCGTCGGCTGAGCGTCACCGGTGCTGCCTGAGGGCCTTGACGAGCCCTCTCAGGCGGCGCGGCGCAGGTTCTCGCCGACGACCTCCCTCAGCACGTCCGGCCGGTTGGTGATGATCCCGTCCACGCCGTGGCCGAGCATCCGGCGCATGACCGCCGGGTCGTTCACGGTCCAGGCGAACACGCGCATGCCGCGCGCGTGGACGAGCCGTACGTACTGGGGCGTGATGTCCTGGTACGGCGGGTTGATCTCGTCGGCGAACCCCGCCACCTCGGCCAGCCGCCCCGTGGACGGCCTGCCGAGCAGCCCGATCGGCACGTCCGGCATCAGCGCGTGGAACCTGCGCATCGAGTCCCAGTCGAACGACTGCACCACCAGCCGCCCCGGCTCCAGCCACGCCGGGGCGCGGCGCAGCTCGGCGGCCACGCGGGACTCGATGCCGGGGTACAGGTGCGGCGACTTGATCTCCAGCAGCAGCCCGAGCCCGCTGCCGCTCATCGCGCGCAGCGTCTCGGCGAGCGTGGGAACCGGCTCGTCCGCGTAGTCGCCGTCGAACCAGGAGCCGGCGTCCAGTTCGCGGATCTCGGCCAGGGAGAGGCCGGACACCGGCCACGGGGCGCGCCCGGGGAAGACCTTCTCGGCGTCGGTGGTGCGGGCGAGCGTGTCGTCGTGCATGAGGACGAGCCGGTGGTCGCGGGTCTCCTGGACGTCGAGCTCGAACAGGTCGGCGCCCTGCTCGGCGGCCAGCTCGAAGGCGGCGATGGTGTTCTCGGGCGCGTACGCGGAGGCACCGCGGTGGGCGACGACGGACGGCACGGGGGCGGGTCCCGCCGCCGAGGCGGCGGGCGGAGGGATGACGGCGGCCAGGACGGTCAGCGCGGTGACGATGACGAGACCGGGTCGTCGGCTCATGAGTCTCCTCGGGTCCGGGGGAGCGGTTCCGCCTCTGAACCTGACAATCCTGCATGACCGGCTGTTGAGTTCCGGGTGTCTCCGAGATGTCGAGTGGAGGATGTGGCGCTCAGGTCTCCAGAGCGTGTCCGACGAGGCACCCCAACTCGTCATGGCATGGCGGGAAAAAGGCGCCGCCGCGCCATCTTCCGTAACCAAAAGCGCACTGAGGGCGATGTCGGAAGGAGGGGACAGGGGGAGGGGGTGCGGTGGCGGAGCAGGTGAGGCGCCACACCGAGGCGCGCATGGCCAGGATGATCGCCTACACCCGGGCGGGCACGACGCCGTTCGTCTACATCCCGCTGCTCGGCTGGCACCACCTCCAGCACCCGGCCCTGTCCGTCGTCTCGGCCACCGCGGCCACGGCCGAGGCCACGTGGTTCTTCCGCCGCGCCTGGCGCTCCGGCGACCTGCGCGACCCGCTGCTCGTCTGGGGCGACCTCGCGTTCTGCGTGGTGCTCATGCTCGCCGGCACGCGGGCCGCGTTCCCGGCGGACCGTAACGTGATCACGACGGAGTTCCTGCCGTTCAGCCTGGTGGCGCCGGCGGCGATGGGGTTCGGGCTGGGGTTCGCCGGGCGGGCCGTGCCGGGGCTCGTGGCGCTGTGCGTGTCGTGGGTGGCCGCGCTCTACCCGCACTACACGCTGAAGCTGGTCTCGGACCTGCTCGGGTTCGTGCTCTGGTACGGCATCGCGGTGCTGATCGGCCGGGAGCTGCGCACGCTGGCCGGGGCGGCGCAGAGCGCCCAGGAGGCCACCCGGCGGGCCGAGCGCCTGCTCGCCGAGCAGGAACGCCTCCACATGATCACCCGGCATCGCGAGCTGACCCACCGGGAGATCCACGACCACCTGCTGCCCATCGTGGACCATGTCGCCGCCGGCCAGCACGTCGATCCCGGGCTGGCGCGGCAGGCGCGGCTCGGGGCGAACCGGGCGCGCCGCTTCATCATGGACCCGCAGGCCGCCGAGGCGCGGGCCGGGCGGGCGGCGGATCGTGGCCGGGGTGGCGCTGATCGCGGGACTGGGCGGGCCGGCGGTCGCGCCGGCCCCGGCGAACGCGCGGGCGTTACCGGCGACGGCGTACGCGGGGGCGTCTTCGGCGGCGACATCATCAGCGGCGACATCATCAGCGGCGGCGACATCAGCGGCGGCGGCGAGGGCGGTGGTGGTGCTGCGGGGTGGGCAGATCCTGCGGTTCCAGCAGGTCAAGGGGGCGCCGAGCAGCCGCGCCCGAGCCCGGGTCGCCAACGCCGTCCTGACGTTCTTCGAGAACGGCACCTTCGCCTTCACCACCACGGACGTCCGCACCGACCTGTACCCGCTGCGGGGCCGCTACCGGATCGACGGCAACCGGGTGAGCTTCGCCGCGAACGGGTCCTCGCGCATCGGCGGCAGCAGCGCCTTCACCGAGCTGATCGGGAGCATCGACTTCTCGTCCCGTCCCGGGGTGATGACCCTCGACTGGGCAAGCGGGGCCGGGTACGGCGCGGTCGTGAACGGCACGAGGTTCGGCACGGGCGCCTCCTCGCAGATCCACGCCCGGGTCACCGTGGTGCAGGGCTGACCCCGCGGCACCCGCCGAGGGACGGGCGCGGGCGGCCGGAGGCGACCGCCCGCGCCCCCGCTCCTCTTCCTCACGTTCAGCGATCTCGTGATTCCGGCGCGCTGTGCGCGTGGCGCGGCCCCGGGCGGTCTACCATCCGGTGAGGTGAGCACGGACCCCCACGCGCGCACGGCGCTGGACCACCTGTACGAGACCTTCGCCCGGTACCCGCTGCCGGAGCACACCGTCGTCTGCGACCACTGCGTCTCCCCCGACGTGGTGCGGGCCGCGCGCACGGGACCGCTGCGCTCCCTCGGCGCGGAGGTCCTCGAACCGTACGCCTGGAACCACGGGACGTGGGGTGACGAGGCCGACTTCAAGCACTACCTGCCACGCCTGCTGGAGCTGCTGGTCACCGAGGAGATGGACGGCTGGTTCGTCGCGCCGGACCTGGCCGTCAGGACGGCGCGGGCCTGGACCGGCTGGCCGGACGACGAGAGGGACGCCGTCGTGGCGGCCGTCGGCGCGTGGTGGCAGGTGACGCTGAGCGCCTACCCGCGCGAGCTCGGCGCCCCGGAGATGATCGAACTCATCGGCGACGGCTACCGGCTGGACCCGCTGCCGTACCTCGCCGTGTGGGAGGAGATGACCGGCGAGGAGGCGGCGGCCCGGCACATGGCGGGTCTCATGCGCGACTGGCCCGTCCGGACGGCGGCCGAGCGGGCGTGGTACGTGGAGGTGGACCGGTGGATCGCCGGGCCCGCCCCGGTCCGCCTGCTCGGCGAGAGCCTGGCCGTCACGCGCTCGTCCGCCGTGGAGCGGGAGCTGCGCAAGGCGCTGGAGCTGTGGGAGAGGCGCAACCCCGTCGGCCTGCACGGGCCGGGGTGACTCCGGCCGGGGTGATTCTGTCGGTGACGGATGGCACGCTGGGCCGGCATGAGCGATGACACGAGTGGCCGCACGAGCGATGCCATGGCCGTGGACGTGAGCCTGCGGGCCGTGACGGAGGCCGACCTGGAGGTCTTCTTCGAGCAGGAGCAGGACCCGGAGGCGACCCGGCGCTCCAGGTTTCCGGCGCGGGAGCGCGAGAGGTTCATGACCCACTGGCGGACGCGGGTCCTGGGCGACCCCACCGCCCTCGTCCGGGCGGTCCTCGTGGACGGCGAGGTCGCGGGCAACGTCGTCGCCTGGTGGGAGGGCGAGCGGCGGTTCGTCGGCTACTGGTTCGGCCGCGCGTTCTGGGGGAGGGGCGTCGGCACCCGGGCGCTGGCGCTGTTCCTGCGCGAGGAGAAGGCCCGCCCCTTGTACGCCGACCCGTTCAGCGGCAACACCGGGTCGGTGCGGCTGCTGGAGAAGAGCGGGTTCCGGCGCGAGGGCACCGTCACGCACGGCGAGGACGAGCACATCATGTTCGTGCTCGACCAGCGCTAGGGGCCGGACGGCGCTGTCCCTGGGCGCTATCGTGTTTTCGATCATGACAAGAGGCGGGTGGTCGAATGGGTGACGGGCAGGGGTTCCAGTACACGCGGCAGTCCTTGGGCGACGTGGGACCGATGCTGGCGGACATGGCGGACTCACTGGAAGCCCTGGCGTACCAGGGGGACACGGTGACCCTGTCGCCGCTGGCGCTCGGCGCCGCGGGTGAGTTACACGCCCGGCGCGAGTACGGGAAGATCTGGGAAGAGGTGCGCGAGGAGTTCTTCCGCGGCCAGATCGAGGGCTCCAGGCTGGTCGAGAAAGTGAAACGGACCCAACATGAGTACGGCGGCGCGGAGGACCGCAACGAGGCGATGACCGCGGGACTGGGCCGGATCTTCGAGGCGATGCGGGAGGCCCGGAGCGCACCGCCCCCGGGACCCGGTCCCCTCGGCAGTGTGGACGACCCGCACCTCCACGACAATCCCCGGTACAACCCGTTCACCTGGCAGGGTATCGGCGGCGGTGCGGGCATCACGGCGGCGGGCTTCCTGGGCCTGGCGCCCACCTCGTTGGCCCAGGGCGACCTCGACAAGCGTATGGCCGAAGCGCGCGGGTCCATCTCCCACATGGGAGCGGGTATCCGGCGGTACGACCCTGCCGCCGCCCAACGGGCGGAGCGGGAACTCCTCAGCCGGCTCGCGAAGGCCACCGAGCGCACCCGCCTGAACATCGCCACCGCCAGGGCGTTCTCCTGGAGCGCCGTCGCCGCGGGCCTGGCCTGGTCGGCGGTGGTCGTGCCCTCGGACGAGGACATCGACTACGCCGTCAGCGGCTGGTTCTACATCGCCCAGCGGTGCGGCGAGATGTTCGGCCATGACACCGGCCCGGTGCGCGAGGCCATCGCGGCGGCCTGGGCGGGGCCCGCGATGGAGGCCGCCGACGCGAGGCTGGTCGAGTTCCTCGCCGCGGGGGTCCACCTCACGGAGCGCACCCGGCGGCTGGCTCAAGCGCTGTCGCAGACGGTGCGCGACATGGACAGCATCTTCATGCCCGCGCTGATCTTCTCCGGCGCGATCGCGGCGGCCATCGCCGGCCTGGGAATGGCGGCGCGGCTCAATCCGGCGCTGCGTCCCGCCGTCGAGTTCCTGGGCGGCAGGCTCGGCACCGCGATCGTGGCCATCGCCAACCTGGCGCCGGCCGTGGCCGCCGCCGCCGTCGTCTCGTACCGGGGCGTCGACTCCAACCCGGTCACCAAGATCGGTGACCGCGAGATCACCGGCTTCCGGACCGCCTGAGCCCCTGGGACGGCCGCACGCCGTCCTGGGGGCTTCCGCGCGGCCGGTGTCAGGCGGCAGGCGCCCAGTGCGGGTCGCGGCCCAGGTGGCGCAGCAGCGCCGCCACGTCGTCGTCACCCTCGGCCGCCGGCAGCACCGCCGCGTACGCCCCCCAGGCGCGCAGCGGCTCGACGATCCGCCGCGCCACCTCCAGCAGCTCCCGCGCCATGTCGGCGGTCAGCGGCGACGGCTGCCCGGTCGCGACGGCGATGTCCCACGCGTGCACGGCGGCGTCCAGCGCGCAGGCGCCCGCCCCGAGCGACGGCTCCATCGTGTTCGGCGGTACCGGCACGGGCACCTGCTCGGCGTCGCGGTCCACGCCGGCCCAGGCCGCGGCCGAGCGTCCCAGGGCCGACTCCGTGTACGCCTCCGGGTCCTCGGCCAGGGTGCCCGAGGGCGCGAACGGGTCCTCCGCGGGACCAGGCTCGCCGGTGAGGAACGCCGCGAAGCCCACCTGGTCGCCGGCGGCGTGCTGGAGCACCTGGGTCACGTCCCACTTCGCGCACGGGGTCGGCAGGTGCCACGCGTCCGCGGGGACTCCGCGCACGACCCGGCGCAGCGCCTCGTGGGAGAGGTCCAGCACGTCCCAGCCGGTGTTCACGATCTCGCTCATGTTCCGCAGCCCTTCCGTTTCGCTGATGTCATCACTATATCAGAACGGAATGCTTTGTTCCACTGTGGCGAGTCGTCCCAGCGGCTTGTCGCGGCACGGCGCGACTCAGGTGAGCAGGCGCGTGAGGACGCGCGTACCGAACTCCAGCCCCTCGACCGGCACCCGCTCGTCCTTGCCGTGGAACATGCCGAAGTAGTCCAGGTCCGGCCGCAGCATCAGCGGCGCGAACCCGTAGCCCTCGATGCCGAGCCGGGCGAACGACTTGGCGTCCGTGCCGCCGCTCATCACGTACGGCACCGGCCGCGCCATCGGGTCCTCGGCCACCAGCGCCCCCGCCAGCTCGTCGAAGAACGGCGACGGGTACGACGCGGCCGGGGCGTCCTCCAGGTTCACGAACTCGCGGGTGATCTTCGGCCCGAGCAGCTCGTCGATCGTGGCCAGGAACTCCTCCTGCAACCCCGGCAGGTAGCGCCCGTCCACGTGCGCCTGGGCCGTGGACGGCACCACGTTGACCTTGTAGCCCGCGTCCAGCATGGTCGGGTTGGCGGAGTTGCGGATCTGCCCCTTGAACAGGGTGCCGAGGGCGCCGAGCCGGGCCGCCTCCTCGTCCAGCCGATCCAGGTCCACGGGCTGCCCGGTGATCTCCGAGAGCTCCCGGATGAGCGCCGCCACCGACGGCGTGAGCCGTACCGGCCACTGGTGGGAGGCGACGCGGGACAGGGCGTGGACGAGCGTGGCGACGGGGTTGTCCACGGCCGGCCGCGAGCCGTGGCCGGCCACGCCGTGCGCGGTGAGCCTCATCCACGCCGTGCCGCGCTCGCCCACCGCCACCGGGTAGACCCGGTGCTCGCCCGAGGCGACGCTGAACCCGCCCGACTCGCTGATCGCCTGCGTGACCCCGTCGAACAGGTCACGGTGCTCGGTGACCGCGTGCCGCGAGCCGTAGTCGCCGGTCGCCTCCTCGTCGGCGAGGAACGCCAGCACGACGTCGCGCCTGGGCCGCTGCCCGCGCGCCCGCATACCGAGCACGGTCGCGAGCGTCATCGCGCACGAGCCCTTCATGTCGACCGCGCCCCGGCCGTACACGCAGTCGTCGACGATCTCGCCGGAGAACGGGTGCATGCGCCACTCCGCCGGGTCGGCCGGGACCACGTCCAGGTGGCCGTGCACGAGCAGCGCGTCGGGCGAGTCGCCTTCCAGGCGGGCGACGACGGTCGTGCGGCGCGGCGCCGACTCGAACACCTCCGGCTCCAGGCCCGCGTCGGCCAGCAGCGTGGCCACGTACTCGGCCGCCGGCCGCTCGCCCGAGCCCGGGTTGGTGGTGTCGAACCTGATCAGGTCCGAGCAGATCTCGGCAACGCTCTTCACGCTCTTCCTTCCAGTTTCAGCGGCGGCACCTCGGGCGTCTCGAACCCGAAGATCAGCCCGTAGAACGCCAGCTCGGCCTCCAGCGTGGAGACGATGGTCTCCTCCCGGCGCCAGCCGTGCTGCTCGCCGGGGTAGGTCAGCAGCGCCCAGCCCCTGCCGTGCCGGTCCAGCTCGGCCGTGAACCGCTCGGCCTGGCTCACGTCCACGATCGCGTCCTCCAGCCCGTGCAGCATGAGGCACGGGCCGGACGCGTGCGCGGCGCGCAGCAGCGGCGAGCGGTCGGTGTAGCGCTGCCGGGTCTCGGGCAGCGGCCCGATGAGCCCGTCCAGGTAGCGCGACTCGAAGTCGTGCGTCTCGGCGGCCCAGCTCTCCGGGTCGGTGATCGCGTAGTGCGCGACGCCGCCCGCGAACACGTCGCTGTGCACCAGCGCCGCGACCGTGGTCCAGCCGCCCGCGCTGCCGCCCCGGATCGCGATCCGCGCGGCGTCGGCCCTGCCCATCTCGACCAGGCCGCGCGCCACCCTGGCGCAGTCCTCGACGTCGACCACGCCCCACTGGTGGCGCAGCCGCTCCCGGTAGGCCCGGCCGTAGCCGGTGGAGCCGCCGTAGTTGACCTCCGCCACGCCGATGCCCCGGCTGGTGAAGTAGGCGATCTCCAGGTCGAGCACCATCGGCCTGCTCCCGGTCGGCCCGCCGTGCACGAAGATGACGTACGGGGCGGGGCCGCGCGCCCCCGCGGGCGGGTAGACGTGCGCGTGGACGCCCTCGATCGTCAACGCCTCCGGGTCGGGCAGCAGCTCCCGCTCGGGCAGCGGTTTGGGCGCCGACACCACCTCGCGCGCGCCGCTCGCCAGGTCCACGAGCGTCACCTCCCGCGGCGTGTACGGCGTGGCCGAGACGGCCACGGCCTTCCCGCCGGCCGCCGACACCGTCGAGGCCCAGTACGTCGCCTCGCCGCCCACGTCGCGCAGCTCCCCGCTCTCGGGGTCCAGCACGGACAGGAACAGGCGGTCGGCCGTGCCGTGCACCACCACCAGCCCGGACTCGGCGACCGCGAACCAGGACGCGCCCGGCTTCCACGGCGCGTCGCCGAACTCCTCCTCGCGCGGCGTGAGGTTGCGCGCCGGCCCGCCCTCGCGGCCCACCAGGTGGAGGTTCCACCAGCCGGTCGCGTCGGTGACGGCGTACAGGGACTCCTCGTCGCGCCACTCCGCCTGCACGACCGACTCGGCCGGGCCGCCCGCGACCACCGTGTGCGGCCCGGCGGTCCCGTCGGGGCCGAGCGGCGCCACGCACAGCTCCGTGCCGTCCCACGGCATGTTCGGGTGGTCCCAGCCGATCCAGGACACGTGGCCGCCGCCGGGCGACAGGCGCGGGCACATGAGGAAGTGCTGCGCCCGCACGATCACCCGCACCGGCCCACCGGCCAGCGGCACGGCGACGAGGTCGCGGGTCGTGCCGCTCTCGCGCACCGCCCACACCTCCTCGCGCCCCGGCGCCAGGTAGAGGTCGGCGTAGCGGGCCGGGCCCTCCGGCGTCAGCGCCACCGGCTCGCCGTCACCGTCCAGCCGGTACAGGCGCTGGTCCGCCCAGTTGGTGAACACCAGCCCGCCGCCCGGCAGCGGCCGCCAGGACCGGCCGCCGTACTCGATGACGCGGTTGCGGGCGTTCCAGCCGGCAGGGAGCGCGTCCACGCGCGACCCGTCCGGCAGGCGCCGCACCACGCACCGCCGGCCGCCCTCGTGCGGGCGCGGCTCGTCCCACCACACCTCCACCCCGGCGGGCGTGGCGACGGCCTCCACCCACAGGGGGCCGCCGTCGGTACGGGCCACGTCGATCGGTCGAATGCTCATGGACTCACCAGTTGCCATCGGAGGGAGGAAGGGGATGCCCGGGCGGATGGAGGACGTAGACGATGCCGCCGCTGCCCGAGCCTCGCAGCCACACGTTCTCGAACGCGGCCCGCGGATAGACCCGGCGCACGTCGGCGTCGCTCGGCGCCGCCGGGTCGTTGACGACGACGTCGCCCCCGGCGGTGAAGCCGGTGACGACCATGATGTGCCCGCCGGTCGAGTAGCCGGAGCCGGGCAGCTCGTGCGCCTTGAACGACTGCGAGGTGACCACCGGGATCCCGGCCCGGACGAACGCCTCCAGCTCGGCCGCCGAGCGCAGCCGCGTGACGAACCCCGACAGCCCGAACCGGCCGGCGTAGGCCACGTTGAACGGCCAGTTCCCGGTGCCCTGGTAGCTGGAGTCGTAGGTGTCGCGGGCCGCGTGGTCCACCAGCGGCGACGGGTCGCCCGCTCCCACCCAGGCCAGCTCCTCGGGCGCCGGGCCGAGCCCCCAGTAGCCGAGCACCATCGCCACCGAGGCCGGGCCGCACCAGTTGGCGCCGCCGCCGTCGATGTGCGGGTGGTGGCCGGCGTGCTCGTGCTGGGAGTGGCGGGGGACCGCGAGCTCGACGGCGGCCGCCCCGTCGCGGCCCGGCTCGTAGGCGGAGACGACGGGGAACGGCGGCACGGCCGAGGCCATCACCCCGAGCGAGCCCATCAGGACGCCGGGGCCGCACGGCGTCACCCGCACCTGGAACGCCGTCACCGGCCGCCGCGCCACGAACGTGTCGACCGCCACGTCACCGTCGTCGTCGCCCTGGCCGGGCACGGAGGTGCGCGGGTCGCCGTGCTCGGACCAGCGGCCCATCACGTACCACTTGGTGAGGGCCCCGGCCGCCGTCCTGGCCCGCAGCTCGACCTCCACCCATGAGCCGGGCGGGGTGCGCGCGGTCCACGACGGGACGAGCTGGGTGGCGGGGAAGCCGATCGGCACCTCGTCGCCGGTCCACGGGACGAGCCCGCCCGGGGCGCCGGTAGCGGTCCCGAAGGACACGGCCAGGCGGCGGAAGGCGACACGGGCCGGATCGACGGTGAGCACCATGCCGATTGTGGTCCCCGGCCTGGTCGCCCGCATCGGATGGTTTACGTACGCACCGCCGCAGGGGCGAAGGTCAGAGGTAGAGGCCGGTGGACTCGTCCGAGGCGTGGACGGGCACCGCCCGCCCCGAGCGGGCCGCGTACAGCTCCGCCAGCGTCGCCCCCGCCGGGCCGACCCCCTCGGAGGAGCCGAGCCAGCCGATCGCCTCGTCGCGCGTCAGCGGCCCGACCTCCAGCTGCGCCAGGCAGCGGCCGGGACGGACGACGGCGGGGTGCAGGCGGGCCAGGTCCTCGTTCGTGGTGATCGCCACCAGCACGTCCCGGCCCTGGCCGAGCAGCCCGTCGGTGAGGTTGAGCAGCCGCGACAGGCCCTGCCCGGTCTGCGACTTGGCCGCCGAGCTGATCAGCTCGTCGCAGTCCTCCAGCACGAGCAGCCGCCAGCGGTGCCGGTCCTCGTCCGTGTCGTAGCCGACGGCGACCTCCATGAGGTAGCCGGGGTCGTTGAACAGCCGCTCCGGGTCCAGCACGCAGTCGACCTGGCACCACTCACGCCACTGCTTGGCCAGCGAGCGCAGCAGCGTCGTCTTGCCGGTGCCGGGCGGGCCGTGCATGAGGATGAGCCGGCCGTGCACGTCCGCCGGGGTGACGGTCATCAGCGCGTCGAGGGAGCGGCGGACCTGCGCGGAGTAGTTGCCGCTGATCTCCTCCCACGGCTGGGCCGTGATCGGCTTCTCGGAGCGGGTCCCGCCGTGCATGCCGCGCCACCAGAAGCCCATGTCGACGTGGTCGGTCTCCGGCTCCGGCTCCACGGCGCCGTCCGTGCTCTCCTTGAGCACCGAACGGGCCAGCTCCTCGGTGACGGCGGTGACGCTCACGGTGGCGGTGCGGTTGCGGTGCCGTACGATCCGCAGCGTCCAGCCGTCACCGCAGATCAGGCGCGACTCGGAGCCGTCCTGGACCTGCGCGGTGCGCACGAGCCGGCCCTCGGCCGGGCTCAGCGTGGCGTCGGGGCGCACCCGCTCCAGGTTGGCCAGGCGCGACCAGGGCTGCACGCCGGTCGCGAACGGCGACAGCGCCAGCGCGTCGATGACGTCGATCGCGGAGTCGGCGTCGTCGATCCAGATGTTCATCGGGAGGTCTGGCGACTCCGGGCTCGGGAACGGCACCTCCTTCATCACGGACATGAGGATAATGATCCACTCAGGGCGGCGGTCTGTCGAAGGGTTTTGCGATCTGGCGCCGTTCCGGAGCCATACCGATATGTCATGACGCCCCGGCCCGGGAGCAGGCCGGACCGTTTCACCAGGCCATCGGTATCGCTGCGGAGGGGCCGATCCACCGGTACCTTGTTGCGTCGGTGTTGTGTCGGTCAAGTGTGCGAATGGTGGAGGTAAACCGGGGTGGCAGGGGTGACGTTCCGCGAGCGTGCGCGTTACTGGTTCGACAACACGATGTCCCGGGGGACCGCCTCGCTCGTCGGCCTGCTGGCCGTCCTGTCCGTGGCGCTGGTCGTGGCGGTCGCGGGCCTGACGCTCTGGCTGGCCCCCCACGAGCCCGAGGGCGTCGGCGGAGCCGGCGAGGTGCTGTGGGTCGCGCTCATGCACGCCCTCAACCCCGGCAAGGTCGCCGGCGACAAGGGCTCCACGGCGTACATGACCGTCATGTTCGCGGGCTCCCTCGGCGGGCTGTTCATCGTCAGCATGCTCGTCGGCCTGCTGTCCAACGGCCTCAAGCTGAAGGTCGACCGCCTGCGCCGGGGGCGCTCGCGCATCGTCGAGAAGGGCCACACGGTCGTGCTCGGCTGGTCGGACCAGGTGTTCACGATCGTGGGCGAGCTGGTCAAGGCGCACGCCAGCCAGCCGGGCTCGGTCATCGCCGTCCTCGCCGACCGCGACAAGCTCGACATGGAGGAGGAGATCCGCGAGCACGTCGACCTCGGGCGCACCCGGCTGGTCTGCCGCACCGGGCGGCCCACCGAGCCGCGCGACCTCGCGCTCATGAACCTCCAGAGCGCCCGGTCCGTCGTCGTGCTCTCGCCCGACGGCGAGGACCCCGACGCGCACGTCATCAAGATCCTGCTCGCGCTGGCCAAGCGGGCCGGGGCGCACCCGCCGGTGGTGGCCGCCGTCGCCGCCTCCGGCAACATCCCCGCCGCCCGCCTGGCCGGCGGGGGAGAGGTCCACCTCGTCGACGCCGACGACACCGCCTCCCGGCTCATCGTCCAGTCCTCGCGCCAGTCCGGCATGTCCGTCGTCTGCATGGACCTGCTCAACTTCGACGGCGGGGAGATCTACCTGCGCTCCGGCGCCGAGCTGGCCGGGCGCACCTACGGCCAGGCGCTGCACGCCTACGAGACGGCCAGCGTCCTCGGCCTGCGCAGGCATTCGGGCGTCGTGCTCAACCCGCCTTCGGACACCGTCATCGGCGCGGACGACCAGGTCGTCGTCATCGCCCACGACGACTCCCACGTCCGCCTGGCCACCGGCGAGCCCGTCATCGACGAGGAGGCCGTCGTCTGCGCCCCGCCCACCGCGCCCGAACCCGAGCGCACGCTGGTGCTCAACTGGAACGGCCGGGCCGAGCACATCGTCCGCTACCTCGACGGCTACGTCGCGCCCGGCTCGGCCCTGGAGGTCGCCGCCGACCACCCCAAGGCCGGGGCGGGCCTGGACGGCCTGGCCAACCTCACGGTCAACGTCAAGGAGTGCGACACCACCGACCGCTACCAGCTGGAGGCGCTCGGCCTCGGCCTGTTCCAGCACGTCATCGTCCTGTCGGACGACCGCTTCGACCCCCACCACGCCGACACCCGCACCCTCATGACGCTGCTGCAACTGCGCGACATGCAGACCGCGCGGGGCGAGCACTACTCGATCGTCAGCGAGATGCACGACGAGAGCAACCGCGTCCTCGCCGAGGTCACCGAGGCCGACGACATCGTCATCAGCGACACGGTCATCGGCCTGCTCCTCGCCCAGCTCGCCGAGAACCGGCACCTGGCGGACGTCTTCAGCTACCTGTTCGACTCGCACGGCTCGGAGATCTACCCCCGGCCCGCGGGCGACTACGTGAAGACGGGCACCGAGGTGACGTTCTCGACGGTCATCGAGGCGGCGCGGCGGCGCGGGGAGACGGCGATCGGCTACCGGGACGCGGGCGGGCGCAACACGCCGCCGCACTACGGCATCGTCCTCAATCCGCCGAAGTCGCAGTCCCTCGTGCTCGCGGACGGCGACGCGGTCATCGTCCTCGCCGAACGCTGACCACCCGATCCCGGCCATTTGATCCCGGAATGGTGGCGAATCGCCCGTAGTCGGTTAGCGTGCGGAGAGTGCGGACCATTGACTGGGTGGGCGGGGCGATCGAGCTGGTCGACCAGACGCGGCTGCCCGACGAGTGCGTCATGGTCAGGATCACCACCGTCGACCGGCTGATCGACGCGATCCGGCGGCTGGCCGTGCGCGGGGCGCCCGCGCTGGGCGTCGCCGGAGCGCTCGGCGTCGTGCTGGCGGGCGAGGACCGCGACGCCATCGCCAGGCTGCGCGCCGCCCGGCCCACGGCCGTCAACCTCGCCTGGGGCGTGGACCAGGCCGCCGCCTGGCTGCCGAAGGGCCGCGAGGCGGTCCTGGAGACCGCCCTGCGCATCCGCGACGAGGACATCGCGGCCTGCCTGGCCATGGGGGAGCGGGGCGCCGACCTCCTCACCGAGGGCAGCGCCGGCGGCAGGCTGCGGATCATGACGGTCTGCAACACCGGCGGCCTCGCGGCCGTGGAGCGGGGCACGGCGCTCGGTGTCGCGCAGACGCTGCTCGAACGCGACCGGCTGGCCGAGGTGCTGGCACTGGAGACCCGCCCGCTGCTCCAGGGCGCCCGGCTCACCGCGTGGGAGCTGGCCCGCATGGGCGCCCCGCACCGGCTGGTCGCCGACGGCGCGGGCCCGTACCTGCTGGCGAGGGGCGGCGTGGACGCGGTGCTCGTCGGCGCGGACCGCATCGCCGCCAACGGCGACACCGCCAACAAGATCGGCACGTACGCCCTGGCGCTCGGCGCGGCGCGGGCCGGCGTGCCGTTCGTCGTGGTGGCGCCCGAGACGACGATCGACTTCGCCACGCTCACGGGCGACGGGATCGAGATCGAGGACAGGGGCGCCGAGGAGATCGTGACGGTCCGGGGGATGCGGCTGGCGCCCGAAGGCACGGACGCGGTCAACCCGGCGTTCGACGTGACCCCGCACGACCTGATCACCGCCATCGTCACCGACAAGCGAGTGATCCGTCCGTGACGCGCCTCGATGTGAATAATTATCAATTCACCCATCTGTCCGCATAGGCCACGTTACCCTCGGTTGTCACATATTCGACCCTCCGGAGAGCACAACGGTGGCCATCGACCTCGTGACACGACGTGACTGGGGTGCCCGCGCACCCCGTGGCAGCTATACGCAACTCGCCTCCACCAGGGGGGTGAAAGTTCACTACACGGGCGGCGTGGTCAACCCCGGCATCGTCGCCGACCACGCGGGCTGCGTGTCCCTGGTGCAGTCCATCCAGCGCGGCCACCAGGACGGCAACGGCTGGCTGGACATCGGCTATTCGTTCGTGGCCTGTCCGCACAGGAAGGTGTTCGAGGGACGCGGGCTGCACCACCTGCCCGCCGCCAACGGCCCCGGCCTCAACTCCGGCCACTACGCCGTGCTCGGCCTCGTGGGCAACGCCGGGCTGGTGGAGCCGCCCGACGGGGTGCTGCACGCCATCCTCGACGCCGTCGAGTACGTCCGTCAGCACGGCGACGCGGGCCTGGAGATCAAGGGGCACCGCGACGGGTACGCGACCGACTGCCCCGGCGAGCCGCTGTACGCGTGGGTGCGCCGGGGAGCGCCGCGGCCGGGCGGTGACAGCGACGGGGACGGGGAGAACGGCGGCGACGGCGAGCAGCCCGAGGCGCCGCCGTTCCCCGGCCGGCTGCTGCGCTATCCGCCGGTGACACGCGGGGAGGACGTGCGCACCTGGCAGCGGCAGATGAAGGCCCGCGGGTGGGACCTCGACGTGGACGGCGCCTACGGGGCGGCGTCGCGCGACGTCTGCCTGCGCTTCCAGCGCGAGCAGGGGGTGGACGCGGACGGCGTCGTCGGCCCGACCACCTGGCGCCTGGCCTGGGAGGCCCCCCGCTCCTGACCCGCTCCTTCGGGCCTGTCGTGGTCGCGCCCCGGCAGGCCCCGGCTGGCCGGGACGGCCGGGCGTTTCGCTGGGGGACCCCTGGGGTTACCCGGTTCGCGGCGTTCGGCCTACTATCCGAATCATGGACCTGGCAGCCGGTTTTCCCGCGACCACTCGCGACGACTGGCGGGCGCTCGCGCTCGCCGTCCTGCGCAAGTCGGGGGTGGAGGCCGCGTCCCCGGAGGAGGCCCTGTCCGGCCCGACGTACGACGGGGTGACGCTCTTCCCGCTGTACGACGCCGACGACCTGCCGGCCGCGCCGCCCTTCGACCGGGCCGGGCACGCGGCGCGGGCCGCCGGGGGCTGGGACGTGCGGCAGCGCCACGCCGTCCCCGACCCCGAGGCCGTGCTGGCCGACCTGGAGAACGGCGTCACCTCCCTGTGGCTCGCCGTCGGCGACGGCGCGATCCCCGTGGGCGAGCTGGGCCGGGTGCTGAAGGACGTCTACCTCGACCTCGCGCCGATCACGCTGGACGCCGGTCACCGCACCGCCGAGGCGGCCGAGGCGCTGCTCGCCCTGGCCGCCGCGCGCGGCACCCCCGCCCGGGGCAACCTCGGAGCCGGTACGGCCGGCGGCCTTGACACCGCCGTGCGGCTCGCCCGGCGGTGCGCCGCCGAGCTCCCGGGCCTGCGGGCCGTCACCGTGGACGCCACGCCGTACCACGACGCGGGCGGCGGCGACGCCGACGAGCTGGGCTGCTCGATCGCGCTGGGCGTCGCCTTCCTGCGCGCGCTCACCGACGCCGGGCTGGGCGTCGAGGAGGCGTTCGGGCAGCTGGAGTTCCGCTACGCCGCGACCGACGACCAGTTCGCCACGATCGCCAAGCTGCGGGCCGCGCGCCGCCTGTGGGCGCGGATCGCCGAGCTGTGCGGGGTCGAGACGGGCCTTCCCCCCGCCGCCGGGACCCCCGGGACGCCCGGGACGCCCGGGACGCAGCTCCAGCACGTGGTGACCAGCTCCGCGATGATGACCGCGCGCGACCCGTACGTGAACATGCTGCGCACCACCGTGGCCTGCTTCGCCGCCGGGGTGGGCGGGGCCGACGCGGTCACCGCGCAGCCGTTCGACGCCTGCCTGGGGCCGCCCGACGCGTTCTCCCGCCGCATCGCCCGCAACACGCAGGCGCTGCTGCTGGAGGAGGCCGGGGTCGGCCGGGTGGCCGACCCCGCCGGCGGGTCCTGGTACGTCGAGCGGCGCACGGCCGATCTGGCCGAGCGGGCCTGGGAGTGGTTCCAGGACATCGAGGCGGCGGGCGGCATCGAGGCGGCGGCCGGCCTGGTGGCACGGCGGGTCGCCGCCACCCGGGAGCGCCGCGCCGCCGACGTCGCGCACCGCCGCTTCCCGATCACGGGCGTCAGCGAGTACCCGCATCCCGGCGAGAAGCCCCCGCGCCGCCCCCGGCGGGACGGCCCGTGGCTCGCCTCCTCCCGGGAGGGGACTCCCGAGAGGCTGCCGGTGATCCGGTACGCCCAGGAGTTCGAGGAGCTGCGCGACGTGGCCGACGCGCTCCCCGAACGCCCCAAGGTGTTCCTCGCCACGATCGGCCCGGTCGCCGCCCACTCGGCCCGCGCCGCGTTCGCCGCGAACCTCTTCCACGCGGGCGGGCTGGCCACCGAGACCGCCGGCCCCGGGGCGGAGCCGGATCAGATCGCCACGGCGTTCGCCGTCAGCGGCACCACCGTCGCCTGCCTGTGCTCCACCGACCGCCTGTACGCCCAGCACGCCGAGGCCGTGGCCGCCGCGCTGAGGAAGGCCGGGGCGCGCCTGGTCTGGCTGGCCGGCAAGGGCTCGTACGACGGCGTGGACGCCTGCCTCCACACCGGGTGCGACGCGCTCGGCGTGCTCCGCACGACCTTCGACGTCCTGGAGGTGACCCGATGATCCCCGACTTCACCGGCGTGCCGCTGGAGGGCAAGGCGCCGCCCGACGCCTCCCCGCCGGCGGAGGGGCAGGTGTGGGAGACGCCCGAGGGCATCGGCGTCAGGCCGCTCTACACGGCCGCCGACCTCGACGGCCTCGACTTCCTGCGCACCTACCCGGGCGCGGCCCCGTACCTGCGCGGCCCGTACCCGACCATGTACGTCAACCAGCCGTGGACGATCCGCCAGTACGCGGGCTTCTCCACCGCCGAGGACTCCAACGCCTTCTACCGGCGCAACCTCGCGGCCGGTCAGAAGGGCCTGTCGGTGGCGTTCGACCTGGCGACGCACCGCGGCTACGACTCCGACCACCCGCGCGTCGAGGGCGACGTGGGCATGGCCGGGGTGGCGATCGACTCGATCTACGACATGCGGCAGCTCTTCGACGGCATCCCGCTGGACCGCATGTCGGTGTCGATGACCATGAACGGGGCCGTGCTACCCGTCCTGGCGCTCTACATCGTGGCGGCCGAGGAGCAGGGGGTGCAGCCGGAGCAGCTCGCCGGGACCATCCAGAACGACATCCTCAAGGAGTTCATGGTCCGCAACACCTACATCTACCCGCCGGCCCCCTCCATGCGGATCATCTCGGACATCTTCGCCTACACCAGCGAGAAGATGCCGAAGTTCAACTCGATCAGCATCTCCGGCTACCACATCCAGGAGGCCGGGGCCACGCTCGACCTGGAGCTCGCCTACACGCTGGCCGACGGCGTCGAGTACCTCCGGGCCGGCATCGCGGCCGGCATGGACGTCGACCGGTTCGCGCCCCGGCTGTCGTTCTTCTGGTGCATCGGCATGAACTTCTTCATGGAGGTCGCCAAGCTCCGCGCGGCGCGGCTGCTCTGGGCGAAGCTGGTGTCCGGGTTCGGGGCGCAGAACCCCAAGTCGCTGTCGCTGCGCACGCACTCGCAGACGTCGGGCTGGTCGCTGACCGCGCAGGACGTCTTCACCAACGTCGCCCGCACCTGCGTCGAGGCCATGGCCGCCACGCAGGGCCACACGCAGTCGCTGCACACCAACGCGCTGGACGAGGCGCTCGCGCTGCCCACCGACTTCTCCGCCCGCATCGCCCGCAACACCCAGATCCTGCTCCAGCAGGAGTCCGGCACGACCAGGGTCATCGACCCGTGGGGCGGCTCCTACTACGTCGAGCGGCTCACCCACGACCTCGCCGAGCGCGCCTGGGCGCACATCGAGGAGGTCGAGGCCGCCGGCGGCATGGCCCGCGCCATCGAGGCGGGCCTGCCGAAGCTGCGCATCGAGGAGGCCGCGGCCCGCACCCAGGCCCGTATCGACTCGGGCCGCCAGCCGGTCATCGGCGTGAACAAGTACCGGCCCGACGCCGACGAGCCGATCGAGGTGCTCAAGGTCGACAACAGCGCCGTACGGGCCAGCCAGCTCGACAAGCTGCGCCGCCTGCGCGCCGAACGCGACCCCGAGGCGGTGGGCCGCGCACTGGAGGCGCTCACCGAGGCCGCCGCCGATCCCCGGCCGGGGCTCGACCACAACCTGCTCAAGCTGGCCGTCGACGCCGCCCGGGCCAAGGCCACCGTGGGCGAGATCTCCGACGCGCTGGAGCGGGTCTTCGGGCGCCACGCCGGTCAGATCCGTACCATTTCCGGCGTGTACCGCGACGAGGCCGGCCCGGCCGGGAACATCGAGCGGGTCCGGCAGGCGTGCGCCGACTTCGAGCGCGCCGAGGGCCGCCGCCCCCGCATCCTGGTGGCCAAGATGGGCCAGGACGGTCATGACCGGGGCCAGAAGGTGATCGCCACGGCCTTCGCCGACCTGGGGTTCGACGTGGACGTCGGCCCGCTGTTCCAGACGCCGGAGGAGGTGGCGCGGCAGGCGGTGGAGGCCGACGTGCACATCGTCGGCGTGTCGTCGCTGGCGGCCGGCCACCTGACGCTGGTGCCGGCGCTCCGGCGGGCCCTGGCGGACCTGGACGCCTCCGACGTCATGATCGTGGTGGGCGGGGTGATCCCGCCGGACGACTTCGCCGCCCTGCGGGCCGCCGGCGCCGCGGCCATCTTCCCGCCGGGCACCGTGATCGCCGACGCGGCCCTGGACCTGCTGAACGACCTCCGCGAGCGCCACGCGTAGGCGGAGAGCGCCCCTCTACGGCTGCCGGCAGAAGGTCACGGAGAGCGAGCGCTGGCGGGTCACCGGGGTGGTGATGCGCAGCGTGACCAGATGGGTGCCGCCGTCGGCCGTCAGGGTGCGGGGCGCGTTGAGGACGAGCCGGCCGTCCGAGGCCACGACGGTCGTCGCGCGGCCGGTGACGCGCCCGTCGACCATCCACACGTAGCCGAACGGGAGCTGGCCGCCGGCGCGCTCCACCATCGCGGTCAGAGCCACGTGGTCACCGGCCCAGCAGGTGCCCTCCCTGGTGCCGAGGGCGCGCACGTACGTGAGGGCGAGCCGTCCCGTCACCGGACCGGCGGTGGGAGAGGCCGTGCCGTCGGGATCGGCGGAGCTGGTGGTGTCGGGGTCGGCGGTGCCGGGGTGGGCCGGGGCGGGGGTGCGGGTCCTGGTGGGCCGTTTGCGCGACGCGGACGGCGACGCGCTGGGGGAGGTGCTGGAGGAGGCGCCGACCAGGCTCTGCGACCTCGGCTGCGGGGAGGAGGGGGTCAGCCAGACGATGGCCGCCCCCAGGGCGAGCGCGGTCAGGCCGGACGCCGCGGCGATGACCAGCGTCTTGCCGCGCCGCCTCCGTGGCGCCGCGGGGGCCGGCTTCTCGCCGGGCTCCGGCTGCCGCTCCCCGGCCTCACCCGGCCCGGCCACCGCCCCGTCCTGGGACCAGGAGTCACGCCGCGCTCCGTCCTGGGGCCACGGCTGGCGCCGGGGTCCGTCCTGCGGCCAGGAGTCACGCCGGGCTTCGTCCTGCGGCCAGGAGTCGCGCCGCGCTCCGTCCTGGGGCCGTGGGTCCTCGGGGCCCCCGTCGGCCGGCCACGGCTCACCATGATCGGCGGTACGGGCCCACGAGGCCGCCTGCGCGACACCCGCCCCACCGGAACCGGCCGCGCCGATCCCGGCCGCCCCTGCACCGGCCGCCCCTGCACCGGCCGCTCCTGCACCGGCCGTGCCGGGTCCGACCGCGCCGGGTGCGCCCATGCCGAATGCGCCCGCGCTGGGTCCGCTCGTGCCGAATGCGCCCGTGCCGGGTGCGTTCTGATCCCGTGTGCTCGGGTCGAACGTGCTCGGGCCGGCCGCGTCCGGGCGGGGCGTGCTCGGTGCGGCCGAGGGCCGCGGGGTGTCGAAGGAGTGGTCCTGGGTGGTGGCGGCGGGTGGCCAGACGGGGGCCTGGGGTCCCGTCACCGGGCGGACCGGGTCCGTGGACTGGGAGATCGGCTCCTGCCGGACCGCGGCCTGCGGCGCCGTGCGCCACGCGTCCCCCTGCGTCCCGTGCGGGTCCGTACCGGGAAAGCCCGGCGAGCCGACCGAGGACGGTGAGCCGACCGAGGACGGAGAGCCGACCGAGGACGGAGAGCCGAGCGAGCCCGGCGAGCCGGGGGAGGAGGCCGGGTCGCCGAGGAGGTGGAGCAGGACCTCGTGCATGGTCGGGCGCCCGGCCGGGTCCTTGGTCAGGCAGCGGGCCACCGCCGCGCGCAGCGGCTGCGGCAGCTCCCCGAGGTGCGGCTCCGCCCGCAGGATGCGGTTGATCACCGCGGGCAGCGAGTCGTCGCCGAACGGCGGCACGCCCGTGGCCGCGAAGACGATCACCGACCCCCACGCGAACACGTCCGCCGCCGGCCCCACCGCCTGTCCCGCGAGCTGCTCCGGCGCCATGTACGCGGGAGTGCCGACGACGTTGCTGGTGGCCGAGAGCTTGGAGTCGAGCGCGCCCGTGACGCCGAACCCGATCACGCGCGGCCCCCCGGGCCCCAGCAGCACGCCGGCCGGCTTGAAGTCGCGGTGGACGAGGCCCGCCCGGTGGATCGCCGCGAGCGCCGTGGCGGTGGCGACGGCGAGCCGCTGGAGCTCCGCGCCCGCCTGCGGTCCCGCCTGCTGCAGCGACGGCCCGTCCACGTACTCGCTCACCACGTACGGCCGGCCGCTGACCGACGCGTCGAGCACCTGGGCGACGTTGACCGGGTCGACCTGGCGGGCGGCGGCCATCTCCCGCGCCAGGCGGTCGTCGCCGGCGAATCCCTCGTGCAGCACCTTGACCGCCACCGGAGCGCCGTTCGGCGCCTGGGCGAGATAGACGACGCCCTGGGCGCCGGCGCCGAGACGGCCGGCGAGCCGGTAGCGCCCCACCGATGCCGGGTCGCCCTCGCGCAGGGGTTCGACGTGGGGCATGAGGGGAGTGACTCCTGTGACGGGTGGGACGACTACGCTCTGCACCTTAGCGTCAAAAGTTATGACTTGGCGGGAGTTAAGCTGATCAAACGGGAAACTCCTAGCAGGTTGGATCAGTGGGGGCAGGGAGGGCGCGTGCGGTCGCTGGAGGACTACGCCGAGGGCGTGCGCGACGGCTCCCGCATCTGGA
Source organism: Nonomuraea sp. NPDC050733 (assembly GCF_040654215.1). Classification (NCBI taxonomy): domain Bacteria; kingdom Bacillati; phylum Actinomycetota; class Actinomycetes; order Streptosporangiales; family Streptosporangiaceae; genus Nonomuraea; species Nonomuraea sp. NPDC050733. The sequence continues at coordinate 391,048 of NZ_JBFAHO010000001.1, read as the reverse complement.
CGGCCCGCGCGATCACGCTGGTCGAGTCCACGCGGCCCGACCACGCCGCCCTCGCGCAGCGCCTGCTGGTGGAGCTGACCCCGCTGTCCGGCCGGGCGCGCCGCGTCGGAGTCTCGGGCGTGCCGGGTGTGGGGAAGTCCACATTCGTGGACGCCCTCGGCACCATGCTCACCGAGCAGGGCCATCGGGTCGCCGTTCTCGCCGTGGACCCGTCCTCGACCCGTACGGGCGGCAGCATCCTGGGCGACAAGACCCGCATGTCACGTCTGGCGGCCGATCCGGCCGCGTTCATCCGGCCCTCGCCCACCTCCGGCACCCTGGGCGGCGTCGCCAAGGCCACCAGGGAGGCCATGGTCGTCGTCGAGGCGGCCGGGTACGACGTCGTCCTGGTCGAGACCGTGGGCGTGGGGCAGTCGGAGACGGCGGTCGCCGACATGGTGGACACGTTCCTGCTGCTCACGCTGGCCCGTACCGGAGACCAGCTGCAGGGCATCAAGAAGGGCGTGCTGGAGCTGGCGGACGTCATCGCGGTGAACAAGGCGGACGGCGAGCACGCGACGGCCGCGCGCAAGGCGGCGCGCGAGCTGGCCGGGGCGCTGCGCATGCTGCGCTCCGACAGCACGCCGCCGCCCGTGCTGACGTGCAGCGGGCTCACCGGCGACGGGCTGGCGGAGCTGTGGGACCACGTGCTGGCGCACCAGGAGGCGCTGGACCTGGACGACAAGCGCCGCCGCCAGCAGGTGGGGTGGACGTGGACGCTGGTGCGCGACCGGCTGCTGTCGGAGCTGCTCCACGACCCGCGGGTCGCGGCCATCGCGGAGAAGGTCGAGAAGGAGGTCCTCGCGGGCAGCCTCACCCCGTCGCTCGCCGCCGACCGTCTCCTGTCCGCCTTCACCCGCCCTCCATCCGCTCCTGAACGCTCCTGATCCGCCGGTCATCGGAGGGCCCGGGGCTACCCTGGACGGCGATGGACATCAAGGCGCTGCTCCGGGACCATCCCGCCTGGCTGGACCACCTGGAGTCCCTCGGCGGCATCGACGTGCAGTTCCCCCGCGATCCCGTCGCCGAGCTGCTGCGGCTGGCCGTCCCGCACGAGGACGTCAACGGCGTCGTCTCCACCCTGCCCGAGCGCGGCACCCCGCAGTGGTGGCTCGTCGAGCGGTGCGTCCACTCGCTCGTCGCCGCGATGGGCCTGGTCGAGCGCGGCCCGGCGTTCCCCGACCGGCTGCCCCCAGAGCTGGGCCCGTACGTGTTCACGCACGTCTTCCTGGCCGCGCTGCCGTACACGAGGGGCTACCACCGGGAGCGCGGCGTCCCGGAGGCGGTGTCCTGGGCGACGTTCACCGACCTGGGGCGCACCATGGCCGCGCACCGCAGGCGCCACGGCGGCCCCGGCCTGCACGCGCCCTGGTGGTTCGCCCTGCACGCCCGCGGCCTCATGTACGACCTGGGCCGCCTCCAGTTCGAGCGCACCCGTCTGGGGCGCACCACCGCCGAGGGCGTCGCCCGCGCCGGGCTGCCCGCCGCCCCGGGTGACGCCGCGCTCGCCGTGCACGTCCCCGACTCCAAGGGGCCGATGACCCCCGAGGCATGCGACGCGGCGTTCGCGCGGGCCCGCGCCTTCTTCGCCCGGCACTTCCCCGAGGAGCGCCCCCGGGTCGTCACCTGCCACTCGTGGCTGCTGGACGACCAGCTCGCCCGCTACCTGCCGGCCGGCTCCAACATCGTCGCCTTCCAGCGCCGCTTCCATCTGCTGCACCGGTTCGAGGGCAGCGACATGCTGGCGTTCGTCCTCGGGGCCGGCGCGTACGCGCCGGAGTTGCCGCGCCGCACGCGGCTGGAGCGGGCGATCGCCGACCACCTCGCGGCGGGCGGCACCTGGTACGGCCGCGCCGGCTGGCTGCCCCTCTGACACCCGGGTCCTACCGATCTTCTGTCCGCATGTGCTAATTTTTGGCCATGCGGTCAGAAAACAAGCCGAGCGGCCAGAAGGCGCGGTCGTTCATCGAGGAGGCGCGGCGGGACCAGATCGTCCGCTCCGCCGTCGAGGTGATCGCCGAGGTGGGCTTCGCCCGCGCGTCGCTCGCCCGGATCGCGCAGCACGCCGGCATCAGCAAGGGCGTCATCTCCTACCACTTCGCCGGCAAGGAGGAGCTGATGGAGGAAGTGGTCAACCGCGTCTACACGCAGATCGCCGAGTTCGTCGTCGCCCGCATGGAGGGCGCCGAGTCCGCCACCGACCTGCTCAGGACGCACGTCCTGTCCGTGGCCGAGCACATGCGGTCCAACCGCGTCCAGCTCCGGGCCCTCGGTGAGATCTTCACGAACCTGCGCGCGGCCGACGGCACTCCCCGCTACGGCGTCCAGACCAGCGACGAGCTCTACCAGGCGCTGGAGGCGATCTACCGCCACGGGCAGGAACGCGGGGAGTTCCGCGCCTTCGACGTCCGCGTCATGGCCGTCACCCACCAGGCGGCCGTCGACTCCATGTTCGCCTACTGGCAGGCACACCCGGAGCACGATCTGGACGCCCACGCCAGGCAGCTCGCCGACCTCCTCGAAAGGGCCTGCACATGACCACCGGGACCCGATCCGCCACCCGCCTGTTAGCGGTCGACAACCTCCGCGTCGTCCTCACCGCGCTCGTCGTGATCCACCACGTGGCCGTGACCTACGGCAACATCCCGGTGTGGTTCTACGTCGAGCCCGCCCGCGACCCCTCCGGGCTGGCCCTCGATATCCTGGTCACCCTGAACCAGGCGTTCTTCATGGGCCTCTTCTTCCTCATCTCCGGCTTCTTCAGCCCGGGCTCCCACGACCGCAAGGGCGGGCGGGCGTTCGTCCGCGACCGGCTGGTCCGGCTGGGGGTCCCGCTGCTCGTCTTCCTCGTGCTGCTGCGCCCGCTGGTCACGCTGCCGCAGTACCTGGCCCAGGGCCGGGGCATGCCGTACGCCGAGTTCTACCTGCGCACCTGGGACCCGGGGCCGATGTGGTTCGCGGAGATGCTGATCGTCTTCGCGCTGGCGTACACGCTGTGGCGGCGCCGGCGCGGCGGGCGGGACGACGGGCCGGAGGACGGGTCCGGGGAGCCGGCGCCGCAGTCGCCGCCGGATGTCCGCACGCTCGCGCTGTTCGCCGCCGGGCTCGCCGCGGCCACGTTCCTGTGGCGGCTCGCGGTGCCCACCGGCACGTACGTCCCCTTCCTCGGGCTCCCCAGCCCCGACTACCTGCCGCAGTACGTGGCCATGTTCGCCGCCGGCGCCGTGGCCTTCCGGCGCGGCTGGTTCGAGAGCCTGCCGCGCCGTACCGGCCGCCTGGGCTTCGTCGTCGCGGCCGTCGCGCTGGCCGTGCCGCTGCCGCTGTCGGCGATCACCACGGGCGCGCTGTCGTCGGCCGCCACGGCGGTCTGGCAGTCGTTCTTCGCCGTGGGGCTCATCGCCGGTCTCGTGGTGCTCTTCCGGGAGCGCTTCGACGGGCAGGGCCCGTTCGGCCGGTTCCTGTCGGCGCACGCCTACACGGTGTACGTCGTCCACCCGATCGTCCTCGTCGGCGTCGCCGTGGCGCTGCGCGGGCTGGAGGCGGCGGCCGTCGTCAAGTTCGCGCTGGTGACCGCCGTCTCCCTGCCGCTGTGCTGGGGGCTCGCCTACCTCGTCAGGTCGATCCCCGGCGCCAGGCGCATCCTGTAGGAGCCGTTCTCACGGACGGTCGTAGAGGGCGTCGAGGACGTCGCCGTGGCGCTCCTCGACGGCCTTGCGCTTGATCTTCAGGCTCGGCGTCAGCTCGCCCGACTCGACCGTGAAGTCCTCGCCCAGGATGACGAACTTCTTGATCGTCGAGTAGCTCGCCTCTCCCGCGTTCACCTGGTCGATCGCCCTGCTCACCTCCTCGCGCATCCGCGGGTGCTCCCGCAGCTCCGCGGCGTCGGCGGGCAGGCCCTCGGCCTCGGCCCAGGGCCTGACGACCTCCATGTCCAGCGTCACCAGCGCGGTGCAGTAGTTGCGCCGGTCCCCGTGGACGAACACGTGCGACACGTACGGGCAGGCCGCCTTGAGCCGGCCCTCCAGGTACGTCGGGGCCACGTACTTGCCGCCCGAGGTCTTGATCAGCTCCTTCTTGCGGTCGGTGATGGTCAGCCGGCCCTGGTCGTCGAGCTCGCCGATGTCGCCGGTGCGCAGCCAGCCGTCCTCCAGCGCCTCCGACGTCTCCTTCGGAAGCCCGTGGTAGCCGCGCATGATGCCCCGGCCGCCGATCAGCACCTCGCCGTCGTCGGCGATGCGCACCAGCGTCCCCGGCAGCGGCGGGCCGACCGTGCCGAACTTCACCGACTCCGGCCGGTTGAAGAAGCTGCCCGCCGAGGACTCGGTCAGCCCGTAGCCCTCCAGGATCGTCAGCCCGGCCGCGTCGAAGAACTCGGCCATGTCGCGCGACAGGGGCGCGGAGCCCGAGATGAAGAAGCGGATCCGGCCGCCGAACCGTTCGCGCAGCTTGGCGAACACGAGCCGGTCCGCCAGCGCGTACTCGACCCGTGTCGTGAGCGGCACGGCGGCGCCGCGCTGGCGGGCCCGCACCACCCGCAGGCCCGTCTGGCGGGCCCACCGGAAGATGCGCAGCTTGACGCCGCCCTCGCGCTGGACGGTGGCGGTCACCGTGTTGTGGATCTTCTCGAAGATGCGCGGCGCCGCGGCCATGAACGTCGGCCTGAGCACGCCCAGGTTCTCGGCGATCCGGTCGAGCCGGCCGTCCACCGCCGTCGGGACGCCGATGTCGATCATCACGACCTGGAGCAGCTTGCCGAACGAGTGCGACAGCGGCAGCCACAGGAAGTGCAGGTCCTCCTCCGAGATGATGCCGAGCTCGCGGACCGCGCCGCCGGCGTACAGCCAGTTGTCGTGGGTCAGCTCCACGCCCTTGGGCCGGCCGGTCGTGCCGGAGGTGTAGATGAGCGTCGCCAGGTCGTCCTGGCCGATGGCGTCGACCATCGCGTCGAAGTCGCCCTCGCCGCTCAGCGAGTCGAGCCGCACCACCCAGCCGTCCGCGTCGGGGGTGCCGTCGATGACGACCACGTGCTTGACGTCGGGCAGCTCCTCGCGCACCGACCTGACCTTGGCCACCTGGTCGTCGTCCTCGACGATGACGATCGTGCTGCCGGAGTCGGTGATGACGAACGCCGACTCGGCGGCCGTGTTGGACGGGTAGATCGTGGTGGTGGCGGCGCCCGTCGACAGCACCGCCAGGTCGGCGAGGATCCATTCGAGGCGGGTGGAGCTGAGGATGGCGACCCTCGTGCCGGGGCCCGCGCCGATCTGCGCCAGGCCGAGGGCCAACCGGCGGACCCGCTCGCCCACCTCCCGCCAGGACAGCGAGGCCCAGCCGTCGTCCGACGGCGTCCGGTACGCCTCGGCGTCGGGGGTGGCGGCGATCCGGTCGCGCAGCAGGGAGGGAATGCTCGACATGCCTGTCCTCCTGGGTGTGATGCAGCCGACTCTAGGCGGAGCGCACCGCGCGAGTCGACAGTCGTGATCGTCCCGTGTCGGTGCGGCGGCGACAGCGACGGGACGCGGGGGGGCGGGCGGCGCGTGGGCGACGGCGACGGGACGTGGGGGCGGGGGACGTGGAACGTGGAGGCGGGCGGCGCGGGGGAGGGGGCCGCGATTGACGATGGGGGATCAGGACGGCGATAGTGGGACAGGTGGCAGCCCCCCGGATGATCTCCTGCGTCCTCGCCCTGGCGACCTTGACGCTCGGCGCCTGCTCAGCCGCCACTCCCCGGCCCTCGGGCGGCCAGCCCGTGGTCAGCGGCGTGGGCGGCGGCTCCGGAACCGCCTCCTCCGGCGCCCCCTCCTCCGGCAGCGCGACGGGCCCCTCCGAGACCGCCGCGCCCAGCGCGTCGGCCCTCGACCCCGCCGCGTACAAGACGGAGCTGGAGACGCGGCGCAAGGCCATGGCCGGCGCCATCGACTCCATGACGGCGGCGCGGAAGCCCAAGACCCTCGGCTGGCGCGCCCAGCGGGCCGCCGAGACGATCGAGGACGGCGCCGCCGCGCTCGCCGCGGTCACGCCGCCCGAGCAGGTGCGCGCCCAGCACGACGCGTACGTGGGCAGCCTGCGCGACTTCGCCACCGCGCTCGGCGGCACCGCCGGCAAGGTCGGCAGCCGGGACCTGTGCACCTCCTCGGCCGCCCTCACCGACGTCGGCGGCGCGCTCAAGGCCCTCGACCAGGCCGGCCAGGCCCTGCAGAAGGCGGGCGACTACCCGGCCGACGTGGTCACCGTGAAGGCCGGCGCCAAGAAGACCCGGCGCCTGGGCAACGGCACGTTCGTCCGCAGGAGCACCCTCAACGGCCGCAGCTCGCTGCAGATCGACAACGGCGGCACCCGCGACGCGGTCGTCACCATGGTCAAGGGCGGCTCGAAGACGGTCAGCGTGTACGTGCGCAAGAAGTCGAAGTTCAAGGTCAGCGGTGTGCGGGACGGCAGCTACAAGATCTACTTCACGCACGGTGTCGACTGGGACGGCAAGGCGCGCGCCTTCACCCGCGAGTGCAGCTTCGAGCGCTTCGAGAAGTCGGTGTCGTTCAAGACCACCTTCACCGCCACCCAGATCCGCTGGCACGACTGGCGGATCACCCTGCACGCCATCAACGGCGGCAACGCCCGCACCGCCGACGTGGACCCCGACGACTTCCCGAGCTGAGGGCGCCGAGGTCGCTCCGGTGCTCGCGGCGGAAGAGCCAAAGGCCGCAGCCCAGCCCTCCGGGCGGGACGGCATCGGACACCGCATCGGACACCGCCTCGGCAGCGGCTGGTCCTTCGACAGGCGTCAGCGGCGGCCGGCCGCGGTTACGAAGCCGGCAAGAAGATCACGGGTCGCGAACGCGGCATCGCGGTCGGCACTCCCGGCCCGCTGCTCGCCGTCACCGCCGCGAGCGTGTCCGACGCCGCCTCCGGCAGCCACCTGCGCACCCAGGTCGCCCACGGTCATCCCGACTCATGACCCCGACTCACTCTAGGAGCAATCCATCTGCAGCGAGGAGGCCCTGTTGTCGAAGTGGTTGTTCGTCAGATCGGAGTCTTCGCTCCTGCCCTGACCGTAGTAGGTGTAACCGCCGTACGAGTAGGCGTCGTAGAGCCATACCGCGCACAGGGTGCCGTTCTTCATCGAGCTCGCGCCGTTGTTGATGGTGCGTGACGTGCCCTGCCAGTAGTTGTTGGACAGGTTGTGGTCCTTCTTCCAAGCCTTGTAGGGGGCTGCCTTGATGCACCACTTCCCGCCCTTGAAGTCGTCGTGCTCGTAGAGGCAGAAGTAACCTGCGGCGGCCGGGTCGGCGGCCGGGTCGTCGGCCTGAGCCGGGGACGCACCCGGGAGAATGGCCAGGGTCAGGAATGCGAGCAGCGCGACAGAAACCGGTTTGCGCACGACTTTCCTCTTTCACCTCAGGGGCCGGCAAGAGGAAGATCACGTTAGCCCGTGGCGGTTTCGACTGTCCACTTCCCATCGGTCGGCCCGTCCCTAACGACGTCACCACGCCGGTCGGGTCGGGCGCGCCCGGTGAGCGCCCGCGGCGGCGGGAGTGGCTTGGTGGAGCCGGTCGGCGGTACGGCAGCGGTGGTACGTCGACGTGCGGGCGATGGTTCGGCCGTTCGCTGCGCTGCGCTCATGGGCTGGTTGCGGTGGACGGCCGACCTGGCGCACCACCGCATGATGCCGAAGGGCGGACACGGCGAGGGCCGCGCAACTCGGGTGCGCGGCCCTGGCCGTGTCGTCCGGTGTGAGCCGGTGTCCGTCAGGACGAGAAGAGCATGCCCACCCAGCTGCGCTGGCGGTGGTGGCCGTAGTGGTGGCCGCCGTGCGGCGGCGGGGCACCCCAGGCGGGGCCCGCGGCGGGCGGCGGGGGCGGGGGAGCGGCGTGGTAGCTGGCCTCCATCCGGGTCAGCGTCTCCAGCTCGCCGTAGTCGAGGAAGATCCCCCGGCAGTTGTCGCACTGCTCGATGTGGACGCCGTTGCGCTCATAAGTCCGCATGCTGCCGCGGCATTTGGGGCACTGCATCTTCGTCGGTCTCCTTGGCCTCGGATCTGTGAGGAAAACCTACCGCGCGCAACCCCGTCACGCTCTGACGATTCTGTTGCACGCCTCGATCAACGACTGCTCCACCTCGTCGAGTTCCCGGCCGTCGCGGCCGGCGTTGACCACGGCCACGGCGGCCAGCTGGATCGTCACCGCGCGGGCCGGCAGGTCGAGCCGGCGCCAGGGGTCGGCGCCGTCGCCGAGGGCGGGCCCGCCGAAGGCCAGGTACGCGCCGAGGAACCGGTCCCACACGGCCGGGTCGAGCAGCCCCGCCGCGTACCAGCAGGCGGGTCGGGCCAGGTCCCACGCGGGGTCGCCCACGCCGAGGTCGTCCACGTCGATGAGCAGCCACCGGTCGCGGCGGACGAGCTGGCCCAGATGCCAGTCGCCGTGGGTGAGCAGGCCGGGCGCCGGCTCGGGCTCCGGCAGCTCCGCGAACGCCCGGCGTAACAGCCGCTCGACCGGGCCGTCGCCGGGCATCCGCCGCACCGCGCGGGCCGCCCGCGCCGGTGCGCCCGCCTCGGGCAGCGGCGGCAGCAGGGTCAGCGGGACGGCGTGCAGGCGGGCCAGCAGCCGGGCGCCCTCCTCCCAGGGCGCGGCGTCGAGCTCGTCGTGCGAGACGGGGGTGCCGGCCGGCCACACCGTGACCGCGCGGTCCGCCACCGTGAGCACGTCGGGCCGCAACGGGGGGAGCAGGAGGCCGCTGAGCGCTGCCGACGCGGCGGCGCGCACCCGCAGCCGCAGCGCCTCGGCGTCGTCGCGCCGCGAGTGCGCCTTGACCACGACCTCGCCCCGGCGTAACACCACGACGTCGGTGCGGGTGGGGTGGAGCGAGGGCTCCCCCGTGCCACCGTGCGCGCCGGCGATGGCCCCGAGTTCCGCCTGCAGATCCACTCGTACAGACTAGAGGGCATGGGAATCGGATTCGCCGTGCCGCAGTCGGGCCCCTGGGCCACCCCCGCCACCATGCGGCGGGTCGCCACCAGGGCCGAGGAGCTCGGGTACGAGCGGCTGTGGACGTTCCAGCGGGTGCTCTACCCGGTGGGCCACCCGATGGGGCCGATCTACCGCAGCGTGCACGACCCGGTGGTCGCCCTGTCGTACCTGGCGGGGGTGACCGAGGCGATCGGGCTGGGCGTGGCCGTGATCAACGCGTACGTGCAGCCGGTCGTGCTGGCCAAGCAGCTCGCCTCGCTGCAGATCCTGTCCGGCGGGCGGCTGACGGCCGGGCTGGGGCTGGGCTGGGTGCGCGAGGAGTTCGAGGCCGCGGGGGTGGGCTTCGAGGGGCGGGGCCGGCGGATCGAGGAGTTCACGCAGGTGCTGCGCGAGGCGTGGACACGGGAGGAGGTCGAGCACTCCGGGGAGTTCTACCGGATCCCGCCGTCCCATCTCGACCCGCGCCCGGCGCAGGCGCCGCCGATCCTGCTCGGCGGCGCGGCCGAGGCCGGCCTGCGCCGGGCGGGCCGGATCGCCGACGGCTGGATCAGCTCCAGCCGGGAGGACCTGGCGGGCATCGGCCCGCGCGTGGCGATCGTCAAGGAGGCGGCCCGGGAGGCCGGGCGCGATCCTGAGGCGCTGCGCATCGTCTGCCGCGGCGTCACCCGGGTGCGCCCCGCGGGCGAGGCCGAGGGGGAGCGGCCGCCGCTGACGGGCACGTTCGAGGAGATCCGGCGGGACGTGGACGACCTGATGGCGCGCGGCGTGACGGAGGTCTTCCACGACCTCAACTTCGACCCGGAGATCGTCACCGCCGAGCCCAAGGAGGCGATGCGGCGCGCCGAGGAGGCTCTGGAGGCCCTGGCCCCCGCCTCCTGAGTCCCGGGATCAGCGGGACAGGCTCAGGGCCTCGGCGGCCACCGCGCGGCGCAGGTCCCGGATGCCGTCCCGGCCGCGCACCGGGTGCACGGCGTTGGTCAGCAGCACCACCGTCAGCCCGCGCGCCGGGTCCACGACGAGCGACGTCCCCGTGAAGCCGGAATGCCCGAACGCGCCCTCCAGCGGTCCCACGATGCCCGGGTCGCCGATCCGGACCCCGAGCCCGTGCCGGAAGGGCGCCCCCTCGGCGCCCTGGTCGCGGACCATCTCGGCCACGGTCTCCGGCCGCAGCATCTTGCCGCCGCCGGCCCGCAGCGCCTCGCCGAAGGCCAGCAGGTCGTCGGCCGGGGCGAACAGCCCCGCGTGGCCCGCCACGCCCCCCAGGCCGTGGCAGGTCTCGTCGTGCACCTCGCCGCGCACGCACCCCGGCGGTGACGTGAGCGGCCGCTCCGGCTTCCACTCGGTGGCCGCGACCCGCGGCAGCATGCCGGGGCCCGGCCGGTAACCGGTGGCGGTCAGGCCCAGCACGTCGGTGACGCGGGCACGGACCAGCTCGTCGAGCGGGGCGCCGCCCGCCAGCTCGGCCACGCGGCCCATCGTGACCATGCCGACGTCGGTGTAGAGGTACGGACCGCCCACGGGGCCGGTGACGGGCGTGTCGATGATCGCGGCCAGCCGGGTGGCGTGGTCCGCGCCGGGCAGCTCCAGGTCCACGCGGCGCGTGGGCTGGAGCCCGGCCGTGTGGGTGAGCAGGCGGCGCGGCGTGATCCGCGGGTCTCGGCCGGGCAGCCAGGCCGCCACGGGATCGTCCAGGCCGAGACGGCCCTCCTCGGCCAGCGACAGGACGACGGCCGTGGTGAACAGCTTGCTCACCGAGGCCAGGTCGAAGATCGAGTCGCGGCGCGCCGGCGGCCGGTCGCCGGCCAGGGTCCCCTCGGCGTCGGCGTACCTGACCAGCTCGCCGGCCAGCGCCGCCGCCGCGACCTCGCCGTCCACGGCGACGAGCGCGACCGCCGCCGAGCACACGCGCGGCACCGCCCCGGCCAGGACCGCGTCCAGACCTTCCGCCACCTTCCCTCCCCTCTCCGCTTCCATCTCCTCGTCCGGCCACCCGCCACGGGCTCCGGGACGTACGGCTCCCAGGATGCCGTCCCCAGGCACGCCGCCCTCGCAGCCGGCGGCGCCCGGCGCGGCGCGTCAGCCGCTCAGCGCGTCGCTCAGCCGCTCGCCGTGCGACTCCAGCAGCGCCCGCGCCCCCTCCGCGTCGAGCCCGTGCCGGATCATCACCACGGCCGTCTTGGCCTGCCCGCCGGCCTCGTCCACGGCCCGGGCCGCGGTCTCCCGGTCGGTGCCGGTGATGTCGCTGACCATGCGCACCGCCCGGTCGGCGAGCTTGCTGTTCATGGCCGACATCTCGATCATCCGGTTCCCGTACGTGCGCCCGAGCCGCACCATCGCGATCGTGGAGATCATGTTGAGCACCAGTTTCTGCGCGGTGCCCGCCTTGAGCCGGGTCGAGCCGGCCACCACCTCGGGTCCCACGACGACCTCGATCGCGTGCTCGGCGGCGCCCGACAGGGGCGCGCCGTCGTTGCACGACAGGCCGACGGTCAGCGCGCCGCGCCGCCGCGCCTCGGCCAGGGCGCCGAGCACGAACGGCGCGCGGCCGCTGGCGGACACGCCCACCACCGAGTCGAGCGGTCCCACCTCCAGACGCGCCAGGTCCGCGGCGCCGGCCTCGGCGTCGTCCTCGGCGCCCTCCACGGACCGCGTGAGCGCGTCCGGGCCGCCGGCGATGACGCCCTGGACGAGCTCCGGGTCGGTGCCGAACGTGGGCGGGCACTCCGACGCGTCGAGCACGGCCAGCCGCCCCGACGTGCCGGCGCCGACGTACAGCAGCCGGCCGCCCGAGCCCATCCGCGCGGAGATCGCGTCGATGGCGGCCGAGATGGCGGGGATCACCACCGCGACGGCGGCGGGCACGGCCGCGTCGGCCTGGTTCATCAGGCGCGCGATCTGCTCGGTCGGCAGCCGGTCGATCTGGGCGTAGCGGGGGTCGCTCTGCTCGGTGGCCAGCTCGCCGGACGGCACGAGGGCCTGACCGTCGGCGGGAGCGGCTGACGCACCGGTGGACGACACGGTGGAGGGCTCGGATAGCGGTTCAATCATGACGCTAATTTCCACCTTCTCCTTCTCTCTTGTAAATATCTTTCAGACTATGGATTCATGACGTATGTAAGAACCGGTGCCGAGCGGCTGGCCGCGGATCCCTCCCTGGCGGGCGGACGGCGGCTCGGCCTCATCACCAACCCCACCGGAGTCCTGCCCGACCTGACCCCCACGGCCGAGGCCCTGCTGGCGGCCGGGGCGCCGCTGGTGGCGCTGTTCGGCCCCGAGCATGGCCTGCGCGGGACGGCGCAGGCCGCCTCCAGCGAGCCGGACACGACCGATCCGAGGACCGGGCTGCCGGCCTTCGACACGCACGAGCGCTCCGGCGAGGCGCTGGACGAGGTGGTGGCCCGCTCCGGGGCCGACACGCTGGTCTTCGACATCGCCGACGTGGGGACCCGCTTCTACACCTACGTGTGGACGATGTACGACCTGATGGCCTCGGCCGCGCGGCTCGGGCTGCGGTTCGTGGTGCTCGACCGGCCGAACCCGCTGGGCGGGACCGTGACGGAGGGCCCGGAGCTGGACCCGGCGTTCGCGAGCTTCGTCGGCAGGTTCCCGCTGCCGGTGCGGCACGGCAGGACCGCGGGGGAGCTGGCCGTGCTGTTCGGCTTCGACCTGGACCTGCGCGTCGTCGAGATGGAGGGCTGGCGGCGCGACATGGACGCCGCAGGGACCGGGCTGCCGTGGGTGATGCCGTCGGTCAACATGCCGACCCCCGACACCGCGCTCGTCTACCCCGGCACCGGCCTGTTCGAGGGCACCACGTTCTCGGAGGGGCGCGGCACGACCCGGCCGTTCGAGCTGGTCGGCGCGCCGTTCGCGGACGAGAGGTTCGCCGCCGAGCTGGCCGCGCTGGACCTGCCGGGGGTGCGCTTCCGCGACACCTGGTTCACCCCCACCTTCCACAAGCACGCGGGGACGGCCGTGCGGGGCGTCCAGCTCCACGTGCACGACCGGGCCGCGTTCCGGCCGGTGCTGACCGGCGTGTCCATGCTGCACGTGGCCCGCACGCTCTACCCGGACGGCTTCGGCTGGTGGGGGCCCGAGAACGCCGAGAACCACCTGTGGGGGTCGGACACGCTCACGGCGTGCCTGGACATGGGCGAGGACCCGCGTCCCCTGTGCCCGGAGCCCGCTCCCCCCGGCGGGCCGCTGCTCTACACCTGACATCACGCCAGGGCGCGCCGGTAGAGCCAGAAGACGCGTTCGGCGCGCGCGCCCACGGCGCGCGCGTAGAACCGCAGCGGCCCCACCCACCCGATCTCGGCGGTGGCCTGGCCGGCGGCGCGCTGTTCTGCCAGGCACCGGCGCAGCAGCACCCGGCCCACGCCGAGTCCGCGGGCCTCCGGCGCCGTGCCCATCGGCCCGAACCAGGAGGGCCGCGAGCCCCAGGCGGCGAAGCCCAGCACCCGGCCGTCGCGCTCGGCGTAGTGCAGGCCGGTGGCGTGGAGCGCCTCCCAGGCCCAGCGCTCGTTCCAGTGCTCGCCCACGAAGGCGGCCACCCGGCCGCGCTCGTCCGCGTCGTCCGCGCGGCGCACGGTCACCCCCGCCTCGGCCAGGAGCGCGACGTCGCTCGCCGTGGCCAGCTCGCCCGTGGTGAGGCGGGCGGTCATGTTCCAGGCGACGTGGTAGCGCTCGTAGCCCAGGCTCTCGGCGAGGCAGGCGGCGGCGGTGTAGCGGACGTCCACGCCGGGCCAGGCGTAGCACGGTGGGTTGCCGGCGAAGCGGGCCTGCGTCGCGCCCTGCCCGCGCAGCCACTCCTCGGCCGCGCGGACCAGCTCCCGGCCGACGCCGCGCCCCTGCCGCTCCGGGTGGACGGCCAGCAGGTCGAGGTGTCCCACGGAGGGATCCTTGGCCGACAGGGACGCCATGACGACGCCGCCGTTCTCCACCAGGGCGGTCCAGGTGCGGTCCGCCGGAGGCGCGGCCAGCCGCCGTACGAGCGCGCCCGCCTCGGCGGCGTCGAGCGTCAGCGCGGCCTCGGCGGCCCGCACGGCCTCCCGCAGCTCCGCCCCACCGAGTCCGGCGGCGTGCGGCATCCGGCTCACACGCCGCTCAGCGGGCGGGCGATGACGTCGCGGCGCTCCGGGTGGAAGCACGCGTGCTCCTGCGGGACGCCGTCGGTCACCCGCAGCAGCGGCAGCTCCGTCTCGCACCGCTCGCTCCGGAACGGGCAGCGGCGGGCGAACAGGCAGCCGGAGTCGGCCTTCGACTCGTCCAGCGACTCCAGCGGCACCACCGGCTGCTCGCCGGGCTGCTCCAGCCCGTGCAGCACCGGGATGGCCGACAGCAGCGACTGCGTGTACGGGTGGACCGGGTCGGCGATGACCGTGTCCACCGGTCCCCGCTCCACGACCTGGCCCCGGTAGATGACGTACAGCTCGCCGTCGCCGCCGATGTAGCGGGAGGTGGCCACGTCGTGGGTGATGAACAGCACGGCCACGCCGAGCCGCTCGCGCAGGTCCTTCAGCAGCGCGAGGATGCCCAGCCGCAACGACACGTCGATCATGGAGACGGCCTCGTCGGCGACGAGCATCTCGGGGTCCACGGTCAGCGCGCGGGCGATGACGACGCGCTGCCGCATGCCGCCCGAGAGCTGGTGCGGGTAGCGCGACAGCACGGTGCCCGGGTCGAGGCCGACCAGCGACAGCACCTCGGCGGCCCGCTCCTCCATCCACTTCCTCGACCGGCCGGTCTGCTTCGCGCGCAGCGCCAGCGGCGCCTGGAGGGTCTGGTGGATGGTGCGGGTGGGGTTCAGGGCCGAGTAGGGGTCCTGGTGGATCATCTGGATCTTGCGGAAGTGCGGCTGGCGCTGCTTGGTCTTGAGCGGCGTCATCGGCGTGCCGTCGATGGCGATCTCGCCCTCGTCGTACGTCTCCAGCCCGGCGATGATCCGGCCGAGCGTGGTCTTGCCGCAGCCGGACTCGCCGATGAACGAGGCCGCGCCGCCCTTGGCGATGGCGAAGTCGACGCCGCGCAGCGCCCGCACCTCACGCCCGGCGAGCACGCCGCCCCGCTGCTTGAAGGTCTTGGTGATGCCTGTTCCCGTGATCACGCGTGCTCCTTGACGCCCACCGCGTGGCAGGCCACGATCCTCGGCCCGTGCGCGACGGCCGCCGGGTCGTCGCTCTCGCAGACGTCCATGCGCACGGCGCAGCGCTCCCGGAACACGCAGCCCTGCTTCGGCACGGTCGCCAGCGTCGGCGGCCGGCCGGGCAGCGCCCGCGCCTCGTCGATGTCGCCGACGAGCCGGGGGATGGCCTGGATGAGGCCCCGGGTGTACGGGTGGCTGGGCGCGCCCAGCACCTCGCGGGTCGGTCCCTGCTCGACGAGCCGCCCGCCGTACATGACCGCCAGCCGGTCGGCCACCTCGGCCACCACGCCGATGTCGTGCGTGATGACCAGCGTGGTCAGGCCGCGCTCGGCGTGGACCTCCCGGACGATCTTCAGGATGTTCGCCTGGGTGATCATGTCGAGGGCGGTGGTCGGCTCGTCGAGGACGACCAGGTGCGCGTTGAGCACCAGCGCCAGCATGATGCCGACCCGCTGGCGCATGCCGCCGGACAGCTCGTGCTGGTGCGAGTCGAGGACCCGGGCCCCGTCGAGGCCCATCCGGCCGAGCAGCTCCTTCGCCTCGCGGACCAGGCCGCGCAGGTCGTCCACGCCGTGGGAGCGGCCCAGGTCGAGGAGCTGCTTGCCGACCGTCTTGAGCGGGTTCAGGGAGTTCTGGGCCGCCTGGAAGACGTACCCGATGTGCGCGCCGCGCGCCTTGCGCAGCCGCTCGCCCGCGAGGCCGACGACGTCGCCGAGCCCGTCGATCTCGACGCTGCCCGCCGAGATCCGTCCCGGCGGCTGCACCGCGTTGAGCAGGGACAGCGCCAGCGTGGACTTGCCGGAGCCGGACTCGCCGACGATGCCGGTGATCGAGCCGGGCTCCAGGATGAGGCTGACGTCGCGGACGGCCGGCAGCTCGCCCGCGGGGGTCTTGTAGACGACGGTCAGGCCGTCGATGCGCACCCCGGGGGCGGGCGTCGCCGGCGCCGTGACCGGCTCGGGCGCCGCCTGCGGGGCTGCCGTCTCTGGCTGGGCCACCGTTACTCCTCACGCAGCCGGGGGTTGAAGATCTCGTCCATGGCGTCGACCACGAGCACGATGCCGAGCGTCAGCAGCAGGATCGCGAGCAGCGGCGCTAGCAGGTAGCCGAGCGCGTAGGGGGTGATCATCGCGCCGGCCTGGAAGACGGCCAGGTTGAGCATCACGCCCCAGTTGTTCGACTCGTACGGCAGCACGCCGAGGAAGAACAGGCCGACCTGCGCGTAGACGGCGCCGGTGACCGCGATGAGCATGTTCATCGCGATGTACGGCGCCATGCTCGGCAGCAGCTCCTTGCCGATGATGTGACCGGTGGACAGGCCGAGGCCGCGCGCCGCCTCGATGAAGCCGCGCTCGCGCAGCGACAGCGTCTGCGCCCGCACCGCGCGGGCCACGCCGCCCCAGCCGAGCAGGCCGAGCACCAGGCCCATCTGCAGCGGGTTGCCGAACTTCCAGACCGTCGCGAGGACGAGCAGCAGGGGCAGGCCGGGGATCGTCAGCTTCATGTCGGTGACCCGCATGAGCACGGTGTCCCAGCGGCCCCGCTTGAAGCCGGAGAACAGGCCGAGCCCGGTGCCGAAGACCACGGTGATGAGCGCGGTGACGGCGGCGCTGAGCAGCACGTACCGGGAGCCGGTGATGACCAGCGCCAGCACGTCGCGGCCCTGCGGGTCGGTGCCGAACCAGTGCTCCCAGCTCGGCGGCTGCGTGATGGCGTTGGCGTTGTCCGGCAGATTGTCGGGATAGAACATCGGCCCGAAGATCGCCATGAAGGCGAAGCCCACGAGGATGACCGCGCCGGCCAGCCGGCTGGGCTTGCGCCTCATCACCCGCCACACGCCGCGCCAGAAGTTGCGCCGCATGGCCGAGGCCGTGGAGAGGCCGCCGCCGGACGTCTCGGGGATGCCGGACGTCTCGGGGATTAGCGTGGCGCTCATGACGCCTCCTCTCCGCTGCGCACCCGCGGGTCGATCGTGGTGTAGAACAGGTCGGCCACGATGTTCGCCAGGATCACCGCCGTCGTGATGAGCAGGAAGGCCCCGCTCATCAGCGCGTAGTCGCGGTCGTTGACGCCGTTGATGAGCATCAGGCCGAGGCCCGGATAGTTGAAGATCTTCTCGATGAAGACGGCGCCGCCGAGCAGCAGCCCGAGCGACAGCGCCAGGATCGTGAACAGCGGCAGGATCGCGTTGCGCGCGATGTAGCGGAAGACGATCGAGCGCTTCATCCCGCGCAGCTCCGCGGCGAGGATGAAGTCGTCGCCCAGGACGGTCACCACACTCGACTTCATCGCCAGGACCCAGCCGCCGTACGCCGACAGGGCGTAGGTGACGACCGGCAGCACGGCGTGCTCGACGAGCGAGCCGATGTAGCCGGCGTTGAACCCGGGATCGAAGAGGATGTCCACCGGCCCGTCGGCGGGCAGGATCGGGATGAGCGTCGCGAAGATCACCACGAGCAGCATCGCCAGCACGTACTGCGGGATGCCGTGCAGCAGCGAGCCGGAGATCGCCAGGGCGTCGCCCAGCTTGCTCTTGCGCTTGATCGCCGCGAACACCCCGAGCATGACGCCGACGAGGAAGCTCAGCAGCGTGCCGGCCAGCACCGGCAGCACCGTCCACTTGGCCGCCTCGCCCAGCACGTCGAGGACCGGGGTGCCCGGCCTGCTGACGGAGACGCCGAGGTCCAGGTGGAGCAGGCCGGTCATGTAGTCGGTGTACTGCTGCCACAGGGAGCCCGTCGGCTGGAAGCCGTAGAGCACCTTGACGGCCTGCGCGGCCGCCTCCGGGGACATGCCGCCCTCGATCAGCTTCTCGTAGCGGGCGGCCATGGGGTCGCCCGGGATGTTGTTGACGATGAAGAAGCTGACCGTGGCGACCACAAGGATCATGACGAGCCCGCGGGCCAGGTGGCCCGCGAGTCGCCGTGCGATGACCGTCATAAGGGCCTTACTGCTTCGCCTTGACCATGCCGAGCTGGATCCACACGCCGGCGGGGAGAACCCCGGTGCCCAGGCGCAGGATCTCGTCGTCGTGCGGCCAGCCGGTGAAGCGGGTGTTGTTGACGAACTGGTTGTTGACGTAGTCCCAGAGCTGGATGACCGGGAGGTCCTGGTTGGCGGCGGTGGCGAGCTGGGCCATGATCGGCTTGGCCTGGTCCTCGGTCGCCGTGTTCAGCTTGCCGGTCAGCTCACCCGGGTTGATCTTGGCGCCGTCGACCTCGATCTCCTCGGGGCCGCCCATCCAGTTGCCGCCCTTGCCGGGCGCGGAGTGCGTGACCTTGCCGGCGACGTTGGTCCAGCCGTTGGAGGCGCCGTAGAGGCGCTGGAAGATGTCGTACGGCGCGGGGCCGAGCGCCATCAGCCAGAAGCCGACGTCGTACTTGCCGGCCGCCAGCTCCTCAAGGTAGAGCGGGTAGTCGGTGGTGGTCACGACCTCGGCGTCGATGCCGTTCTTGACGAGCTGGCTCTTGATGTTCTCCTGGGCCGACAGCCAGTCGGAGAAGCCGGACGGCGCGTGCATGGACACCTTCCACGGCGTGCCGTCGGCGAGCGTCCACTTGCCGTCCTTCTTGGCCAGGCCGGCCTGCTTGAACTCCGCCTCCGCCTTGGCCGGGTCCGGCTTGTACGGGTCGAGCTTGGCGAGCGTGTCGGGGATCCAGGCCTGGGCGGCCTTCTGGTGGATGCCGCTGGTGGTCACGGCCGGGGTGCCGCCCTCGGGCGATGCGACCTTGGTGACCTGGTCGCGGTCGATGAGGTAGGCCAGGCCGCGGCGCACGTGCACGTTGTCGTACGGCTTCTTGGACTGGTTGAAGGCCATGCTCACGGCCACCGGCGAGTAGCCCTTGATGACCTCGATGCCCGGCGCCTGCTTGATCCGGTTCATCACGTCCGTGGGGGCCGCGACGAAGCCGGACTGGTCGAGCTTGCCGGCGGTGAGGTAGTTCCAGATCTGCTCGTTGCCGGTGTAGTTGAGGAACTTCACCTGGGCCGGGGCCACGTTGGCGACGTTGTAGAAGTTCTTGTTCTTGACCAGCAGCGCCTCGCCGGGGTTGACCCGCTCCAGCACGAACGGGCCGGCCGAGACGTCCTTGGGCGGGGCGAAGGTGAGGACCTTCTGGCCGAACGCGGTGATGTCGGCGCGCGCCTTCTCGGCCTCGGCGCCGTCACCGCGGGCGGTCTTCAGCGTGTCCCAGAACGTCGCGGGCAGGACGTCCTTCCAGACGTGCGAGGGCAGGACCGTGGTGTCCAGCACGCCGCGCACGAACTTGGGGCTCGGGTTGGCCATCTCCTGTGTGATCTTCAAGGTCTTGTCGTCCACCACGGTCACGTCCGCAGCGGCTCCCGCGGCGCCCGGGGTGACCGAGAAGGCGGTGCTACCCTGGGTGTACGCGATCCCGATGGACATCTTGACGTCCTCGGCGGTGACCGGCTGACCGTCCGACCACTTCGCGTTGGGCTGCAGCTTCAGCGTGATGGCGGAGTTGTCCGGGGCGATCTCCCAGCTGGCCGCGATGCCGGGGAGTGCCTGGTTCGGGTCCGTCAGGTGATTCTTGACCCATCCCAGCTTCATGGAGTTGAACCCGGGGAACGAGTTCCCCTTCGGGTTGTACGGGTTGGCCGGCGCTGACGCGTCCAGACCGGGCCTGTTCACGTCGATCGTGGTGAAGAGCCCGCCACCTCCGCCCGAACCGGACTTGTTGGTGGAACCACCGCTGCACGCTGTCACGGTGGCAAGGCCCAGCAACGCCACTACCGCTGCTAGTCGCTTCATGTTCCGCTCCGGGGGATGTCTGGCCTGTTCAGGATCTGCAGGATTGACCCGGACCCTACGGTCGAGGGAAAGACGCGTCAATAATCTCCAGGGGTTGTGAGGCTAATGTAACTTTCCTTCATCGGTGTCCGCAATGGCGCTCGGCGCCATCCCGCCCGGAGCCCGCCCGGAGCCCCGTCCGGGGCCCGGGTCCGCAGGTCAGATCACGTCCCAGGGCACGCCCTCGTAGGCCGCCGTCACCCGCGCCATGGCCCTCTCGTCCGTCCTGAGCCGCAGGTCGCCGACCCGGCACACCGGCACGACGCCCCACGAGTTGGTCATGAACACCGCCGGATGGGCCGGCAGGTCGCCCACGGTGAGCGGGCGCCGCTCGGCCGGCAGCTCGCCCTCCAGCAGCGCCATCGTGATGCCGCGCAGCATCGGCGCCTCCGGCCAGACGATCCGCTCCCCGTCGGAGCAGCCCAGGTTGGCGATCGTCGCCTCGGAGATCAGGCCGTCCGGCCCCACGAACAGCGCGTCGTCGAAGCCCTCGGCCCTCGCCCGCTGGCCCAGGTGGGCCTGGGGGAAGCCGCCGAGGTGCTTGAGGTGCGGCAGGTAGCGCTGGTAGGGCACCGGGAGAAGGGCCTGCGGCCCGGCCGGCCACGCGTGCGGAGTCGCCGCCGTGGCGATCACCCGCGGGCCGTCGCGCTCGGCGACGATCACCCGCACGCTCGCGTCGGGCTCGCCGCGCAGGGCCAGGCGGGCGGTGGCCAGGACGAGCTCCTCGTCGAGGGCCGTGCCGAACAGCTCCCGGGTGGCCTGGCGGAGGCGGTCCAGGTGCAGGGCCAGGCCGCGCACCCGGCCCCCTCGCACCTGCATGGCGGTGAAGTGGCCGTAGCGGGCCGCCACGGCGAGCCCCAGGTCGCCGGCCGCCGCGGGCCGGCCGTCGACGGCTACACGATCGATCACGGGCTCCAGCGTACGGACCGCGCCGCATGTGCGGCACGCCTCCGGCGGGCACCGGGAGCCGGCCTGGCCCGGGCCGCCCCGGACATGGAGGTCGTCCGGGGCGGCGGGGCGATCGGGCGGCCGTGGGGGGCCGGCGTCACCGTCCTACGGCGCGGGGACCTCGCGCACCAGGCGTGAGGTCCAGGGGCACCACATCAGGCCGGGCAGGAACGCGCCGCCCGCCTCGTCCAGATGGTCCTCGACGTAGGGGATCGTGGCGTCGCACACCTCGATGGCGTAGTCGAAGAAGTCGACCGTGGCGGGGTCGTAGGTGAAGCTCCACCGGGGGTTGTAGGGGGCGGGGCGCTTGACGATCCGGCCGAGGACGTGCGGCCGTTCACCGGTCGTGCCGTTCACCAGGTCCCTGGCGTGCTGGATCTTGGCGGGATCGGTGAGCCTGAGGACGGCCCTCTCGCCGGTGATGTCGGTGAACTCGAAGTAGGCGTCAGAGGCGGCCGCGGCGCGGTGGGGGGCCGCGGGCTGCTGGGCTTGGGCGGGTGCGGCGATGGTGAGCATCGCGACCGCGGCGAGGGCGGCGACCTTGGGGGTGATACGTCGCATGGGCGTCTCCGGTGCGTGTCGGGCCGTGGACACGGCCACTCCTCACTCAGAGTAGCTTGACGAACACTTTACGTCACCATCAGGGCCGATCCCTGCCGTCACACCGGCAGGGTCTCCGCCGCCGTCAGCCGGTCGCAGGCGAGCGTGGCCAGCAGAGCCGCGCCGTCCGGCAGCACCGCGTCGTCGAACCGCGCCTCGGGGGAGTGGTTGTACGGCGCCGCCGCCGGGTCGAGGTCCGCCGGGCACGCGCCTAGGAACAGGAACGCGCCCGGCACCCGCTCCAGCACGTACGAGAAGTCCTCCGAGCCCATCACCGGCTGCGGCGTGACGAAGAACCGGCCGGGCCCGAACAGCTCACCGGCCGTCCGCTCGGCGAAGCCGGCCTCGTCCGCGTCGTTGACCGTCACCGGGTAGCCCATGCCGAACGACGTCTCCACGCCCAGCCCGTGCGCCGCCGCGACGCCCTCCACCACCTCGACCAGCCGCCGCTTCACCAGGGCCCGCGCGTCCGCGCTGAACGTCCGGACCGTCGCCTCGAACCACGCCTCGTCCGGGATCACGTTGTCGGCCGTCCCGCCGTGGAACTGCCCGACCGTGACCACCACCGGGTCGAACACGTCGAACGTGCGCGTGACCATCGTCTGCAGCTCCGTCACCATCGCGCAGCCCGCCTGCACCGGGTCCAGCGCCCGGTGCGGGCTGGAGCCGTGGCCGCCGCGCCCCTTCACCTTCACCTGGAAGACGTCGGCCGCCGCCATGATCGGCCCCGGCCGCGAGGTGAACAGCCCCGGCGGCAGCATCGAGGAGATCACGTGCAGTCCGTACGCGGCGACCGGCCGGGGCCCCGCCGCCTCCAGCACGCCCTCGTCGATCATGATCTTGGCGCCCTCGAACCCCTCCTCGCCGGGCTGGAACATGAACACGACGTCGCCCGGCAGCTCCTCGCGCCGCTCGCTCAGCAGCCGCGCCGCGCCCGCCAGCATCGCGGTGTGCAGGTCGTGACCGCACGCGTGCATCCGGCCCTCGATCTCCGAGCGGTACGGCAGGTCGTTCCGCTCCGTGACGGGCAGGCCGTCCATGTCGCCCCGCAGCAGCACGACCGGGGCCTGCCCGCCGGCCGGCCGCCGCCCGCCGCGCAGCACGGCGGTGACGGAGCTGAGCGCGGTCCCCGTCGTGATCTCCAGGGGCAGCCCGTCGAGCGCCGCCAGGACCTTCTCCTGGGTGCGCGGCAGCACGAGGCCCAACTCGGGGGTGGCGTGCAGGGAGCGGCGCAGCGCGACCAGCTCGTCCCGCAGGTCACGGGCGGATTCAGTGAACGGCATGTGCGACATAGGCACTATTCGCTCACATGCCGGTCGCGAAGTCGACAAGACCCCCTCTGTACGATGACCGGGTGACCGAGCGTAAACGGATTGATTACTGGCTCTCTGACATGGACGGCGTCCTCGTGCACGAGGGCCGACCGGTGCCCGGCGCCGACACCTTCATCAGGCGGCTCAGCGACTCGGGCAAGCCGTTCAGGGTGCTGACCAACAACTCGATCTACACGCCCCGCGACCTGTCCGTACGGCTGGCGGCGGCCGGGCTGGAGGTGCCGGAGGGGTCGATCTGGACCTCCGCGATGGCGACCGCCGAGTTCCTCGACGACCAGCGGCCCGGCGGCTCGGCGTACGTGATCGGCGAGGCCGGGCTGACCACGGCCCTGCACGAGGTCGGCTACGTGCTCACCGACCTCGACCCCGACTACGTCGTGCTCGGCGAGACCCGCACCTACAGCTTCACCCAGATCACCCGCGCGATCCGGCTCATCGAGAACGGCGCCCGCTTCATCGCCACCAACCCCGACCCGATCGGCCCCTCCACCGAGGGCTCCCTGCCGGCCTGCGGCGCGGTCGCCGCGATGATCACCAAGGCGACGGGCGTCGACCCGTACTTCGTCGGCAAGCCCAACCCCCGGATGATGCGCAGCGCGCTCAACGCCATCGAGGGCCACAGCGAGACGACCGCGATGATCGGCGACCGCATGGACACCGACGTCGTGTGCGGCATGGAGGCCGGCCTCTACACGATCCTCGTCCTCACCGGCGTCACCCAGCCCCAGCAGATCGACCGCTTCCCCTACCGCCCGTCGCTCGTGGTGGGCTCGGTGGCCGAGCTCGTCGACCTCGTGTGAGCCTC
This sequence comes from Nonomuraea sp. NPDC050733, assembly GCF_040654215.1. Classification (NCBI taxonomy): domain Bacteria; kingdom Bacillati; phylum Actinomycetota; class Actinomycetes; order Streptosporangiales; family Streptosporangiaceae; genus Nonomuraea; species Nonomuraea sp. NPDC050733. Next base: position 367,404 of record NZ_JBFAHO010000001.1, on the reverse strand, counting down.
CGTACCTGACGCGTTCTGACAGGTACCGCTGGCAAGGTGGAGGCCATGACCCGTGTCTATCTGGAGCTCGGCCCCAAGAAGGTCTTCGCCTGCTCGCTGGAGTGGCCCGGCTGGTGCCGGGTCGCCAAGGGCGAGGAGGCGGCGCTCGACCTGCTCATGGACTACGCCCCCCGCTACCGGGTGATCGCGGGACGGGCCGGCCTGGCGTTCGAGCCGGGGGAGCCGGTCGTGGCCGCCCGGGTGCCCGGCGACACGACCACGGACTTCGGCGCGCCGTCCGCGATGCCGGACCTCGACCGGGAGCCCCTCGGCGCGGAGGAGGCCGCCCGGCAGGTGGCGCTGCTGCGCGCCGCCTGGGAGCTGTTCGACGAGACCGTGGCGGTCTCGCCGGAGGAGCTGCGCAAGGGCCCGCGCGGCGGCGGGCGCGACACGTCCAGGATCTACGACCACGTCGTCGAGGCGGAGCGCTCCTACGCCCGCCAGCTCGGCGTGCGGCACAAGCCGTACGCCTCGCGCGCGGACCGCGACGCGATGCGCGAGGAGCTCACCGGGGTGCTCGCCCTGCCCTGGGAGCCGCCGGGCGACACCCGGTGGACGCCCCGCTACGCCGTCCGGCGCCTGGCCTGGCACGTCATCGACCACCTGTGGGAGATCGAGGACCGTCGCGGCGGATGAGCCGGGGCAGGGCGCCGATGTGCTCCGACAGGTAGCGCGCGACCGGCTCCGGCACCACGTGCCGGGAGGTGATCTCCGAGGGGCGCAGCGGCACCCGCTCCAGCTCGTAGTGCCCGCGCGCCGGGTCGTCCACCTCGGGGCCGTGCCGCAGCGCCCAGTCCATGCCGGCCAGGCGGCAGCCGTACACGTGCTGCACCTTCACCCCGCCCTGCCACGGATAGCTCACCGTGGTCAGCGGCGTGACGCCCGACACCGTGGCGCCCAGCTCCTCCAGCAGCTCGCGGCGTAGCGTGTGCTCCAGGGTGGCGTCACCCGGCTCCACGTGGCCGCCCGGGACCGACCAGTAGACCTCGCGTCCGGGAACCGTACGCCGGAACAGCATCAGCCGCTCGTCGCGGTCGAGCAGCAGGCCACGCACGCTGGGACGCATGACGGCACCTTACGGGACGGGGATGACCTTCGGGTAACCTAACCTACGGTCCCGTAACAAAGGAGAACGTTCATATGGCGATGACTCAGACGGAGCTTCTGCACGAGCTCGAACCCGTGGTCGCGGGAGAGCTCGACCGCCATCACACGATGGCCAAGGAGTGGTTCCCGCACGAGTACGTCCCGTGGAGCGAAGGCCGTGACTTCGACGGCGTCTACGGCGGTGAGGCGTGGCAGGACAGCGACTCCAAGATCCCCGAGGCGGCACGCGTATCGCTCATCGTCAACCTGCTGACCGAGGACAACCTGCCCAGCTACCACCACGAGATCGCCACCACCTTCGGTCGTGACGGCGCGTGGGGCACGTGGGTCCACCGCTGGACCGCCGAGGAGGACCGCCACGGCACCGCGATCCGCGACTACCTGACCGTCACCCGCGCGGTCGACCCGGTCGCGCTGGAGCGCGCCCGCATGGTCCACATGGAGAGCGGCTTCGCCAGCGAGTACGGGACCATGCTCCAGCAGCTCGCGTACGTCTCCTTCCAGGAGCTCGCGACCCGCATCGCGCACCGCAACACCGGCCGGGCGTCGGGCGACGAGGGCTGCGAGCGGCTGCTCGCCCGCATCGCCGCCGACGAGAACCTGCACATGCTCTTCTACCGCAACCTGCTCAAGGCGGCCTTCGAGCTCGACCCCAACCAGACCATGCGGGCCGTGACGGATGTGGTGACCACCTTCCAGATGCCGGGATCGAGCATCGAGGGCTTCACCCGCAAGGCGATGATCATCGCTCACGAGGGCATCTACGACCTGCGCCTCCATCTCGACGACGTGCTCATGCCGGTGCTGCGGCAGTGGTCGGTCTTCGACAAGACCGGGCTCGACGCCGAGGGCGAGCAGGCCCGCGAGGAGCTGTCGGCGTTCCTGGCCAAGACGGAGGCCACGGCCGCGCGCTTCGTGGAGCGCCGCGAGGAGCGCCGCGCCCGCGCCGCCGCCCGCTGACCCACCGCTCCATCACCGTTTCACCACCGCCCGGGCCTCCGGGAGCGCCCCGCGCCCCGGCCAGGCCCGGCCCCCCGGTGGAATGGGCCGTCCCGGGTGATATGTCTGGGATGATCGGTGGCCATGGACTTCCCCGTGGCGCTGATCGTCTCCCTCTCCGCCCTGGTACTGATCATTCTGCTGGCCGGCGTCGCCCGGCGGCTCCTGGGAGTCAGGCTCGGGGCCCTGCGCACGTTCCTGGCCGCGCTGCTCGCCTTCACCATCGCCGCGCCGATGCTCTCGCCGATCTTCGGCTCGTTCCCCGCGGGACGGGACGCCGATCCCGGCATCGGAGCCGTGTGGGTGGTCCTGCTCGTGACCATGTGCGTGGTGCTCATCCCCATGGTGATCCTCGTGCTGGCCGAGGCGCTGGTGCCGCCGGGCTCCATCCCGGGGCCGCTGGAGCTGGCCCGGTCGCTGCGCGGCCGCATCTCCAGGGCCAGGCGCTACTCCCAGATCACCCGGATCGCCATCCGGCACGGCCTCGGCCCGTACCTGCGCGGGCGCGGCGACCGGGTCGAGGACCGGCCCGGCAGGCAGCGGCTCGCGGCGTCGCTGCGCCGGGCGCTCGACGACGGCGGCGTCACGTTCGTCAAGCTGGGCCAGGTGCTGTCCACGCGCCGCGACCTGCTGCCGCCGGAGTTCGTGGAGGAGCTGGGCCTGCTGCAGGACCGGGTCGCGCCCGCCCCGTGGGAGCAGGTCGAGCCGGTGCTGACCGCCGAGCTGGGCGGCCCGGCCGAGACCGTGTTCGCCGAGTTCGACCGTACGCCGCTGGCCGCCGCGTCCATCGCCCAGGTGCACGCCGCCCGGCTGCGCTCCGGTGAGAGCGTCGTGGTGAAGGTGCGCCGGCCGGACATCGACCAGATCGTGGCCAGGGACCTCGACATCGTGCGCCGCCTCGCCGCCACCCTGGAGAGCCGCACGCGCTGGGGCCGCTCGCTCGGGGTGCGCGACCTGGCCGAGGGGTTCGCGACGGCGCTGCGCGAGGAGCTCGACTTCCGCGTCGAGGCGGCCAACATGGCCGCCGTCACCGCGTCCCGGCCGGCCGCCCCTGCCGGGACGTCCGGTGGGGGCGCAGACTCAGGGCGGATCGCGGTCACGTACCCGGCCCCCGTCACGGCGCTGTGCGGCGAGCGCGTCCTCGTCATGGAGCGGCTGACGGGCCGCCCGCTCGCCGCCGCCGCCGGCGCGGAGAGCGGCCCCGAGGTCGCCCGCGCCCTGCTCGACTGCCTGCTCCGGCAGGTGCTCGTCGAGGGCGTCTTCCACGCCGACCCGCACCCCGGCAATCTCATGCTGCTCGACGACGGCACGCTCGGCCTGCTCGACTTCGGCTCGGTGGGCCGCCTGGACACCTCCATGCGCTCCGCCCTCCAGCGGTTCCTGCTCGCCATGAACCGGCAGGACCCCCTGGCCGTGACCGACGCGCTGCTGGAGGTGATGCCGAGGCCCGAGGACATCGACGAGCCCGCCCTGGAGCGCGCCCTCGGTCAGTTCATGGCCAGGCACCTGGTGCCGGGCGCGGCGAGCGTCCAGATGTTCACCGACCTGTTCAGGATCGTCTCCGGGCACGGCCTGTCCGTCCCGCCGGAGGTCGCCGCCGTGTTCCGCGCGCTGGCCACGCTGGAGGGAACGCTGCAGCGGCTGGCTCCGGGGTTCGACCTCATGGGTGAGGCGCGCTCGTTCGCCGGACGCCACCTCGCCGAGCGGCTCGACGGCGGGGCGCTGAAGGAGACCGTCGTCCAGGAGGTGACCGCGCTGCTGCCCATGCTCCGGCGCCTGCCCCGCAGGATGGAGCGCATCGCCAGCGCCGCCGAGCACGGCCGCCTCGGCGTCAACGTCCGCCTCCTCGCCGACGACCGCGACCGCCGCTTCCTGACCGGGCTGCTCCACCAGGTGCTGCTCACGGTGCTCGGGGCCACGGCGGGGCTGATGGCGGTGCTGCTCCTCGGCGTCCAGGGCGGCCCGCGGGTGACTCCCGCGATCAGCCTTTTCCAGCTCATCGGATACAACCTGCTCGTCATCAGCGGAATCCTGGTGCTGCGGGTGCTGGCCGTCGTCTTCCGCCGCCCCCGCGAGCAGCGCCCGTAGCCACTCAGGCCGGTAAGAACCACCCTCCCGATCATCACTGTGGCCCCGCCGGTGACCGAACTTCATTCTGTCGATCTCTAGCGAGTGAACGTCATCGCATGTCAGAGGCGCGCCGGAGCCTCGTACCGGCTTGGGGCGCAACTTGACCTTGACCTGGTGTTGGACATCCCCGACATCGGGCAGGTTCCCGGCCATGGCCACCACATTGAGATCCTTCGGGAGTAGAGGGTGAGAATCATCGGGATCGCCGCGAGCCTCCACGCAGGATCCTTCATCAATAGATTGCTCACCGCGGTGGGCGGGGAACTGCCGCCCGGCGTGGAGTTCACGCCCTGGACGGGGCTCGCCACGGTGCCGCCGTTCACCGGCGGACCGATGCCCGACGCGCCCGCCGATCTGCGCCGCCTGGTCGACCAGGCCGACGCGCTGCTGCTGATCGCGCCCGAGCACAGCCTGCTGCCGGTCGAGCTGGGGGACGCGCTGCGGTGGATGTCCGCCTCCGGCGCCCTGACCGGCAAGCACGTCGCGGTGATGAGCGCCAGCGCCCGCGCCTGCGGCGCCATGTGGGCGCAGGCGGAGCTGTACCGGCAGCTCAGCGAGGCGGGAGCCATGGTCATGGGGGCCGAGCTGGTCATCTCGCCGCTGTGCCCGCACTTCGACGAGCGAGGCCGCCTGACCGTGGGCCGGCTGCGCGAGCAGGTGCGGGACGTGGTGAGCCGCCTGTGCCCTGCTCCGGTCGGCGAGCCCGTGCCCGTCATGGAGCCCGTACCGGTCAGGCAGCCCGTGCTGAGGCGCGACGCCGCCCTCACCGCCTGACGGCGCGGACACCGTTTCACACTCCGGCGTCACACTCCGGCCCGACCGCGCACCGGTCGGGCCGGAGCCGTTCCGGAGAAAAGCCGTTGGCCGCGGCACATGTCCGCTCGGTACGGTGAAGGGGTCACCGGAACCCCGGTCACGGCGAACGACAGGAGCAGACCACCATGCCCGGCCCGCTGGTCGTCAACGACGCGGTCGTCATCCCCGACGCCGAGCTCGTGTGGCGCTTCTCCCGCTCCTCCGGCCCGGGCGGCCAGGGCGTCAACACCACGGACAGCCGGGTGGAGCTGACGTTCGACGTGGCGGCCAGCACCGCGCTCCCGCCGGCGCTCAAGGCCCGCGCCCTCGACCGGCTGGGCTCGCCGGTCGTCACGATCGCCGCCTCGGAGTACCGCTCGCAGCTGCGCAACCGTGAGGCGGCCTGCCAGCGGCTGGCGCAGCGCCTGAGGGAGGCGATCGCGCCCCCGCCCAAGCGCCGCCGCCCCACCAAGCCGGGCCGCGGGGCGGTCGAGCGGCGCATCGCCGCCAAGAAGCAGCGCGCCGACCTCAAACGCCTCCGCCGCGACCCCTGACCGGCCCGACACGCGGGCGTGCGCTCGCCTGCGCCGCCGCGATGCGGTAGGACCACGGCATGGAAATCTGGATCAACCCCGCCTGCAGCAAATGCGCGAGCGCGCTCTCCCTGCTGGACGCCGCCGACGCCTCCTACACCGTCCGGCACTACCTGGAACAGCCGCCGACCGCCCAAGAGCTCGAAGAGGTGCTGCGGCGCCTCGGCCTGCAGCCCTGGGACATCACCCGCCTCAACGAGCCCGCCGCGGCCGAGCTGGGCCTCACCTCCTGGCCGCGCGACGACGGCCACCGCCACCGGTGGATCACGGCGCTGGCCGACCATCCCGTCCTGATCCAGCGGCCGATCATCACCGCGGACGACGGGACGGCGGTGGTGGGCCGCTCACCGGACGCCGTCCGCTCCGTCCTGGAGCGCGAGCCGGCCCGGCAGGACGAGGAGTAGCCCCCCGTCGATCTTGTGATGGTGGGATGCAAGCGACATGTGCGACCATCGCCGGGAATCCGCGGGTCTAGTGGGGAGGCGCTGTGGCGGGGATCGTCGGCGTGCACGGAATCGGGAAGTACACCTACTACGTCGACGCCGGCAACTCGGCGAGCGGGGCGGCCGAGGCGATGCGCCTCAAGTGGAACCGCTACTTACACTCGGCGCTCGGCGGGGAGGCCCGGCCGTACATCACCGAGGTCGCCTACTTCTCGCACCTCCTGCACGACCGCGCCCCCGAGCAGGGCCCGCAGGCGTTCGCCGCCATGGGGACCGACGCCCACCACGTGCTCGCCGAGTGGGCCCGGCAGTGCGGCTGGGGCGAGCACGTCACCGGCGCGCTCCGCACGTTCACCGGCTGGCTGCTGACGCGGCTCGACGCCCGCTCGGCCGCGTTCGCCCAGCTCTTCGCGCCCGAGGTCGCCGCGTACCTGACGGACCCCGTCAGGCGGGAGCGGTCGCGGCAGGCCGTCGCCGCGACCATCCGGCGCAACCGGCCGCGCGTCGTCATCGCCCACTCCCTGGGCAGCGTCGTCGCCTACGAGGCGCTCTGGTCCGACCCCGGTGTCGAGGTGGACCTGCTGCTGACCCTCGGCAGCCCCCTCGGCATGCGCAACGTCGTCTTCGAGCGCCTCCTGCCCGCGCCCGTCAACGGCCGCGGCGGGCGCCCGCCCGGCGTCCGGCGGTGGGTGAACATCGCCGACAAGGACGACATCGCCGCCATCCCCCCGGACCTGTGCGACAGCTTCGCCGGCGTCGACGTCGAGGAGCTGGTGAACCTGGACTGGATCGACTTCCACACGGCCGAGAAGTACCTGGGCTGCCCGGCGATCGACCCGCATCTGCGACCCTTTCTGTCATGAGATGGATCGTCTTCGACTACGGCAACGTCCTGTCGACGCCCCAGCCCGAATCCGAGGTCGACGAGATGGTCCGCGCGGCGGGCGCCGACCCCGTGGCGTTCCGGGCCGGGTACTGGAAGCACCGCCTCGACTTCGACCGGGCCGTCCTGACGACGGAGGAGTACTGGTCGGCGGTCCTGGGCCGGTCCGTGGACCCGGGGGAGGCGGCGCGCCTGAACGCCATGGACGTGGCGAGCTGGTCGCACCCGGACGAGGGCGCGGTCGAGCTCCTCGGCGAGCTGCTCGCCGGCGGCAGGGGCGTGGGCCTGCTGTCGAACGCCCCCGCCTCCCAGGCGGACGGCCTGGAGGCGCTGCCCTGGGTCGCCGCCATCCCGCACCGCGTCTTCAGCGGCCGGATCGGCGTGGTCAAACCCGATCGCGCGGTCTACGACCACCTCACCCGCGAGCTGGGCGCCGACCCCGCCGACGTGATCTTCGTCGACGACCGCCCGGCCAACGTGGCCGGGGCCCGGGAGGCGGGCATGACCGGCGTCCTGTTCACGACGGCCGGCGCGCTGCGCGCCGACCTGTCCGCTCTGATCACCGTCTGATCACCGTCTGATCAGTGCTGATCCACGCGGAGGCCCACGGCCTCGACCGACGCTGTTCACTCGTACGTGGCGCCGCTGTCATGGCCGGGTCAGCGGCGCCGGACATACCTGAGGCGTGAACCGCAGATCCTTCCTCACCGCGGCGGCGGCCGGCCTGCTCACCCAGGCCGGCGCCCTCACCACCCCCACCTCACCGGCGGGGGCCTCCGCCTCGCTCGCGGCCGGCGGCTCCCGTGCCCTCAAGGGAGACCCGTTCACGCTGGGCGTCGCCTCGGGCGACCCCTCCACCGACGGGTTCGTGCTCTGGACCCGCCTCGCCCCGGACCCGCTGGGCGGTGACGGACGCGGCGGCATGCCGTCCCGCGACGTGGACGTCGACTGGCAGATCGCCGCCGACGAGCGCTTCGGGTCCGTCGTCCGCTCCGGCACCGCCACGGCCCGCGCGGGCGCCGCGCACAGCGTCCACGTCGAGGTGGACGGCCTGGAGCCGGGCCGCGAGTACTTCTACCGCTTCCGCTCCCAGGGCCGCCTGTCGCCCGCCGGCCGTACCCGGACCGCGCCCGCGGGGGAGCGGCCCCTCGCGTTCGCCGTGGCCGCGTGCGCCCACTACGAGCACGGCTACTACACCGCCTACCGGCGGCTGGCCGAGGAGGAGCCGGAGCTCGTCGTCTTCCTCGGCGACTACATGTACGAGTACGGCCCCAGCGGCTACACCGCGCTCGCCGGCCGGGTCCGCACCCACACGCCCGGCAAGTGCGCCACGCTCGCCGACTACCGGCTCCGCCACGCCCAGTACAAGAGCGACCCCGACCTCCAGCTCGCCCACGCCACCGCCCCGTGGCTGGTGGCCTTCGACGACCACGAGATCGAGAACAACTGGGCCGGCTCCGTCTCCAGCACCGGCGCGCCCGGGTTCGCCGGCCGCCGCGCCCACGCCTTCCGCGCCTACTACGAGAACATGCCGCTGCGCCGCGCCAGCCTGCAGGGCGCCGTGCTGCGGGTCAACCGGCGCGTCTCCTGGGGGTCGCTGGCGCGCTTCCACCTGCTCGATACCCGCCAGTTCCGCGACGACCAGGCGTGCCTGGACGGCGTGCGGGCCGGCTGCGACGACCGGCTCGACTCCGGGCGGACGCTGCTCGGCCCGGACCAGTGGAGCTGGCTGGAGAGCGGCCTGCGCGGCTCCACCACCCGGTGGAACCTGCTCGGCCAGCAGATCATGATGACGCAGCGCGACTACAAGGTCGGGCCGGGCCGCGAGGTGAACCTCGACTCCTGGGACGGCTACGCCCCCGAGCGCACCCGGCTGCTCGGCTCGCTCGCGGCCACGTCCAACCCGGTCGTCCTGACCGGCGACGCCCACATGCACCACCTGGCCGACCTGAAGACCGACTTCGACGACCCCGACGCGCCGGTGATCGCCAAGGAGCTCATCGCCTCCTCGATCGCCAGCGACGGCGACGGCTACCGCGACAAGGCGTGGATCGCCGAGGCGCTGTCGGAGAACCCGCACATCTCGTTCGTCGACCAGCGGCGCGGGTACCTGATGGCCAGGCTCACCCGCGAGGAGCTCTCGGTGGACTACCGGACCCTCGACTACATCTCCCGCAGGGGGGCCCGGGCGAGGACGGCGCACCGGGTCACGATCCCGTCGACGGCCCAGGCCCGCGCCTGACCGCCTCTGGGCTCGGCCGTCGCTGGGCCCGGTCGTCACTGGGTCCGGCCGGCTCTGGCTGACTCTCTCCTGTGCGGACGCTGAAGGTTCGCTCAGCGTCCCGGCCAGGACCCGTCGGGGAACCCGTTCGCCGAGCCGCCCTCCAGCACCACCTGGTCGCTCTCGCTGAGGCCCGAGATGACCTGCACGTACTGGTCGCCGCGCACGCCCGTGCGCACCACGCGGGTGGCGTCCCGGCCGCCCGAGCGCACGGTGACCACCGAGGCGCCGTCCGCGCGGCCGCGCACCGCCGCGACGGGCACGTAGACGGCGTCCGCCGCGCTGCCGGTCGTCACCACGACCGACGCCGTCTGACCCAGCATGATCCCCGACGGCGGCTCGTCGAAGGCCAGCGCGACGGAGTAGCGGACGAGGCTGCCGTCCGTGGTGGCGGTCGGGGCGATGCCGGTCACCCGGCCCGTGTACCGCTGCCCGGGGCGCGTGGCCAGCGTGATCTGCGCCTTCTGGCCGATCTTGAGCCGGTTCACGTCGGACTCGGTGACCATGGCCTGGACCTGCTGCTCGTCCAGGTCGCCGAGGCTGACGAACGTGCCGCCGCCGGCGGCGTCACCGGCCCGGCCCGCGAGCGACAGGACCGTGCCGGCGGCCGGGGCCACGATGCGGGTGCCCCGTACGGCGTCGGCGGCCTGCTCCAGCGCCGCCTGGGCGCGGTCGACGTTCGCCTGCGCCTGCTCCTCGCTGAGCCCGCCCTTCGCGCCGCCGCCCGGCGCGCACGCCCCCTGGGAGGGACGCGCGCCGCTGGAGGCGCGGGTGCTGGGACCGCCCGAGGGCCGGCCGGACGGCTTGCCCGACGGCTTGCCCGTGGGCTTGCCGGTCGCCTTCCCGGTCGGCTTGCCGGTGGGTCTGCCGCTGGTCGCCGGGCTGGCCTTGCCGGTCGGACTGGCGCTCGCGCCGCCGGTGGGACGTCCTGTGGGGGAGGCGGTAGGGGTGGGAGCGGGGCCGCCCGTCGGTCCGCCCGTCGGTCCGCCAGTCGGTCCGGCCGTGGGCTCCGTGGTCGAGGGGCGGGTCGGCGGCGCGGCGGTGACGGTCGTGGTCGCCGTCGCCGTCGCGGTCGCCGTGACCGTGGCCGTCACTGTGGCCGTCACGGTGACGGTCGCCGTGGGCCGCGGCTCGGCTGGGGTCGGGTCCGGCTCCGAGTGGCCGGGAGTGCGCGCCGCCGAGGAGGGCGTGGGCGTGGGGGAGGCGGCCGTCCCGTGGAGAGGGGCGGCCGTCCGGCCCTCCACCGTGGCCTGTACGGACGCTGCGGTCTGTCCGGACGCCGCGGCCTGTACGGGCGCTGCGGCCTGTACGGGTATTGCGGTCTGTACGGGCGCCGCAGCTTGTGCGGGTGCCGCGGCCTGCACGGGCGTCGTGGCCTGCCTGAACGCGGCTGCCCGGACGGCGACCCCCTGGACGGCTGCGGCCGGGGCCGCCGAGGAGGACGGGGCGCAGGACGAGGTGGCCGTCGTGGCCGACGACGCGTTCTCCAGCGCCTCCTCGGCCGCCGCCAGGTCCGCCTCGGCCGCCTCGTACGCCTCACGCGCGGCGCGGCCGTCGATCCGGGCCAGCACCTGCCCCTTGCGCACCTTGGCCCCGACCTTGACGTACACGCGCGTCACGGTCCCCGAGCCGCCGAAGGCCAGGTCACGGCGCGACCCGTCGACGGTGTTGCCGGCCGCCGTCACCGAGGCGGTCACCACGCCGCGCCTGGCCGCCGCCAGCTGTATCCGGGCGGTGGCCGGGGCGTCGTCGCGCAGCGCTACGGCCAGGCCGGAGCCGCCCGCCAGGACGGCCAGGGCCAGCGCGCCCAGCGCGAGCGCCTTCGGCCGCGAAGTCGGTCTCATGACGGCCCATCCTGGCGCGGCAGGTTCACGCCCTCCTGCGAGCCGGCTCAGAGTTCGCTGTGTGCCTTCGGGGCGGCGGCCGTTGTCAGCGAACCTTCAGCAAGCTCCCGGCTCGGGCGCAGGCTGGTGTGCCAGGGTCACCGGCTGTGAAGGTGTCCCCCAGGCGCAGAGCGCCGACGACCACCACCAGCCGCAGGACGCTGGTGACCAACGGAGCGCTGGTGGTGCTCCTGCTGGGCGGTGCCGCGTTCGCCTACGCCCAGCTCGGCACGGACGAGGCGGCCGGCGAGACGGCCCTGCGGACCGCGACGGCCGGCCGGGGCGGCGTGACCGCCTCCGTGACCGCGTCGGGCTCCGTGGAGAGCGCCAAGAGCAGGGCGCTGACGTTCGGCACGAGCGGCACGGTCGAGCGCATCAACGTCAAGGCCGGCGACAAGGTCAGCAAGGGCGACATCCTCGCCGAGGTGGACGACGCCGCCGCGCGGGAGACCCTGTCGGCCGCCGAGGCCACGCTGGCCTCCGCCACCGAGGACGGGACCTCCACCGCGCAGCTCTACGCCGCCTACGTCAAGGCCCGCAACGCCTACCGCGAGGCGAGCCGCACGGTCGTGGGCACCGTGATCCGGGCGCCCTTCGCCGGCACGGTCACCGCCGTGAACGGCAGCGTCGGCGGCTCCTCCGCCGGCTCCGGCTCCTCCTCGGGCTCAGGGCAGACCCAGTCCGGCCAGTCGGGCGCGAGCAGCTCGTCCGGCTCGTCCGGCTCGTCCGGTACGTCGGGCTTCATCGAGGTGGCCGACACCCGCAAGCTCCAGCTCGTCGGCTCGTTCACCGAGTCGGACGCCGGCAAGCTGAAGGTCGGCCAGAGCGCCACCGTCACCTTCGACGCGCTGCCCGGCGTCACCGCCACCGGCAAGGTGAGCCAGATCCAGCCGGCCGCCGCCACCAGCAACAACGTCGTCCAGTACCCGGTGACGATCACGTTCGGCAGCGTGCCCGCGCAGGTCCGGCTCGGCCAGACCGCCACCGTCGAGGTCGTCGTGGGCAGCGCCGAGAACGCCGTCACCGTCCCCACCGCCGCGATCTCCACCAGCGGCGGCCAGAGCACGGTCACGCTGCTGAAGAACGGCGGCCAGGTCAGGACCCCGGTCCAGGTGGGGGTGCGCGGCACCGCCACCTCGGAGATCACCTCCGGCGTGTCCGAGGGCGACGTGGTCGTCCTGCCCTCCGTCAGCACCGGCACGGGCACGGGCACCGGCCAGCAGCGCGGCTTCGGCGGCGGTTTCCCCGGTGGCGGGGGCGTGCCCGGAGGCGGGCGGTGACCGCGCCCGTCCTGCGCGTGCGGGACCTGGTCAAGGAGTACGGCGAGGGCGACGCCCGGGTCCGTGCGCTGCGCGGCGTCGACCTCGACGTCGACAAGGGCGACTACGTCGCCATCATGGGCGCCTCCGGCTCCGGCAAGTCCACCCTCATGAACATCCTCGGCTGCCTCGACGTCCCCACCTCCGGCAGCTACCGGATCGACGGCGCCGACGTGGGCCTGCTCGACGAGCACCAGCTCGCCCTGCTGCGCAACCGCAGGGTCGGCTTCGTGTTCCAGTCCTTCAACCTGATCCCGCGGATGAGCGCGCTGGCGAACGTGGAGCTGCCGCTCGTGTACGGCGGCGTCGGCCAGGCCGAGCGCCGCGCCCGCGCGCTCGCCGCGCTGGAGCAGGTGGGCCTGTCCGACCGGGTCCACCACGAGCCCAACCAGCTCTCCGGCGGTCAGCAGCAGCGCGTCGCCGTCGCCCGCGCCCTCGTCACCGCGCCCGCCCTACTGCTGGCGGACGAGCCCACCGGCAACCTCGACACCGCCTCCACCCGCGACGTGCTCGACATCCTCGACCGGCTCAGCCAGTCCGGCCGCACGATCGTGCTCATCACCCACGAGGACGACGTCGCCGCGCACGCCAAGCGGGTCATCCGGCTCGTGGACGGCGAGGTCGTGGAGGACCGCCGGCAGGCGCCCGTCGACGGCCCGCCGCCGAGGCTCGCGGAGGCCGCCCGGTGAACCGGCTGGAGATCGTCCGCTTCGCGCTGCGCGGCCTGCTGGCCAACAAGATGCGCAGCGCCCTGACCACGCTGGGCATCCTCATCGGCGTCGCCGCGGTCATCCTGCTCGTCGCCGTCGGCGAGGGCTCGTCCCAGAGCATCCAGCAGAACATCCAGCGGCTCGGCGCCAACACTCTCACCATCTCGCCGTCCTTCACCGGCGGAGGCACGGGCGGCGGCCGGGGCGCCCCCGGCGGCGCAGGCCAGAACACCGGCCCCCGCACGCAGGCCAGGCAGCTCACCCTGGCCGACGCCGAGGCCCTGGCGGACAGGGCGGCCGCCCCGTCGGTCGCGACCGTCTCACCCGTCGTGACCGCCGGCTCGGCCACCGCCACCTACGAGGCCGCCAGCCACACCGTCTCTCAGCTCGTCGGCACCTACCCGAGCTACTTCGAGGCCATGAACAAGCAGGTGGAGCGGGGCACGTACTTCTTCAACGACGACGTGCTGGCCGCCCGCAAGGTCATGGTGCTCGGCACGACCGTGGCCGAGGAGCTGTTCGGGGACCTCGACCCGGTCGGCCGGCAGGTGAGCGTGTCGGGCGTGCCGTTCACGGTCGTCGGCGTGCTCAAGGAGAGCGGCTCCAGCGGCATGCAGGACGCCGACGACGTGGCCGTCGCGCCGCTGCCCGCCGTCCAGCAGAGCCTGACCGGGTTCGGGTCGCTCGGCTCGATCGTCGTCCGGGCCACCGGGGCGTCCGCCACCGGGACGGCGCAGGCCGAGGTCACGGCGCTCCTCAACCAGCGGCACGGCATCACCGGCACGGCCGCCGCCGACTACCGCATCCTCAACCAGGCCACCCTCCAGGAGACCGTCAGCGCGGCGACCGGCACCTTCACGGTGCTGCTCGGCGCGGTCGCGGCGATCTCCCTGCTGGTCGGCGGCATCGGCATCACCAACATCATGCTGGTCACCGTCACCGAGCGGACCAGGGAGATCGGCATCCGCAAGGCCATCGGCGCGCCCCGCGGCGCGATCCTCGGCCAGTTCCTGACGGAGGCCACGCTGCTGAGCCTCGTCGGCGGGCTGTCCGGGGTGCTCGTGGCCTTCGTCGGCACCCGGTTCACCATCGCCGGCATCGAGCCGGTGCTCGTCCCGTCGTCCGTCGTGCTGGCCCTCGGCGTGTCGGTCGGCATCGGGCTGTTCTTCGGCAGCTATCCCGCCAACCGGGCCGCCAAGCTGAGGCCGATCCAGGCCCTGCGCCACGAGTGACGCGTCCCCCATCCCCGTATCCCCCTAGGAGACTGACATGGCCGAGCCCGACAGCTCGCTCGACTCCTCGCCGTTCCGCGACGACCTGCGCGAGGAGCTGGCCGTCCAGCCGCGCAGGGCGCCGTCCAGGCTCACGCTCGCGCTCGGGGCCGGCGTGGTGCTGGTGGCCGGCGTGCTGATCGGCATCCAGGCGCACAAGACGCTGGGCGGCGACGCCGTGCCGGCCGCCGCCGGCCGGCAGCCGGGCGCCGGGCCCCAGGGGTACGGCCAGCGCGGCAGCGGCATGCCCCAGGGGTACGGCACGCCGCCCGGTTACGGCGGGCAGCCCGGGGGTCAACCAGGAGGGCAGCCCGGCATGGGCCGCATGGGAGGCGGCGGGACGGTGGGCACCGTCGAGAAGGTGGCGGACGGCAAGGTATACCTGAAGGCCATGGACGGCTCCACCGTCACCGTCACGACCACCGGCTCGACCACGGTGCAGATCTCCAAGCCCGCCAAGGTGTCCGACCTGGCCACCGGCACCACCGTCGTGGTGCGCGGGCAGAAGGCCGCCGACGGCTCGGTGTCGGCCGTGTCGATCACCCAGGGAGGCGGCGGCCGATGAGCGTCCCCGAGGCCAGGCTGCTGGTCGTCGACGACGAGCCCAACATCAGGGAGCTGTTCTCGGCGAGCCTGCGCATGGCCGGCTTCGAGGTGTTCACCGCCGCCGACGGCAAGAGCGCGCTGCGGGTGGCCGAGGAGCGCGCGCCCGACCTCGTCATGCTCGACGTGATGCTGCCCGACCTCGACGGCCTGACCGTCGCCACCCGGCTGCGCTCGCGCGGCCGGCGCGTCCCGGTGCTGTTCGTCACCGCCAAGGACACCCCCGAGGACCGGCTGGCGGGGCTGGGGCTCGGCGAGGACTACGTCACCAAGCCGTTCAGCCTGGAGGAGGTCATCGCCCGCATCCGGGCGGTGCTGCGCCGCACCCGCCGGGGCGCGCCCCTGCCCAACCGGCTGCGCTCCGGCGACCTGGAGCTCGACGTGGAGACGCACGAGGTGTGGCGCAACGGGCTGCCCGTGCGGCTGTCGCCCACCGAGTTCCGGCTGCTGCGTTACTTCATGCTCAACACCGGCCGGGTGCTGTCCAAGACCCAGATCCTCGACCACGTCTGGAACGGCGACTGGCGCACCGACGTCGGCCTCGTCGAGTCGTACGTCTCCTACCTGCGGCGCAAGCTCGACACGGGCGAGCGCCGGCACCTGCACACCCTGCGCGGCGTCGGCTACATCCTGCGCCCGCCGAAGGACTGACCCGGGGGACATGAGCGTGGGGCGTGGGAGTGAGGCCGTCCGCGGCGTGCGGCGCCGCCTGGCGCGCGCCCCGCTGTGGCTGCGCCTGGTCTCGGCGACGCTGCTGATGGTCACGCTGGCCATCGCGCTGACCGGGCTGTTCGCCGTCCGGCTGCTGCGCGGCTACCTCGTGGAGCGGGTCGACCAGCAGCTCCACTCCGCCAGCCGCCCGGCGCGCGTGCCGCCGCCCCCCGACCCCGCCGCCGGCCCCCGGTCGCCTGAGCGCTTCTACGGTCTGTTCCACGGCGTGCTCGTCGACGCGGGCGGCACCGTGATCCGCAGGTTCTCCGAGTCCACCGACGTCTACACCCCGAACCTGCCACTCCTGACCAGCGCCGAGGTCGCCCGCCGCGCCGGCCGTCCCTTCACCGTCGAGTCGCTGCCCGCCGACGGGCCGCTGTGGCGGGTGATCGCCGTGCCCGCCCGCGACGGCGCCAGCCGCGTCATCGCGATCAACCTCGGCGACGTGGACGGCACCGTCTCGCAGCTGATGCTCATCGTCGTCGTGGGCGGTGGCGGCACGCTGGTCGTGCTGGGGATCGCCTGCTACTGGGTCGTACGGCGGAGCCTGCGCCCCCTCGGCGACATCGCCCGCACCGCCCGCGACATCGCCGGCGGCGACCTGTCGCGCCGGGTGCCGCTGTGGGCCGCCACCACCGAGGTCGGCAAGCTCGGCCGGGCACTCAACGGCATGCTCGGCCGGATCGAGGTGGCGGTGCGGGAGCGGGAGGCGGCGGCCGAGGAGGCCCGCCGCTCGGCCACGGCCGCCCAGCGCTCGGAGGAGGTCATGCGCAGGTTCATGGCCGACGCCTCCCACGAGCTGCGCACCCCGCTCACCTCCATCAGGGGCTTCGCCGAGCTGTACCGGCTGGGCGAGGAGCGGAGCCTGGACGAGGCGGTCCGGCTGCTCGGCCGCATCGAGGGACAGGCCGCCCGCATGGGGCTGCTGGTGGAGGACATGCTGCTGCTGGCCCGGCTCGACCAGCGGCGCGCCCTCGACCGGCGCCCCGTGGACCTGCTGAGCCTGGCCGCGACCGCCGTCATCGACGCGCAGACGCTCGCCCCCGACCGGGTCATCGAGCTGGTCCGGCTCGACGGGGGAGAGGGGCCCGTGCCGGTGGTCGGCGACGAGCCGCGCCTGGGCCAGGTGCTGGGCAACCTCATCGGCAACGCGCTCACCCACACGCCGCCCGGCACGCCGTTCCGCGTCGGGGTCGGCGTGTTCGGCGACCGGGCGGAGCTGGAGGTGGCCGACGAGGGGCCGGGGTTCCCGCAGGAGATCGCGGAGCTGGTGTTCGAGCGGTTCTACCGGGCCGACCCGGCGCGCGGCACCGGCGGGGCCGGGCTGGGCCTGTCGATCGCGGCCACGCTCGTGGAGGCGCACGGGGGCGCGATCACCGCCTCCTCGCAGCCGGGGAAGGGCGCGGTCTTCCGCGCCGTCCTGCCCGCCGCCGAGCCGGGCTCCTACCCCAGCGCGTAGCCGTACAGGCCGGTGCCCTCGCCCAGCTCCCGCGCCCGGCCGGGCCGCACCCCCGGGTACGCGCCCGGCTTGCGCGCGCCCGGCACGAGCCACACCGCGCCCTTGTCCGGCTCGGCCACCACCAGCCCGTCAGCCGGTCCTCCAGGCGCCTGCTTCGCCGCCGTCACGGACAGGGCCGACACGTGCTCACCGCGCGCGGCCGGCAGCACGGCCGGGACCGCGCCGCGCCCCTTGACCAGCACGTCCCCGTGGCGGGTCAGGCCGCCGCGCGGGTCGGAGGCCAGCACCTGCACCGCGTTCTCGCCCGGCACCCCCACGGCCAGCTCGTCGTCGCCGTCGCCGTTGAAGTCACCGGCCGCCAGCGCCGCACCGAACCGGTCGTAGTAGCGCGGCTCGCCCCGCAGCAGCCGCTGCGTCCACATCTCGCTCCGGGCACCCCGCAGCCCGGAGCGGCCCCCGTAGAGCACGTGCACGGCCCCGTCGCCGTAGTCCATCGCCCGCTGGTTGGCGCTCAGCCCCTCGCCTGGCACCCCGACGGCCAGGTCGTCGCGGCCGTCGCCGTCGAAGTCGCCGGACGTCAGCGCCGCGCCGAACGCGTCCCACTTCTCCGCCGAGCCCTTGATCCCCGCGCTGCTCTGCGTCAGGGCCAGGGCCCGGCCGCGCGCGACGTCGAGCACGGTCACCGAGCCCTGGCCGTCCTGGGTGACGCTGTCGGCGGGCGCGCCCACGGCCAGCTCCTCGCGGCCGTCGCCGTCGAAGTCGCCCGTCGCGAGCGTCCCGCCCCACTGGTCGGTGACGTTCGCGGCCTGCCGCACCCAGCGGGTCCGCTGCGTGATCTCGTACGGGCCGCGCCCCTTCATCCAGTAGACGACCACCGCGCCGCCCCGTCCCCGGGTGGGCGCGCCCACGGCCAGCTCGTCGCGCCCGTCGCCGTCCAGGTCGCCCGCCGCCAGCGTGGCGCCGAACCGGTCGCTGGACGGCTTGCGCGGCACGAGCCGCTCGCCCGCGCGCAGCCCCTCCGGGGAGCCGTGGAAGACCTGGACCGCGCCGTTGCCGTCACCGCCCGGCACCCGCTCGCCCGCGAACTCCTCCGACACCCCCACCGCCAGGTCGGCGCACCGGTCACCGTCGAAGTCCCCGGTGGCCAGCGCCGAGCCGAACGCGTCGCCCGGCTCGGCGTCGTCCTGGACGAGCCGCACCTTCCGCCCGTCGCCGTACAGGACGGTCACGGAGCCGGCGCGCCGGTCGTCGTACGGCGCCGCCACGGCGAGATCGGGACGGCCGTCGCCGTCGAAGTCGGAGGCCCCGCCGCCGCACGACCGCGCCGCGGCGGCCGTACCCGCCGCGGCGTGCGCCGGGCCGGAGGCGAGAGGGAGGAGCAGACATGCGGCGAGCAGCGCTTTCATGTCTCCAGTGATGACTCCCCGGAAGAAACCGGGCCTGAACGGCACGGGAACGCGCCAAGAGGTCCGGATGCACATCGACCCCCGCGAACGGGAAGCCCGGCCGGCGCGGGGATCCCATCCCGGACCGGCCTGGGAGCGTGCCAGGATAGGCGCGTGGCTATCGACGTGGCGGACATCGATCTCGCGGACCTGGACTTCTGGCGCAAGCCCCCCAAGGAGCGCAACGAGGCGTTCGCCCGGCTCCGGCAGCTGGAGCACCCGGTGTTCTTCGAGGAGAAGCGGGTGCCACTCCTGCGCTCCGGCAAGGGCTTCTACGCCCTCGTCCGCCACGCCGACGTGGTGGAGGCCAGCCGCAACGCCAAGGTGTTCTCCAGCGAGCCGGCCGTCACCAACCCCGAGCCGCCCGGCTGGGTGAAGCAGGTGTTCGGCGAGTCGATGGTCAACATGGACGACCCCCGCCACGCCCGCCTGCGGCGCATCGTCACCCGTTCCTTCAGCCCGCGCATGCTGGCCGGTCTGCAGGGCGACATCGAGGCGGCCTGCGCGCGGATCGTCGACGACGTGGTCAAGGACGGGCCCCGTGACTTCGTCCACCAGATCGCCGCCCGGCTGCCCATCCACGTCATCTGCGACATGCTCGACATCCCGCAGGAGCTGCGTGAGAAGGTGCACGAGCACGTCGACGTCTCCACGGCCTACACCGGCGTGCGCCCCAGCCTGGCCCGCAGCATCCAGCTCGCCGGGCAGAACATGCTGGCCCTGCTGGCCCTCCAGCGCATGGTGATCAAGCTCGGCCACGAGCGCGCCGCCGACCCCAAGGGCGACCTCATCTCGCTGCTGGTCACCGCAAACCCCGACGGCGAGAAGCTCACCGACAAGGAGCTGGGCTCCTTCTTCGCGTTGCTGCTGGTCGCCGGCAACGAGACCGCGCGCAACACGATGGCCCACGGCATCAAGCTGCTCACCGACCACCCCGCCCAGCGCGAGCTGCTGACGAGCGACTTCGACGGCCACATCAACAACACCATCGAGGAGATGGTCCGCCACGTCTCCCCGATCATGCAGTTCCGGCGCACCGTCACCCAGGACTACTCCCTGCGCGGGCTGGAGCTGAGACAGGGCGACAAGGTCGTGCTCTTCTACGGCTCCGCCAACCGCGACGAGAGCGTCTTCCCCGACCCCGACGCGTTCGACATCACCCGCGACACCAAGCCGCACGTCGGGTTCGGCGGGCCGGGGCCGCACTTCTGCCTCGGAGCCAACCTGGCCCGCCAGGAGATGCGCACGATGTTCCGCGAGCTGCTCACGCGGCTGCCGGACATCCGGGCGGTCGGCGAGCCGGAGCTGTTGCTGTCCAACTTCGACAACAGCGTCCGCAGCCAGCCGTTCACGTTCTAGGGTCGCGGGGACTTCAGCGGCCGGCCCGATCCGGGTCGAGCACGTTCGTCCTGATCGTGAGGAACGTGATGGCCGCGGAGACGAACATCATCACCGCGCTGACCAGCATCGCGCTCCGGAAGCCCGCGTCGAACACCGCCGGCTGCTCGAACGCGTCGCCGACCAGGCCCACGAGCGGCGGCACCGCGGCCACCGCGAGCAGGCTGCCCGTGCGCGCCACCGCGTTGTTGACGCCGCTGGCCGTGCCCGCGTAGCGCTCCTCGGCGGTGGCCAGCACGGTGGCCGTCAGGGGGGCCACCGCCGCCGACAGGCCGAGACCGAAGACGGCCACCGCCGGAAGGACCTGGAGCAGGTACGAGGCGCCGGTGGAGATCGTGCTCATCCACAGGAACCCGGCGCCCGCCACGACGATGCCCGCCGTCATCGGCAGACGCGGCCCGAACCTCTTGGCCACCTCCCCGGCCGGCGCCGACAGCAGCAGCATCAGGACGGTCGTCGGCAGCAGCGACAGGCCCGCCGCGATGGGCGAGAACCCGGACACCACCTGGAGCTGCACCACCAGCAGGAAGAACACCACACCCATCGCCGCGTACATGATCAGCGTCACCACGTTGACCGCGGTGAACACCCGGTCGCGGAAGATCCCGACCGGCACCAGCGCGTCCGGCGAGCGCCGCCGCTCGACCAGCACGAACGCCACACCCAGCGCCACGCCGGCGATCAGCGGTGCGGGGGCGCTCAGGTCGATCAGCCCGTACGTGACGCCGGCCAGCGCCAGCGCCGCCAGCACCGCGCCGAGCACGTCGAAGCGGCCGGAGGCCTGCTCGTCCCTGCTCTCGGGCACGTGCCGCGCGGCGACCAGCACCACCAGCGCCGCGAACGGCAGGTTGATGAGGAACGCCCACCGCCAGCCCGCCCACTCCACCAGCCAGCCGCCGAGCAGCGGCCCCACGGCGGCGGCCACGCCGCCCAGCCCGGACCAGGCGCCCACCGCGCGCGGCCGGTCGTCCTTCACGAACGACGCCTGGATGATGGCCAGCGACCCGGGCGTGAGCAGCGCCCCGCCCACCCCTTGCAGCGCCCGCGCGGCCACCAGGAACCCCACGTCGGGGGCCAGCCCGCACATCGCGGACGCGATCGCGAACCACACGGTGCCGATGACGAACACCTTGCGCCGGCCGAACCGGTCGCCGAGCGACCCGCCCAGCAGGATGAGGCCGGCCAGCGTGAGCGTGTAGGCGTTGACCGTCCACTGCAGGCCCGCCATGCCGGCGTCCAGCTCCTTGCCGAGGAAGGGCAGGGCGACGTTGACGATCGTGCTGTCGAGTAAGGTCAGGCCGGATCCGAGGACGGTGGCCGCGAGGATCCACCGTCCCCGGGCGGACGAGAGCTGGATGTGGCCGTTCTCCATGGGCCCATCCTGTCATCGGCCCGAGGCGGACCTTGATCTCCCCCCGACCCCGGCGGTCAGCTCCCGGCGCGGGCTCCCAGGGCGCGCAGCACGAAGGCCGACACCCGCTCCCCGGCCCGGTCCACGGTGTCCGCGCCGCTGACCAGGGGCACCCGCTCCGCGCCGATCACGGCCAGCACCATGCGCGCGGTCGCCGCCACGTCCGGCACCTCGAAGTCGCCCGACGCGGCGCCGCTCTCCAGGATCTCCGCCAGGATCCGCTGCATGGGGGCGACGTGCTCGGCCAGCCGCTGGTAGGCGTCAGGGCCGAGGGCGGCGCCGAGGTCGGCGGGGCCGGGATGCGGGTGGGCGACCAGGCCGGTGAGCTGGAGCCGCACGTACGCGCGCAGCCGCTCGGCGGGGGTGGCCCCGTAGGGCAGCTCCCGCTCGTAGCTCTCGATGAAGTAGCTGGTGACCTGCTCGGTGAACGCGAGCAGCAGCGCCGCCTTGTCGGGGTAGTAGTTGTAGAGCGCGGTCCTGGTGATGCCGGCCTCGTGGGCGACGTCGGTCATCGAGAGCGCGTCGATGCCCTGCTCGCGCGACAGGCGGGAGACCGCCTGGAGGATGCGCTCGCGCGTGCGGGCGCGGTGCTCGCCGATGGTCGCGGCGGAGATCCGGGGCATAGGGTCATGGTAGGCGGCGCGCCCGCCCGGGCGGAGGGGGAGCCCGGACCTGTGACGGCGCGGTGACCTACGCGGCCGCGCGCACCGTGTGCAGCAGCTCGGCCAGTACCTCGGTGTTGAGCTGGTAGGCCAGCTTCACCTCGCGGATGACGCGCTGCCGCTCCTGCTCGTCGAGGCTTTCCCCGAACGCGTCCAGCCGGGACCGGTACTCCTGCTTGAACCTCGGCAGGCTGCCCACCTGGTCGAACACGTAGAAGTCGACCCCGCCGCCCTGCGCGTACCCGTAGATGCGCTGGAGCTCCATTCGGATGAACTGCCCGCCCGACAGGTCGCCCATGTAACGGGTGTAGTGGTGGGCGACGTACCCGCCGGGCCAGCCGGCCACCTGCTCGATCCTGGCCACCAGGGTGCGGGTGGACTTCGACGGGGTGATCCGGTCGCGCCATCCTTCGCCGTAGATCGTGGCGAGGTCGCGTTCCAGCGCCCGTCCGCGGTACAACTCGGGGAACACGAACCGTCCCGCCACCGGGTGGTCCGTCAGCTCACGGGACACGCCGTCGAGCGCCGCGTACGCGAAGTGGTGCTGCGCGACCATCTCGCCGTACTCGGCGGCACTGAGCCGGCCGCCCATGAGCTCCGTGAGGTAGCTCTCGCCCTCGGCCGCCTGGTGGTCACCCCACGTGGCGTTCCTCAACGCTTCGGAGAACGACGTCACACCCACACCCCATCACGTGCCGCAGTTTCACGACACAGTGTCACAAACCCGCGGCCCTCCCGTCAAGCGGATGATGACACCGTGTCGTCAAAAATCGTGGTCGCCCGCGCTCCCTTTCTGCTGCCCGCAGAATTCCGTTCCCCAACAGAACGGCATTCTTTATAAAAGCGGATAAATGGCTCCTGTGGGCGCCTCGCATGCGTGCCGCTGGTCGAGGAAACGCCCTGTGACCAGTACGATCCCTGAAGGAAAATTGATCCGAGCTTGATTCACGAGTACCCACACGGGGCGGTCTCGATGTTATGTACTCTTCCGTCGAGAGGGCTCCACGCGCCCTCGGAAGTGAACATGAATGCGCATCGTATTCACGTTCGGTGAACGGCCGTCATGCGGAGAGAGGCAACGCCCCGGCGTCAGTGGGCGAGGGGGACGGCGGCATCCTGTTGCAGCAGGAGTCGTCCCCCTCGGCCCGTCGGCGCCCCGTCACGCGCAACGAAGGCGACTCGACATGACTCAACACCCATTCCCGATGTTCGTCACCCCTCATGAGGCGGGTGCTTCACCGGCGGCGAACAGCTACTCAGCGTATCTGCTCGGTCACCACCCCGCCGGGCGAACTCCGGCACGGGATCGCGGGGAGCCGCCGGTCGCCGTCGAGGCGGGCGACGTCCCTCCCGGCGAGGACGCCGCGCCGGCCGACTGAACTTACATGATTACGATCGCTCTGAGCGAACATCGGCAAGGAAGGGAACACTGGCGGGCTCTGATGAATTGAGTCTGTATAACTCAACCCTTGGGAGTTCGCATGAGTGAGAGCTTGACCCTCCCGGTCCTGCCGCTGGACGACGAGGTGGTCCTGCCGGGCATGGTGGTCCCGCTGGACCTGTCCGACTCCGAGGTGCGTGCGGCGATCGACGCGGCCGAGTCGTCGAGCCGCGCATCCGGACGCAACAAGCCGCGAGTCCTCCTCGTTCCCCGCATCGACGGCCGTTACGGCGCCGTCGGCGTGCAGGCCGTCGTGGAGCAGGTCGGCAGGCTGCCCGGAGGCGAGCCCGCCGCCGTGGTGCGCGGCGTGGACCGGGTGCGCGTCGGCACCGGCACCACCGGGCCGGGCGCCGCGTTGTGGGTGGAGGCCATCACGGTCGACGCCGTCCCCGTCAGTGAGCGCGCCGAGGAGCTGGCCAAGGAGTACAAGGCCCTGGCCACCACCATCCTGCAGAAGCGCGGCGCGTGGCAGGTCGTCGACCAGGTGAACCAGATCGACGACCCCTCGGTGCTGGCCGACAGCTCCGGCTACACCCCCTGGCTGACCACGGCCCAGAAGGTCGAGCTGCTCGAAGCCGCCGACCCGGCCGACCGGCTGGCCAAGCTGGTCGAGTGGTCCCGCGAGCACCTCGCCGAGCTCGACGTCGCCGAGACGATCCGCAAGGACGTCCAGGAGGGCATGGAGAAGCAGCAGCGGGAGTTCCTGCTGCGCCAGCAGCTCGCCGCCGTCCGCAAGGAGCTCAAGGAGCTCAACGGCGACACCTCCGAGAGCGAGGAGGAGGACTACCGGGCCCGCGTCGAGGCGGCCGACCTGCCGGAGAAGGTGCGCGAGGCCGCGCTGAAGGAGGTCGACAAGCTGGAGCGGACCTCCGACCAGTCCCCGGAGACCGGCTGGATCCGCACCTGGCTCGACACCGTCCTCGACATCCCGTGGAACGACCGGACCGAGGACAACTACGACATCACCGGAGCGCGGGCCGTGCTCGACTCCGACCACACCGGCCTCGACGACGTCAAGGACCGCATCATCGAGCACCTGGCCGTGCGCAAGCGCCGCCAGGACAAGGGCCTCGGTGTCGTCGGCGGCCGGCGCAGCGGAGCCGTCCTCGCCCTGGCCGGCCCTCCCGGAGTGGGCAAGACCTCGCTCGGCGAGTCCGTGGCCCGCGCGATGGGCCGCAAGTTCGTCCGCGTCGCCCTCGGCGGCGTGCGCGACGAGGCGGAGATCCGGGGCCACCGGCGCACGTACGTCGGCGCGCTGCCCGGCCGCATCGTCCGCGCCATCCGCGAGGCCGGCTCCATGAACCCGGTCGTCCTGCTCGACGAGGTGGACAAGGTCGGCGCCGACTACCGCGGTGACCCGACGGCCGCCCTGCTGGAGGTGCTGGACCCGGCGCAGAACCACACGTTCCGCGACCACTACCTCGAGGTCGAGCTGGACCTGAGCGACGTGCTCTTCCTCGCCACGGCCAACGTCCTGGAAGCCATCCCCGGGCCGCTGCTCGACCGCATGGAGGTCGTCACGCTCGACGGCTACACCGAGGACGAGAAGGTCGCCATCGCCCGCGACCACCTGCTGCCCCGGCAGCTGGAGCTGGCCGGGCTGACGGGCGAGGAGGTCACGGTCGAGGACGCGGCGCTGCGCAGGCTGGCCGCCGAGTACACCCGTGAGGCCGGCGTCCGCTCCCTGGAGCGGTCGGTCGCCCGCATCCTGCGCAAGGTGGCCGCCAACGGCGAGCTGCCGGTCACGGTCGGCGCCGACGACCTGGTCGGCTACATCGGGCGGCCACGGTTCGTGCCCGAGTCGTCGCTGCCGGAGTCCAAGCAGCGCACCTCGGTGCCGGGCGTGGCGACGGGCCTGGCCGTCACGGGCGCCGGCGGCGACGTCCTGTACGTCGAGGCGTCGCTGGCCGACCCCGAGACCGGCGAGACCGGCCTCACGCTGACCGGCCAGCTCGGCGACGTGATGAAGGAGTCGGCCAGGATCGCCCTGTCCTACCTCCGCTCGCACGGCGCGGAGCTGGAGCTGCCGGTGACCGCGCTGAAGGACCGCTCGGTCCACGTCCACTTCCCGGCGGGCGCGGTGCCGAAGGACGGCCCCTCGGCGGGCGTCACGCTCACCACGGCGCTGGCCTCGCTGCTGTCGGGCCGCCAGGTCCGTGGCGATGTGGCCATGACCGGCGAGATCTCGCTCACCGGGCGGGTCCTGCCGATCGGCGGCGTCAAGCAGAAGCTGCTCGCGGCGCACCGGGCGGGCATCACCACGGTGCTCATCCCGGCCCGCAACGAGCCCGACCTGGACGACGTTCCCCAGGAGGTGCGCGACGAGCTGACCATCCACACGGTCAGCGACGTGCGCGAGGTGCTGGACATCGCCCTCAACCCGGCCAAGGTCGCCTCCACGGCCGCGGCCTGACCCGCCGTCCATGAGACGCGTCCGCCGCCACCTGGACGGCGGCGGACGCGGAGCCCGCCCGCCGCTCCCTCACGGGACGGCGGGCGGAGGCATGCCCGCCTGGGCGTCGGCCGCACGCGTGGCCGTTCGCGCTGCTCGTGGCCGCGCTGGCGGCCCTGAGGCCGCCGCTGAAGGACCGCCGCCCGGCCGCGTACGCCGCCGTGATGACGCCCCTGGTCCTGCTGCTCAGCGGTGGCGCGTCCGCCGGCATGGCCGGTCACCGGATCGCCGACACGGCCATCGGCTGCGCGCCCGCCCGCGGTTTGGGCTACCTACCCTGGGCAGTACGCCGCCGGAGGAACCCGGTGCGGACCCCGAAGGAGGCGGTGCGAAGCCCGGGGGACGCGGCGCGGAGCCGCGAGGACGCCGTACAGAGCCGGCAGAACGCAGTACAAAGCCAGGACGACAGGGCCGAGAGCCGGCCCGATGACGTGAGGAGCGCCCGTGCCGTCGTGGAGTGACCACGCGATCCTGTGGCAGGTCTACCCCCTCGGCTTCACCGGGGCCCCCGCCGCCGCCCCGCCGCCCGGCGAGCCGGTCCGGCACCGGCTGCGGCAGCTCGAACCGTGGCTGGACTACGCCGTCGAGCTCGGCTGCTCCGGCCTCCTCCTGGGCCCGATCTTCGCCTCCGAGACCCACGGCTACGACACCGTGGACCACTTCCGCGTCGACCCGCGCCTCGGCGACGACGCCGACTTCGACTCCCTCGTCGCCGAGGCGCGCGGACGCGGGCTGCGGATCGTGCTCGACGGCGTGTTCAACCACGTCGGCAGGTCCTTCCGCGCCGGGCCCGACTGGTTCAGGAAGGGGCCGGACGGCCACGACACGTTCGAGGGGCACGAGCGTCTGGTCGCCCTCGACCACGGCCTGCCGGCCGTCCGCGACCACGTCGCCGCGGTGCTCGACCACTGGCTGGCGCGCGGCGCGGCCGGCTGGCGGCTCGACGCCGCCTACGCCGTGCCGCCGTCCTTCTGGCGCGAGGTGCTGCCGGGCGTCCGGGAGAGGCATCCGGACGCGTGGTTCGCCGGTGAGGTGATCCACGGGGACTACACCGGGTACGTCAAGGAGTCCGGGCTGGACTCCGTCACCCAGTACGAGCTGTGGAAGGCCGTCTGGAGCTCGCTCAACGACCGCAACCTGTTCGAGCTGGCCTGGGCCCTCGACCGGCACAACGACCTGCTCGGCGCGTTCACGCCGCTCACCTTCGTCGGCAACCACGACGTCACCCGGCTCGCCACCCGGCTCGACGACCGGCGGCATCTCGGCCACGCCCTGGCGATCCTGCTCACCGTCGGCGGCGTGCCCAGCCTGTACTCCGGCGACGAGCAGGCGTTCGAGGGGCTGAAGGAGGAGCGCGAGGGCGGCGACGACGCCATCCGGCCCGCCTTCCCGGCCGCCCCCGGCGACCTGGCCCCGTACGGCTGGCCGGTGTACCGCCTGCACCAGAACCTCGTCGGCATGCGCCGGCGCCACCCGTGGCTGGTGCGCGCCCGCACGACCGTCGAGCACCTGACCAACACGGCCGCGGCCCTCCGGTCGAGCGCCGGGGGAGAGGCGCTGATCACCCTGCTCAACCTCGACGACCGGGCCTACCGCTTCCCGATGGACGTCTCCCGGCTGACGCCGCTGGAGCCGGAGCGCGGCCACCACGACCCCGCGGTCGTCGGCCCGCACGCGTGGCGGATCCTCGCCGAGAAGCCGGCGTGACATAGATCACCAAAGATGCCGGGAATATAGGGAAGTAAAGAAGCTGTTGGCACCTGACGTGGACGAGGCACACGCGAGCAACCCGGGCGCTCCCATCGGCGGACGCTGTTGTCGCATGCGCACCCGGCGAATGCGCGCGGCGACACGCGCGCACATGCGGACGATGACGCGGGCCATGGAGCCGGCGCACCTGCGGGCCATGACACGCGCGCACATGCGCGCGGCGGTCCCCACCGCCCGCTGACCGCCCGCCGGCGCCTGCCGTGAGCCCCCCGAGGGTGGAACGGCCCGCCGGCGCCAGGAACCGTCCGCCCTCCTCCCCGAAGGTCTCCCGATGATCGCACCGAGCTACGTGCTGCGCAGGCTGAGCCACCTGCCGTTCCACCCCGGCGCCCGCTGAGCCGCGCCGCAGCCCGGTCCTCCCGGTCCTTCCGGCCCCCCGTCTTCAGGGGCAGACGCCTCCTTCAGACGTCCGGCTCCTGAGGACGGTTTCCGACGTTCGTCCGTTCCAGCGGCGTGGCCGCTGCCAGTGTGGGGTTCTCACGTGATCCAGGTTTCCGGCCTGCGCAAACTGTACGGCGAGACCGTCGCCCTCGACGGTGTCGACCTGCGTGTGCGCGAAGGCGAGATCTACGGCGTGCTCGGTCAGAGCGGCGCCGGCAAGAGCACGCTGCTGCGCTGCGTCAACCTGCTCGAACGGCCGACCGCGGGCACCGTCACGGTCGCCGGGCAGGACCTGACCGCGCTGCCGTCCCGCGAGCTCAACCGCGCCCGCCAGCGCATCGGCATGATCCACCAGCACTTCGCGCTGCTCTCTTCCCGCACCGTCGCGGGCAACGTGGCCTTCCCGCTGGAGGTCATGGGCGTGCCGCGGGCCGAGCGCGCCCGCCGCGTCGCCGAGCTGCTCGACCTCGTCGGGCTGGGCGGCCGGGGCGGCGACCACCCGCACCAGCTCTCCGGCGGCCAGAAGCAGCGTGTCGGCATCGCCCGCGCCCTGGCCGGCAACCCGTCGGTGCTGCTGTCGGACGAGGCCACCTCGGCGCTCGACCCGGCCACCACCCGCTCCATCCTCGACCTGCTCAAGCGGCTGAACACCGAGCTGGGCTTGACGATCCTGCTCATCACGCACGAGATGAACGTCGTCAAGAGCGTCTGCGACTCCGTCGCCATCATGGCCGGCGGCCGGATCGAGGAGTCCGGCGCCATCGCGGACCTCATCCGGACGCCCGGCTCCCGCCTCACCCGCGAGATCTTCCCGCTGCCCGAGCCCGCGCCGCCCGGCTCGGTCACGCTCACCTTCACCGGCGACCCCCAGCGGCCCGTCGTGTCGGAGGCGGTGCGCAAGTTCGACGTCGAGATCAGCATCCTGGGCGGCTCGATCGAGGAGCTGGCCGGCGGCGCGGTCGGCCGGCTGCGCGTCTCGATCACCGGTGACGCCGATCCCGCGCTCGCCTACCTGCGCGACCGCGGACTGCTCGTGGAGGTGGCCTCATGACCTGGGACGAGATGACCCCGCTGCTGTGGGAGGCCGCCGGGCAGACCGCGCAGATGGTCGGCTGGTCGACGCTGCTCACCGTGCTGTTCGGGCTGCCACTGGGCGTGGCGCTGGTGGTCTTCGACCGCGGCGGGCTGCGTCCGCTCCCCACGCTGAGGTCCGTGCTGGGCGTCGTGGTGAACGTCGGCCGGTCGCTGCCGTTCATCGTGCTGATGATCGCGATCATCCCGTTCACCCGGCTGGTCGTCGGCACCACGATCGGCACCGCCGCCGTGGTCGTGCCGCTCACCGTGGGCGCGGTGCCGTTCTTCGCGCGGCTGGTCGAGACCGCCCTGCGCGAGGTCGGGTCGGACGTGGTGCAGGCCGCGCAGGCCATGGGCGCGGGCCGTACGACCATCGTGCGGAAGGTGCTGCTGCCCGAGGCGTTCCCCGGCCTGGTGGCGGGGCTGACCGTCACGATCGTCGCGCTCATCGGCTACTCCGCCATGGCCGGGACGATCGGCGGGGGAGGGCTGGGCGACCTGGCCGTCAGGTACGGCTACCAGCGCTTCGAGACCCTGCTCATGATCGTCACGGTCGTGCTCCTGGTCGTGATCGTGCAGGTCGTGCAGAGCCTGGGCGACGCGGTGGCCCGCCGGCTGTCGCACCGCTGACCGACACGTACCCCATCACTAAATAAGGAAAAATCATGAAATTTCGGAACATTGTAGGTGTGGCCGCGCTCTCGGTGTTGCTGGCCGCATGCGGCACGTCGCAGTCCGCGACCACGAACGCGGGCGCCGAGTCCGCCGACACCGTGATCAAGGTGGGCGCGTCCCCGGTGCCGCACGCCGAGATCCTCGACTACGTCAAGGACAACCTGGCGCCCGCCGCCGGCCTGAAGCTGGAAGTGGTCGAGTTCACCGACTACGTTCAGCCGAACGTGCAGCTCAGCGAGGGCCAGCTGACCGCCAACTTCTTCCAGCACAAGCCGTACCTGGACGACTTCAATGCCTCCAAGGGCACGAAGCTGAGCTTCGTCACGCCCGTCCACCTGGAGCCGCTGGGCCTGTACTCCAAGAAGGTCACCGGCCTGGCGGCGCTGCCCTCCGGCGCGACCGTCGCCCTGCCCAACGACGCCACCAACCTCGGCCGGGCGCTCAAGCTGCTCGCCGACAACGGCGTCGTGACCCTCAAGGAGGGCGCCGGCACCACCGCCACCGAGCGCGACGTGACCGGCAACCCGAAGAAGCTGACGTTCAAGCCGCTGGAGGCCGCCCAGCTCCCGCGCTCGCTCGACGACGTGGACGCCGCGGTCATCAACGGCAACTACGCCATCGAGGCCGGCCTCAAGCCCGCCTCCCAGGCGCTGGCCCTGGAGAAGAGCGAGGGCAACCCGTACGTCAACGGCCTGGTCGTGCAGGCCGGGCACGAGAAGGACGCCGGGATCGTCACCCTCGGCAAGCTGCTCCAGGACCCGAAGGTCAAGGAGTTCATCAAGCAGAAGTACCAGGGCTCGGTCATCCCCGCGGAGTGACCTCCGTGAAGGAGCCGCGGTCTCGGCACGAGGCCGCGGCTCCGCCGTTCCCGGAACGACGTACGAAGATCAGGATGCTGGCGCGGCGGCCGATGGCCGAATAGTGTTCGGTTCATGTACCCGGGAGTGATCGCGGCAGCGAACCCCGACAAACCCGCTGTCGTGATGGCGGGTTCCGGGGAGATCGTCACCTACCGGCGGCTGGACGAGGAGTCCAACCGGCTGGCCCACCTCTTCCGCGCCGCCGGGCTGCGGCCGGGCGACCACGTCGCCTTCATGCTCGGCAACCACCCGCTCTTCCTGGCCATCGCCTGGGCGGCCCACCGCTCCGGCCTGTACTACACGGCGATCAGCTCACGGCTGCTCACCGACGAGCTCGCCTACATCGTCGGCAACTGCGGCGCCCGCGTCTTCATCGCCGGCGCGGACCTGGCCGGCGTCGCCGCGTCCATCACGGACGCCACGCCGCGCGTCGAGCGCCGCCTCATGCTGGACGGCACGGCGCCGGGGTTCGAGTCGTACGAGACGGCGGTCGCCGGCATGCCGGTCACGCCGATCCCCGACGAGCGCCAGGGCGCCGACATGCTGTACTCCTCCGGCACCACCGGCCGCCCCAAGGGCGTCAAGCCGTCCCTGCCGCAGGCCCCGCTCACCGAGCCGCCCATGCTCTACAAGCTGGTCGCCGGCCTGTTCGGGGCCACCGGCGACAGCGTCTACCTGTCGCCCGCGCCGCTCTACCACGCCGCCCCGCTGCGCTACTGCATGACCTTCCAGCGGCTGGGCGCCACGGTCGTGGTGATGGAGCGCTTCGACCCCGAGGAGTACCTCCGGCTCGTCGAGAGGTACGCGGTCACGCACACGCAGCTCGTCCCCACCATGTTCAGCAAGCTGCTCAAGCTGCCGGAGGAGACGCGCAAGGCGTACGACCTGTCGTCGCTGACGTGCGCCGTCCATGCCGCCGCGCCCTGCCCGGTCGAGGTCAAGGAGCGGATGATGGAGTGGTGGGGCCCGATCGTCCACGAGTACTACGCGGGCACCGAGGGCAACGGCTTCCTGTACGCCTCGCCGCAGGACTGGCTGGCGCATCCGGGGACGGTCGGCCGCTCGCTGCTCGGCCCCGTGCACGTCTGCGACGAGCGGGGTGAGGAGCTGTCCGCGGGGGAGACGGGCATCGTCTACTTCGAGAGCGGCGTGCGCTTCGAGTACCACGGCGACCCCGGCAAGACCCGCTCCGTGCAGGACCCCGGAGGGCGCGGCTGGACCACGCTCGGCGACATCGGCCACCTCGACGCCGACGGCTTCCTCTACCTCACCGACCGGCTCTCTTACATGATCATATCGGGCGGCGTGAACATCTACCCGCAGGAGGCGGAGAACGTCCTGTCCGTCCACCCCAAGGTCGCCGACGTCGCCGTCTTCGGCGTGCCGGACGAGGAGATGGGCGAGCAGGTCAAGGCCGTGGTCCAGCCGGCATCCATGGCCGAGGCGGGGCCGGGGCTGGAGGAGGAGCTGATCGCGTACTGCCGCTCGCGGCTGGCCCCCTACAAGTGCCCGCGGTCGGTGGACTTCCGCGAGGAGCTGCCGCGCCACGCCACCGGAAAGCTGTACAAGCGGCTGCTCCGGGACGAGTACTGGCCCGCCGCCGACACCGGAACGTCCCGATAACGAAGATTTTTTCTGGTTCGCGGGACAGGTGACCGAGCCCCTACCAGCGGTGATAAGGCCCGTGTCAGGGCTCTCAGGAACCTCTGATCACGGTCTTAACCTGCACTTACGCGTGACTTGGCACTCTTGAGTCATCGGGACTTGAGGAGATGACATGAACGCGAACGAGCCTCGCGAGCAGGGAAACGGCGGCTGGAGCCAGTTCGGTGACACGCCGCCCTCCGCCGGGGGCTTCCCCCGGCGAGACACCATCATCATGGGTCACCCCGCGCCTCCGCCCCCTCCGCCCGCCAAGCCGGGCATCTCCACCCGTCAGAAGGCCATCGCCGGCCTCGCCCTGGCTGCCATGGCCCTCGGGGGCGGTGCGGCGGGGGCCGCCGTCGCCACCGCGATGCAGCCTGACACGGTGGCGGCCACGGCCGCCCCGGCGCCCGCCTCGTTCAAGCAGGCGGCCAGCACCCTGACCGTCTCGGACGTCGCCGCGAAGCTGCAGCCGTCCGTCGTCATGATCCAGGGCAGCACCGGCGAGGGCTCCGGCGTGGTGCTGTCCGCCGACGGCCTCGTGCTCACCAACAACCACGTGGTCGTGGGCGCCGGGCAGGGCGGCCAGATGACGGTGAAGTTCAGCGACGGCAAGACCGCCAAGGCGTCGGTGGTCGGCACCGACCCGACCACCGACCTCGCGGTCATCAGGGCCGAGGGCGTGTCCGGCCTGACCCCGGCCCAGCTCGGCGACAGCGACCAGCTCAAGGTCGGCGCGCCGGTCCTGGCCATCGGCAGCCCGCTCGGCCTGCAGGGCTCGGTCTCGGCGGGCATCATCAGCGCCCTGGACCGCACGCTCACGGTCGGTGGCGAGCAGGAGCAGCAGGCCCCGCCCGGCTGGGGGCAGCCGGGCGGTCAGGGGGCCGAGGCCACCACGATCGGCGGCGCCATCCAGACCGACGCCGCGATCAACCCCGGCAACTCCGGCGGCGCCCTGGTGGACGCCGCGGGCCAGGTCGTGGGCATCAACACCGCCATCGCCACCAACGGCGGCAGCAACGGCAGCATCGGGGTGGGCTTCGCGATCCCCGTCAACACCGCCAAGCAGGTGGCCGACCAGCTCGTCAACGGCGGCAAGGTCAGCCACGCCTACCTCGGCGTGAGCGTCACCGACGCCACCGGCGACGTCACCGGCGCGCTGGTGCGCCAGGTGATCCAGGGCAGCCCCGCGGCCAAGGCCGGACTCCAGGAGGGCGACCTCATCACGAAGATCGCCGGCAAGCCCGTCGACGGCGGCGACACAGTTGTTGGGCAGGTCAGAGGTTTCAAAGTGGGCCAACAGGTTCAGATCACATATATGAGGGATGGAAAGACGAGTAACGTCACCGTCACTCTCGAAGAGAAGAAATAACAGGACCCCCTCACGGACGGGTGTGCCGTCGAGATCGCTGCGGACTCGGCGGCACACCCCCGTTCAGATCTCGATACGACGACGGCCCCGAGACCGGGGCCGTCTTCGCGTGCGAGGCGTCAGGAGAACCGGCGGCCCTCGTCGCGCCGGTAGGCCCAGCCGGCGGCCAGCGCCCCCGCCACCGTCCACACGGCCAGCATGACCAGCGCCGTCACGTTCGGGGCCGAGCCGGTGGTCGCGGTCCACACCAGCTCCACCGCGCCGCGGCTCGGCACGTACGGCGAGAGCGCCTGGACGAACTCCGGCATGATCTGCGGCGGCAGGAACAGCCCGCCCAGGATCGCGACCGGGAAGAACACCACCTGGGACACGCCGATCGCCGCCTTCGACGCCAGCAGGAATCCCAGGAACAGCCCGATCATCATGAACGGCACGGCCCCGGTGAGCAGCGCCGCCAGCCCGAACAGCAGCCTGGGCGCCGTGACGGTCGCCGGGGTGAACAGCGCCGCGATGACGACCACCGGCACGGCCGCCGCGATCATGACCGCCATGGTGGTGAGGATCCGCCCGGCGAAGCGGGGGAGCGGCCCGGCGGGCAGCGTGCGCAGGTAGGGGTTCCAGGGCTGCTCGCGGTCCTGCGCGACCGAGATGCTCAGCCCCATCAGCGCCGCCGACATCGCGCCGATCATCATCATCGACCCGGTCGCGCGGGTGGCGCTCGCCGGGTCGTCGCCCGCGAACGGCACGACGAACGCCAGCATCGCGGCCGCCGGGAAGAACGCGCTGGCCACCAGGCCGATCGGCACCCGGATCTGCTCCAGGAGCTGGTAGCGGGTGTGGGCGAGGATGAGGCTAGGCATGGTGGGTCTCCTTCGAGGTGATGGCCAGGAAGGCCTCCTCCAGCGTGGTGGGCCGGATCTCCAGCCCCGAGAACGGCGTGCCGCTGCGCACGAGCTCCACCACCAGCCGGTCGGGGTCGGTGGTGACCAGGTGGACGCGGCCGTCCTCGCGGTCGATGCCGAGGACGCCCGGCAGCTCGGGCAGCTCGGCCGCGGTCAGCGAGACGCGCCGCACACCGACCACGTCCCGGATCGCGGTCACGGTGTCGTCGGCCAGCACCCGTCCATGGCCGACGACGACCACCCGCTGCGCCAGCGCCTCGATCTCCTCCAGGTAGTGGCTGGTCAGCACGATCGTGCCGCCCTGCCCGTGGAAGTCCTTGATGCCCTCCCACAAGGTGCGCCGCGCCTCCACGTCGAGGCCGGTCGTCGGCTCGTCGAGGAAGACCATCCGCGGCTCGCCGGCGAAGGCCAGCGCCACGGCCAGCCGCCGCTTCTGCCCGCCCGACAGGCCGCCGACCTGCCGCTTGACCAGGTCCTGGAGCCCGAACCGTTCGAGCAGCTCTAATCGGCCCGCCTTGCGCGGGTAGTGCGCGGACACGAAGTCGACGATCTCGCCGACCCGCAGCGCCTCGGGCAGGCCGGTCTCCTGCGGGGTGACGCCGATGCCCCGCCGTACGACGGGATCCTGGGGGGAGCCGCCGAGCAGCTCCACGGTGCCGGACGTCGGCCGGCGCAGGCCGACGAACAGGTTGATGAGCGTGGACTTGCCGGCCCCGTTCGGGCCGAGCAGGCCGACGAGCTCCCCGGCGCGGATGTCGATCGACACCCGGTCGAGCGCGAGCACGTCGCCGTACTTCCGGGTCACCTCGGCCGTGCGGGCGAGGACCGTCATGTGGAGCCTCCAGCGGTGTCGATCAGGGCTCGGATGGCCCTGGTGTATTCGTCGAAGGCCAGCCGCCCGCGCTTCGTGAGCCCGACGTACGTGACGGGGGTGCGGCCTTTGTGGGTCTTGGTGATCCGGACGTATCCGGCGTCCTCCAGCTTGGTGAGGTGGACGGACAGGTTGCCCGCGGTCATGCCGAGCAGGTCCTTCAGCGCCGGGAACGCCATGTCGTCGCGATCTCCGAGCGTGTTCAGCGCCGCCACCACCCGCAGCCGGGCCTGGGCGTGGATGACGGGGTCGAGCTCGGGTGGCGGAGGTGGGTCGGCCGTCATCCGCGCCACCGCAGCCAGATCCCCGTCCCGACGAACCCGCCGCCGACCAGGGCCGCGATCAGCAGCGCATGCCAGCCCGCGCCCAGCATGATCCCGACGACGTTGACCGAGATCGTCCAGGCGCCGAGGAAGAACATCGGCCAGTTCAGCCAGACCGCCGCCGTCATCATGTAGATCACGCCGACGACGAGCAGCGACGTGCCCGCCCAGAGCAGCTGGGCCTCCTCCTCCGGCAGGACCAGGGAGATGCGGATCCCGATGGCGAACACGAGGACCATGCCGGCGAGCCAGGTGAAGCCGATCATCGTCCCGCGCGCCGAGCTGTCGCCGCGCACCTGCCCGCTCATCCTCGCGATGCCGAACCCGACGAACGCGCCCGCCAGCACCTGGGCGCCCTGGAGCACGCCGACCGCCTGCATCTGCGAGATCGGCGCCAGCGGCCGGCCGTCCAGCCCGAAGCGCAGGAACAGCGCGGTGAAGCCGATCAGCCAGGCGACCCCCCAGGGGACGAAGAGCAGCAGCGGCTCGCCCCGGAGCCGCCTGACCGTGGCGGCCTGCTGCTCCTCGATGAGCCGCAGCGTCTCCGCGGGACCGGCCGGGGCCTCGGCGTCGTCTGTCATCTCAACCTCTCTCACCATCAAACTGGTTTGTACTTTAAACCAGATGGCGCGCCAACTCAACCCTCGACGAGATGTCACTGTGCGGGTCGGGGTTTTCCCTGGTCACCCGCGGTTGACAGAAATCTGGCGACCAGGTCATCCTGTTCGGCGGCGTGCCCAAAGGCCGCAAAAACTCAACAATCGCAGGGCGTGACACATGACGTCAGATGCAGCACCCTTAGCATCTGTTCTGCACCTCTACGAGCACCAGCTGCGCGCGACCCCAGAAAAGGTCGCCGTCTCGGCCGGCGAAGAACACCTCACCTACCGTGAGCTGGATCGCCTCGCGAACGGCATCGCCGATCACCTGCGTCGTCACACGACGACCGAGCAGGGACAGCGTTGGGTGGCCGTGCTCGCGGGCCGCTCGATCCGGCTGGTCGCGGGCCAGCTCGCCGCGATGAAGGCGGGCGTCGCCTTCGCGCCGATCGACCCGGCCACCCCCGCGGAGCGGGTCCACGCCATGCTGGCGGGAGCGGCGGCCGTGGTCACGGCGCCGGAATGGCGAGCACTGGTCCCCGACGGCGTCCCGGTGATCGACGCGTCCGACGAGGCAGACGCGTCACCCACGCCCCACGTCGAGGCCGACGACCTCGCCTACGTCGTCCACACCTCCGGCTCGACGGGGACTCCCAAGGGCGTGCTCGTCCCGCACCGCGCGCTGACCAACCTGATCACGTGGTCGCACGAGACCTTCGGGCTGGGCGGCCGTGCCTCGCTGCTCGCCAGCCCGAACTTCGACGCCTCGGTCTGGGAGATCTGGCTGTACCTGACCGCGGGCACCACGATGGTCATCCCCAGCGAGCGGACCAGGCTCTCGCTGCCCGCGCTGCGCGACTGGATCGTGGATCAGGAGCTGACGACCTGCTTCGCACCCACGCCCATCGCCGAGGGCCTGCTCGGCCTGTCCTGGCCGGCGGAGACCAAGCTGGCGACGCTGGGCACCGGCGGGGACCGGCTCACCACCTACCCGAGACCTGGGCTGCCCTTCCGCCTGCTCGACCTCTATGGCCCGGCGGAATGCGCCGTCATCGCGATCGCCGGCGAGGTGCCGGTCTACAACGGTCAGAGCCGCCCGCCCGCGCTCAGTTCGCCACTGCCAGGCGTGACCGTCCAGCTCCTGGACGAGGCGATGAAGCCGGTCGAGGAGGGCGAGATCCACCTCGGCGGCGTGTGCGTCGGCCTGGGTTACCTCGACCGGCCCGATCTCACGGCCGAGCGCTTCGTCCGTGACCAGGACGGGCGGCTCCTCTACCGCACCGGAGATCTGGCCCGCCGTGACCAGGCCGGCCGGATCGAGATCCTGGGGCGTGCGGACGACCAGGTCAAGATCCGCGGCAACCGGGTGGAGCTCGGCGAGATCGAGACCGTGCTCGGCCGTCACCCGCGGGTCCGGGCCGCCACCACCGCCGTCCGCGGCCACGAGCTGGTCGCCTATGTCGTGGGTACGGCGACCGAGCAGGAGGGGCGCGCCCACCTGCGCAGGTTCCTGCCCGACTACATGATCCCCACCGCCTGGGTCTTCCTGGACGAGCTCCCGCTGACCGGCAACGGCAAGGTGGACCGGGCCGCGCTGCCGGACCCGGTCCGCGCGCCCCGCTCCGTCACCCCGCCCGGCACACCCACCGAGGCGCTGCTCGCCGAGATCTGGCAGGACGTCCTCGACGCCGGACCGATCGGCGCCGACGACGACTTCCTGGCACTGGGCGGCCAGTCACTCCTGGCCATGCGCGTCGCCGCCCGCGCCTGCGAGAGGCTGGGCAAGCCGGTCGAGCCCCGGATGCTCTTCGAGCACCCCACGCTCGCCGCGCTCGCCCGCGAGATCGACGGCCTGCCGCAGGCCGCCGCGGCGACCCCCGCCGAGGACGGGCTCACGCCCGCGCAGCGCCGGCTCTGGTTCATCGACCAGATGGCGCCCGGCTCGCAGTACAACGTGCCCATCCTGTTCTCCCTGGACGGTCCCCTCGACGCCGGGCGGCTGGAGAGCGCGATCAACGAGATCGTGCGCCGGCATCCGTCCCTGCGCACCCGCTACGAGGAGCACGACGGCGAGCCGGTCCCCGTGGTCGAGCCGGCGGCGCCCGTGACGATGAAGGTCATGGACGCCACCCCGCGCGGCGCGAACGCGCTGGCACGGCACGCCGCCCGTGACCCGTTCGACCTGCGCAACGGCCCCGTGCTGCGGGCGCTGCTGCTCCGGCTCGCCGACGACAGGCACCGGCTGCTGATGACCGTCCACCACATCGCCTTCGACGGCTGGTCGGCCGGGGTCCTCCTGGACGAGCTGGCGCGGCTCTACGCGGGGGAGACCCTGCCCCCGCCGGCCGGCCCGCGCCAGGCCCGGCGAGGTCTCGACGGCCTGCCGTACTGGAGGAAGACCCTGGACTCGCCGCCCGAGCGGCTGGCGCTGCCCGCCGACCGCCCCGCGTCAGCGGCGCCGCTGCGGCGCGGCGCCCGGGTCCGGGCCACGCTGCCGGACGGGCTGCTCGGCGACCTGGAGGCGCTGGGCAGGCGCGCCCAGGCCAGCCCGTTCATGGTGCTGTTCGCGGCCTTCCAGGCGCTGCTGCACCGCTACAGCGGCCAGGACGACATCGTGACGGGCGTGCCGTTCTCCGGCCGGGAGGCGCCGGGCGCCGACGCCATGATCGGCTTCTTCGTGGAGACGCTGCCGATCAGGACAGGCCTGGCGGGCGACCCCTCCTTCGAGCGCCTGCTGTCGCAGGTGCGGGCGACGATCTTGGCCACGCCCACCGACGTGCCGCTCGAGGAGATCGTGCGGGAGCTCTGCCCCGACGGCCGGCCGCCGTTCGACGTGATGTTCGCGATGCAGGAGCCGCCGGACGCCAGGCGGGGCGACGGCGTGACCTTCCGGATGCTCGAGGAGGTGGAGAACGGCGGCGCCAAGGCCGACCTGGTGCTCTACGCCGAAGGGCAGCAGATGAGCCTGGAGTTCGCCACCGACCTGTTCGAGCGCGCCACCGCCGAGCGCCTGCTGGGGCACTACGTACGCGTCCTGGAGCAGGTGGCGGCCGACCCGGCCGCGCCGGTCTCCGCGCTGCTCGCCCGCGAGCACGAGCCCCCCGGCCGCGGTCCCGACCAGTGCCTGCACCGGCTCTTCGAGCAGCAGGCGGACAGGACGCCCGACGCGGTCGCCGTCGAGTTCGACGGCGCCGCCCTCACCTACGCCGAGCTCGACCGGCGCGCCAACAGGCTCGCCCACCTGCTGCGAAGCATGGGCGTGGGCCCGGAGGTGCCGGTCGCCCTGCACGTGCGGCGCTCGCTCGACCTGCCCGTGGCACTGCTGGGCATCTTGAAGTCGGGCGGCGCCTACGTGCCGCTCGACCCCTCCTACCCCGAGGGCCGCCTCACCCAGGTGCTCGGCCGGGTCGACACCCCGGTCCTGGTGACCCACCGGGCGCTGGCCGGTGGCCTGCCGCACGAGCGGCCCGTCCACGTCGACACCGACCTCGACGGCCAGCCGGACCACCGGCCCGACAGCGGGGTCACGCCGGACGACCTGGCCTACATCCTGTTCACCTCGGGCTCGACCGGGCAGCCCAAGGGCGTGGCGATGCCGCATCGCCCGGTGGCCAACCTCATGGCCTGGCACAGCGGCTCCTACCGGAGCCTGCAGTTCACCGCCCTCGGCTTCGACGTCTCGGTGCAGGAGATCTTCAGCACCTGGGCGTACGGCGGGACGCTCGTCATGGTCGCCGACGACGTGCGACGCGACCCGGCCGCCCTGCTCGACCACATCGCGCGCCACCGGGTGGAGCGCATCTTCCTGCCCTTCGTGGCGCTGCAGTCGCTGGCCGGCGCCGGGATCGAGCCGCCCGCCACGCTGCGCGAGGTGATCACCGCGGGCGAGCAGCTCCAGGTCACCCCGCAGCTCGAACGGTTCGTCAGGCCGTGGATGACGCTCCACAACCAGTACGGGCCGACCGAGGGCGCGATCATCGACATCGCCCACACGCTCACCGGCCCCCCGCAGGACTGGCCGCGGCTGCCCCCCATCGGCAAGCCGGTCACCGGCGTCCAGGCGCTGATCCTGAACCGCATGGGCCACGAGACCCCCGACGGGGTCCCCGGCGAGCTGCACCTCGGCGGAGCATGCCTGGCCAGGGGCTACCACGGGCAGCCCGAGCTGACCCAGGAGCGTTTCGTCACCTGGCGCGACGGGCGCAGGCTCTACCGGACCGGGGATCTGGCCCGCCGCAACGAGGCGGGGGACATCGAGTTCCTCGGCCGCGCGGACGACCAGGTCAAGATCCGCGGCTACCGGGTCGAGCCCGGCGAGATCGCCGCGGTGACGGCCGGGCATCCCGCCGTGCGCGAGGCGTTCGTCATGGTACGGAAGGGCAGGCTGGTGGGGTACGTCGTCGCCGACGGCACCCCCGAGCTGCGGCCCTACCTGGCCGAGCGGCTGCCCGAGTACATGGTGCCGAGCACGTTCGTCACCCTGGACTCCCTGCCGGTGAACCCGTCGGGCAAGGTGGACCGGCAGGCCCTGCCGGAGCCCGGCACGGGCCCACGAACCGTCACGGCCCCGGCCACTCCGGTGGAGCAGGCCATCGCCGCCATCTGGCAGGAGGTGCTGGGCGGGCAGGTCGGCCGGCACGACAACCTCTTCGACCTGGGCGGACACTCGCTCAACGCGACCCGGATCGCGTCCAGGCTGCGCGAGGCCCTGGAGGTGCAGGTCCCGCTGCGGACGCTCTTCTCCCACCCGACCGTCGCCGAGCTCGGCGCGCGGCTCGCCTCGCCGGACGTGGAGGCGGCCGCCGAGCTCTATCTCATGGTCGCGGCGTACTCAGACGAAGAGGCCGAGGCCCTGCTGCGGTCCATGGAAGGGAACCAATGAGCCTGTCACCCCAGCAGCGCCAGCTCCTGGACGCGTTACGCAAGAAGAAGCAGCAGGCCGGGCGGTCCAGGCCCGACCGGCTGCCGATGTCCTTCACCCAGGTGCGTGCCTGGTACCTGGACAGGATGGCGCCGGGCGCCGCGCACTACCTGATCCCGCTCGCCTTCCGCATCGAGGGCCCGCTCGACCGCGAAGCGCTGCACCGGGCGCTGAACGCCCTGGTGGCCAGGCACGAGAGCCTGCGCACCACGTTCGCCATGGACGAGGACGGCCCGTACCAGATCGTGGCCGAGTCGCTGACGGTCGACCTGTCGGACGCCGCGGACGGCACGCCGATGGACCTGACCACCGGCCCGCTCATCCGCGCGCACCTGGAGCGCGAAGGCGCGGACCGGCACGTCCTGCACCTCACGCTCCACCACATCGTCGCCGACGCCTGGTCGCTGGACGTGCTGCGCCACGAGCTGGGCGCCCTGTACGACGGCCGGGAACTGCCGGCGCTGCCCCAGCAGTACCCCGACTACGCGATCCGGCAGCGGGACGAGGACCACGGCCGGGAGCTGGCCTACTGGCGGGAGACGCTGGCCGGCGCGCCGCCGGTCACCGAGCTGCCGGCGGACCTGCCCCGGCCGGCCGTCCAGACGTACGCGGGCGCCGAGCTGCCCTTCTCCCTGGACCTCCCGCGCGAGGAGTTCAAGGCGTACTGCCGGAGCCTGGGCGCGACGCCGTACATGGTGCTGTTCGCGGCCTACCTGGTCGTCCTATCCCGGCGCTCCGGCCGGAAGGACCTGGTGGTGGGCACGCCCATCGCCAACCGGGACAGCGTCGAGTTCGAGGGCCTGATCGGGTTCTTCACCAACACCCTGGCCATCCGCGCCGACCTGTCGGGCGAGCCGTCGTTCCCCGAGGTGGTCGAGCGGGTCAGGGACGCGGTGCTCGACGCCCACGACCACCAGGGGATGCCGTTCGAGCGGCTGGTGGAGGAGCTCAACCCGGAGCGCCGGCTGGACCGCAGCCCGGTGTTCCAGACGATGTTCAACATGCTGCCCGAGGCCACGGCGACGCTGGAGCTGGCCGGGCTGACGGTCACCCCCGTGGAGATCCCCGAGCGCACGGCCAAGTTCGACCTGACCGTGGGCGTCCGCGAGACCCTGGACGGGCTCGTCGAGTACAACACGGACCTCTACCACCCGGGAACGATCCGCGCCCTGGTGGCCGACCTCCAGCAGGTGCTCTCGGCGGCCATGGCCGGGGACGAGGCGCCCGGGGAGCTGCCGCGCCACCAGATCTCCCAGCTGGTCACCCGGGCCTGGCGCGAGGCGCTGGGCGGCGCCGCCTTCGGCCCCGACGACAACTTCTTCGACGTGGGCGGCCACTCGCTGCTGGTCCTGCAGGTGCACGAGCGGCTGCGCAAGCGGTTCAGCCTGACGGTCACCGACCTGTTCAAGTACCCCACGGTCGCCTCGCTGACGTCCTTCCTGAGCCCCGGCGCCCCGGCCGCTCCGCAGGTCGCGCCGGAGGTCGTCCGGGCGGCACCCGCGTCCGCCGGGGGCGCGCTCGCCATCGTCGGCATGGCCTGCCGCTTCCCGGGCGCCGCGGGGCCGGAGGAGTTCTGGGCGGCGATCCGCGACGGCGTGGAAGCCGTGCAGGACTTCACCGACGCGGAGCTGCTCGCCGACGGCGAGGACCCCGGACGGCTGGCCGACCCCGCCTACGTCAGATCCGGGACGGTGCTGGAGGGCATCGACCTGTTCGACGCCACGCTGTTCGAGTTCACCCCGCGCGAGGCCGAGATCCTCGACCCGCAGCAGCGCCTGTTCCTGGAGACCGCCTGGGAGGCGCTGGAGGACGCGGGCTGCGACCCCGCCCGCCACCCCGGACACATCGGCGTCTTCGCCGGCTCGGCGATGAGCAGCTACTTCATCGAGAACCTGCTGGCCGCGCCCGACGTGCTCAAGGCGGTGGGCGAGTTCCAGGCCCTGCTCAGCAATGACAAGGACTCCCTGCCCACCCGGACCTCCTACAAGCTCGACCTGCGCGGGCCGAGCGTCAGCGTGAACAGCGCCTGCTCCACCTCGCTGGTCGCGCTCCACCTGGCCAGGCAGAGCCTGATCGCGGGCGACTGCGACATCGCGCTGGCCGGAGCGGTCCGGGTCAACGCCTGGACCCGCCGCGGCTACCTGTACCAGAGCGGCGGCATCGGCTCGCCGGACGGGCACTGCCGCCCCTTCGACGCCGAGGCGCAGGGCACGATCGGCGCCAGCGGCGTGGGCGTCGTCGTGCTCAAGCGGCTGGAGGACGCCGTCGCCGCCGGCGACACCATCCACGCCGTCGTCCGCGGCTCCGCGGTCAACAACGACGGCACCAGGAAGGTCGGCTACACCGCGCCGGCCGTGGACGGCCAGGCCGAGGTCATCACCGCCGCACTGGCCTCCGGCGGCGTCGACCCCGCCACGATCGGCTACATCGAGGCGCACGGCACGGGCACCGCGCTCGGCGACCCCATCGAGGTCGCGGCGCTGTCCCAGGTCTTCACCGGCGATCGGCCGATCGCGCTCGGCTCGGTCAAGTCCAACATCGGCCACGCCGACGCCGCGGCCGGGATGGCCGGGCTCATCAAGACCGTGCTGGCGCTCAAGCACCGCACGCTGCCGCCCATGGCCAACTTCACGACCCCCAACCCGCGCATCGGCTTCCACCCGTTCTACGTGCCCACCGCCGGCGTGGAATGGCCGCAGGGCACGGAACCCCGCAGGGCGGGCGTCAGCGCGTTCGGGATGGGCGGCACCAACGCCCACGTCGTGCTGGAGGAGGCGCCCGCGCAGCCGGCGATCTCGCAGTCGCCGGCACAGCCGGCCATCTCGCAGTCGCCGGCACAGCCGGCCATCTCGCAGTCGCCGGCACAGCCGGCGACCTCGCAGCCGCCCGCTCCGCCTGAGGCCGGCCCGCACCTGCTCGTCCTGTCGGCAGCCAGTGACACGGCCCTCGCGGAGCAGGCCACCCGGCTGCGCGCCCACCTGCGCGCGCATCCGGACACGGAGCTCGGCGACGTCGCCGCAACCCTGCGGCACGGCCGCCGCCAGCTGCGGCACCGCGGCATCCTGGTCTCCGAGGACCCGCGCACGGCGCCGGACGCCGAGCTCGTCACCGGCGAGTCGCACCCCCGTGAGGTCGCCTTCGTCTTCCCCGGCCAGGGCGCGCAACGGCGGGGGATGGGCGCGGGCCTGTACCGGTCGGAGAGCGTCTTCCGCGCCGCCGTCGACGC
Source organism: Nonomuraea sp. NPDC050733 (assembly GCF_040654215.1). Lineage (NCBI taxonomy): Bacteria > Bacillati > Actinomycetota > Actinomycetes > Streptosporangiales > Streptosporangiaceae > Nonomuraea > Nonomuraea sp. NPDC050733. The sequence continues at coordinate 322,751 of NZ_JBFAHO010000001.1, read as the reverse complement.
CTGCTCCGGCATCCTGGAGCCGCACCTCGGCCTGGACCTGCGCCAGGCCCTGTACGGCGAGGCCGGCGACCCCGACCAGACCTGGCTCACCCAGCCCGCGCTGTTCGTCACGGAGTACGCCCTCGCCCGCACGCTGATCGAGCGCGGGGTCCGCCCGGCGATGATGGCCGGCCACAGCATCGGCGAGTACGTCGCCGCCTGCCTGGCCGGGGTCTTCACCCTGGAGGACGCCCTGCGCCTGGTCGCCGCCCGCGGCCGCCTGGTGCAGAGCCTGCCCCCGGGCTCGATGCTCGCCGTGCCGCTGCCCGAGTCCGAGCTGGGTGACCTGCTCGGCGAGGACGTCTCCCTGGCGGCGGTCAACACCCCCGACCGGTGCGTCCTGGCCGGCCCGGAGCCGGCCATCGCCGAGCTGGAGCAGCGGCTGACCCGGCAGGGCGTGGCGTGCCGCCCGCTGCGCACCTCCCACGCCTTCCACTCCTCCATGCTCGATCCGGTGCTCGACGCCTTCGCCGCCGAGGTCGGCTCCGTGCGGCTGGGCACTGCGGACCTGCCGTACCTGTCCAACGTCACGGGCGGCTGGGTGTCCGGCTCCGAGACCAAGGACCCCGCCTACTGGGTGCGTCACCTGCGGGAGACCGTGCGGTTCGCCGACTGCGCCGCCGCCCTCGTGGAGACCGGCGCGGCGGTGGTGGAGGCGGGGCCGGGCCGCACGCTGACCACCCTGGTGCGCCGCCAGGGAGGCCAGGCCGTGGCCGCCCCGCTCGCCGAGCCGGACAGCGGGCAGGCCGCTCTCCTGGAGGCCGTCGGGCGGCTGTGGGTGAGCGGCGCCGACGTCGACTGGGCCAGGGTCGGCCCACCGGGCAGACGGGTCCCGCTGCCCGCCTATCCGTTCGAGCGGCGCCGCTACTGGATCGAGCCGCGGACCCGGCGCTCCGCGCTCGCGGCGGCGCCGATGCCGGTGCCGGTCGCGGAGGCGGTGCCCCGGGCGGTCCAGGAGCTCGACCCGGTCGCCGCGGCCTGGCAGGACGTGCTCGGCATCGTCCCCACCGGCCCGCAGGACGACTTCTTCGACCTGGGCGGCGACTCCCTCGTCGCCACCCAGCTCGCCTCCCGCCTCGGCCTGCCCATCGAGGCGGTCTTCGACCACCCCACGCTGGGCGGCCAGCGGGAGCTCGTCGCCTCGGCGGGCTCCCGCGAGGCGATCGCGGCCGTCGAGGAGCCCGGTCCGGCCCCCGTCTCGTTCATCCAGCGCCGCATGTGGTTCATCGACCAGGTGCACGGCTCGGCCGCGTACGCCGTGGCCACGGCGCTGGACCTGCGGGGCGAGCCGGACGTGGAGCGGCTGCACGGCGCCCTGCGCGAGCTGGTGCGGCGGCACGAGTCGCTGCGGACCGTCTTCCGCGCCCCGGACGGCGAGCCGGTGCAGGTGGTGCTGCCCGCCGGGGAGGTGCCGCTGCCGGTCGAGGACTGCGACGACGCCGAGCGCGCGCTGAGCGAGGCCGCGGCCCAGCCCTTCGACCTGGAGCACGGCCCGCTGTTCCGGGCCCGGCTGCTGCGGCTCGCCCCGGACCACCACGTGCTGTCGCTCGCCTTCCACCACATCGTCGTGGACGGCTGGTCGATCACCCTGCTGAGGACCGAGCTGGCGGCGCTGTACAACGGCGAGACGCTGCCCGAGCCGCAGGCCAGGTACCGCGACTACGCGCGCTGGCAGCGCGAGCAGAGCGCCGACCTCGGCTTCTGGACGCAGCGGCTGCGCGGCGTCCCGCACAGCCTGGACCTGCCCACGGACCGGCCGCGCCCGCCGATGCAGACCTTCGAGGGGGCCGTCGCCACCCACGCGCTCCCCGCGGACCTGGTCGAGGGGCTGCGGGCGCTGAGCCAGGAGCGTGGTGCCACGCTCTACATGACCCTGCTGGCCGCGCTCCACACGCTGCTGTACCGCTACAGCGGCCAGGAGGACATCTGCGTCGGCTCGCCGGTGGCCGGGCGCACCCGTCCCGAGCTCGAAGGCATCGCGGGCTGCTTCATCAACACCCTGGTCATGCGGGCCACGATGGACGGCGGGATGCCGTACACGGAGCTGCTGGCGCAGGTGCGCGAGTACGCGCTGGGCGCCTACGCCCACCAGGACGTGCCGTTCGAACGGCTGGTGGAGGAGCTGAACCCGCCCAGGGACTTGTCGCGCAACCCGCTCTTCCAGGTGCTGTTCAACCTGCTCAACCTGCCCAAGAGCGACCTCGACATGGCCGGGCTGGCCGTGCGGGAGCTCGACGTGGAGACCGGCACCGCCCAGGTGGACCTGGTCCTCTACGCCTACGATCACGGCGACGAGCTGCTGTGCAGGCTGGAGTACAACACCGCGCTCTACGACGCCGGCACCGTCCAGCGGCTGCTCCGGCACTACGAGACCCTGCTGTCCGCGATCGTCGCGGCGCCCGGGACCGCGCTGTCCGACCTGGTCCTGCTCACCGGCGAGGAGCTGGCCGAGCAGCTGGAAAGCCAGGACGTCGAGGTGCCCGGCCTGTGCGTTCACGAGCTGGTGGAAGCCCAGGCCGACCGGACGCCCGACGCCGTGGCCGTCACCTTCGAGGGCGTCTCACTGACGTACCGGGAGCTGGACGAGCGGGCGAACCGGGTCGCCCGGCGCCTGCGGGCGGCGGGCACGGGGCCCGAGGCGCTGGTGGGCGTCGCGATGGAGCGGTCGGCCATGATGCTGGTCACCCTGCTCGGCGTGCTGAAGGCGGGTGGCGCCTACGTGCCGCTCGACCCGATGTACCCGCAGGAGCGCCAGGACTACATCCTGGACCACTCCGGCATCCGCGTCCTGGTCACCGAGCGCGAGCTGGCCGGCCGCTACACCGGCTACCAGGGACAGATCGTCCTCGTCGACGACGGCTTCTCCGAGGAGAGCCCCGAACGGCTGGACGTGCCGGCCGGCCCCGGGAACCTCTGCTACGTCCTCTACACCTCCGGCTCCACCGGGCGGCCCAAGGGCGTGCGCGTCCAGCACTCCTCGGTGGTCAACTTCCTCACCTCGATGAGCCGCGAGCCGGGCCTGACCGGCCGGGACACGCTCCTGGCCGTCACCACGTTCGCCTTCGACATCTCGGTGCTGGAGCTGTTCCTGCCGCTCACGGTCGGCGCCCGCGTGGTGATCGCGAGCCGCGAGGCGGCCTACGACCCGGAACGGCTCGCCGACCTGCTCGACGGCGCGACCGTCATGCAGGCCACCCCGGCGACGTGGCGGCTGCTGCTGTCGTCGGGATGGGAGGGCAAGCCCGCACTGAAGGCGCTCTGCGGCGGCGAGGCGCTCCCCGCCGACCTGGCCGCCGACCTGCGCGGCCGGGTGGCCGAGCTGTGGAACATGTACGGGCCGACCGAGACCACGATCTGGTCCACCCTCACCCGGGTCACCGACGGGCCGATCACCATCGGCCACCCGATCGCCAACACCCGGATCCACCTGCTCGACGCTGCGATGCAGCTCGTCCCCACCGGCGTGGTCGGCGAGCTCTACATCGGCGGGGCGGGCCTGGCCCGCGACTATCTCGGCCAGCCCGAGCTGACGGCCGAACGCTTCGTCACCTGGCAGGACGGCAGCAGGCTGTACCGGACCGGTGACCTCGCCAGGCGCCGGGCCGACGGCTCGGTCGAGTTCCTCGGCCGGGCCGACGGTCAGGTGAAGGTCCGCGGCTACCGGATCGAGCTGGGCGAGATCGAGTCGCTCCTGCTGGCGCATCCCGCGGTCCGCGAGGCGGTCGTGGTGGTGCGCGGCTCGGACGAGGACAAGAGCATCGCCGCCTACCTGACCGTCCACACCGCCGCCGACTCCGAGCACGACTGGCGCGACCACCTGCGGCGCAAGCTGCCCGACTACATGATCCCCTCGTCGTTCACACTGATGGACGCGCTGCCGCTCACCCCCAACGGCAAGGTGGACCGCAAGGCGCTGCCCGAGCCGGTGAGCCGGGCGCGCGCCGAGGGCGCGGCGCCCCGGACGCCGGCCGAGGTCAGGCTGGCCGAGCTCTGGTCGGCGATCCTGGGCGTGAAGGGCATCGGCATCGACGATGACTTCTTCGCGCTGGGCGGCGACTCGTTCAAGGCCGTGCGCGCCGTACGGGACTCCGGGATCCCGGCGACCGTGCTGGACCTGTTCAAGAACCCCACCATCCGGGCGTTCGCCACACTCGACGGGTCGTCCCGGGGCGGCGGCCTCCTGCACGAGCTGACGCCCCCGCGCTCCGCGGCCACGCTGACCCTGGTCTGCGTGCCGTTCGCGGGCGGCGGCGCGATCACGTACCAGCCGCTGGCCGCGGCCCTGCCCGAGCACATCACCATGCTCGCGCTGGAGCCCCCCGGCCACGACACCGGCAACCCCGGCGAGCCCGTCCTGCCCTTCCACGAGCTCGTCGAGGGCTGCGTCAAGGAGATCAAGGAGAAGGTCGACGGGCCGTTCGCGCTCTACGGCCACTGCATGGGCGGCGCGCTCACCGTCCAGCTGGCCCGCAGGCTGGAGGAGGAAGGCGTCGAGCCGGTGAAGGTCGTCATCGGCGGCCACTTCCCGGCGCCCCGCCTGCCCGGCAAGGCCTTCGCCTGGTTCCGCAGGGTCTTCCCGATGGAGCGGTGGACCTCCAAGCGGCAGGCGCTGGAGTTCCTGCGGGCGATGGGCTTCTTCACCGAGGCGCTGGACCCCGGCGAGCGTGACTTCATCATGGGCGTCTTCCTCCACGACACCCAGGAGGGCGAGGACTACTACACCGACCTCTACCAGGCGCCCATCAAGAAGCTGTCGGCGCCGCTGGTCTGCGTGGTCGGCGAGAACGACCGCGCCACCGAGCTGTACGAGGAGCGCTTCCGCGAGTGGGAGGCGTTCTCCGACTCGGTGTCGCTGGAGGTCATCCCCAAGGCCGGGCACTACTTCCAGAAGCACCAGGCGCCCGAGCTGGCCGAGATCCTCGATGACGGTGACCGGCCCGCGCCGCCGCCCCCGCTGCCCCGCGTGCAGCAGGCCAGCCTGAAGACGTTCTTCCTGGTGGCCTTCGGCCAGCTGGTGTCGCTGATCGGCACCGGACTGACCACGTTCGGCCTGGGCCTGTGGGTCTACCAGCAGACGCAGTCGATCTCGATGTTCGCCGTCGTCTCGGTCATGGCGATGCTGCCCGCCGTCGTGCTGGCGCCGATCGCTGGAGCGGTGGCGGACCGGTGGAACCGCCGGCTCGTCATGATCACCGCGGACTCCGCGGCGGGCCTCGCCTCCGCCTCAATGGCCGCCCTGCTCTGGACGGGCGGCCTCCAGCTCTGGCACGTCTACGTCATCGTCGCCGTCGGCGCGGTCTCGACGGCCTTCCACCAGCCCGCCTACATGGCGGCCGTGGCCCAGCTCGTGCCCAAACGCTATTACGGCAGAGCCAACGGCCTGGCCCAGCTGGGGCAGGCCGCCGGGACCGTCCTGGCGCCGCTGCTGGGCGGCGCGCTGGTGGCCGCCGTCGGGATGCGCGGCATCGTCACGATCGACCTGTCCACCTTCGCCTTCGCGGTCACCGTGACCCTGGCGGTCCGCTTCCCGAACACGCTGTTCAAGAAGCGGGAGGAGTCGTTCTGGCAGGAGGTGACCGGGGGCTGGCGCTACATCACCCGCAGGCACGGGCTGCTGGCCATCATCCTGTTCACCTCGTTCCTGAACCTCCCCTTCGCCATGGTCGAGGTCCTGGCCACGCCGCTGCTGCTCAAGCTCACCGACACCGGCGGCCTGGGCGTGGCGCTCTCGATGACCGGCGTCGGGCTCCTGGCCGGCAGCGTGATCATGACGGTGACCGGCGGCCTGGCGCGCCGCACCCACGGCATCCTCGGCAGCTTCATCGCCCTGGGCTTCGCCTTCGCCGTCATCGGGATCGCGCCGCACCCGGTGCTGCCCGCGGTCGGGCTGTTCTTCATCGGGCTGCTCACCGCGTTCCTGAACACGCACTGGTTCTCCATCGTGCAGCAGAAGGTCGGGCTCGACCTGCAGGGCCGGGTCATCGCCACCAACCTGATGCTCAGCTGGGCCATGGTCCCGCTCGGCTTCCTGCTGGCCGGACCGCTGGTCGAGCACGTCTTCGACCCCATCGCCGGCGCCGCGCAGGGCAGGGGCATCGCCCTGCTCACCGTCGTGGCGGGCGCGGTGACCGTGCTGATCGGCCTGGCGGCCGCCCGTTACCGGCCGGTCCGTCACCTGGAGGACGACCTGCCCGACGCGATCCCCGACGCGGTGGTCATCGCCGACAAGGACCTGATTCAGCAGCAGGCCGACAAGCAACTCGTCGCCTGATCGCTTCCCCCGGCACGGCGCCGCCGTGCCGGGGGAGACCGGGCAATACAGCTAGCGGGAGCGGGTGAGGGCCTCGGACTCCCACAGGTCGCGGTAGTAGCCGGGCTCGGCCACCAGCGTGGCGTGGGTCCCGCGCTGGACGACCCGGCCGTCTTCCAGCACGACGATCTCGTCCACGTCCTCCAGCCCGTGCAGCCGGTGGGTGACGAGCAGCGTGGTGCGGCCCCGGGTGGCGTCGAGCAGGTCCGCCATGAGCCGGTCGGCCGTGTCCTCGTCCAGCGCCTCGGCCGGCTCGTCCAGCAGCAGCACCGGCGGGTCGTACAGCAGGGCCCGGGCCAGGGCCAGCCGCTGGAGCTGGCCGCCGGACACCGTCCGGCCGTCCTCGCCGAGCTGGACGCCCCAGCCGGTCCGCTCGGCCCACTGGTCCAGCCGCGCCTCGCGCACGGCCGCGGCCAGCTCCTCCTCGCCGGCCTCGGGGCCGGCCAGGCGCAGGTTGTCGCGCAGGCTGGCCTGGAAGACGTACGGGTCCTGGGTGAGGCCGGTCATCAGCGCCCGGACGTCGTCCGGCGCCATGCCCCGCACGTCGGCGCCGTTGACCAGCACCCGGCCCGCCTCGGGCTCGACCAGGCGCATCAGCGCCGACAGCAGGCTGCTCTTGCCGGCCCCGCTGGGGCCGACCAGCGCCACCCGCCGGCCGGGCGTCAGCGTCAGGGACACGCCGTCGACCGCGGGCCGCGCGGCGTCGCCGTGCCGTACGACGAGGTCCTCGACCTCGACCGTGTACGGCGGCGCGGGCACGGGGGCGGGGGAGGACGGCTCGGCGACGGCGGGCGGGGCCGAGCGGACCTCCTTCAGCCGCTTCAGCGCGGCCGTGATGCCCGCCATGCGCTCGCCCGCCGCCGCCAGCGGCAGGACCGGCTCGAACGACACCAGCGCCGTCAGCGCCAGCACGGCCGTGGCGACGCTCCCGGCGCCGGCGCCCTGGGCGAGCAGGACGATGGCCGCCACGGTCAGCCCTTGCACGAGGGTGCCTCCGGCCAGGGCGAGGGCGTGGACGCGGGCCTGGCGGCGTTCGAGGGCGGCCAGGGCGCCGTCCGCGTCGAGGGCCGTCGCGAGCGCGCGGTCCTCCGCGCCGTACGCGGCCAGGTCGGCCGAGCCGTGCACCAGGTCCGCCACCGCGCCCGCGAGCGCGGCCCGGGCCGGGGCGACCCGGGCCGACCAGCGGCGCGCCGCGGCGGCGGTGGCGGCGGGCAGCACCACGCCCGCCACGGCCAGCCCGCCGGCCAGCACCAGCGCCGTCACGGGCAGCACGAACAGCCCGACCACGACCGCGGCCAGGCCGGTCAGCGCCGCGGCCGCGGCCGGGAGCAGGGCGCGTACGAGCAGGTCCTGGACCGCCTCGGTGTCGTCGACCATCCGGCTCAGCAGGTCGGCGCCGCCGTGCCGGGGCGGGCGCGGCGGGATCAGCGCCTCGTACAGCTCCTCGCGGGTGCCGGCCTGGGCGCGCAGGGCCACGTCGTGGCCGGTCAGGCGCTCGGCATAGCGCAGGACGCCCTTGCCGGTGGCGAACGCCCGGGTGGCGACGATCGCCACGCTCAGCGCGGCCAGCTCCGGCTGCTCGGCGGCCCGGGTGATGAGCCACGCGGCGGCGGCGATCAGCCCGAGCCCGGCCAGGTCGGCGCCGGCGCCGGCGAGCACGGCCCAGATGAGCCGGACTCCCGTCCGCCCGCTCATCGGTCACCTCCGCGAATCCGGCCGGGCCCGCCGGTCCGGACGGTCTCGCCGCCGGGGCCCGCCTCGCCCTGGAAGGACGGCACGTCGGGGGACAGGCCGTCCAGGACCGGCGCGTCGGGGGACGGTGTGTCAGGGGACGGTGTGTCAGGGGGCGGTGCGTCCGGGTGGGCCGTGTCGGCGATCACGCGGCCCTCGTGGAGCCGGACAACGCGATCGGCCAGCTCGATCATCGCGGGGCGGTGGGCGACGATGACGGCCGTGCGGCCCCGGCTGAGGTCGGCCGTCGCGGCCACCACCGCGGCCTCGCTGCGCCCGTCGAGCCGGGCGGTCGGCTCGTCCAGCAGCAGCACCGGGGCGTGCCGACGGCAGAAGGCCCGGGCCAGGGCGACACGCTGCCGCTGCCCGGCCGACAGGTTGGCGCCGCGCTCGCCCACCTGGGCGTCGTAGCCGCCGGGCAGCCGCTCCACGAACTCGTCGGCGCGCGCGGCCGCCGCCGCCCGCCGTACCTCGTCCTGGGACGCCTCGGGTGCTCCCAGCCGGATGTTGTCCGCCACCGACGTCGCGAACAGGTGGGGGCGCTGCGGCACGAACGCCAGCCGGTCGCGCCACGCGCCCGGGGCGAGGTCGCGCAGGTCGGTGCCGTCCACGAGCACACGGCCCTCCGACGGCTGGACGAAGCCGAGGAGCAGGTGGAGCAGGGTGCTCTTGCCGCCGCCGCTCTCGCCGACCAGCGCGACGCGCTCGCCCGGCTCGATGGTGAGGGACACGCCGGACAGGGCCGCGTCGTCCCGGCCGGGGTAGCGCACGGTGACGGCCTGGAGCTCGATCCGCGGCGCCTCGCGCCCCGGCTGCGCGGGCCCGTCCCGGGATTCGCCGGCGTCGGCGGCCCGGTCAGGGACGGCTCGGGACTCGCCGGGGTCGGCGGCCCGGTCAGGGACGGTTCGGGACTCGCCGGGATCGGCGGCCCAGTTCCGGACGGCTCGGGCCTCGCCCGGGTCGGCGGCCCGGTCCAGGACGGCGAAGGCGGCGTCGGCGGCGGCCACGCCCTCCATCGAGGCGTGGAAGCGCGTGCCCATGACCCGCAGCGGCAGGTACGCCTCGGGCGCCAGCAGCAGCACCAGCAGCGCCGTCGACAGGTCCAGCGACCCGCCCAGCAGCCGCAGCCCGATCGGCACGGCCACCAGCGCCAGCGACAGCGACGCGCACAGCTCCAGGACGAGCGACGACAGGAACGCCACCCGCAGGGTCCGCATGGTGGCCGACCGGTGGGCGTCGGCGACCTGCCGGATGACCGTCGCCTGGTAGCGGGCCCGGCCGAAGGCGCGCAGCGTCGGCAGCCCGCGCACCACGTCGAGGAAGTGCCCGCCGAGCCGGGACAGCGCATGGAACTGCTGCTCGGTGACCGCCTTGGTCGTCATGCCCACCAGCGCCCCGAACACCGGGATCAGCGGCAGCGTCACCAGCACGATCACCGCGCTGGTCAGGTCGGCGGCGAACAGCCGGACCAGCACCGCCACCGGCACCACCCCGGCGACGGCCACGGCCGGCAGGTAGCCGGTCAGGTAGGCGTCGAGCCGGTCGAGACCGCGGCCGGCGAGTGTCACCAGCTCGCCGGAGCGGTGGCCGCTCAGCCGGGCGGGGCCGAGCTCCTGGAGCCGGCCCAGCAGCCGCCGTCGCAGGGCGGACTTCACGCCGGTGGCGGTGCGTCCGCCGAAGACGCCCTGGGTCCAGGCCAGCAGGGCGCGCAGCGCGACCACGGCGACGAGGCCGGCCAGCGCCGTGGCGGCGAACCTGCCGGACAGCACTCCGGCCAGCAGCTCGGCCTGCACCAGCACGAGCAGGCCGGCGACGACCGCGGCGGCCAGGGTGACGGCCAGGTGGCGGCGTACCGACTGCTCGGCCCGCATGAGCCGGAGGAGATCCTTGTGCACGTGTCCTCAGAAGAACGAGGGGACCGGGACGGCGCTCCTCCCGGGGCGGAAGACGCGCCACACCCATACTTGCGCGCCGACCATGACGGGCGCGAACGGCAGGATCATGAGACCCATCACACCCAGCGTGGAAGACGGTGCGCTGTGGTCGAGCAGGTACGGGAGGGAGGCGACGAGCAGGGCGAGCACGGGCACCGCCGCGGCGAGCCCCGACAGGGCGAGGGCGCGCCCGGAGCGGGTGATGCCGGCGGTCTCGGGCGCGCGCCAGCCGAGGAACGTCCAGCCGTGCCAGGCGAACAGCAGCGTCACGACCACGCCCAGGAGCAGCCCGATCGGGTGGAGCAGCGAGGAGCCGAAGCCCGTGGCGACGGCGTACAGCGTGACGCCCCAGCCGAACGACAGCCCCAGCGACCCCAGCATGATCATCACATCCCAGAACCGCCGCCAGCCCGCCCCGTCGATCCGGCGCCGGAACCACAGCCCGGCGTCCCGCACGACCCAGGACAGCAGCATGGCGACCACCAGCGGGTAGAGCCCGGACAGCACCTCGCCCTCCAGACTCGGGTAGACGCCGAACAGGGCGCCGGCGACGGCCACCAGCCACACCTCGTTGGCCAGCACGAACGGCGCCATGGCGGCCACCATGCGGTCCCGGGTCTCCTGGGTCCGGCCGATCACCGGCATGAGCAGGCCCACGCCGAGGTCGAAGCCCTGCAGTGCGAAGTAGCCGGCGAGCAGCAGCGTGAAGACGACGAACCAGATCAGTTCCATCGGGGGTGACTCCTAGTAGCTCAGCGCGGGGGCGGGCCGCTCCTCGGCCGCGCCCAGGTCGAGGTCGCGCGGGCCCCGCCTGACCAGCCGCGCGATGAGCGCGTAGTCGGTCAGGGCGAGCAGCCCCAGCACGACGGTGAAGCCGACGAGCGAGGCGGTGATCATGCCCGGGGTCAGGCCGGGGGACAGGGCGTCGGCCACGGTCAGCTTCTCCCAGACCATCCACGGCTGGCGGCCGATCTCCCTGGCCAGCCAGCCGCAGATGGCCAGGGCGAACGGCACGGGCGTCAGGATCATCAGGAAGCGGTGCGTCCACCGCCAGCGCGGCAGGAAGCGGACCAGCGGCAGCATGAAGAACACCGCCACGAGGAAGAGCAGGTTGCCGATCTCCATCATCAGGGCGAGCGGCACGGCCGCGGTGTCGCCCTTGAACTTGCCCTCCTGCAGGCCGCCGAACTGGCCGTACCCGAAGCCGACGGTGAGCGTGATGCCGATGGCGGCGGTGACGACGCCGGTGCGCATCGACCGGGTGAAGAGCGCCACGTCCTCGGTGCCGCGGCGCAGCCGGTAGGCGCTCGCGCCGACCAGCACCATGCCGCCGGTGAACAGGGCCGCGCTGATCACGTGGGGGAAGGCGAAGACCAGGGTCTTGTTCGTGAAGAGGGCAGCCGCGTCGACCAGCTCCAACCGGCCGCCGCGCTCGACGGCGCCGGCGGGGTTCTGGAGGAAGGAGTTGGCCGCCATGATGAAGTAGGCGCTGGCGTACGCGGTGACCGTGACGGCCCAGATGCACGCCAGGTGCAGCCACTTCGGAAGGCGTCCCCACCCGAAGATCCACAGCCCGAGGAACGTGGACTCCAGGAAGAACGCGATGAGCGTCTCCATGGCCAGGGGCGCGCCGAAGACGTCTCCGGCGTAGTGGGACAGGCCGCTCCAGGACAGCCCGAACTGGAACTCCATCACCAGGCCGGTCACGATCCCGACCGCGTAGTTGGTGACGTAGATCTGCCCCCAGAACCTGGTCGCCCGCTCGCGCTCGGGGGCGCCGGACAGCGCCCATCGCGTGTGCATGATCGCCACCAGGGGCGCGAGTCCGAGCGTGAGCAGGACGAAGAGGAAGTGGAGGCTCCCCGTCACCGCGAACTGCGTCCGCGCCAGGTCCAGCACGTCCATGCGCGATCAACTCCTTATCAAGACAGCCTACATGTAGGGAGTCTACATGTAGGCTGTCTATATGACGCATGGTTGCCTAGGATCGAGGGCATGAACCCCGACGCGCTCCGCGGCCACATGGACGCTTTGCTGCTGTCCGTGGTCGAGGCCGGGCCGCTGCACGGCTACGCCATCATCGAGGCGCTGCAAGAGCGGAGCGGGGGTGCGCTGACCGTGCCGACGGGGACGGTGTACCCGGCGCTGCGCAGGCTGGAGCGCATCGGCTACCTGTCCAGCGAGTGGGCCACGGTCGGCGGGCGCAAGCGCCGCACCTACCGGCTCACGGACTCCGGGCGCAAGCGGCTGGAGGGGGAGCGGTCGGCGTGGCAGGAGTTCACCAGCGCCATCGGCAGCGTCCTGAGGCCCGGCGCCGAAGCCTCCTGAGGGGCGTGCCTGCGCGCCGGTCGCTCCTGAAGTGTGCGGCCGCGCGCCGGTCGCTGCTGGGATGGGCGGCCGCGCGCCGGATCGGGACCGCGGTGGGGGCGCGGGCGGGTGCTGGGCCGGGCGGTCAGGCGGTGGCGGGGGTCGTGCGGGTCAGGCGCAGGCAGCGGGTGGCGCCGTACAGCTGCGCCCCCCAGAAGGCCGACGTCACCAGCTCGGCCAGCATGACCGGCGCCAGGGTGTCGAAGTCGCTCGGCAGGCCGGAGACGGCGGTGAGCGCCGAGCTCAGCAGGCCGCACAGCGGAAGCAGGATCATGACGGCCAGCCCGAGGGAGCGGGTGACGAGCCTGGGCCGCCGGATCCACCGGCCGCCGCGGCTCAGCGCCACCAGCGCGAACCCCCCGTAAACGGCGCCCCCGGCCTGCAGGTAGTCGAGCAGCCGCGCGATCGGCGTGTACCAGGCCGGCCGGTCCTCCCAGGCGGCGCCGGAGTCGGGGTAGATGCGCCAGATCATCGACCAGATGAGAACGCTCACCGGCAGGCTGAGGAACAGCACCGCCGCCAGGCGCCGGCCCGCCGACGCGGTCAGCTCGTCCTGGTAGCCGGGGGCGATCTCCGCCACCTCGCCGAACTCCGCCACGGCCATCCGCTCGGCCTCGGCGCGGTCGAACCCCTCCGCCTCCAGGGCGTCGGCCGCGTCGGCCAGGCTGTCACGCGCCTCGACGACCAGATCGCGCTTGGGGCCGGCGGGTCCCGCCAGCGCCCTGCCGAGATCGGCCACGTAGTCGTCGATCAGCATGTGCCAAGTGTACGGGCCGGGCATCCGGGGGCCCATCGGGGATCTCCCCGATTCCCGGCCGGCGTCCTCACCGTGACCTGCCCGTCGCCGACCAGGAACGTACCCTCGCCTTCCGCGCCGGCGTCCCCCAGACCCCCGACGGTGAGCGCGGTCGCGAGTGCCTCCTGAGGAGCCTGGCCCGTCAGGACCCGGACGAGGCCCGCACAGAGAAACGCCGGCGAGCAGGCCCGGCGATCAGGCATGGTCAGCACTCCGGCCGTCTGGCGATCAGTACCTCGGTGACCAGGTCCTGCTCCCACCGCCCCGCCGGATTGTCGGCGAGCAGCGCCTCCCGGAACGCCGCGACGAAGGCGCGCAGCCGATCACCGAGCGCGGCGGGTGAGCTGTAGGAGTACGAGAGCTGGAGCCCGACCAGCCCGTCCACGTCCAGGACCAGCCGCCGCGTGAACGTCCGCGACTCCAGGCGGCGGAACGGCGAGGCGGTCAGCACGGCGTGGTGGGACTCGCCGGTGGCGTGGAAGGAGTGGGCCGCCGCCTCGATGTCGAGGCCGAAGTCCGCGCAGACCCGCCGTTCGATCGCCTGCCACGGCTGGGCGTCCGGCTGCCACGGCTCGCCCGGCTGCGTGGCCGGGCCGAGCAGCGCCACCGCGCCGCCGGGCGGCAGCAGCTCGTCCAGCTCCGCCAGCACCGCCGCGCGGTCCATCCAGTGGAACGACCGTCCCATCACCACGTGGTCGAACGGCGGCAGCGCGCGCAACCCGGTCGAGTCGCCGCGCATCCACGTGACGGCGGCGCGGCGTGGTGCGAAGTCACCGAGCTGGGCGCCGGCCGCGAGGCGCCGACCCTCCGCCAGCATCTCCTCGGCCGGGTCCACGGCGAGCACTGCCCTCACCCGGCCGGCGAGCGGAATCGCGATCGTCCCCGGCCCGCAGCCCAGGTCCAGCACCCGGCTGTCCGCGCCGGGCGCTCCGGCCAGGTGGTCGATCACCGCCTCCCCGTACGCGGGCCGGTACCGGGCGTAGTAAGGGGCCGCGCCGCCGAACAACTCCTCCACGTACCGGCACCCTAGGCCGAACGCCCCCGACCGGCGAGGTACCGCCGCGGCCGGAACCGGTCGTCAGGTCCCGGCGCGGCGCAGCGGCCGGCCCACCTCGTGCAGATGGCGTAGGGCCTGGCCCCAGGACGCGAGCAGTCCGCACTCGGCGTATTCGACGCCCAGCGAGCGGCAGTAGTCGCGCACGATGGGTTGGGCCTTGCGCAGGTTCGCGCTGGGCATGGCGGGGAACAGGTGATGTTCGATCTGGTGGTTCAGGCCGCCGAGCGCGACGTCCAGGAGGCGCCCGCCGCTGACGTTCCTGGACGTCAGCACCTGGCGGCGGAGGAAGTCCAGCTCGTCCTGCGCGGTCAGCACCGGCATGCCCTTGTGGTTGGGAGCGAACGTGCAGCCCAGGTAGACGCCGTAGAAGGCCTGGTGAACGGCCAGGAAGGCCAGGGCCTTGGCCGGCGGCAGCACCACGAACAGCGCAGCGGCGTAGGTCAGGACGTGCGCGACGAGCAGCAGCCCCTCGGCCGGGCGGTTCTTCAGCGCCGGGCGGCGCAGCGCGCGGAAGCTCGACACCTTCAGGTTGACGCCCTCCAGCGTGAGCAGCGGGAAGAACAGCCACGCCTGCCGGCGCCCGAGCAGCCGCGGCAGCCCGCGCGCGGCTTCGGCCTGCTTCCGCGACCAGATGAGGATGTCGGGCGAGACGTCGGGATCGTGGTCCTCGTGGTTGGGGTTGGCGTGGTGGCGGGTGTGCTTGTCCATCCACCAGCCGTAGCTCAGGCCGACGGCCAGGTTGCCGACCAGCAGCCCCGCGATCCTGGCGGTGCGCCGCGAGCGGGAGATCTGGCCGTGCGCGAGGTCGTGGGCCAGCAGTGTGACCTGCGCGAAGGCCACAGCCAGCAGCACCGCCACCGGCATCTGCCACCAGGAGTCTCCCACCACGGCGAACACCGCCCAACTCCCCACGAACAGGGTCGCGACCAGTCCGATCCGGACCGCGTAGGAGCCGGGCCGCCGCTCCATCAGCCCTGCCTCCGCGATGCGGCGCGACAATCTCGCGAAGTCGCTGCCCCGCTGCGGGCGGGGCGCCTCCACCACTGTCACATCTGTCTCCGATGCTCACGAAGTCGGTCATGGGTGATCGCTTGTCAGCATCTCCAGAGCCAGGGGCGCACGGACCCCTGCTGGCGCCCGTTCTTCCGGTGGTGCCAGCCCTACCACCGGATCGAACCGCCTCCGCCATGACCGTCGTGGCGTCTCCCGACAGTAGAGGAAGCGGTCAGGCGCGGACCACGATCACGGGCGCCCGCGCGTGGTGCAGGACCGCGTGAGCGGTGCCACCGAGGCCGAGCAGGGCCCCCGGCGCGTCATGCGCGGCCCCCACGACCACGGCGTCGGCGTCCGCCGAGGCTCGGCCGATCCGGCGAGGAACTCCGCCAGCCGCTGCGCCTCGTCCCGGCCCGCCGCCTCGCTGTCGAAGACCACGGGCTCCACGGTCCAGGGCTCGACCGTGCCGGGGTGCGTCCAGGCATGGACGGCGCGCAGGGCGGCTCCCCGGAGCACCGCCTCGCGGAAGGCGTACTCCAGCACGGCCTCCTCGCCGGGCTGCCCCGACACGCCCACGACGATGACCCCGTGCCGGCCGGCCGGCGTTTGCCGGACGACCGCCACGGGGGCCGGCGCGCGGCTGGCCACGTGCCGGCTCACGGAGCCGAGCAGCAGCTCGGCGAACCCACCGCGGCCCCGGTTCCCGACCACGACGAGTTGCGCGGCGTCGGCTGCCTGGACGAGCGCGTCCTCCGGCCTGTCCGCGACCACCTCCGTGGTGACCTCCAGTCGCGGCCGCCTCGACCGCATCTCGGCCGCGGCCTGCCTGAGCTGTTCGCGCGCGGCCTTGTCCGCCTCGATCTCCCAGCCGGCAGGCTCGGGGACCAGCAGGACGTCGGGCGACCAGCGTGGCATGGCGTGGAGGACACGCAGCGGGGCGTCACGGACGGCCGCCTCCTGCTCCGCCCAGGCGAGGGCCTGCCGCGAGGAGTCTGATCCGTCGAACCCGACGACGATCGGCTGTGTCATGGTCGTCACCTCACACGCTCCCGCGACCCCCCGTCGCGCCGGAGCTCTGTCATGGGTATCGCCGTTTCCCCCTCTGCGAATCCCCAAGGCATGGCCCTGGCTCCGCGAGGACGTCCCGACCGGGGCTCGCGCGCGGCACCCCCGGCGCCCCACGGGGCGGTCTCTTGAAACGTTCATGTCCGCACGCCTGGGCCCGTCGAGGGTTCTGCCTGGTGGCAGGTCGCCTCTGCGAGCCGGTCGGCCTCCGCCACCCCGCTCCGCACGGAGAACGTTTTACGGCTTCCGTCCGGCTCCGTCATGCTCGGGGGTCACCGCCCCAGGATCCGCCGGAAAGGACATGACATGCGGTTACGCGCCACCGGAACGACGGCCGCCGCCCTCGCTCTCGCAGCGGCTCTCACCGGCTCACCCGGCCCCGCTCACGCGGTGCAGCGAGCGGCCGCCGCCAAGCAGATGGAGGACCTCGACCGCGGCCTGGTCAGCGTCCGCTCCGGGTCCGGGAACCTCGTGTCGTGGCGGCTGCTCGGCACCGACCCCGAGGGCGTCACCTTCAACCTCTACCGGGGCTCCACCAGGATCGCCTCCCTCGCCACCGCCACCGACCACCTCGACGGCGGGGCCGCCGCCGACGCCTCCTACACGGTCAGGGCCGTCGTCGGCGGCGTCGAGCAGGCCGCCTCCCCGTCGTCGCTGCGCTTCACCGGAGGCTCCTACCTCGACGTGCCGATCCAGCCGCCCTCCGGCGGCACGACCCCCGACGGCGTCGCCTACACCTACAGCGCCAACGACGCCGGCGTCGGGGACATGGACGGCGACGGCCAGTACGAGATCGTCCTCAAGTGGGACCCGTCCAACGCCAAGGACAACTCCCAGTCCGGCTACACCGGCAACGTGTACGTCGACGCGTACCGGCTCAACGGCACGCGGCTGTGGCGCGTGGACCTCGGCCGCAACATCCGCGCGGGCGCGCACTACACGCAGTTCCAGGTGTACGACTACGACGGCGACGGCCGGGCCGAGGTGGCGATGAAGACCGCCGACGGCACCCGTGACGGCGCCGGCGCGGTGATCGGCAGCGCGTCCGCCGACCACCGCAACTCCAGCGGCTATGTGCTGTCGGGGCCGGAGCACCTCACCATGTTCGACGGGCTGACCGGCGCGGCCAGGTCCACGGTCTCCTACGACCCGCCGCGCGGCACCGTCTCCTCGTGGGGCGACTCGTACGGCAACCGGGTGGACCGCTTCCTGGCCGGCACCGCGTACCTCGACGGGGAACGCCCGTCGCTCATCATGGCGCGCGGGTACTACACCCGCTCCGTCATCGCCGCCTGGGACTTCCGCAACGGCACGCTCACCAAGCGGTGGACGTTCGACAGCAACTCGGCCGGCTCGCGGTGGACCGGCCAGGGCAGCCACAGCCTGTCCGTCGGCGACATCGACCAGGACGGCAGGGACGAGATCGTGTACGGCGCCATGGCCGTCGACGACAACGGCACCGGCATGTGGACCACGGGCACGGGCCACGGCGACGCGCAGCACCTGGGCGACTTCGACCCGGCCAGGCCGGGACTGGAGTACTTCAAGGTGAGCGAGTCCGGCTCGCAGCCCTCTTCGCTCTACATCGACCCGCGCGACGGCCGGATCCTCTGGTCCACCCCCGCCAACGGCGACAACGGCCGCGGCGTGGCCGGTGACATCTCGACGGTCAGGGTGGCGAGCGAGTTCTGGTCCGCCGCCGACGCCAACCTGCGCAGCGTGACCGGCAACAACGCCGGCCGCAAGCCGTCCTCGGCGAACTTCCTCATCTGGTGGGACGCCGACCCCCTCAGGGAGCTGCTCGACCAGACGAGGATCGACAAGTACGGCACGAGCGGCGACACCCGGCTGCTCACGGCCTCCGGCGTGCACTCCAACAACGGCACCAAGGCCACCCCGTCGCTGTCGGCGGACCTGTTCGGCGACTGGCGGGAGGAGGTCGTCTGGCCCACCAGCGACAACCGCGCGCTGCGTGTGTACGCCACGACCACGCCCACGGACCGGCGGCTCTACACGCTGATGCACGACCCGCAGTACAGGGTGGCGATCGCCTGGCAGAACACCGCCTACAACCAGCCGCCGCATCCGAGCTTCTTCATCGGGGACGGCATGCCCACCCCTCCCCGGCCCTCCATCTATGTCCGCTGAGAGAGCATCTCCGCCGAGAAAGGAACGGGCGTCGTCAGGGACGTGACGCGCACGTGCACGCCAGGGTGACCAGGATGCCGCGGTCCCGGTTCACGTGTGACACCGCGCCGCAGCCCAGGCAGTAACGGCAGGGAAAGGCGGCGGCGACCATCGGATCGAGCCAGCGTGGGTCCTCCCAGACCGGCGGCGGCTCGTGGACGGGCCGGGGCCGTTCCTCGGGCTCGCTCCCGCTCACCCAGCCGCGTCCATGGCAGAGCATGCAGGCGAGGAACAGGCCGCCGAGCCGGTGCCCTCGGCGGCCGCGGCACTCGGGGCACATCATCGGCCCGGTCACCTCGCCCTCCCGGGGGCGCTCCGGCCGATCCGCTCAGCGCCGGCGCCCGCGCGCACGCCGCGCGTCGCGGTCCTCTCCTTCATGCCCATGCCGGAACCGTAACCGCACGAGCACGAGCTGTCCCCGACTTCCGGGAGATCGCACGACATCCCACCGGCGAACCGGGCTGCCGGCTACCTCAGGGCCGAGGCCGCCAGGGAGAAGCGCCGGGCGAAGGCGGACATCTCCTCCCGCTGCCCGTCCAGGTCGGGAGTGGACGTGCTGATCACGAGGCGGGTCGCGCCCTGCGCGGCGAGCTCGTCGACCCGATCGCCGGTCATGTCGATCGTCCCCCACCGGGTCTGCTCCAGCGCGTCGGGGTCGCGGCCCGCCTCCGCGGCGGACGACCGGGCGAGCTCCCACTGGGCGGCCCGCTCGGCGCGGGTCAGCGCGCCGCCGGGGAAGTAGCCGTCGCCGCGCAGCCCGGCCCGGCGGGCCGCCGCCCGGCTCGACCCGCCGACGTGGATCGGCAGCCCCGCGCCCCCGGACGGCTTGGGGAAACTGCACAGATTCTCGAACGCGAAGAACTCCCCGGCGTGGCTGACGCCTTCCTCCCCGCCCTCCCACAGCAGCCGCAGGACGTCGATCGCCTCGTCCGCCCGCCGCCCCCGGGTGCCGAAGTCCACCCCGACCGCCCGCGCCTCGCCCGGCAGCGCGCCGACGCCCACGGTCAGCAGCCGCATCCGGCCCCGGGACAGCAGGTCGATGGTCGCCAGCCGCTTGGCGAGCGTCACGGGATGGTGGTACGGCAGCAGCAGCACGCCCGTTCCCAGCAGGATGCGGCTGGTCGCGGCGGCGACGAAGGTCAGGGTGTCCAGCGGGTCGGCGTACGGCAGGGCCGGGGGGATCTCCCACGGCCCGACCTTCGCCCCGGGATACAGCGCGACGTGCTCCGGAACGTACAGCGCCTCGAAACCGCACTCCTCGGCGTGCCGGGCGAAGGCGGCGATGGCGTCGGGGTCGACGCCGCTGTGGGCGGTGCTGTAGCTGATCGCGAATCTCATGGTCGTCCCTCTGGCTCGCCCGGCGGCTGACGGCGACAGAGTAGAACCTTGTCACTGGCGTCAGGGCAAGCCGCCGGCAGCCGGGAAGCGCGCGGGCGCGAAGGGGACGAGTGGACGGGGAGCCGGCCCCGGCAGGGGCCGGCCGCCGCGTCAGGCGGTGAAGGGCACGGGGTGGATCTCGTCGGCGGGGTGGCCCGCCCGCTCGTGGATGCGCTGGACGGCCTCGGCGCTGGGCGCCTCCGACAGGCAGTAGACCACGCCCTCCTCCGGGTCGGCCCAGGCCCGCTCGAAGGTCACCTTCTCCTCGTCCTGGATGGCGAGGTCGGCGCTGTGCGCCTCGTGGAGCTGCTCGGCGGTGATGCCGGCCATGCCATGGTGAACGTCGATGAATGTGGCCATGGGTTCCTCCTAGGGCCGTATTCCCCCAGCCTAGGACGGACATAAGCCCGCAAACACCCAACAAGGAGCCAAAGGCTCGCCGCGCGGCCGGCCCGCGGTTCAGTCGAACAGGTCGGGATCGGAGCGGACGATCTGGTCGTACAGGGGCTGGAAGTTGATCCAGCCGACCAGGTCGTTGCCGATCTGCCCGTGGGTGAGCTTGGCCTGGTCGTGGTCGATGGACACGGTCGGGCCCGCGGCCATGGCCAGCAGCTGGGCCTGGGACGAGCGCTCCATCGTGATGAACCACCAGGCGGCGGCGTCCACCGAGTCGCCCACGGTCAGCAGCCCGTGGTTGCGCAGGATGACGGCCTTGTGCGAGCCCAGCGCCCGCGCGATCCGCCTGCCCTCCTCGGTCTCCACCACCACGCCGGTGTAGTCGTCGAACAGGCCGTGGTCCTCGTAGAAGGCGCAGGCGTCCTGGGTCAGCGGCTCCAGCGGGCGGCCGAGCGAGGACAGCGCCTTGCCGTACACCGAGTGGGAGTGGGCGGCGGCGACCGCGTCCGGACGGGCCTGGTGGACCATGGCGTGGATCGCGAAGGCGGCCTGGTTGACGTGGTACCTGCCGTGGACCACCTGGCCCTGGTGGTTGACCAGGATGAGGTCGCTCACCCTGACGTGCCTGAAGCTCATGCCGAACGGGTTGACCCAGAAGTGGTCCGGGTGCTCGGGGTCGCGGGCGGTGATGTGCCCGGCCACCCCCTCCTCGAAGCCGAACCTGCCGAACAGCCGCAGCGCGGCGACGAGGCGCTCCTGGCGGTGGCGGCGCTCGTCCTCCACGTCGTCGAACTTCTGCGGCAGCCGGAAGATCAGCTGGTCGGTGGGGACCGGTTCCACGTTCATCGTGCCTCCAGCACTGAGGGGACCCGTCCAGACTGCCGCCCGCTCCCGTCCGCATCAACCTCCTGACGCGGGCGGCTCACGGGGACGGAGAGGGCGGGGGAGCCGGGGTCCCCTGGGAAGGCGTCAGCGATGGGCGGACGGGGGCCGCTGCGGTGAGCTGTGGGCGGCGTGCTGGGCCGTGGACAGGAGCATGGCGCCCGCCGCGATGGCCGTCAGCAGGACGATCCAGCCGGCCGCCCGCCCCATGCGGGCCCCGGCCGTCACCAGGGGCCAGGAGACGGCGTCCCACCAGCGGCGGCCCGCCAGGCGGCGCATCTCCGTCGCGGCGAAGGCGAAGTCGTGGGACAGGCCGCGGTCGTCGGCGCGCCGGCCGAGCTCCGCGTACAGGGTGGCGAGCCAGCCGGCCCGCAGGTCGCCGGGGTCGCGGGGCTCCGCCCCCGGGTCGGCGGGGTCGAGGAGACCGGAGCCGCCGCGTAAGGCTCGTTCGTCCGCCAGCACGCTGCGCCGCGAGAACCAGCGCACCATCGGCCGCCGCATGCTCACCCGCACGCCGCGTCCCGTGAGCGCGAAGCGGCAGTCCTTCAGCCGCACGCCCGCCGGATGCGCCAGCCCCGCGAAGCGGCAGGCCGACAGGTCCAGCCCGTACAGCGCGAGGCTCCGCGCGTCCACGTGCCGCAGCGAGGTGATCGACGCGCCGCCGCGGCCCGTCACCGTCGCCTGGCCACGCAGCACCGCGCCCTCCAGGTCGGCGTGCGAGCCGGTGAGCCGGAGCGTGGCGCTCCCGGTGACCTCGACGCGCCGCAGGTCGACGCCGCAGCCGGTGACCGACACGTCGAGCGAGGCGTCGGCGCGGGCGCGGGCGGCGGACAGGCGGCCGGTGGCCGACAGGTAGGCGTTGCCGGCGAAGTGCGCGGCGTCGAACCCGGCGCTCCCGACGACCTTGCGGAACGACAGCGTCCGCCCGAACCGGGCGCCCCGGAACGTCGCGCCGTCGCCGAGCCGCGCCCCGTCGAAGGTGGCGTACCCGTCGAACCTGGCCCGCTCGCACGACAGCCCGCGCCCGAAGGACGCCTGGCTGAACAGCGCGTCGCGGGCCATGACGGCCCGGTCCAGGGACACGTGGCCGCGCACGGTCACGCCGTGCATCGACAGTTCCCGCGTGAACCGGGCGTCGGCCAGCGACAGGTTGCCCTCGAAGCGGGCTCCGAAGAACGAGGCGAGCCGTTCGAAGACGGCGCCGTCGAGCGACACGTCCCCGGCGAACACGACACCGGTGAGCCGCACGTCGCCGCCGAACCGGGCCCGGTCCAGGCGGGCCCGTCCCGGCCGCCCGCCCGTCGCCTCGATCACGCGGGAGAGCAGGTCGCCGCCGATGACCGTGCCGCGCAGGTCGAGCAGGCGGCCGGGGAGCATCTCGCCGATCGCGGCGGCGAGCTGGTCGGGGGGCAGATGCGCCAGGCAGAGGTCGTACGGCCGGCGTGCGATGCCCGTGCAGGCAGCGGAATGCGTGCAGGTGACCCAGTCCATGCAGTCGTCATACCCCGGGCACTCGCGTGTCAAGGTTCGCTAATTTAATGCTCTATCAATATTTATGTAGACATATGTGGGCGGGCGTCCCTCTAAAGTGCCGGTCATGCGCGTTTTACCCCGGGCCACTCTCGCCGCGCTCGCCGCGGCCGCCCTCTCCGCCTCCCTGCTGGCCGTTCCGGCCGCCGCGGCGTCCCCCACCACTCCGGACACCACCGCACCGGATACCACCGCGCCGGACGCAACCACTCCGGACGCCACCAGCACACCGGCGACGGCGGCGGCGCCCTGTGACACCCCCGCCACCCACCGGATCTCGCAGGTCCAGGGCGGCGGCGACGCCACCCCGCTCGCCGGGCAGACCGTGCGCGTCGAAGGTGTCGTCACGGGCGACTTCCAGCGCTCCGACCAGCTCGGCGGCTTCTTCCTGCAGGACCCGCGGCCGGACTCCGACCCGGCGACGTCCGAGGGCCTGTTCGCCTACGCCCGTGACACGCTCAAGGACGTCAAGCCCGGCGACCGGGTCCTGGTCACCGGCAAGGCCGTCGAGTACAACGGCTGGACCGAGCTGTCCCCGGTGACCGCCGTGGACGTCTGCGGCACCGGCACCGTGCCCGCCCGGCCGTACACGCTGCCCGGCGACGCGCTGGAGAGCGTCGAGAACATGCTGCTCACCCTCCCGCAGCCGCTCACCGTCACCGACCACTACAACCTCGGCCGCTACGGCGAGGTCACCGTCTCCGCCGGTGGCCGGCTCTACCAGCCGACCGACCGCCCCGGGGTCGACCCCGGGCAGCAGGCGCGGCGCGCGCTGCTCATCGACGACGGCTCCACCCGGCAGAACCCCGCCACGCTGCCGCCCATCGTCCGCACCGGCGACGTGGCCGTCGGCGTCACCGGCGTCCTCGGGTACGGCATCGGCGCCTACCGGCTCCAGCCCACCAAGCCCGTCGCCTACCACCACGCCAACCCCCGGCTGCCCAAGCCGTTCCCGGTGATCGGCAACGTCAAGGTGGCCTCGTTCAACACGCTCAACTGGTTCACCACCCTCGGCTCCCGCGGCGCGACGAACGCCGAGGAGCAGCGGCGGCAGCTCGCCAAGCTGGTCGCGGCGCTCAAGGGCATCGACGCGGACGCCGTCGCTCTCATGGAGGTCGAGAACAACGGCCAGAGCGCGCTCCAGGCACTCGTGGACGCCGTCAACGCCGAGGTCGGCGCGGGCACGTACGCGGCGCTGACCCACCCGTACCCGGGCACCGACGCCATCCAGGTCGGCATCGTCTACAAGCCCGCCAAGCTGGAGCCCGTCGGCGAGCCGCGCGCCTCGCAGGACCCGGTGTTCAGCCGGCCGCCGCTCATACAGACGTTCCGGCGGCCGGGCGGCGGCCAGCCGTTCACCATGGTCGTCAACCACCTCAAGTCCAAGGGCAGCTGCCCTGCCGGCGACGGCCCCGACGCCGACCAGGGCGACGGACAGGGCTGCTGGAACGCCACCCGAGTCAAGCAGGCGCAGGCCCTGCTCCAGCTCGTCGAGGACCTGCCGAACCCGCTCGTGCTCGGCGACCTCAACTCCTACGGCGAGGAGGACCCGATCGACACGCTGGAGGCGGGCGGCCTGACCAGCCTCACCAAGCGGTTCGTCCCGGCGCCGCTGCGCTACAGCTACCTGTTCGACGGGATGTCGGGCGAGCTGGACCACGCCCTGGCCGGCCGGCAGCTCCTCAGGCGCGTCACCAGCACCACGATCTGGCACATCAACGCCGACGAGCCGCGCCTCCTGGACTACAACACCGAGTACAACCCGGACGGCCTCTACCGGCCGGACGCCTACCGCTCCTCCGACCACGACCCGGTCGTGATCGGCCTCACCCTGCCCGGCGGCAGGGGCTGAGCAGGACGGGACAGCGCTGCACGCGGCCGGACCCCGCCACGCGCCTCGTGGCGGGGTCCGGCCGCGTGCTGGAATGAGGGAAGACGGGTAGGGGTTTCTATCCGGTGACAGCTTCGTCGACGAGCGAGGAGCCACTTGTGGCGACCATCGAGGTAACCGAGACCAACTTCAACGACATCGCCGACAAGGGGATCGTCCTGCTCGACTTCTGGGCCGAGTGGTGCGGGCCGTGCAAGATGTTCGGCCCGATCTTCGAGAAGGCGTCGGACAAGCACGGCGACATCACCTTCGGCAAGATCGACACCGACGCGCAGCAGGCGCTCGCGCAGGGCTTCGACATCACCTCGATCCCGACGCTGATGGCCATCCGCGACGGCATCGTGGTCTACGCCCAGCCGGGCGCCATCCCCGAGCCCGCCCTGGAGGACCTCATCCGCCAGGTCCGCGCGCTCGACATGGACGCGATCCGCACCGAGCTGAGCGAGGAGCTCAACGGGGCCGAGCAGCGGAACGGCTGACCCCGGCCCGGCCGCACGGCCGGCAAGCCCCGCCCATGACGGCGGGGCTTTCGCATGCCGGGGACCGCACTCGCGGGATCAGGCGTTGCGGTACAGCTCCGCGACGCGGAAGGCCAGGTCGAGGGACTGGCCGCGGTTGAGGCGCGGGTCGCAGGCCGTCTCGTAGCGGGTGGCCAGGTCGCCCTCGGCGATCTCGTGGCCGCCGCCCACGCACTCGGTCACGTCGTCGCCGGTGAACTCGATGTGGATGCCGCCCGGGTGGGTGCCGAGCGCGCGGTGCACCTCGAAGAAGCCCGCCACCTCGTCGAGCACGGCGTCGAGCCGCCGCGTCTTGTGGCCGCTCGGCGCCTCGAAGGTGTTGCCGTGCATCGGGTCGCAGATCCACGCGACCTGGGCACCGGCGGAGGTGACCTCCTTGACCAGGCTGGGCAGCAGCTCGCGGATCTTGGAGGCGCCCATGCGGGTGATGAACGTCAACCGGCCCGGCTCGTTGTCGGGGTTGAGCTTCTCGACCAGCTCCAGCGCCTGGGCCGAGGTGGTCGTCGGGCCCAGCTTGACGCCGATCGGGTTGCGGATGCGGGCGAAGAAGTCGACGTGGGCGCCGTCGAGCTGCCGGGTGCGCTCGCCGATCCACACCATGTGCGCCGACACGTCGTACGGCAGGCCGGTGCGGGAGTCGATGCGGGTCAGCGCCCGGTCGTAGTCGAGGATCAGCGCCTCGTGCGAGGAGAAGAACTCGACCGTGTGGAACTCCTCCGGGTCGGCCCCGCAGGCGCGCATGAACGCCAGCGCCTGGTCGATCTCCCGGGCGAGCTGCTCGTAGCGGCGGCCGGCGGGGGACTCGGCGACGAAGTCCTGGTTCCAGGCGTGCACCTGGCGCAGGTCGGCGTAGCCGCCCTTGGCGAAGGCGCGGGCCAGGTTGAGCGTCACGGCGGAGGAGTGGTACGCCTTCAGCAGCCGCCACGGGTCGGGCCGGCGCGCCTCGGGCGTGAAGTCGAAGCCGTTGACCATGTCGCCCCGGTAGGCGGGCAGCTCCACGCCGTCGCGGGTCTCGGTGCCCTTGGAGCGCGGCTTGGCGAACTGCCCGGCCAGGCGCCCGATCTTCACGACCGGCACCTTGCCGGCGTAGGTGAGCACGATCGCCATCTGGAGCAGCGTCTTGAGCTTGTTGCGGACGTTGTCGGCGGTGGCGCCGGCGAACGTCTCCGCGCAGTCGCCGCCCTGCAGCACGAACGCCTCGCCGCGGACCACGGCGGCCAGCTGGTCCTTCAGCAGGTCACACTCGCCGGCGAAGACGAGGGGAGGCAGGCCGCCGAGCTCGGCGACGACCTTGTCGAGCTCGCCGCGGTCGGGCCAGTCGGGCTGCTGGGCCGCGGGGAGGGCTCTCCAGGAATCGAGATTGCTCTGTGCGCTCACGATATACGAGGGTATTCCACCCGCCCCGCCCGGCCGACCCCGATGTCCACGTTGTGAGAAGGTCGTTTCACGGGGACGCGGGCACCTCGACGTGCTCGGGCCGTACACCGAGGCCGATGAAGCGCCGCGGGACCCGGTTGAGCAGGGGGATCCGCGTCACGTCCGGCCGGATCGGCGGGGACCCCAGGCGGCTGCGCAGCGCCGGCCCGATCAGCAGGTCCTGCACGACCCGCTGGGCGGCCTGGGTGACCCGGGTCGGCCACATGCGCCGCCGCTGGAGCCGCCGCAGCGTCGCCTCGGGCACGCGGCCGTCCGCGCGCAGCGGCCCGGCCACCAGGTTCGCCGCGGCCACGGCGTCCTGCACGGCCAGGTTGATGCCGACGCCGAACACCGGCGACATGGCGTGCGCGGCGTCGCCGATGGCCGTGAACCCGGGCCGGTGCCAGCGGCGCAGCCGGTCGATCACCACGGTGAGCATGCTCACGTCGTCGTAGCCCTCGATCAGCGTCTCCCGGCCGGCCAGGAACGGCACCAGCCGCGCCACCGGCTCGCGCAGCGCGCCGATGCCCCGCCGTACGAGGTCGTCGTAGCCGCCCTTGGGGATCACGTACGCGAGCTGCCAGTACGTCTCCCGGTCGATCACCACCATGAGATGGCCGCGCGAGAGCCGCAGGAACGTCTCGTCGGGATCGCCGGGCACGCGCGGAAGCCGGAACCACAGCACGTCCATGGGCGCCCCGAACTCCCTCGGCAGCAGCCCGGCGGCCCGCCGCAGCACCGAGGTCCGCCCGTCGGCGGCGACGGTCAGCCCCGCGCGCAGCTCGTGCTCGCCCTCCGCGTCGCGGTAGCGCACCCCGCGCACCTCGCCGCCCTCCACGATCAGCCCGTGCGCCTCGGCGCTCATCAGCAGCCGGAACGACGGGTAGCGGGCGGCGGCGGAGGTGACGAGCGACAGGAAGTCCCACTGGGGGACGAACGCGATGTAGTCGTAGGCGCAGGGCAGCCCGCGCAGGTTCGCCAGCGGGATCGGTCCGGTGTCGGTGACGACGCTCAGCTCGTACGTCTTGCGGTGCGGCAGCCGCAGGAACTCCTCCGCCAGCCCGATCTCGCCGAGCACCTGGAGGGTGGAGGGGTGGATGGTGTCGCCGCGGAAGTCGCGCAGGAAGTCGGCGTGCTTCTCCAGCAGCGTCACCTCGACGCCGGCCCGGGCGAGCAGGAGGGCGAGCATCGCGCCCGCCGGGCCGCCGCCCGCGATCACACAGCTCATGGTCCGTCCCCAGGTGCGGCGTTTCGCTGGAGCTTTCCCCGTACGGGCAGGTCCGAACGCGCCGCGGCCCTGGCTTCGGTCAGGCCGGCGGGCTCGCGGCGAGGCGGCGCAGCACGTGGGTGAGCCACTCCGTGGCGAGGCCGCGGATCCGTTCGTACTCGTCCTCCGGGTACTGCCGCGGCCCGTTCTCGACCAGCAGGATCAGGTACAGGTACGCCCGGTAGAGGTCGAGCCGCACCCGGGCGCGGGGCGTAAGGTCGAGCGGCGTGACCTCGCGGTAGCCCGCGAGCAGCGGGTCGTCCTCGTCCAGCTCGTCGAAGAGGGTGGGCGTGACGAACTCCGCCAGCGGGTCGCCCCAGAACGCCCGTTCGTGGTCGATGATGGCCTGGATGCGCGGCTGCCCCGTCAGGTCCAGGAACACGTTGCCCGCCCACACGTCGAAGTGGACCAGGTGCGGTGTCGTCACCTCGTCCAGCGCGGGCGCGGCGCCGGCGACCACGGCCGCGATCTCGGCCGCGGGCAGCGGCAGCGGCGTCGGGTAGCGCCGGGTGTCGGCGAGCAGCGCCCCCATCATGGCGAGGTACGCCTCCCGCCAGGTGGCTCCGGTGATGCCCGCGTGCGGATAGCCGAACACCTCGCCGGTCACCGCGTTGAGCCGGGCCAGGTGGCGCCCGAGCTCCCGCCGCAGCGCGTCGTGCCCGCCCCCGTCGAGCGGGCCCCTGACCAGCGGGTCGCTGGAGGGCGGGACGTCGATCCACGAGACGCCGTCGAGCGCGTGCAGCACCAGGTAGTCGCCGCCCAGCACCGGGTCGTCGAACCCGGCGGCCACCAGCGCGGCCACGGGCACCCCCGCCGCCGCGGCCAGCTCGCACACCGCCGCCTCCATGCGCAGCAGGTGGCGCTCGTAGCTGAGCTGCTCCAGCTCGGGCGGCGGCGCCACCTTGAGCACCACGTCGCGGCCGTCGTCGAGCGTGAGCCGCCACACCGCGTTGGCGTAGCCGTCGGTCAGCTCCGCCGCGGCGGCGACGCCGGCGCCGACGGCCCGCCGGGCCAGGGCGTCCAGCTCGGCGGGGGTGAGGCGGCGTTTCGTCCGGCTGTCCATGGTGTGCGTTCCCTGCTCTCAGGCGGACTGGCGGAGCACCAGGTGGGTGTCGAGGATGACCACCGGCTGGCGGACCTCCTCGCCGTTGATGCGGGCCACCAGGAGCTGGGCCATCTGCCGGCCCATCGCCTCCGTCGGCTGGTGGACCGTGGTCAGCGGCGGGTCGGTGTGGGTGGCGGCCTTGGAGTCCTCGAAGCCGACCACCGCCACGTCGCCCGGGATGGTCCGCCCCGTGGCCTTCAGCACCCGCAGCGCGCCCACCGCCATCAGGTCGGAGGCGGCGAACACGGCGTCGAGCGCCGGATGCGCCTCCAGCAGCTCGCGCGTCGCCGCGGCGCCGCTCTCCTCGGAGAAGTCGCCGTAGGCGACCAGCTCGGGCATGCCTGAGCTGAGCAGCGCGTCGCGGTAGCCCGCGAGACGGTCGACGCCCACGCCCATGTCCTGGGGTCCGGCGATGGTGGCGATCGACTCCCGGCCGAGACCCAGCAGATGCTTGACCGCCTGCCGGGCGCCGGCCCGGTTGTCCATGTCGACGTAGCTGTAGGGCGCCGGGCCGACCGGCCGGCCGCCGAGCACGGTGGGCACGCCCATCGACTCCAGCCGGGCCGGCAGCGGGTCGTCGCCGTGCAGCGACAGGAGCAGCACGCCGTCGACGTGCTGCCCCGTCAGGTAGTGCTCCAGCCGCTCGTGCTCCTCGTCGGACTGCGCCATCGCCAGGATGAGCTGGAGCCCCGTCTCGGACAGCGCCGAGCCGATGCCGCGGATCGTGCCCGCGAAGTACGGCTCGTCGAAGACCCGCAGCTCGCTCTCCGACACCACCAGGGCGACC
Source organism: Nonomuraea sp. NPDC050733 (assembly GCF_040654215.1). Taxonomy (NCBI): domain Bacteria; kingdom Bacillati; phylum Actinomycetota; class Actinomycetes; order Streptosporangiales; family Streptosporangiaceae; genus Nonomuraea; species Nonomuraea sp. NPDC050733. The sequence continues at coordinate 293,103 of NZ_JBFAHO010000001.1, read as the reverse complement.
GTGTCGGTGCGCCGGGTGACGAGGGCGCGCGCGGCCCGGTTGGGCACGTAGCCCAGCTCGTCGATGGCCTGGCGGACGGCCTCGCGCGCCTTGTCACTGACGTTGGGGGACCCGTTGATGACCCTGGACACCGTGCCCCGGCCGACCCCGGCCCGGGCCGCGACTGCCTCAAGAGTCGGTCGGTTCATGGCGCCTATTCTGCCGGATGATCTGGGAATACCAGAGCGCGCTGTCCTTCAGCACCCGCTCCTGCGTCTCGAAGTCGACGTGGACGAGCCCGAAACGCTTGCCGTACCCCCACGCCCACTCGAAGTTGTCCATGAGCGACCAGGCGAAGTAGCCCTGCAGCGGCACGCCGGCGTCGATCGCCTCACGGCAGGCGCGCAGGTGGCAGTCGAGGTACGAGGTGCGCTGGACGTCGTGGACGCGGCCGTTCTTCAGCACGTCGTCGAACGCGGCGCCGTTCTCGGAGATCACCAGCGGGATCGCCGGGTAGTCGCGCGCCACCCGCTGCAGCACCTCCAGCAGGCCGCTGTCGTCGATCTCCCAGCCCATCGCGGTGACCGGCCGCCCGCCGTTGACGAACGACACGTGCTCGCTGCCGACCCAGGGCGAGCCCGTCTCGGTCGGGGCCGCCGCCGCCGACGCCTTGCCGCCTCCGGCTCCCGAAACGGTGAAGCGGCTGTAGTAGTTGACGAGCAGCAGGTCGATGGGGGCCTTGATGGTCTCCATGTCGCCGTCGGCGATGAAGCCGGTGTCCATGCCGAGGTCGGCCAGGACGTCCTCGGGGTAGCGGCCGAGGAGGAGCGCGTCCAGGAAGAACCGGTTCTGCAGCCCGTCGATCCGCCGCGCCGCGTCCAGGTCGGCGTCACTGTCGCCGGCCGGCGTCACCGCGTACAGGTTGACGCAGCCGCCGACCCTGCTGCCCCGCATGGCCTGGACGGCCAGCCCGTGGGCGAGGTTGAGGTGGTGGGCGGCCCTGATGGCGTTGGCCGGCTCGCGGCGGCCGGGGGCGTGCTCGCCCGAGGCGTAGCCGAGGAACGCGGCGCACCACGGCTCGTTGACCGTGCTGAAGGTGTGCACGTGGTCCTTGAGCGCGTCGTGGACGCACTGGGCGTACTCGGCGAACCGGTAGGCGGTGTCCCGGTTGGGCCAGCCGCCCGCGTCCTCCAGCGCCTGCGGCAGGTCCCAGTGGTACAGGGTCAGCCACGGGTCGATGCCGTTCGCGCGCAGCTCGTCGGCGAGCCGCTTGTAGAAGTCGAGGCCCTTGAGGTTGAACCGCCCGGAGCCCTCCGGCTGGACGCGCGGCCACGACACGGAGAACCGGTAGGCGCTCAGGCCCAGGTCCGCCATGACGGCGACGTCGTCCTTGTACCGGTTGTAGTGGTCGATGGCCACGTCCGCGTGGTGGCCGCCGACCACCCGGCCGGGCTGCTTGGTGAAGGTGTCCCAGATGGAGACGCCGCGGCCGTCGGCGGTCACCGCGCCCTCGATCTGGTAAGCCGAGGTGGCCGCCCCCCACGCGAATCCCGGTGGGAACCGCAGGTGGGAGCTCGTCTGCTCCTCTTGAGTCGTCACGCCTTGACCGCACCTTCCATCAGGCCGCCGACGATCTGCCGGCCGAACAGCACGAAAACCACGAAGAGAGGGAGGACGGAGGCGGCGGTGCCGGTGAACAGCATCACGTAGTCCGTGCCATGGGCGGAGTTGAGCGCCGCGATCGACGTCTGAACCACCGGGTTGTCCGGGTTCAGCACGATGAGCGGCCACATGAACTCGTTCCAGGTCTGCATGAACACCAGCAGGGCCAGCACCGCCATCCCGGGCCGCAGCGCGGGCAGGACGACCCGGCCGTAGATGCCCAGGGTGGTCGCCCCGTCGACGCGGGCGGCCTCGACCAGCTCGTCGGGCACCGCCTGGGAGGTGTACTGGGTCATCATGAACACGCCGAACCCGTTGACGAGGAACGGCAGGATGACCGACTGGAGCTGGCCGGTCCAGCCGAGCTTGACCATCATGTCGTACAGCGGCACCACGCCCATCTGCTGGAGCGGCACCATCATGGTGACCAGGATCAGCCCGAGCAGGACCTTGGAGCCGGGGAAGCGGAGCTTGGCGAACGCGAAGCCGGCCAGCGTCGAGATGAGCACCACCGACACGGTCACGGTGACGGACACGATGGCGGAGTTGACCAGCCCGGTGACGAAGTTGGCGTCCTCGGTGGACAGCAGCCGCTGGACGTTCTCGCCGAGGTGGCCGCCGGGCAGCAGCGGCGGCGGCGTCTCCACGGCGTCGTCGTTGGTGCGCGTCGCCATGATGAACATGTAGTAGATGGGGAACGCGGACAGCAGCAGCGCGAAGCCCAGCACCACCTTGGTCATGAGGCCCGCGTCCCAGAGGCGGTTGTTCATCGGGCGCCTCCGATGCGGCGGGTGAACCAGTAGTTGATCATCGTCCCGAGCAGGATCAGCACGAACAGCAGCCAGGCCGCCGCCGAGGCGTAGCCCATCTCGAAGTCGCGGAAGGCGGACTTGACGATGAACATGGCCACTGTCTGGTACTGGCCGGTGGTGCCGCCCGTCATCATCGGGTTGCCCTCGAACATGACCGGCTCGGTGAACAGCGTCAGCCCGCCGATCGTCGAGATGAACACGACGAACACCATCGTCGGCCGCAGCATCGGCACCGTGATCCGCCAGAACTGCGTGCGCGCCGACGCACCGTCGATGGAGGCGGCCTCGTACAGGTCGCGCGGGATCGTCTGCATCGCGGCCAGCAGGATGATCGCGTTGTAGCCCGTCCAGCGCCAGTCGACCATCGTGGCGATCGCGATCCAGGAGGACCACTTCTCGTTCTGCCAGATGATCGGATCGACGCCGAACCAGGACAGGATCCAGTTGAAGACCCCGTAGTCGCGGCTGTAGAGCTGGCTGAAGATCACGGCCACGGCGACCACGGAGGTGATGAGCGGCAGCAGCACGCCGAGGCGCAGCAGCAGCCGGCCGCGCAGCCTCTTGTTGAGGGCGTTGGCCAGCAGCAGCGCCAGCACGAGCTGGGGCACGGTGGCCAGCACGAACATGCCGAGCGTGTTGACGACGGCGTTCCAGAAGGCGGCGTCGGTGATCAGCTCGCCGTAGTTGGCCAGGCCGTTGAACTCCGTGTCGCCGGCCAGCTCCCAGTCGTGCAGCGAGACCCAGAGCGTGTAGCCGAGCGGGAAGATGCCGAAGACGGCGAACAGCAGGTAGTAGGGCGACACCAGAACGTACGGCGTGCCCTTGAGGTCGAAGCGGGCCATCCGCCGGGAGGGGGCCGACCGCCTGCCCGGCGCCCGCCGGGCGGGCGGCGGCGCGAGTTGGATAGTCATGGAAGCCTTTCGAGCCGGGGCGGGGAGGGGTGGCGCCCGCAGAGGGGAAGGGGCGCCACCCGGTCCTGGGGGACGGGGGTCAGCCCGCCGCCTTCACACCCGCCGCGACGAACTTCGACCAGGCCTCGTCGTACTTGATCGCGCCCTGGTCCATGCCCTCGATGACCTTCTCGACCGCGGTCTTCACCTGGGCGTGCTTCTCACCGAAGAACACCGGCTGGAGGTTCTTCACCGAGTCGCTGAAGATCTGGCCGGTCGGCGCGTCGTTGAAGTAGGCGTTCTTCAGGCCCGCCACCTCGGGGTCCTGCTGCGCGGGCAGCGAGCTCGGGAACGCGCCGGCCTCCTTGAAGGCCGCGACGTGGCCCTCCTTGCCGGTGAGGTAGTTCACGACCTCGGCGGCCTCCTTGGGGTGCTTGCTCTGCTTGGGCACCGCGAGCCAGGAGCCGCCCCAGTTGCCCGTGCCGCCCGGCACCGCCGCGACGTCCCAGTTGCCCTTGTTGGACTCGCCGGCCTTGCCCTCGATCACGCCGAGCATCCACGACGGGCAGCCCATGGTGGCGAAGCCGCCGCCCTTGATGGCCTTGTCCCACGCCGGGCTCCACGCCTGCAGCTTGGCGGTCATGCCGGCCTTGCTGAAGGTGGTCACCCAGTCGAAGGAGGTCTTGACGGCCGGGTTGGACTCGATGACGAGCTGGTTGTTCTTGTCGAAGTAGGAGAGGTTGCCGTTCTTCGGCGCCTCCTGGAAGAGGATGACGTTGTAGATCGTGTTGGGGCCGTCCATGAACTTCGCGCCCGTCTTGGCGGCCTCGAACTTCTTGCCGGTCTCCAGGAACGCGTTCCAGTCCGGCCAGAGCTTGCCGACCTCCTCGCGGTCGGTGGGCAGACCGGCCTTCTTGAACAGGTCCTTGCGGTAGCACATGGTCATGCCGCCCATGTCCGTGCCCAGCGCGAACAGCTTGCCGTCCGCGTTGAGGCCCGCCTCCCACTTGGCCGCCGGGAAGTCCGCCTTGCGGCTTTCCAGGCCGTACTGGCCGAGGTCGGCGAAGAACTGCGGACGGGCCGCCATGAGGCCCATCGCGCCCTCGTCGATGCCGACCACGTCTCCTGCGCCTGCCCCCGCCTGGAGACGCTGGAGGAGCTGCGGCAGGTACACGTCCTCGAACCGGTCGGTGAGGTTCGTGTACTTGATCTGGATGTTCGGGTGCTCGGCGTTCCACTTCTTGACGGCCTCGTCGTAGCCGAAGTTCTCGCCGCCGCCGAAGGTGTGCACGTTGATCGTGACCGGCTCCGCCGCCGCGCTGCTCTGCGAGCCCGCCGGGGTGGCGCCGCCACCGCCGCTGCTGCACGCCGCGATGGCCAGCAGCGCCGTCATCGCGGCTCCGGTCACGACGAAGCGCTTGTGGTTCTTCATTCGGAACCCCTCTGGGTGGTGAATGTGGGAGGTGCATCGCGACGTGAGGCCGCGATGGGAAGGTCTTGGGAGCGCTCCCACAAAGAGTGCCCTCATGGCGTGGGGGCCGTCAACGGCCCGCAACGCAACCGTTACCTCAGGCCGGATTTGGCGCCGTGAAAGCGGATTCAAGGCCGCAAACAGCGCGAAAAGGTCGCTGGGAGCGCTCCCATACCATCTGTCCCGTTAACGCCACAGGAACGGACAACCCGCTGAAGGCCGGGGCGGGACGAGGGGTGTCAGGCGTACGAGAGACCTGCCCGGAACGCGAGCGAGCGCGCGCCGGGGGAAGGCGCGCGCTCGCTCCCTCTGGGGAGAGGTGGGGGAGTGGTAGGGGGACCGGGTCAGCCGGCGTAGTTCGGGTAGCCGTAGCCGACGACCTGGGAGGTCGGCCGGACGCGCTGCTCGACGCGGCCGTTGCCGGTGTTGCCCTCGATCGTGGAGATCGTGCCGTTGCCGTTGTCCTTGACGACGAACCCGACGTGGTTGATGTCGTCCAGGCTCTTGCTGCCGCTCCAGGAGAAGAAGACGACGGCGCCGGGCTTGGGCGCGCTGCCCCAGCGGTGGTTCTGGGCGAACCAGCGGGCGTGGGCGACGGTGTAGGCGTCCCAGCCGACCTGCGGGCGGGCGCCGGTCTGCTCGCCGACCCAGGAGACGAACATCGAGCACCAGGCGGCGTTGAGGTAGGCCTGCGGCGAGCCGCCGTCACGCTTGACGGTCTCCAGCGCGCGCTGCGACTTCGCGTACCACTGCTGGAACTTGGTGCCGCCGCCGTAGGCGTTCTCGGAGGTGCCGACCTGCGCGCGGGCCACGTCGAGGACCTTCTGCGCGGTCACGTTGACCCGGCCGTACTGCGAGCCGGACGCGGCTTGGCTGTTGGCGGCCTGGCTGTTGACGCTCTGGCTGGTGGACGAGTTGGATGCCGGCCCCACGTGCTCGGGGGTGTCCGCGTTGGCCGGCGCGACGGCGCCGAAGGCGGCCGAGGCGATGATGGTCGCGCCGAGGGTGGCGCGGATCGTTCCGGGCGTGAGGGCACGGAGGAGACGGTGCTTGGCCATCGAGAAGGGATGCTCCTTGCTTCCATGCCGCTTACCGGGTTAGCTGACGGGTTCGGGCGTGGAAGCTGCCCTACGGCACAAGGAAGTGCCGATTCACCCCAAGAGAAGTGGGTCCCCGGTTCCGCGCTCAGGCGGATTCAGCGGTCACAGGGGGGTCCTGTGATGATCTGTGCGATAGGCCGGCAACGAACGGGCAAACCGGACGTAAGCCGACGAACAGGATTTAAGGTAATACATCCGGCAAGAGGATTACAAGTGGATAAATGCCCAGCTAGGAGAGCTGGGAGCGTGCCTCCTCCAGAAGCCCCATCATGGCAAGGCTTTCGTCCAGTGGCATGATCTCGCTTTCGGTCCGTCCCTCGGCCAGGGCGTCCCGTACCTCGCGCAGCTCACCCGCGTATCCGTTGTCGGCCGGGTCGAGGTCGTGGACCTCCGTCGCCATCGACGCTCCGCTGAGCACGACCCGGTTCGGGGCCCAGAACGGCGCCTGGATCTCGGCCCGCATCCCCGTGCCCACCACGTACGCGCTGTTGGGGAACGAGGCGAGCAGCGAGGACTCCACCAGCGCCCGCCTCCCGCCGGGATAGACCAGCACGCCGCCCGCCTCCGCGTCCACGCCCGACGGCGCCAGGCAGCCCGTCATCCGCACCTCCGACGGCGCCCCGAGCAGCAGCTGGGCCAGCCCGAACGGGTAGATCCCGAGGTCGAGCAGGGCCCCGCCACCCAGCTCCGGAGCCCACAGCCGGTGCGCCGGATCGAACGGCAAAGCGAAGCCAAAACTGGCCTGCACCGAGCGGATCTCGCCGAAGCGCGGGTCGGCGGCCACCCGCCGGATGAGCGGGTTGAACCGCATCCACATCGCTTCCATCAGGAAGACCCCGGCCTCGCGGGCCAGGCGCACCATGCGCTCGGCGTCGGCGAGCGAGGCGGCCAGCGGCTTCTCGCACAGCACGGCCTTGCCCGCCGCGATGGCCGCCTCGGCCACCGCCAGGTGCTGGGCGTGGGGCGTGGCCACGTACACGGCGTCGACGGCCGGGTCGGCGCACAGCTCCGCGTAGGAGCCGTACGCCGACTCGGCGCCGAGCTCCGCGGCCAGCGCGTCGGCGCGGTCCAGGTCACGCGAGCCGACGGCCGCCACCCGCATGCCGGGCTCCGCGGCGATGACCGCGCCCACGGTCCGTGCGATACCGCCTGTCGCCGCGATGCCCCATGCGAGATCCCTCATGGCGAGGGATCATAGCTTTTTTACCCAAATGTGGCGGGATCGGGCCCAAGGCGGCGATTGGCGTTGAGTGCCCCGATAGCCGCCAGGTCCTCGTCGTCCAGGACGAAGTCGAACACGTCGATGTTCTCCCGGATGCGGGAGGGCGTGACCGACTTGGGGATCGTCACGTTGCCGAGCTGGATGTGCCAGCGCAGCACGACCTGCGCCGGGGTGCGCCCGTGCTTGGCGGCCAGCGTCTGGAACGCCGGCTCCTCCAGCAGGCCCCGGCCCTGGCCGAGCGGGCTCCACGCCTCGGTGAGGATGCCGTTGGCCTCGTGGAAGGCCCGCAGTTCGTGCTGCTGGAGCCACGGGTGCAGCTCGATCTGGTTGATCGACGGCGTGACCCCGGTCTCGTCCATGAGCCGGGTGAGCGCCTCCACCGTGAAGTTGGACACACCGATGGCCCGGGCCCGCCCGTCGCGGTGCGCCTTCTCCAACGCCCGCCAGGCACCCACGTAGGCGTCCTGCTTCAGCACGGGCCAGTGGATGAGATAGAGGTCGACGTGGTCCAGGCCGAGCCGCGCCAGGCTCTCGTCCAGGGCCCGCTCGGCGCGGTGGTGGTCGTCGTTCCACAGCTTCGTGGTGACGAACACCTCCTCGCGCGGCAGACCGGAGGCGCGCACCGCCCGGCCCACGCCCTCCTCGTTGCCGTAGATCCTGGCGGTGTCGACGTGCCGGTAACCGGCCTCCAAAGCGGTCGTCACGGCCCGCTCGGCCTCGTCGGCGGGTACTTGCCAGACGCCGAACCCGAGCTGGGGGATCGAGACGCCGTCACTGGTGAGATTGAGCGAATTCATGGCCTCCATTAGAACCAAGGTGGACACCATCGCCTGCACAGGGTCGGGGGCAATGGCGTCAGCGACTGGTTCGCCCTCCGATCTCACCATGGGTTTTCTGCTCTCCACGGCAAGAGGGCGAGTGGTGCTGTCATGATGATCGTGAGACTGGCCGACCGCGCCGGCAGCGCGAGTGCCGGGCGGGGGTGATGGCCGTGCGCAGGACGTACAAGTTCCTGCTGCGGCCGACCGTTCGTCAGCAGATCGCGCTGGTGGCGTGCCTCGAGGACCACCGCCAGTTGTACAACGGCGCGTTGGAGCATCGGCGTACGGCCTACCGCAAGGCGGGCGTGAGCGTCCGGTACGGTGATCAGTCGGCGGATCTGAAGCACATTCGCGCCGATGACGCGGAGGGGCAGGGCCGGTGGTCGTTCTCCTCCCAGCAGGCCACTCTGCGCCGGTTGGACAACGCCTTCAAGACGTTCTTCGCCCGTGTCAGAGCCGGGCGCACGCCAGGGTTCCCGCGGTTCAAGGGGCGCGGTCGGTTCGACACGGTGACCTGGCCCAAGGACGGCGACGGCTGCCGGTGGGATTCCCAGCCCGAGCACCCTTCGGCGGCATTCGCCCGCCTGCAAGGGATCGGGCATGTACGCGTCCACCAGCACCGCCCGATACGGGGCCGGGTGAAGACGATCAGCGTGAAGCGGGAGGGTGCCCGCTGGTTCCTGATCATGTCGTGTGACGATGTGCCGGCGGAGTCGCTCCCCTCCACGGGAGCGGTCGCCGGCGTGGACCTCGGTGTGGCCTGGCTGGTGACGACCTCCGACGGCGCCCATGTGGCCAACGCGCGCAACCTGGCCTCCTCCGCCCGACGACTGGCGGCGGCGCAGCGGGCTCCGGCCCGGACACAGCGGGGGAGCGGACGCCGCCGCAAGGTCGTGGCCCGCGTGGCCGCGCTGTATGCCACGATGCGGCGTCAGCGCCTGGACGGCGCGCACAAGACCGCGCTCGCTCTGGTCCGCGCCTATGACGTGATCGTGCACGAGGATCTGCGGATCGCCGCCATGACCCGCTCGGCGTCCGGCACGCTCGACGCCCCCGGCCGTAATGTCGCGGCCAAGTCGGGCCTGAACCGCAGCATCTTGGACGCGGGTTGGGGGTGTTGCTGACGATCCTGTCGCACAAGGCTGAAAGCGCCGGTCGCACACTGATCGCGGTCAACCCCGCCAACACCTCCCGCGCATGCGCCGCATGTGGGCATTGCGCGAAGGAGAACCGCGTCAGCCAAGCTGTGTTCCGATGTACGGCGTGCGGGCATGCCGCACACGCCGACGTGAACGCGGCCGTCAACATCCTCAGGGCAGGGCTTGCCCTTCGCGACGCCGCGGAAGCGGCTTAGCGAGAAGCCGGTCCCTTCAGGGAGCGGAGGAGTCACTGTTCATGCGGCGTTCCCCGAGCCGTCAGGGGGCCGGATTACGGTGAGCGCGTCGTGCGGTCGCAGACGACCCGGAGCGAAGCCGGCATCAGCCCGGAGTGGGGAGAGCAGGGGTGGCGGAGCGGGCGTCGGCCTGGGTGGAGTCACCCCTCCAGATGCTCTGCGCCGTCGAGGCGCACCACGCCGGCCTGCTCGGCCCCGCCACCGACGTCGTGCCCCGCGCCGGGCAGCGCGCGCTGAAGGCCACCCGCCGCGAGCTGCGCCGCCTGTCGCTGCCCGAGGGCCTGGAGCTGGCCGAGCCGTCCGAGGAGCTGCCGCGGCGGATGAACGCCGCCGGCGACGCCTTCTCCGGCAAGGTGCAGCTGCGCTGGCTCACCTCCCGTCCCGGCCGGCTGGTCGTCGTGGACGACGGGCTGGCCACGCTCCGGCTGCTGGAGCTGCTGGCGGCGGGTCCGTACCGTCCGCTGCTGCGGGCCCGCGCCCAGCCGGGACGGCTGCGCGCCGTGCTGGGGCTGGCCGCCGCGCTCAGGCTGCGCGCCGGCCGGGTGACCGTCTTCACCGCCCTGCCGGTCACCGAGGAGCTCGAACAGTCGGTCCGCGACGCCGGGTTCGACCTCGTACGCCATGACTTCGCCTGGCTGCGCTCCCAGCCGCCCACCGAGCCCGGACCGGCCGAGCGCACCGTGGTGCTCGGCACGTCCCTGGTGCGCAACGGCCTGGTGCGCCGCGACCGCTACCTGCGCTGGCTGACCGACCTGGCCGGCGAGGAGCCGCTCGCCTACTACCCGCACCGGCGCGAGGACCCCGTGGACGTGGCGCTCATCCGGGAACGGCCCGGCATCACCGTGCACGACGGCGGCGCTCCGGCCGAGCTGACGCTGCGCGGCCTGGGCGCCGGGCAGCGGGTGCTCAGCCTGCCCTCGACCGCCATCGCCTCCCTGCGGGTCCTGCTCGGCCCGCGCGGAGTCGCGGTGGAGCCGGTGGCCGTGCCGGACGACTGGTGGACCAGCGGGGCGGCCCCCGCCCTGCGATCGCATCTGACAGGAGTGACCGGGTGAGAGTGCTGGCGGTCGCCGACTCCGACTCGTACCTGAAGTGGGCGGCCTGCCTGCTCGGCGACCTGCCGACCGGCTGCGAGACGGATCTCGTGGTGGTGCGCACGCCGATCGCGCCCTCGCCGCAGCAGATCGCCGCGGCGGTGGGCGGGCGGCCCGCGCCGCCCGTGCTGTCGGCCCGCGCCCTGCGGCGCGAGGCGGAGCGCGGCCGGCCGGACGTGATCCTCGTCGCCTGCACCGGCCCGGTCGTGGACGTGCTGGTCGCCGAGGTGCTGAGCGGGCTGCGGCCCCGGCCCGCGTTCGCGACCGGGCTGCCCGGCATCTCCGTGCCCGCCACCGAGAAGGCGTGGCTCTTCCGCAGCGGCTGCGACTTGTTCGTGCTGCACAGCCGGCGCGAGGTGGCCGAGTTCGGGGAGATCGCGGCGCGGCTCGGCGGGGGAGGGGCGATCGGGCTGGCCCGGCTGCCGTTCCTGCGCCCCGGCCGGGCCGCGGGCGGGGGGAACCGGGTGGTGTTCGCCACCCAGGCCAAGGTGCCGCGGGAACGGGCGGAGCGGGAGCGGGTGCTGGCCGCGCTGGCGCGGCTGGCCGAGCGGCGGCCCGACCTGGACGTGGTGGTGAAGCTGCGGGCATTGGAAGGCGAGCGGCAGACGCACCGCGAGCGCCACCACTATCAGCGGCTGTGGCGCGAGATGGGCGAGCCGGGGCGGCTGTCCTTCGCGGCCGGGCCCATGCACGAGCACCTGGAGCGTGCGGCCGGGTTCGTCACGGTCAGCTCGACGGCCGCGCTGGAGGCGGTCGCCCAGGGGGTGCCGTCGCTGGTGCTCTCCGACTTCGGGGTGAGCGCCGAGATGATCAACCTGGTGTTCGAGGGGAGCGGGCTGCTCGGGACGCTGGACCAGCTCGCGGAGGGCGACTTCCGGGCCGCCGACCCCGAGTGGTGCGCGGCCAACTACTTCCACCCGGCGGGGCTGGACGACTGGACGGGCCTGCTGGCCGCGGCGGCGGCGGGCCGGGAGCTGCCGGCGCGGTCGCTGCTGGACGGGCCGGAGCACGCCGCGGCCCGCCGCCGCGCCCGGCTCCGGCTGGAGGTGCCGCCGGCCGTGCTGCGCTACGGCTACCGCGCCCGGCGCCGCGTTCGCCGCTACGTCAGCGGACGGCGGTAGGCCCCCCACGCCGCCGCATCAGCGGGCGGCGGGCGCGTGCGTCAGGGGACGGCGGCCGTTGTGCGTCGCCGGGCGGGCGCGTGCGTCAGCGGGCGTTCAGCGGGCGGTGGTGAGCTTGCGGCGCAGGCGGGCCAGGGCCGTGGGCCGGCCGGTCAGCCCGAGCGTCTCCAGCCGCTTGCGCTTGAAGTAGCGCGCGTCGAACACCGTCGCCGACGGCCGCAGCTCCGGGTACGCCTCCGCCTGCATGCAGTAGCCCACGGCGCGCACCAGCGCCGGCAGGTCCATGGCGGGCGGCGCCTGCACCGAGCCGTCCTCCGACAGCCGGGGCAGCAGCGCGTCGACCACGGTGACGGGGATGCGGTTGCTGTTCTCGTACGGGCTCAGCCGGTCCAGCACCAGCTCCGTCCCGTAGGAGGCGACCGGCAGGCTGAAGTACCGCTGGGCCGTGATCAGGCCCGTCGAGAAGCATCCCACCACGAGCTCCGGCCGCAGCGCCGCGAAGCACGCCTCCGCCGGTGTGCTCTCGTCCGCCACCACCAGCCGCACCCCCAGCCGCTCGGCGGCGGGGCGCAGCAGCCGGGCGTGCGCGCGGCCCGCCGACGGGTGCGGCTTGAACACGACCGTCTCGTGCCCCCGGGCGGCCAGCGCGCGCAGCATGGTCTCGTGCAGCGCCGCCTCCTCCTCGGGCGTGACGATGTCGAGCGCGGACAGGTACTGGCCGAGGATCATCGCCCGCGCGTCGAGCATGTCGGGTGCGGTCGCCGTCACCTCGCGCACGACCGACAGGAACGCCGTGTCCGGCAGCACCTCCGCCGGCACCCCGTACTCGCTCAGCAGCAGCGGCTCCAGCCCCGGCACCAGGTCGAGGTGGAGCAGGCGGGTGATCCGGCGGAAGATCTCGGCGGGCAGCGGATCGCGGGTCGGGCCGTAGCTCATCAGCCCGTCGGAGTAGACGGTGATCGGGCAGTCGCGCACCAGCCCGGCGATGGTCCGCGCGGGCGGCACCGCGATCGACTCCAGCACCAGCTCGTCCACCTCGCCGAGGCCCAGCTGCGCGCGGATCAGCCGCTCCATCATCGGCACCTCGATGACCCGGGCCTTCCAGTCCGACGGGTGCAGCGGCGCGATGAGGTCGTTCCAGGAGTGGATCTCGTCGAAGCGGGAGCGCAGCGCGGCGAAGCCGGGCGCCCGGTCGAGCGGCACGGCGATCTCGGGGATCGCCGCGTTCGTGGAGACGATGAGCACCCGGCGCCCGCTGCTGAACCGGCCCCCTCCCAAACGGCCGTCGTCGATCGCGGCCGCCAGCGACATGGCGCCGAACAGCGTGGAGGCGTAGCAGACCGTCGTCATGAATCCTCCCGATCCCGGCGAAGCCGGACGAGGGGGCTGGGGGGCAGGTCCGGCAGGAGGGCCCGCAGCGCGGCCTCCCGCTGGACGGACATCCTGGAGACCGCGTCCACGACCAGGCCGGTGGGCAGCGCCCGCACGGCCTGCGCGCCGCGCTCCTCGAAGCGGGCCCGCAGCCGCGGCGTGAAGCGGCCGGCCAGCTCCAGGTGGTGGGCGAGCAGCGCGCAGAAGTTGCGCACCGCCTTCGGCAGGAACTCCTCCTCCAGGTCCTTGAAGACCAGGTCGAACGCGTCGAAGAAGTGGAGCTGCCGCTCGTCGCCGACCTGTGTCAGCGAGCCCGCCACCTGCCGCCGGTAGAAGACGCCCGCGACGGACACCACCGCGAACGTGGCGGCCTCCCGGTGCAGCCGCCAGATCCACGGCCGGTCCTCGGCGGTGTGCAGGGAGCCGGGGAAGTGGAGCAGGTCCCGCAGCGAGCGGCGGTAGACCCCGGCCCACGCGTACGGGTAGTCGACCATGGTCCGCACGTTCGCGGGCAGGATCGCGTCCCTGGGATCGAGCACCACGCCCCGCCGCGCCAGCGGAGCGCGGTGCACGACCCGTCTGCGGCCCTCGGCCTGGACGTGGTCGGCCCGCACGAAGTCGCAGCCGAGCCCGTCGATCGCCTCGACGAGCCGTTCCAGGTATCCGGGGGCGAGCCAGTCGTCGCCGTCCATGAACGTGACGTACCGGCCCTCCGCGGCCGTCAGCCCGGTGTTGCGCGCGTCAGCCAGCCCCAGCGGCAGGGGATTGCGGATGAGCGACAGGCCGGGCAGGTCGCCGCGGAAGTCCTCGACGATGCCGGCGGTGGCGTCCACCGACCCGTCGTCCACCACGATGAACTCGAAGTCGCGCCGGGCGTTGCGGCGCAGGGAGGCGAGCGCGTCGGCGATGAAGCGCTCGCCGTCCCGCACCGGCACGACGACCGAGAGAGTGATCAAGTCTTTCCCTTGCCGGAACGAGGAGTGGCGGGGTCAGGCGGTGACGCGGCGCAGGCGGGCCTTGGGGGCCTCCTCGCCGGGGAAGACCCGCTTGACGCCGTCGCCCAGCGCCTGCTCGATGATCCGGATGTCGCGGACGAGGTGTTCAAGGCCGGACGGCTCCAGCGAGGCGGCGTGGTCGGAGCCCCACATGGTGCGGTCGAGCGTGATGTGCCGCTCCACGCACACCGCCCCGAGCGTCACCGCGGCCAGCGAGATCTGCAGCCCCCGCTCGTGGCCGGAGTAGCCGACCGGCACCCCGTACCGGTCCTTGAGCGTGGTGATGGTGCGCAGGTTCGCCTCCTCCGGAGGCAGCGGGTACGTCGAGGTGGCGTGCATCACGATCAGGTTGCCGGTGCCGAGGATCTCGACGGCCCGGTCGATCTCGGGCAGCGTGGACATGCCCGTGGACAGGATGACGGGCTTGCCCGTTGCGGCCAAGGCGCGCAGCAGCTCGTGGTCGGCGACGCCGGCCGAGGCCACCTTGTGGACTAGGACGCCCATCTCCTCCAGGAACTCCACGGAGGGCACGTCCCACGGCGAGGCGAACCAGTGCAGGCCGCGCTCGTCGCAGTACTTGGCGATCTGCCGGTACTCGTCGATGCCGAACTCGGTGCGCTCCTTGTACTCCAGGTACGTCATCTCGCCCCACGGCGTCTGCCGGATCTGGCCCTTCTGCTCCTCGGGCACGCAGATCGCGGGGGTGCGCTTCTGGAACTTGACGGCCTGGCAGCCGGCGTCGGCGGCGACGTCGATGAGGCGGCGGGCGAGGTCGAGGTCGCCGTTGTGGTTGATGCCGATCTCACCGATCACGTACACCGGCAGGCCGTCGCCCACGAGCACGTCGCCGATGGCCACCGGCGCCGGGGCGGTCCTGGGCCGGTCCTGGACGGCGGCGCCGAGGGCCCTCACGGCGGGAGAGGCGGGGGAGTCGAGAGTCGGCACCGTGGCGGGCGCCGGCGTGCCGGGGACCAGCGGGGTGGCCGGCGCGGCCGGGGCGGGCGCGGGACGGGCGGCCATCACGCGGTCGCACAGCTCGCGCACGGCCCCCGACCCGCCCACGCGGGTGAGGACGACGCGGGCGGCGGCCCGCACCTTCGGGTGCGCGTCCGGCACCGCCACGGGCCAGCCGACCTCCGCCATCGGGCCGAGGTCGTTGACGTCGTTGCCGACGTAGGCGACGCGGGCCGGGTCGAGCCCCTCGATCGCCAGCCAGTCGCGCAGTACGGTCCGCTTCTCGGCGAGCCCCTGCAGCACCGGCACGCCCAGCTTGCGTGCCCGGGCGGCGACGACCGGGTTGTGCTCGGTCGACATGACGAGCACCTTCACCCCGGACCGGCGCAGCAGCGAGACGCCCATCCCGTCGGAGCGGCTGACGAGGACCATCTCGCGGCCCTCGGAGTCGACGTAGGCGCGGTCGTCGGTGTGGACGCCGTCGAAGTCGGTGACGACGGCGTCCACGTCGATCGGCTCCGGCTGGTCGACGAACGGGGCCAGCGCCCGGACCAGCTCCAGGTCCTCGGGGTCGTCGATCTCGACGGCGTGCCGGGTCGGCACGGGCTGAACGGCGACGGTGCCGAAGAAGCGGTGACCGTGCTCGCGCAGGCCGGAGGCGCGCATGGCGTAGAAGGCGCCGTTCTCGCGGAACTGCGGCTCGCGGTCCTGCCGGCGGGGCCGTACCGCGGGGTCGTGGTTGACGCCGCCACCGGCGGCCGTCCAGAGGAACTCGTGCGTCGGCAGCCCGGACACGACCGAGTCGGCCTCGCCGTCGAGGACCCTGCGCACGGCGGCGGACAGGTCGGCGGGGTCGATGAAGGCGCTCGTGCACTGCACGAGGACGACGACCTCGGGCTCCTCACCGAGCGCGTCCAGGGCGTGCAGCACCGCCGACTCGCTGGAGGCCGTCGCGCCGCTGAGCTCCTCCGGGCGCTCGACGACGAGCGCCCCCGCCTGCCGGGCGGTCTCCGCGATGCCGGCGTGGTCGGTGCTGACCACCACCTGGTCGATCAGCTCGGCCCGCAGGCACGCGCGCACGGCGCGGGCCACCAGCGGCACCCCGCCCACCGTGGCGAGGTTCTTCAGGGGGACGCCCGCCGAACCTCCGCGGGCGGGAACTACGGCCAGGACTCGCAACGTGACTCCTCAGTGCTTCAGGGATGCACCAGAAGCTAGAGGCCCGGATTGAACGACCAGCGTCACTCCTCTGAACGTTGCGTGGGCATCCGGTAGAGCAACTCTGGACGGCCCACCCCGCCGTACTGCGGGAAGCGCGCCGCGACGCCCCGCTCCACCAGGTACTCCAGGTAGCGGCGGGCCGTGACCCGCGACACCCCGGCCGCCGCGCCGACCGCCTGAGCCGACACGCCCTCGGGCCGGCTGCGCAGCTCGGCCGCGACCGTGTCGAGCGTGTCCTGCGTCATGCCCTTGGGCAGCTCGGTGGCGACGCCGCGCAGCGTGCCCAGCACCCGGTCCACGTCGCCCTGGCCGACGATCTCGCCGGCCTCCTTGCGGAAGCGGGCGTAGCGGGTCAGCTTCTCCTGCAGGGCGGCGAACGCGAACGGCTTGAGCAGGTACTGCGAGATGCCGAGCGACACCGCCGAGCGCACCATGGCCAGGTCGCGCGCCGAGGTGATCGCGATGACGTCGCACAGCAGCCCGCCGGCCCGCACGGCGCGGCACACCTCCAGCCCGTGCATGTCCGGCAGGTACAGGTCGAGCAGGATGAGGTCGACCGGCGTGTGCCCCAGGAAGCGCAGCGCCTCGCCGCCCGAGCGGGCCACCCCGGCGACCCGGAAGCCGGGCACCCGCTCCACGTAGATGCGGTTGGCCTCGGCGGTGATCTCCTCGTCCTCGACGACCAGCACGGAGATCATCGGACCCGCTCCGGCACCGGGAGCCGCACGGTGAACTCCGAGCCCGCCACGTCGATCACGCCGCCCAGCCGCCGCACCGCCTGTCCCACCAGGGCCAGCCCCAGCCCGTGGCCGTCGCCCTTGGTCGTCCAGCCGCGCCGGAACGCCTCGGGCGAGACGATCCCCGGCCCGTCGTCGGCCACCCGCACGAGCACCTCCCGGTCGTCGCCGCGCAGGCACACCTCCACCCGTGAGGCCGCGTCGATCGCGTTGTCGATGAGGTTGCCGAGGATGGTCACCAGCTCCCGCGTCTCGACGCCGCGCTCGGCGCCCAGGTCGTCGAGGTCGCTGTCCTGGCTGATGACGAGCTCGACGCCCCGCTCGGCCGCCTCGGAGCTCTTGCCGAGCAGCAGCGCCGCCAGCACCGGCTCGCGCACCGCGGCCATCACGCGGTCGGTCAGCTCCTGCGCCGCCCGCAGCTCGGCCGTGCCGAACGCCACCGCCTGCTCCACGCGGCCCAGCTCCACCAGGGTGATCACCGTGTGCAGCCGGTTGGCGGCCTCGTGCGCCGCCGACCGCAGCGACTCGGCGAACCCCCGCTCGGCGTCGAGCTGCCCGGCCAGCGCCTGCAGCTCCGTGTGGTCGCGTACGGTGACGACGGTGCCGAGGCGGCTGGCCGCGCCGTTGACCGCGAGCACGCGGTCGCCGACCAGGTGGATGCGCTCCTCCCGGCTGGTCAGCACGTCGGCCAGGCCGAGGTCGGCCACGTGCCGCCCCTCGGCGTCGCCCGGCAGGCCGAGCAGGTGGCGGGCCGCGTCGTTGCACAGCGTCAGCGTGCCGTCCTTGCCCACCAGCAGCAGCCCCTCCCGTACGGCGTGCAGGACGGCGTCGTGGTGCTCGTGGATGCGGCTCAGCTCCACCGGGCCGAGCCCGTGGGTCTGCCGGCGCAGCCGCGAGGTCACCAGCCACGTGCCGCCCGCGCCCAGCCCGAGGGCGAGCGCCGTGATCAGGCCCGTCCACACGAGCACCACGAGCAGCTCGGCGCTGACCCGCTCCTCCTTGATGCCCACGCTGACCAGCGCCGGGATGGAGCCGCCGACGCGGACCGGGACGACCGCGCGCACGGACGGGCCGAGCGTGCCCGTGTAGGTCTCGGTGAAGGGGTGTCCCCGCAGCGCCATCTCGGTGTGGCCCAGGAAGCGCCGCCCGATCTCGGCCGGGTTGGGATGCGTGTAGCGGGTGCCGTCCGGCTTCATGATGGTGACGAAGTCGACGCCCGTCTCCGCGCGCACCCGCTCGGCGTACGGCTGGAGCCGGGCCGTCGGCGACGGCCCGGCCAGGGCCGCCCGCACGTCGGGGGAGGCCGCCACGCTCAGCGCCACGGCCTCCGACGTGGCCGCGGCCTGCCCGCTGACCACCTCGCGCGCCAGCACCGACTCCAGCACGGTGCCGCCCGCCACGGCCACGGCGACCACGACGAGCTGCAGCAGCAGCATCTGCCCCGCCAGGCTCCACTGTCGCATCGGGACCCTCTCCGTACTTTCCACCTCGCCCGTCACGAACGCGGTGAACGAAACTTACGCAATGGTGACGTGGGTCACCACGGGCCGCATAGTCACGAAGTGAGAAGAGTCCTCCTCGACGCTTGGAGCACCTCCCATGCGTGACCGCACCCATTACCTCTACCTGGCCGTCATCGCGGCCGTCCTGGCCGGAATCGTGGTCGGGTTCGTCTGGCCGGATGTGGGCCTGGCGCTCAAGCCTCTCGGCACCGGCTTCGTGGCCCTCATCAAGATGATGATCGGCCCGATCATCTTCTGCACGATCGTGCTCGGCGTCGGCTCCGTGACCAAGGCCGCCAGCGTGGGCAAGGTCGGCGGGCTCGCGCTCGGCTACTTCCTCGTCATGTCGACTGTAGCCCTGGTCATCGGCCTGGTCGTCGGCAACCTCATCGACCCGGGCAGCGGGCTGCACCTGACCGACGCCGCCAAGCATGCCGCGGCGGCCGAGGCGGCCAAGGGCGAGGCGACGGGCACGGCCGACTTCCTGCTCGGCATCATCCCGACCACGCTGGTGTCGGCGTTCACCGAGGGTCAGGTGCTCCAGACGCTGCTGGTGGCGCTGCTCGCCGGCTTCGCGCTCCAGGCGATGGGCGCCAAGGGCGCGCCCGTCCTCAACGCCGTCGCGCACATCCAGCGGCTGGTGTTCCGCATCCTCGCCATGATCATGTGGGCGGCCCCGGTGGGCGCCTTCGGCGCGATCGCGGCGCTCGTCGGCGCCACCGGCCTCGACGCGCTCAAGAGCCTGGCCGTCATCATGGCCGCCTTCTACATCACCTGCGCGCTGTTCGTCGGCGTGGTGCTCGGCACGCTGCTGTGGGTGGTCGCCCGGATCAACCTGTGGTCGCTGCTGCGCTACCTCGGCCGGGAGTTCCTGCTCATCCTGTCCACGTCGTCGTCGGAGTCGGCGCTGCCGCGGCTCATCGCCAAGATGGAGCACCTGGGCGTCAGCCGCACCGTGGCCGGCATCACGGTGCCGACCGGCTACTCCTTCAACCTCGACGGCACCGCCATCTACCTGACCATGGCCACGCTGTTCATCGCCTCGGGGACCGGGGCGCCGCTCCAGTTCGGCGAGCAGGTGGGGCTGCTGCTGTTCATGATGATCGCCTCCAAGGGCGCCGCCGGTGTGACCGGCGCGGGCCTGGCCACGCTGGCGGGCGGCCTCCAGTCGCACCGCCCCGAGCTGGTGGACGGCGTGGGCCTCATCGTCGGCATCGACCGGTTCATGTCCGAGGCGCGGGCGCTGACGAACTTCGCCGGCAACGCCGTGGCCACCGTCCTGGTCGGCAGGTGGACCGGCGGATTCGACCGGGAGCGGGCCCTGGAGGTGCTGGCCGGGCGCGACCCGTTCGACGAGGCCACGCTGCAGGACGACGACGAGCGCGAGCCCGAGCCGCCGGCTGCCCAGACCGACCGCGAGATGTCACCGGTCTGATCCCCGGTCCGTCCACCGGCCGGGCGCCCCTTCACGGGTGCCCGGCCCGGCGAGGTGCTACGGCTTGCGGCCGATGCCCGCGTACCCCATGCGGGCGAGCTCCTCGTCGATCAGCGGCCGGTCGTCCGGGTCGATGAACGGCCAGCCGGTCTGCTCGCCCAGCCCCGTGGCCAGGCCCGGCGGGATGAGCTCGAAGTCGCCGAAGAAGGCCGCGATCTCCGAGCCCGGCCGCGGGCAGAACGGCGTGTTGGCCTGCCGGTAGAACTCGACGACCTTGTTGACCTGCTCCGGCGCCGTGTCGCTGCCCACGTGCGAGATCGCCAGGTAGCTGCCCGGCGCCAGCGCCTCCCGGTAACGGGCCACGAACCCCTGGGGGTCGTCCTCGTCCGGCACCAGGTGCAGGAAGAACATCATCAGCAGCGCCACCGGCCGGTCGAAGTCGATCAGCTCCCGCACCCTGGGGTCGCCGAGGACGTCCTCCGGCCGCCGCGCGTCGGCCTGCACCATGGCCACGCGGTCCGGTTCGGCCAGCAACGCCCTCCCGTGGGTCGCCACCACCGGGTCGCTGTCCACGTACACCACCCGGGCGTCGGGGGCGTACCGCCGGGCCACCTCGTGCACGTTCTCCTGCGCGGGCAGACCGGACCCCAGGTCCAGGAATTGGGTGATCCCCTGGTCGCACAGGTACCTCACCACGCGACCGATCAGCGCGCGGTTCTGCTGGGTGCCGACGCGGACGTCGGGCATCACGCTCAGCACCAGCTCCGCAAGGTCCCTGTCGGCCTGGAAGTTGTCCTTGCCGCCGAGAAAGTAGTCGTACATCCGCGCAGCGTTGGGAACGTGCGGATCAATGCCCAACGGCGCCTGCTCCATCATGAGTCCATGATTCCGGACATCAGAGGCTTCCATCCACTGATTCCCCTGATGTCGCGTTCTTTCTGGTATGTCACTCGGGGGTGCGCGCCGCCGACGGCAGGCGCAGCACGAAGCGGGCGCCGCCCTGGCAGTCGTCGACCTCGAGCGTCCCGCCGTGCGCCACCGCCACGTCGCGGGCGATCGCCAGTCCCAGGCCGGTGCCGCCCGCGTCGCGGCTGCGTGCCGCGTCCAGGCGGGTGAACCGCTCGAAGATCCGCTCGCGGTCCTCCTGGGCGATCTCCGCGCCGTCGTTCTCCACCGCCAGGACGGCCAGCCCGTCCTGGCGCTCCACCGACACCCTGATGTAGCGGTCGGCGTGCCGCGCGGCGTTGTCCAGCAGGTTCGTCAGCACGCGGGCGAGCTGGAGCCGGACGCCGTGGACGATCACGCCGTCCTCGACCGCCAGCCGTACCGGGATCTTGTCGTTGCGGACGGACAGCTCCTCGCGGACCAGCTCGCCGAGGTCCACCCGCTCCATCGCCGCGTCCACGCGCGAGCCGATCCGCGCCAGCAGCAGGAGGTCCGTGATGATCGCCTCCAGCCGGTCGGTGTCGCGCAGCGCGCTGGACACGAGCGCGTCGAGGTCGGTGTCGTCCGGGTAGAGCTGGGCGCTTTCGAGCTGGGCGCGCAGCCCGGCGATGGGGGTGCGCAGCTCGTGGGAGGCGTCGGAGGCGAACTGGCGCTGCTGGTGGGCCGAGCGCTCCAGGCGCGCCAGCGTCCCGTTGATGGAGTCGGCCAGCCCGGCCAGCTCGTCGTCCCGGGTCGGCTGCATCACCCGGCGGCTCGGGTCGCTGGCGTTGATCTCGTCGAGCTGGGCGCGCATGGCCGCCACGGGCCGCAGCGCCCGCCCCATGATCGTCCAGCTGGCCCAGCCGGTGAGCGCGATGAGGATCATGATCTCGATCGAGGTCACCGTCTCCAGGGTGTGACTGGCCAGCACGCTCGGCGCCCGCCGCCCGGCGTACACGACGCTGGAGGCCGTGGCGGCCGACACGCGGACGGCGGTCAGGTGCAGGCACCCCTGAGGGCCGCAGCGCGTGGTGCTGATGACGCGGTTGTCCGGGGTGGGCCACACGTCGCTGAGCCGCGGCATGGCGAGCGCCGCGTCGCTGACCGCCGTGATGGTGCCGTCCGAGGCGACGATCTGGATGAGCGGCACGGTCGGGTCCGGCGCCGCGACCCTGCCGGCGCGCCACTGCGTGCCGGCCCGGGTCTCCGCGGCGATCCGCTCGGCCGTGTTACGGGTGTCCGCCGCCACGCTGGCCGCGACCCAGGTGCGGGTCACGGTGACCGCCCCGATGCCGACCGGGATCAGCAGGATCGCGGCGACCAGTGTCGCGACGAGCGTGACACGCCCGCGCAGGGAGCGCGCCCATTTGCGGGACACGCCCCGAGGTTACTAACCGTGACGACCGCCGGACGTCGTGCGCAGGGAAAGATTCCCCCAATGCTCACGACCGGCGCTCGCGTCGGCCCTCGCGTCGGTCAGGAGGTGAGCGCGAGCCAGATCGTGGTGTCCGGGGCCACCGCGCCGGCGTCCGGCTGAGGGCCGCTGGACAGCAGGACCTCGCCCGAAAGCCCCAGCTCCGCCAGCGTGACCGGCTCCTCACCGGTGTTGAGCACGACGGCCAGGCCGGGCGAGCGCTCCAGCGCCAGCACGTCCTCACGCGCGTCCAGCACGGAGGACTCCAGCCAGCGCAGAGCGCCGCCGCCCAGCGCCGGATGCCGCTTGCGCAGCCGCAGCGCCGCCCGGTAGAGGCTCAGCGTCGAGTCCGGGTCGCCCTCCTGGGCCTCGGCCGACAGCTCCCGCCACTCCTCGGGGATCGGCAGCCACGGGTCGCGCCAGCCGCAGCCCGGCGCGGTGGTCCACGGCAGCGGCACGCGGCAGCCGTCGCGGCTCTCGCCGCTGCGCTTGAACGCGGGGTCCTGGCGCAGCTCGTCGGGCAGGTCGAGCACCTCGGGCAGCCCGAGCTCCTCGCCGTTGTAGAGGTAGGCGGAGCCGGGCAGCGCCAGCATGAGCAGCGTCGCGGCGCGGGCGCGGGCCAGGCCGCCGTGCCGGGTGACGTGGCGGGGCTTGTCGTGGTTGGACAGCACCCACGTGGTGGGCGCACCGACCAGCTCCGCCTCCGCCAGCGACTTCTCGATGACCGTGCGGAACGACTTGGCGTGGTAGTCGGCCATCATGAAGTCGAAGTTGAACGCCTGGTGCAGCTCGTCCGGCCCGACGTAGCGGGCCAGCCGCTCCGGCGACGACACCCACGCCTCGGCCACCGCCATCCGGCCGCCCGGGTAGGAGTCGAGGATCGGCCGCCACTCGCGGTAGATGTCGTGGACGCCGTCCTGGTCGAAGTACGGCACCCGCTCGTCGCCGAGCAGCTCGACCTGGCGGCCCTCCTTCGGCCCGACGTCCGGGAGCCCGTCGTCCTTGATCATGCCGTGGGCCACGTCGACCCGGAAGCCGTCGACGCCGCGGTCCAGCCAGAAGCGCAGGATGTCGCGGAACTCGGCCCGCACCTCGGGGTGGTCCCAGTTGAGGTCCGGCTGCTCGGGCGCGAACAGGTGGAGGTACCACTGCCCGTCCTCGACCTGGGTCCAGGCGGGGCCGCCGAAGACCGACTCCCAGTCGTTGGGGGAGTCGCGGAAGATGTAGCGGTCGCGGCGCTCGCCGCGCAGCGCCTGCTGGAACCACGGGTGCCGGTCGGAGGAGTGGTTGGGGACGAGGTCCACGATGACCCGGATGCCGAGCGCGTGGGCGTCGGTGACCAGCGCGTCGAAGTCGGCCAGCGTGCCGAACATGGGGTCAACGCCGCGGTAGTCGGCCACGTCGTAGCCGGCGTCGGCCTGCGGCGAGGTGTAGAAGGGGCTCAGCCAGAGGGCGTCGACGCCCAGCTCGCTCAGGTAGCCCAGCCGCCGGCGCACGCCGGGCAGGTCGCCCATGCCGTCGCCGTCGTCGTCGGCGAAGCTACGGGGATACACCTGGTAGACGACGGCGTCCCGCCACCAGTCGTCGCCGGCGGATGACCCGGCGGGTGACACAGCGGGAGACACGGCGGGCGGCCCGGTGTCCGGCGCGTCGTTCGGCAGCGGGTGCGGCGTGGTGCCCATGGTCGTCCTTCCCCCGGGGGTGGTTCGTTCCGATGCAGGATGGCCTGTGGCGTTACGAGAGGTCAAGCGCAACTTGCGGAAAGTTGCAGAAGCGTCCCTTCTGCCGGTCAGGGCCCTGGTCCTCAGGTCAAACCGGGGTCAGCACGGGTCTGGATCAGGTAACGCTTTTTGCAAGTTCTTCCAATTCTTGCAAAGTCTCGCTAACGTCCCGGAAACATAAGCCGCTGATCCGCGGCCCACATCGACTTCCAGCGGCGGCACCTCTCCCGTGCCGCCGCTCCCTCCGTGACCTCTGGAGGTCCCATGCGCAAGCGAGCTCTGGGTGCGGCGGCACACGTGGCGGCCCTGTCCGCCCTGGCGGTCGCCGTGTCGGCCTGCGGCGGCGGCGAGCCGGCCGCCGCCCCCTCCTCGGCGCCCACCGGGTCGAGCGGCGCCACCGCGCCCGCCGCCCAGGGCGGCAAGCTCGTGATCTGGGCCGACCCCAACCGGGTCAAGGCGCTCAAGCCCTTCGCCGAGCAGTTCGGCACCGAGAACGGCGTGACCGTCGAGGTGAAGGAGATCAGCAAGGACAACCAGCAGGTCTTCCTCACCGCCTCCCAGCAGGGCAGCGGCCCCGACATCATGGTCGGCGCGCACGACTGGATCGGCAACCTCGTCCAGAACGGCGCCATCGACCCGGTCAACCTCACCGAGGAGCAGAAGGCCGCCTTCCCCGAGATCGCCATGAAGGCCGTCACCTTCAACGGCCAGGTGTACGCCGCGCCGTACGCGGTGGAGAACATCGCCCTGATCCGCAACACCGAGCTCGCGCCCGACGCGCCCGCCACCCTCGAGGACCTCGTCGCCAAGGGCAAGGAGCTCAAGGCCGCGGGCAAGGTCAAGGAGGTGCTCTGCCTGCCGGTCGCGCAGAAGGGCGACGCCTTCCACTCCTATCCGATCTTCGCCTCCGGCGGCGGCGCCCTGTTCGGCGCGACGGCCACCGGTGACCCGGACGCCAAGAAGGTGCTGGTCGGCTCGCCCGACTCGGTCAAGGCGTTCGGCAAGCTGAAGGAGCTCGGCGAGAAGGGGGACGGGGCGCTCAAGACCTCCATCACCAACGAGAACTACATCCCGAGCTTCGCCGCCAAGAAGTGCGCCTTCCTCGTCTCCGGCCCGTGGGCCATGGGTGATGTGAAGAAGGGCGGCTTCTCCTACGACATCACGCCCGTCCCGCCGTTCAAGGGCGGCAAGCCGGCCACCCCGTTCGTCGGCGTGCAGTCGTTCTTCGTCGCCGCGAAGGGCAAGAACAAGACGCTGGCGCAGGAGTTCGTCACCAACTACGTGACCAACAAGGACGTCGCCAAGGCCCTCTACGCGGCCGACCCGCGCCCGCCGGCGCTGACCGCGGCGCTGCAGGAGGTCCAGGCCGCCGACGCCGACGCCGGCAAGTTCATGGACGCCGGCAAGGACGGCTTCCCGATGCCGGCCATCCCCGAGATGGCGGCCATCTGGGAGCCCTTCGGCATCGCCGAGGCCTCGGTCGTCAAGGGCGGCGACCCCGCCAAGGCCGCCGCGGCGGCGCAGAAGACCATCGACGGCTCGCTCAAGAACTGACGTCATGGCGCAGGACACGCGCGTGGCCGCGGACACCCGCAGGGGTCCGCGGCCACGCCGGGAGATCACCACGACGTACGTGGTGAGCAGGATCGCGGTGCTGGCCGTGGCGGCCGCGATCCTGCTCTACGCCGTGCCGCCGCTGGTCGCCGCCGAGGCGTGGGCCTCGCTCGCGCTGCTCTGCCTGGCGAGCGCGGGCATCGCCTACCTCTATCTGACCCGCCGCTTCGTCCCCGCGAAGTACCTCGTCCCGGGCACCGTCTGCCTGATCGCCTTCCAGGTGTTCCCCGTCCTGTACACGGTGAGCACCGCCTTCACCAACTTCGGCGACGGGCACCGCGGCGACAAGCACGCGGCGGTCACCGCCATCGAGGCCGGCTCCGTGCGGCAGGCCCCCGGCTCGCCCGAGTACGCGCTGACCGCGGCGCTGCGCGACGGCGAGCTGGTGTTCCTTCTCGTGGACCCCAAGACCAAGCGGGTGCAGGCCGGCTCCGGCCAGGGGCTGGCCCCCGTGACCGGAGCGCGGCTCGGCATCACCGGCAAGGTCCTCCAGGCTCCCGGCTTCACCGTGCTCAAGGCCCCCGAGGCCGCCGCCCGCGGGCAGGAGATCTCCGCGCTGGCCGTCCCCACCTCCGGCGGGGTGATCAAGGCCAACGGGCTGAGCCGCGCCGTGGAGGGCAGGTCCGCGCTCACCTACGACGCCGCCTGCGACTGCGTCAACGGCGAGGGCGGTCCCTGGAAGGCCGACGAGGCGCGCGGCTACTTCGTCAACGCCAAGGGCGAGCACCTGGCGCAGGGCTGGCAGGTGAACGTCGGGTTCGGCAACTTCACCCGGGTGGTGACCGACCCCACCATCTCCGGCTACTTCCTCGGCGTCTTCGGGTGGAACGTGGTGTTCGCGCTGGTCTCGGTCGTCAGCACGTTCGTGCTCGGCATGTGCGTGGCGCTCGCGCTGCACCACCCCCGCATGCGGGGCACGGGGATCTACCGGATCATGCTGATCCTGCCGTACGCCATGCCGTCCTTCGCGATGCTGATGGTGTGGCGGGACATGTTCAACCGTGACTTCGGCCTGATCAACCAGCTTCTCGGGCTGAACGTCGACTGGCTCGGCGAGAGCGGCACGGCCCGCGCGGCCGTCCTCCTGGTCAACCTGTGGCTGGGCTTCCCGTACATGTTCCTGGTGACCACCGGCGCGCTCCAGGCGATCCCGCGCGAGCTGACCGAGGCGGCCTCCATCGACGGGGCCTCGCCCTGGTACGGGTTCCGCAAGGTGACGCTGCCGCTGCTGCTGGTGGCGCTCACGCCGCTGCTCATCTCGTCGTTCGCGTTCAACTTCAACAACTTCAACGCGATCCAGCTCACCAGCGAGGGCGGCCCGTTCCCCGCCGAGAGCCCGCAGGTCGGCGCGACCGACCTGCTCATCACCTACACGTTCCGGCTGGCGTTCGGGGCGGGCGGGGCGCAGTTCGGGTTCGCGGCGGCCATCTCGGTGTTCATCTTCGCGCTCGTGGCGGTCATCTCGGCGGTGGCCTTCCGCCGTACCCGCAAGCAGGAGGAGGTCTACGCGTGAAGCTCGCGCTCAGGCACGGCTTCGTGCTGCTCGTGTGCGTGTTCGCCCTGGTGCCGATCATGTTCGTGGTGTCGGCGGCGATCAACCCGCTCGGCACGCTCGCCTCCACCGACCTGCTGCCGAACGGGGCGAGCCTCGGCAACTTCGCCGACCTGTTCACCAACGACCGGTACCCGTTCGCCCGGTGGTTCCTCAACTCGGTGTTCATCGCGCTGGCCGCCTCGTTCGCCAGCCTGCTGCTGTCGATGATGGCCGCCTACGCCTTCAGCCGGATGCGCTTCCGCGGGCGCCGGGTGGGGCTGCTGTCGCTGCTGCTCATCCAGATGTTCCCGCAGTTCCTGGCCATCGTGACGATCTTCATGATCTTCACGCGGATCACCGAGCTGTACCCGGCGTTCGGGTTCGACACGGTGTGGGGCCTCATGCTGCTCTACCTCGGCGGCGCGCTGGGCGCGAACACGTGGCTGATGAAGGGCTTCCTCGACACCGTGCCGAAGGAGCTCGACGAGGCGGCCACGGTCGACGGGGCCACGCACGCGCAGATCTTCTGGCGGGTGATCCTGCCGTTGGTCACCCCCATCCTCGCGGTGACGGGGCTGCTCGCGTTCATCGGGATCATGAGCGAGTTCATCATGGCCAGCGTGTTCCTGCGCGATCCGGCGAGCAAGACGCTCGCCGTCGGCATGTACGGCATGATCGCCGGCGACCAGCGCAACGCCAACTTCGGCATGTTCGCGGCCGGCACGCTGATCACCGCGATCCCGACCGTCGGCGTGTTCCTCTGGCTGCAGAAGTTCATCGTCTCCGGCCTCACCGCCGGAGCCGTGAAGGGGTAGGCGCATGCTGCGTTTCGCCGGGGAGCCGCACCACGACGGCTCCGCGCTCTACGTGTCGGACCTCACGCCGTCGCCGGGCTCCCCGGTGACGGTCTGGGTGCGCGCGCCCCGCTCCGCCGCCGTCACCGGCGTGCACGTCCGCACGGTGTACGACGGCGAGCCCCGCTACACCGAGGCGGCCGTCGACGAGCTGAGGACGGCCTCGGACGTCACCGGGTACGGGCGCCAGGACGTGTGGTGGCGTGCCGAGATCGCCGCCGTCAACCCGGTCACCCGCTACCGCTTCCTGCTGCACACCCCGGGCGGCCAGGTGTGGCTCACCGCCGGCGGGCCCGCCGCGCACGACGTGACCGACGCCGGCGACTTCCGGCTCGTCTCCCACGACCCGCCGCCGCCCTGGATGGCCGACGCGATCGTCTACCAGATCTTCCCCGACCGCTTCGGCCGCTCCGGCACGTCCCGGCCGCTGCCCGGGTGGGCGCTGTCACGTGACTGGGACCGTGACCCGGTCATCCCGGAGGGCCCCGGCACCTCCCAGCAGTTCTACGGCGGCGACCTCGACGGCGTGGTCCGGCACCTCGACCACGTCCGGGCCCTGGGCGCCGACACGGTCTACCTCACACCGATCTTCCCGGCCCGCTCCAACCACCGCTACGACGCCGCCGCCTTCGACCGGGTCGACCCGCTGCTCGGCGGCGACGAGGCGCTGGGCAGGCTCGCGGACGCGCTGCACGGCCACGGCATGCGGCTGCTCGGCGACATCACCACCAACCACTGCGGAGACGCGCACCCGTGGTTCACCGCCGCGGTGTCCGACGTGAACGCGCCCGAGCGCGAGATGTTCTACTTCGACCCCGACACCGGCGACTACGAGGCGTGGTTCGGGGTCAAGACGCTGCCCAAGCTCAACTGGGGCAGCCGGCTCGTCCGCTCCCGGGTGCCGGCCACGCTGAGGAGGTGGCTGGGCCCGCTCGACGGATGGCGGGTGGACGTCGCCAACATGACCGGGCGCTTCGGGGCCGACGACCACACGCACGAGGTCGCGGCGCTGCTGCGGCGCGAGGCGGGGCCGGGGGCGGCGCTCATCGCCGAGCACAGCCACGACGCCTCCGCCGACCTCGACCGCGACGGCTGGCACGGCACCATGAACTACGGCGGCTTCACCCGCCCCGTCTGGACCTGGCTGCGCGACCCCGGCCTCGGCCTCGCCCACTTCCTCGGCGTGCCCGGTGGTGTGCCCGCGCGCGACGGCACGGCCGCCCTCGCCACGGTCCGGACGTTCGCCGCGCACATGTCGTGGCGCTCGCTCGTCCACTCCTGGCAGATCCTCGACTCGCACGACACGCCGCGGATCCGCACCGTCACCGGCTCCCGCGAGCGTCACCTGGTGGCCCTCGGCCTCCAGGCCACGCTGCCGGGCACGCCGATGGTGTTCGCGGGCAGCGAGTTCGGGCTCACCGGCGTCAACGGCGAGCACGCGCGCACCCCTATGCCGTGGAACCGGCCGGCCGACCAGGACCTCGCCACGCTGACGGCGTACCGGGAGCTGCTCGGGCTGCGCCGCGCCGAGCCGGCGCTGCGGCGCGGCGGCCTGCGCTGGCTGCACGCCGACGCGGACCACCTGGTGTTCGCCCGCGAGACCGAGGCCGAGACTCTCCTGGTGAGCGCCCGCCGGGCGTCCGGCGAGCCGCTGCCTCTGCCGGGGCCCGCGACCCCCGTCTACAACACTTCGGACACGAACGCGATCCCCGGCGGCGGGCCGGCGCTGAGAATCTGGCGCCTGGCACGGTGAGCCGATACGTTGGGCGCCCTTCCTGTTTGAGCGTTCAACTTGTAGGCGTGGTGCGCGTGAACCTGTCCTCGGTGACCGTCCTGGCGTTCCTGCTGCCCGCCGTGCCCGCCGTGCCCGTGGCCGGGGCCGCCGTCGCGGCCGGTACGACGTACTACGTCGACTCCAGGAAGGGCGACGACTCCGCCGCCGGCACCAGCGCCACCGCCCCGTGGAAGTCCCTCGAGAAGGTCAACGCGGCCGACCTGAAGCCCGGTGACGCGATCAGCGTCAAGCGGGGCAGCCGGTGGACCGGCACCCTCACCCTGTCCGCCAACGGCACGGCGGCCCGGCCCATCGTCGTCCAGCCGTACGGCAAGGGCCCTCTGGCCACGATCAGCGGCCAGGAGGGCAACTGCGTGGTCGTCAGCGGCGACCACTGGCGCGTCAGCGGCCTGCGCGCCTCCCGGTGCCTGTGGGCCGGGTTCGAGGTCGGCGGCGACGGCAACCACCTGGTGGGGGTGCAGGCCGACCGCAACATCGCCGGCGTCTGGATCACCCCGACCGGCTCCCGCAACGTCGTGCGCGACAGCACGCTCAAGGACAACGACAAGATGAGCGTCAACGACGACGCCCCCGACAACGACTCCGGGGCGTTCGGGATCCTCGTCAACGGCGACGACAACCTCGTCACGGGCAACACCATCACCGGCAGCAAAGCACCGAGCCGCGACTACCGGGTGGACGGCGCGGCCGTCGAGATCTACGACGGCGACCGCAACCGCGTCACCTACAACCGCGCCCACGACAACGAGACGTTCACCGAGCTGGGGGCCACGAAGGGCAAGACCGCCACGGGCAACGTGTACGCCTTCAACGTCGTCACCTCCTCCCTGTCGCAGAGCTCCTTCCTCGTCACCCGCGGCCCCCGGCACGTGGTGGGGCCGGTGCTCGGCACGGTCGCGGTGCACAACTCGGTGTACCTGACGGGCCCGCGCACCCTCGGCTGGTCCTGCCACGGCGGCTGCTCCCCGTCGATCCTGCGGCTGCGCAACAACGCCGTCAGGGTGGGCGGC
This sequence comes from Nonomuraea sp. NPDC050733, assembly GCF_040654215.1. NCBI lineage: Bacteria > Bacillati > Actinomycetota > Actinomycetes > Streptosporangiales > Streptosporangiaceae > Nonomuraea > Nonomuraea sp. NPDC050733. The sequence continues at coordinate 262,457 of NZ_JBFAHO010000001.1, read as the reverse complement.
CAGGCCGGCTTCGAGGACGGCAAGGGCGCCGACGAGGCGGGCAGCGTCTACGAGGGCCGCACGGCCCGCTTCAAGCGCGGCCCGAGGACGGTCATGGCCGACCCCCGCTTCGTCTCGCGCACCGACCTGCGTCTGCGCCCGGGGTCCCCGGCGCTCGGCCGCGGCCTGCCGCTGTCGGCCGCCTGGTTCGGCGGCACGGCCCTGACCACGGACATCGCCGGCAAGCCCCTGTCCTCCCCACCGGCCGCGGGCGCCTACCAGCCCTGACCACCGGCCGCGGCGAGGTGGTGATCGCCGTTTCCAGACGCCGGCCGGCCGCTTGGCGACCATGCCGCCTCAGCGGTGGGGGAGGCCGCGGATGATCATGTCGATGGCGATCTCGAACGTCCGGGCCGCCTCCTCCGGATCGTCGCGGCCGATGTGGCCCTGCCGCTCCGTCAGGATGAGCCCCGTCACGAAGCCGTAGAGCACGTCGGCGGTGCGCGTGCGCTGGTCCTCCGGCACCCCGGCCTCGGCCATGATCGGGAAGAGGACGTCCCACAGCCCGCCCTCGTGGGCGGCGACCGCCTCCGGGTGGGTGTGGATGTACGTCCACAGCGACGGGTACGTGGAGACCAGCCGCCGGTAGGCGTGGGCCAGCCGGCGCAGCCGTTCCTGCCAGGGCACCCCGGTCTGGACGGGCAGCTCCAGCCGTCCCGCCATGGTCCGGCAGATCTGGGCGATCAGCGCCGTCTTGCTCTCGACGTGGTGGTACAGCGACATGGGGTTCACGTCGAGGGCGGCGGCGAGCTTGCGCATCGACAGCGCCTCCACGCCGCCCTCCTCCACCAGGCGCAGCGCCGTCGAGTAGATCTCCTCGGGACTCAGGGGGGCGCCCCTGCGCGCACTGACAGCCATACGGCGTATGCTAGCGATAGCCATACGGTGTATGGCTACTTCGTGAGGCGACGACACAGGGAGAGTTTGATGAAGGAGATCCCCTCACCGTCCGGTCTGCCGTTCCTGGGCAACACGCTGCAGATCCCCGCGCACTCGCCGATGGCGCACTTCACCGAGCTGGCGGGCAGGTACGACGAGGGTCTCTTCCAGCTCGACATCGTCGGCCGGAGGGTGCTCTTCGTCTACGACCCCGACATGGCGGCCGAGCTGTGCGACGAGACCCGGTTCCGCAAGCGCATCGAGCCGCCCCTGTCGATCGTCCGCGACTTCTCCGGCGACGGCCTGTTCACCGCCGAGCTGGACGAGCCCGTGTGGGGGCAGGCCCACCGCATCCTCATGCCGGCCTTCAGCCAGCGCTCCATGAAGTCGTACTACCCGCAGATGCTGGAGATCGCCGAGCGGCTGGTCGACTCGTGGGCCTCCCGCCAGGGCGAGGACCTCCCGGTGTCGGACGACATGACCCGGCTCACCCTCGACGTCATCTCCCTGACCGGCTTCGGCTACCGCTTCGAGTCGTTCCGCTCGCCCGAGCTGCACCCGTTCCTGAAGGCCATGGGCGGCGCGCTGACCGAGGCCATGATCCGCAACCGGCAGCTCCCCGTGGTCACCAAGCTCAAGCGCCGGAGCGAGGAGGCCTACCGCCAGGACATCGCCACCATGCGCGAGCTGGTCGAGGACGTCATCCGGCAGCGCAGGGCCCGACCGGCCGGCGGGGCCAAGGACCTGCTCGGGCTGATGCTGGAGGCGTCCGACCCGCTGACCGGCGAGCGACTGTCCGACGCGAACATCCGCGACCAGGTCCTCACCTTCCTCATCGCCGGGCACGAGACGACGAGCGGCCTGCTGTCCTTCGCCCTGTACAACCTGCTGCGCCACCCCCACACCCTGGCCCAGGCGTACGACGAGGTGGACCGGCTGCTGCCCGGCGACGAGCCGCCCACCTACGAGACGATCATGAAGCTGGACGTGATCCCGCGCATCCTCGACGAGACGCTGCGCACCTGGTCGCCGATCCCCGCCTTCGCCGTCACCGCGCTGGCGGACACCACGCTCGGCGGCTACCCCGTGCCCGCGGGCACCCCGGCCGCCCTCATCCTGCCGGCCCTGCACCGCCACCCGAAGGCGTGGGAGCGGCCCGAGGAGTTCGACATCGACCGCTGGCTGCCCGAGCGCAGGAAGGACCACCACCCGGCCGCCTACAAGCCGTTCGGCAACGGCGAGCGTGCCTGCATCGGCCGCCAGTTCGCCCTCACCGAGGCGCGGCTGACGCTGGCCATGCTCCTGCGGCGGTTCGCGCTCTCCGACCCCGCGGCGTACAAGATGAAGATCAAGCAGACGCTCACCCTCAAGCCGGAGGGGTTCACGCTCCAGGTGCGTGAGCGGCGCCCGCACGAGCGCTTCAGCGGCGCGGCGCCCGTGGAGCAGATGGAGGAGCGGGACGAGGGACAGGAGATCGCCGTGACCGGCGTGCCGCTCACCGTCGCCTACGGCTCCAACCTCGGCACCTGCTCCGACATCGCCGAGCGGCTGGCCGAGCGGGCCGGCCGGTCCGGGTTCGCCACCACGCTCACCACCCTCGACGACCTCGAACCGCCCCGCGAGGGCCTGCTCGTCGTCGTCGCCTCCTCCTACAACGGCAAGGCCCCGGACAACGCCCAGCGCTTCGACGCCCTCGGCGCGCTGCCCGACCTGTCGGGGGTGCGGCTCGCGGTGCTCGGCTGCGGCAACACCCAGTGGCCCACGTACCAGGACTTCCCGCGCCGCGCGTACGACAAGCTCACCGCCGCCGGCGCCGTGCCGCTGGTCGAGCGGGGCGAGGCCGACGCCGACGGCGACTTCGACGGCGACGTGTCCGCCTGGACGGCGACGCTGTGGGCGGCCCTGGCCGAGGAGTACAGCGCGTCGGCCGCGGACGCCGGCCCCCGCTACGAGCTGGAGGTGCTGACCGAGGCCGAGGTGCGGCCCGCCGTGGTCTCCGAGCGGGCCTTCCCGCTCACGGTCGTGTCCAACGAGGAGCTGACCTCCGACCCGGCCGGGCTCTGGGACTTCTCGGTGGAGGCGCCCCGGCCCGGGGTCCGCTCCCTCGTCGCGGAGCTGCCCGAAGGGGTCACCTACTCCGCAGGCGACCACCTGGCCGTCTTCGCCAAGAACGATCCCGAGCTGGTGGAATGGGCGCTGCGGTGCCTGCGCGTGCCGCGCGACCAGGTCGTACGGCTGCGCGCCCGGGGCGGCACGCACCTGCCGGTGGACCGGCCGGTCACGGCGGGGCTGCTGCTGACCGAGTTCGCCGAGCTCCAGGAGGTCGCCACCCGCGCCGACCTGGAGGCGCTGGCGACGCACACCTCCTGCCCGTGGACGCGCGGGCAGCTCGCCGCGCTGACCGCGGACTACGCCGACGAGATCCTCGCCAAGCGGCTGTCGCCGCTGGCGCTGCTGGAGCGGTTCCCGGCGATCGAGCTGCCGCTGGCGGCGTTCCTGGAGATGGCCGGGCCGATCAAGCCGCGGTACTACTCGGTGTCGTCCTCGCCGCTGGCCGAGCCGGGCCGGGTGCGGATCACCGTCGGGCTCGTCGAGGGGCCCGCGTGGTCCGGCAGCGGCCGCTACCAGGGCATGTGCTCGGCCTACCTGGCCGCCCTCGCCCCCGGCGAGACGTTCTACGGCTACGTCCGGGTGCCCGCGCCGCCGTTCCGGCTGCCGGACGACCCGGAGACGCCGGTGATCCTGGTCGGGCCGGGCACCGGGTTCGCGCCGCTGCGCGGCTTCCTGGAGGAGCGGGCGCTGGGCGGGGCGAGCGGGCCGGTCGAGGTGTTCACCGGGTGCCGCCACCCCGAGCACGACTGGCTGTACCGGGAGGAGCTGGCGGGCTGGGCCGCCGCGCCGCACGTCCGGGTGCACGAGGCGTTCTCGGCCGTGCCGGGGCATCCGCACAGGTTCGTCCAGGACGCCGTGGCCGCCGAGGCCGACCGCGTGTGGGAGCTGCTGGAGGCCGGGGCGCACGTGTACGTGTGCGGCGACGGGCTGCGCATGGCGCCCGCCGTCCGGCGCGTCCTGGCCGGCATCCACCGGGAGCGGACGGGCGGGGACGGCGAGGCGTGGCTGGCCGGCCTGGAGGAGCGGGGCCGCTACCAGCAGGACGTTTTCGCCTGACCTCCTGGGCGCACCGGAGGGGTGGAAAGGTGCAGGCCGTAGGGGGCAAAGGCTCCCTGACCAACCCCCTCCGGAACGGGGGATTGGGATATAACCGCAGCATGCGTGACATATCCCTAAAACATCCACGAAACCTTGGCGCGGCACTGTGGGAGCCCTTGAAAGGAGGGCTCCGATGCTGCTGCGACTGAGGGTGTCGCTGCCGGACCGGCCGGGGGCGCTCGGCCAGGTGGCGCGGGCGCTCGGCGCCCTGGGCGCCGACATCCTGCAGGTGACCGTGCTCGAACGCGCGTCCGGGCGCGCCGTGGACGACTTCACCGTGTCCTGGCCGGGGGCCGCCACGACGGACGAGGTCCGCGACCGGCTGTCCGCTGTGCCGGGAATCCGGATCGAGGGCGTCTGGACGACCCGGGAGGTGCCGGGCTCCGCGCCCGACTACGACCTGCTCATGCACGTCGCGGCCGAGCCGGGGCGTGCCTTCGCGACGCTGGTGGACGCGCTGCCGGGGCTGTGCGGGGCCGAGTGGTCGCTGGCGCTGTCCGGCGGCGAGGTGCGGCACGCCAGCCTGTCCGCCCCCGCCGCGTTCGACCTGGACGAGCCGCCGCTGCGCGCCGCCACGCGCGTCTCCGAGAAGCTGCGGCTGATGCTGCTGCCGGTCGCCGCCCACGACATGCACGTGGTGGTCGCCCGCTCCGAGGGCCCCGGCTTCCACCGCGCCGAGGTGGATCGCGCCGCCCGCATCGTGGACGTGGTGTCCGTCCTGTCCCGGCGCTGAGGACCGCCGCCTCCCAGCAGGACCTGGCCGCCACGCTGGGGGTCGCGCCCAGCCTGGTGGTGTCGCCGGCCGACCACGTGGAGGAGCGGGGGGCCATCGAGCGCGTCCCGACGCGCTCACCGCCGTTCCGCTGGCCATCGCGTTCTCCGTCGGCCGCCGTGTCGCCGACCGCCGCTTCACCTACGGGTACGGCCGGGCGGAGGACCTCGCCGGCATCGCCATCGTGCTCGTCATCGCCGCCACGGCCGCGCTGGCCGGGTACGAGGCGGTCAGGCGGCTGGTCGAGCCGCAGGACGTCCGGGCGCTGGGCTGGGTGGCCGCCGCGGCCGTGGCCGGGTTCGCCGGCAACGAGTGGGTGGCCCGCTACCGCATCAGGGTGGGCCGGGAGATCGGCTCCGCCGCACTGGTGGCCGACGGCCTGCACGCCAGGACCGACGGGTTCACGTCCCTGGCCGTGCTGCTCGGGGCCGGTGGCGCGGCCCTCGGCTTCCCGCTCGCCGACCCGATCGTGGGCCTGCTCATCACCGTCGCCATCTGCTTCGTGCTCCGCGACGGCGGCCGGGAGATCTACCACCGGCTCATGGACGCCGTCGACCCCGGCCTCGTGGACCAGACCGAGGCCGTCCTGAGGACCGTCGAGGGGGTGCGCGAGGTCGGCTCGGTCCGGCTGCGCTGGATCGGGCACGCGCTGCACGCCGAGGTGGACATCCTCGTGGACCACGACCTGACGCTGGTGCGGGCGCACGCGCTGGCGGTGGAGGCGGAGCACCGGCTCATCCACGACGTGCCGCGGCTGCGGGCCGCCACGGTCCACACCGACCCCCACGGCCCCGCGGACGTCGACCACCACGCCCCTCTCCATAGGCATCGCATCACCTGATGAGGTGAGGGTAGGTTGGGGTGGGTGTCCTCCGCCGCCTCAGACCAGCCCGTCCCGTCCCTCGCGGCCCGCGAGGACGCCCGGGACCCCGGGGACGAGAACGCCGCGCACCGGGAGCACCGGCTCGCGTGGCTGGACGCGCTGCGCGGCGTGGGCGCGATGGCCGTGGTCGCCGAGCACATGCTCCCCTGGTTCCTGCCGTCGCTGCGCCCGTACTGGTTCAGCCTCGGTGTGTACGGCATCCTCGTGTTCTTCCTGGTCAGCGGCTACATCATCCCGGCCTCGCTGGAGCGGCACGGCGACCTGCGGCGTTTCTGGGTCAGCCGTGCCTTCCGGCTCTACCCGCTGTACCTGGCCGTCGCCGCGCTGGTGGTCGGGCTGGCCTGGTGGGTGCCGGTGCGCGCGGAGGTGCCGCGGGACGGGTCGGCGGTGGCGGCGCACGCGACCATGCTGCTGGACGTCGTCGGCGTGGGCGGCGTCGCCGACACCATGTGGACGCTGTCGTACGAGATGGTGTTCTACCTGCTCGTGACCGCGCTGTTCGTGATGCGGGCGCACGAGCGCAGCGGGCTGCTGAGCGTGGTGTTCGCCGGGTTCTCGGTCGTCGTGGGGCTGGCGCTCGCGGGCGCCGTGGTGACGGGCGGCTGGCTCCCGTACGCCTCGGGCGCCGTGTTCGCCGCCGGGCTCGCGTGCGTCGTCTCGGGCCGGTTCCGTACGGCCGGCGCCTGTGTCCTCGGCCTGATGGCGGTGGCGCTGCTGGTGCTGAGCGGGCGGGTGCCGTGGCTGGGCGTCGCGGTGCTGGGCGTGATGTTCGCGGGCACCGCGGTCTACCGCTGGGAGCGCGGCACCGGCGCCCTCTGGCCGGTGGCCGTCACGGGCGCGCTGGTCGCCCTCGCGCCGGTGGGGGCGATCGGGTCGGGATGGTGGTGGGTCCAGCCGGACGTGTGGATCACCACGATCGTGCTGGCCGCGGCCACGTTCGCGGGGGCGATGGCGCTGCGCGGGCGGCGGCTGCCGCGGGTGCTGACCTGGACGGGCCTGATCAGCTACTCGCTGTACCTGGTGCACCATCCGCTGCTGAAGTACTTCATCGCGGTCACTGGGGACCTGCGCCGCTCGCCGCTGCCGGTGCAGCTCGCCATGGCGGCCACGGCCCTGGCGCTGGTCATGCTGGTCAGCGCTTTGGCGTACCGGTTCGTGGAGCGGCCGATGCAGCGCCTCGGCCGCCGCGCGGCCCGGCTCGCCACGACCTGACCCGCCCGCGGGCCTGCCGGCCCACGGTCCCGGCGCCGCTGCCGTCTCTCCGGGGGCGGGACGGTGGAGGCGGTAGGCCCGGCGATTGTCGGCGCCCGCCCGTAGCATGAGCGTTCCTCCCGCCACCACCACCCGACGTTCTGCCAGAGACACGCGAGCGCGCCTGTGGCGCGGGTGCGGGCGGGCGAGAGAGAGGCGGCGGGAATGCCCGGGATGCTGGTGCTGATGGGGTCCGGCGAGACGAGCCCGACCATGGTGGAGGTCCACCGGTCCGTGGCTCGGCGCCTCCCGGCGGGGGCACGGGCCGTGCTGCTCGACACGCCGTACGCGTTCCAGGAGAACCGTGCCGACATCAGCGCCCGCGCCCGTCGTTACTTCGCCCGTAGCGTCGGCCTTGAGGTGCGGGTGGCCGACGGCGTCGCGGGCGCCGACTGGGTGTTCTCGGGGCCGGGCAGTCCCACGTACGCGCTGGAGCGCTGGAGCGAGGGGCCCGTCGGCGGCGACCTGCGGGCCCGCGTCCGGGCCCGGCAGGGTGCGACGGTCCTCGCCTCGGCGGCGGCCTGCACGGCCGGGGTGGCCACGGTCCCGGTGTACGAGATCTACAAGGTCGGCGCGGAGCCGCACTGGCGGCCGGGGCTCGACCTGCTGGCGCCGCTCGGGCTGCGGGTGGTCGTGATCCCGCACTTCGACAACGCCGAGGGCGGCACCCATGACACCCGCTACTGCTACCTGGGGGAGCGGCGGCTGTCGCGCATGGAGCGGGAGCTGCCGCCGGGCACCGCGGTCCTCGGCCTCGACGAGCACACCGCCGTGCTCGTGGACCTCGACGCCGGGGAGGTGGAGGTGGCGGGCCGCGGCGGCCTGACCGTCCGCCGGCAGGGCTCGGCGGCCGTGCTGCCGGCCGGCACCCGCGTCACCCTGGCCGAGCTGCGCCGCCTCACCGAGGGCGGGGATGACGGCAAGGGCGGTGGCGAGGGGGGAGCCGGGGGCGTGGGCCGGACGGGTGCCGCGCTGCGCCCGCTCGCCGTCCCGAGGGTCGTCCAGGTGACGCTGGAGGAGGTGATCCGCGCGTGCGAGGGCCGCTTCCGGGACGCGGTGGCCGAGTCCGACCTGACGGCCGCGGCGCGGGCCGTGCTCGACCTGGAGGCCGACCTGGTCAAGTGGTCGTCCGACACCGAGGAGGACGAGGGAGGCGTCGACCAGGCCCGCGACCTCATGCGGCTGCTCATCGCCCGGCTGGGGGAGTCGGCGTCGGGGGCCGGTGTGCGCCGGCTGGTGGAGCCGCTGCTGGCACTGCGCGACGAGCTGCGCCGGGCCGGCCGCTACGCCGACGCCGACACACTCAGGGAGACGATGGGCCGGGGCGGCGTCCTGGTCGAGGACACCCCGGACGGCCCCCGCTGGACCACCCGCCCCGGCTCAGCGTCCTGACCACCCGCCCCCGCTCAGCGTCCTGACGGGACGGCCCGGCTCACCGTCCTGACGCGCCGGCCCGCCTTTTCCAACCTGACGGGACGGCCAGGCTCACTGGCCCGACCGTCCCGGCTCACCGTCGTTGACGGGGCCGGCCAGGCTCGCCGGAGCTCGCGTGCGGGGTCACCACTCGTCGCCGCCGCCTTCGTCGTCGCTCTCGAAGATCTCCTCGACGGCCTCTCCCACGAGGTAGCCGCCGACGAGGCCCGCCGCGCCGGCCGCCGCGACCGCGCCGAGACCCGCGCCGCCGCCGTGGCGTCCCCCGTGGTGGTGATCGCCGTGATGTCCGCCGCCGTGCCCGTAGCCGTGGCCGGCGTGCCGCGCCAGGCCGCCGAGCCAGCGGTCGATCTCGCTCGCCCAGTCCATGCCGAGCGCCTCGTCGTGTCCCACGCGGAAACGGCCGATCGCGTCGCCCGAGCCTCCGAACCGGCCGCTGCGCTTGTCCGCCTCCAGGATCACCTCCAGCCCGTGCGGGTCGGCGACGAACGTCAGCTCCACCTCGCCGACCTGTCCGGCGTACCGGGGCGGCGGGTAGAACTCGATCTCCTGGTAGAACGGCAGCTCCTGCCGCACCCCGTAGATCTGCCCGACCTCCACGTCCGCGGACCGGAACCGGAAGCCCAGCTCCAGGAGCGCCCGCAGCACCCGCAGCTGCGACGGCAGCGGCTCGACCGAGACCGGGTCGAGGTCGCCCTTGTCGACAGCCTTGGCGATGGCCAGCTCGGTGCGCACGCCCACGGCCATGCCGGTCAGGGGCTGCCCGTCGACGTCGTTGAGCGGCGTCTCCCAGGGCAGCGTGATCTGGAACGGGATCGTCCGCAGCTCCTTCTCCGCCAGCCGGAACGGGCCGCACACCTGGACGCGATGGAACTCCGCCAGCCCGCTCGCCTCGCCCTCGCCGCCCTCGATCTCGACCCCGGCGACCAGGCCGAGCGTGATGTGCTCGATGTCGGCGTCGAAGTCGCCGCCGGCGAGCCGTACTTCGCCGCTCAGCGTCCCGCCCGGCCGGGCGAGCGGCGTCGCGAGGACGGTGTCCACCGAGGGCGCGCCCACGCCGAGAGCGCCGAGCATGCGTTTGAAGACCACGGGTTGCACTCCTGTCGATCAGGACCGATGACTGATGTCGACCAGCAAACGATCATCGCCGGGCTGTGGTTCCGGAACGAGCGGCGTGAGATTATCAGTCCGCGCCCGTGTTCGCCGGGTGATCGCTCGACCACGATCGGTGTCAGCCGGCGCGGGTGAGCCCCAGGAGGGCGGAGGCCGAGGAGGCCGAGGGCAGGTCGCGGGCCGCCGCCAGCAGCTCCTCCACCGCGTCCGCCCGCAGCGCCCGCCCGGCGTTCGAGCGGAACTTGACCTCCAGCTCCTCCCGCGTCAGCGGCCGTTCCGGCCCGCCCCGCGAGGAGTCCACCCGGTGCTCCACCGTGGAGCCGTCCCGCAGCCGGACCCTCAGCACCGCCGCGAACGCGCGCGGGAACAGCTCCGACGCCCGCTCGTCCGCCACGCACCGCACGCGCGCCGCGAGCGCGAGCGCGTCCGGGTCGAGGGCGGCGAAGTCGTCCAGGTCCAGCCCGAGCCCGCCCCCTCCGAGCAGCGTCGCGGCCACCGTGTACGGGCCGGAGAACTTCGCGTGGTACGCCGAGCGCGGCCGGGACTTCTCCTCCGGCGGCTCGGCGATGGTGCGCAGCACGGGGGCCGCCACCCCCAGCTCGGCCTCCGCCACGTCCTCCGGCGACAGCCCGCCCGCCCGCAGCGCCAGCGCGCAGTCCACGGCCGGATGGGTGAAATGGTTGGCCGGGTACGGCTTGTACACGGTCCGCGGCAGTTCCCACCGCTCGCCGAGGCCCGACAGCAGCGCCTCCGCGTCGTACCGGCCGTCCAGCCACGCCCGGAAGAACCCGAACCGCCCCTCCAGCACGGTCGGCGGCCCCGTCACGCCTTCGAGCGCGAGCACCGCGGCCGACACTCCGGCGTGCGCCGCCCATCCGCAGTGGGCCCGCTTGACCGTGCCGCCCGTCCGGTTCGCCTCGATGAGCCCGGAGCCCATGCTGGCCGCCACCCCGGCCGCGTGCGCGACGCCCTCCGCCGGCAGCCCGAACAGCAGCCCGGCCGCCACGGCCGCTCCCAGCGTCCCGCAGATCGACGTGGCGTGCTGGCCTCGCTCGAAGAACAGCGAGGTGCGCGTCTCGGGCAGGTAGGAGGCCATGCCGAGGCGGGCGCACACCTCGATCCCCGCGGCCACCGAGCTCACCAGCGCGGAGCCGCTCGCTCCGGTCGCCTCGGCGGCGGCCAGCGCGGCCGGCACCACCGAGGCGCTCGGGTGCAGCACCGACGGCAGGTGCGTGTCGTCGTAGTCCAGCGAGTGCGCCAGCGTGCCGTTGACCAGCGCCGCCGACGGGGCGGGCAGGCGGCGGCCGTCGCCGATCACGGTCGCCTCCGCGGTGCCGCCCCACCGGCGCACCGCACGCAGCACGGCCGGCCCCGCGTCGCCGGCCGGGTCGGCGTACGCGGCGAGGCAGTTGCCCAGCACGTCCAGCACCCGGCCCGTCACGTCGTCGCGCACCGCGTCCGGCACGCCCTGGTCCCGGCAGCCGGCCGCGAAGGCCGCCAGCCGCTCCACGTGGGTGGGCATCGCGTCCTCCATCGCGCTAGCCGAGGACGGCGAGCGGGCGGACCGGCGCGCCGGTGGCCCCCGCGATCGGCAACGGGTTCAGCACCAGCAGGAACTCGCGCGCCCCCGAGTCCAGCAGCTCGCCCAGCCGCATGGTCTCCACGATGTTGACGCCCGACTCCACCAGCATGATCCGGTGGACCGGCAGCGTGGCGTGCCCGCGGCCCGGCGGCACGTGCTCGAAGGCGATGGTCTCGCCGCCGACCACCCTCGGCCGGCGCGCGGCCAGCCAGCGCGCCGCCTCCACCCCTGGCCCGGGCGCGCCGTCCCGCGCGCCGGTGAAGTCCGTCCCCGACGGGCCGGCACCGGGCCCGGACGGCCAGAGCCGTGACCAGCCGGTGCCGATCAGGAGGGCGTCGCCCTCGCGGAGCTCCAGCCCGGCGGCGGCCCGTTCCAGGTCGCCGGCCGTGACCTCGTACCCGGCCGGCAGCGTCGGCACCCCGTGGACAGCGGCCACGTCCAGCAGCACGCACCGGCCCACGTACGGCTCGAACGCGTCGATGCCCAGCTCGCCGAACCCCTCGTGCGTCATGACCTCGGCCGCGGGCCGCCCGCCGTGCAGCAGGCCGTCCTGGGAGACGTGCGCGAGCGCGTCCACGTGGGTGCCGACGTGGCCGCCCGTCACGATGATCTCGTTGGCGGCCGAGCCGCCTCCGGGCCGCACGACGTCGCCGTGCCTGCGCTCCAGCGTCATCCGGAACGGCGGATGGTTCGGGGACTGCGGCATGCCCTTGCGCATCGGCTGTGCCAGGTCCAACACACGTGCCCCGTCGAGGGCCTTCCAGAGCGACATCTCAGGCACTCCCCGGATCGGCGGGACGAACGAACAAGGTCAGCGGCGGGGCGGGTCGATGCGGGCGCCGTCCAACGTGAAGATCATCAGGCGGGTGGGGTCCACGGCGACCTTGGCGGCGTCGCCGGCCCGCCACGCCGGGCGGCCGCCGACGCGGACGATGAGGTCGGCCCGCCGGTGGACGCCGCTGCCGGGGTGCTGGCCGGTCTGCTCGTGCTCCTGCCGCTCCTCCTCCTGCCCGAACATCCGCTTGACGAACGCGCCGAGCCGCCCCGAGGCGTTCGGGCGGCCGTTGGCGCGGGCACGGGGGTCCGGCGGCTCCGGCACGGGCACCGCGGGCATGCCGCACTCGATGTAGGCGAGCCACTCGTGGCCGTGGTACTCCAGCGCCCGGACCCGCCCGAAGAACGACGGCCCGTCGTACGACTCCGGCACGGGCGCCAGCCCGTCGGGGCGCATGCCGACCAGCACCTGGCCACCGGTGTGCTGCGAGATGGCGTACGCCCTGGGATCGCTCCACGGGATGATCAGCCGATGCGGCCCGAAGTCGAGCATGACGTGCTCGTTCTGCGGGGTGCGGACCGTCGCGGCGAGCAGGTTGAGCTGCTGGGAGTTGAGGAACGCCGCCACGAACGCCGTCGCCGGGTCGTTGTAGATCTGCGAGGGGGTGCCGACGTCCTGCAGCACCCCGCGGTTCATGATGGCGATGCGGTCGGCCAGGGTCAGCGCCTCGATCTGGTCGTGCGTGACGTAGATGGTGGTGACGCCGAGCGACCTGACCAGCGCCGAGATCTCCATGCGTAGCTCGGTGCGCATGCCGGCGTCGAGGTTCGACAGGGGCTCGTCCATGAGGAACAGCTTGGGCTGGCGGACGATGGCGCGGCCCATCGCGACCCGCTGGCGCTGGCCGCCGGACAGGGTGCCGGGGCGGCGGTCGAGGGTCTCGTCGATGTGCAGCGCCTTGGACAGCTCGGTGACGCGCTGGCGGACGAGCGCCGGGTCGGACTTGGCGATCTCCAGCGGGAACGAGATGTTGCCGCGGACCGTGCGGTGGGGGTAGAGGGCGCCGTTCTGGAACACCATGGCGACGTCCCGCTCGCGGGGGGCGAGGTGGTTGGCGAGCTGGCCGTCGAGCCACAGGTCGCCCTGGGTGATCTCCTCGAGTCCCGCGATCATGCGTAACAGCGTGGACTTGCCGCAGCCGGAGGGGCCGAGCAGGACGAGGAACTCGCCGTTCTCGGCCTTCAAGCTCAATCGGTCGACCGCCAGGTGGTCACCCGGGTACACCTTGGTCACTTTGTCGAGAACGACCGAGCTCATGGGCCCACACCTTGCGCACGTGTCACCTGTGACGGGGCTGATGGAAGAGGTAGTACATCGCGCCTCAACCTCGATGTCCACCCTTCATGTGAAACATCTCTCACAAACGTGATTTCAGGCTGTGTTTCGGTCCATAAAGCTGGGACCCCTGGTTGTCCGCGTATGCGGGATTGCGCGAGTGTCTGGAAGTGCTTGCGGAAATTTGCGGAAAGGCTTTCAGCATGGGGGTCGAGCAGAGGTAAAGTGACTGCCATGAACGGTCATGCCCGCCTCGCCGACATCGCCGCCCAGGCCGGCGTGAGCGAGGCCACGGTCAGCCGGGTGCTCAACGGCAAGCCGGGCGTCTCGGCCGCCACCCGCCAGGCCGTGATGACCGCGCTCGACCTCATGGGGTACGAGCGCCCGCCCCGGCTGCGGCAGCGCAGCAACGGCCTGGTCGGCCTGGTCACCCCCGAGCTCGACAATCCGATCTTCCCCGCGTTCGCGCAGGCCGTGGAGAAGGCGCTCACCCAGCACGGCTACACGCCCGTGCTGTGCACGCAGCTGCCCGGCGGGGCGCCGGAGGACGAGTTCACCGAGCTGCTGGTGGACCGGGGCGTGAGCGGCATCGTGTTCGTGTCCGGCCTGCACGCCGACACCACCGCCCGCATGGACCGCTACACCCGGCTCACCGACCGCGGGCTGCCGATCGTGCTGGTCGACGGCTACAGCGAGCGCATCGAGGCCCCGTTCATCTCGCCCGACGACCGGCTGGCCGTGCGCCTGGCCGTGCAGCACCTCGTCGACCTCGGGCACGAGCGGATTGGGCTGGCCCTCGGGCCGCGCCGGTTCGTCCCCGTCATCCGGAAGATCGAGGGATTCCGTCAGGCCATGGCCCAGCTCCTCGGCGCCACCGACGTCGACGACCTCATCGCCGACTCGCTGTTCTCCGTCGAGGGGGGCCAGGCCGCGGCCGCCCAGCTGCTCGCCCGCGGCTGCACCGGCATCGTCTGCGCCAGCGACCTCATGGCGCTCGGCGCGATCCGCGCCTGCCGCGAGAAGGGGCTGGCCGTGCCGGGGCAGGTCTCGGTGGTCGGCTTCGACGACTCGCCGCTCATCGCGTTCACCGACCCGCCCCTCACGACCGTGCGCAAGCCCATCGGCGCGATGGCGTCCGCCGCCGTGCAGACGCTGCTCGAGGAGGTGAACGGCGCGCCGGCCAAGCACGTCGAGCTGATCTTCCGCCCGGAGCTCGTCGTGCGCGGCTCCACCGGCTCCGGCCCCCTGGTCAACCGGTGACGCCCCAGCGGGGGAGGACCCCGGACATGCCCCATGACGTGCTCGTGCTGGGCGGGTCGGGCGTCGACGCCACGGTCTACGTCCCCGAGCTGCCCCTGCCGTACGCCGACACCTACGGGGTGCCGCCCATCCAGGAGCGGATCGGCAACACCGGCGCCGGCGTGGCGCTCGGGTGCGCAGCCCTCGGCCTGTCGGTGGCGTTCGCCGACCTCGTCGGCGACGACTCGCAGGGCGCGCTCATCCGCGGCGCGCTCGCCGGCGTCGACGCCTTCTGGGGCCGCGCGGCCGCCGGCACGCGCCGCAGCGTGCTGCTCGTCGGCCCCGACGGCCGCCGCACCTCGCTGCACGACCCGCGCGACACGCCGGGCGAGCGGCTGCCGCGCGAGCTCTACGCCGGCGTGCGCGCCCGCCACGCGCACGTCTCGATCACCGGCTACTGCCGCGACGTGTACGACGACCTCGACGGCATGCCCGTCTCCACCGACCTGCACGACTGGGACGGCGTCAACGACCACCACCGCGCGTTCGCCTACCGCTCCGACCTGGTGTTCATGTCGGCCGCCGCGCTGGAGTCGCCCGAGCGCGTGATGCGCGACATCCTCCGCCGGGGCCGCGCCGAGCTGGTCGTCTGCACGCGCGGGGCGGAGGGCTGCCTGGTGCTGCCGCGCGGCGGCGCCCTGCGGGCCTTCCCCGCCACCCCGCTGCCCGGTCCGGTGGTCGACAGCAACGGCGCGGGCGACGCGTTCGTCTCCGGCTTCCTGTACGGCCGGCTGCGCGGAACGGCGCTGGAGGAGTGCGTGCGGCTCGGCTCCCTGGCCGGGGCCCACGCCTGCACGGTGCCCGGCACCCATGAGGCGCCGATCACCGAGGCCGCGCTGCTCCGCGCGGCCTCGGCTGCCTGACAGGGCTCCGCGAGAGCTGACAGGGCTACGCGAGAGGCAGGCGGGCCACCCCCGTCATGGTCGGCGTGGGGATGAACCTCGGCGGGTCCTCCGGATCGGTGCGCAGCGGGTCGAGCCGGTCGAGCAGGATGTTCAGGGCGACCCGTCCCTCCAGCCGGGCCAGGGGAGCGCCCAGGCAGAAGTGGATGCCGCGGCCGAAGGCGAGATGCGGGTTGGGGTCACGGCCGGGGTCGAACACGCCGGGGTCGGCGAACTGCCGGGGGTCCCTGTTGGCCGCCCCGAGCCACACCATGACGAGCTGGTCGGCCGGTATCGTCACGCCGCCCAGCTCGGTCTCGCGGGTGGTGGCGCGGCCGAGGGCGGCGAACGGGGGCAACAGGCGCAGGGACTCCTCGATGACGGCCGGGACCGACGCGCGGTCGGCCCGTACCTTGTCCTGCTGCTCGGGGAAGGCGTCCAGGCAGAGCACGGTGTTGCCGAGCAGCAGGGTCGTGGTGATGTGCCCGGCGAGCAGCAGGATGATCGCGAAGTTGACCACCTGGTCGTCGGGGAGGTGCTCGCCGTCCACCTCGGCCTCGACCAGTCTGGTGAGCAGGTCGGCGCGCGGACGCCGGCGGCGCTCCTCGGCGTGGCCGGCGAGGTAGGCGGACATCTCCTTCCACGGCTTCAGCGTGGCCTGGATGTCCACGCTCTGCTTCTCGACGGGCTCGTTGAGGGAGATCGTGCTGTCGCGCTGGAAGAGCGCGTCGGCCCACTGCTTGAACAGGGCCCGGTCACCGCTGGGCACGCCCAGGAGCTCGGCGATGACGATGACGGGCAGCGGGTAGGCGAGGTCGGTCACGAGCTCCAGCCCTCCGCGGTCCCGCGCCGCGTCGAGCAGCTCATGGGTGAGGGCGGCGATCCTGGGTTCGAGGTCCGCGACGACCTTGCGGGTGAAGGCGCTGCTGACCAGCTTGCGCAGCTTGCCGTGCTCCGGCGGGTCTATCTGGGTGATGAAGCCGGCCATCGAGAACTCCTCGCTGTCCGGCATCAGCCCCTTGGGGAGCACCCGCATGGTGTCGGAGGAGAACGTCGTGGGGTCGCCGAGGATGTCGTGCGTCTCCGGGTAGCCGTAGACGTTCCACATGCCGGTGCGGGTGTCGTACTCCACCGGTGGTCCCGATCGCGGGCCGCGCAGCCAGAAGTGCTGCTCGGGGATGTCGTACCGTTCGACGATGTCGGTCATCGCCTCTCCCTCCGAATCATGTCGCCTTTGCGCGGTACTCCTGCCAGCGCTGGAGCATCTCGTCCGCGTCGCGCTCGGTGAAGGCGAAGAACTCCCGGGTCTCCTCCAGCCGGGCCCGCTGCTCGGGCCGGTCCTCGCCGACGAGCGACAGCCCGAGGTCCAGGGCCTCGACGCCGAGGTGCACCCCGGCGAGCTGGACCTTCAGGACGTGCGCCCATCCGCCGCG
Source organism: Nonomuraea sp. NPDC050733 (assembly GCF_040654215.1). Taxonomy (NCBI): domain Bacteria; kingdom Bacillati; phylum Actinomycetota; class Actinomycetes; order Streptosporangiales; family Streptosporangiaceae; genus Nonomuraea; species Nonomuraea sp. NPDC050733. The sequence continues at coordinate 245,574 of NZ_JBFAHO010000001.1, read as the reverse complement.
GGCCACCTGGTAGCGGTGCTCGCGCCCCGGTGCGGGCACGCGCTCGATCATCCCGCCCGACTCCAGCTGCCTGGCGACCGTGCTGACGGCCGTCTTGCTCACCCCGAGCCGGGCGGCCAGCTCGGTCAGCGACTGGTGCGGCGGATCACAGATCATCAGCCACGCGTACAGCCGGCCCATGGTCCGGGTCCCGCCGATGCGCTCCATGACCAGCCCCATCCGGTCGATGAACTCGCCTTCCCGTGGATCCATCGTGTCACCGCCGGAAATATCGTCAAGTACGTACTTGACGAACTATACGCGCGTCCTCGTTTCAGGCCTCCGACCTTGTGGCGGGCCGGTGCGGGCGCGGAGGCCGGCCCGCGTCGTACGCCTCGCGGGCGGCCGTGACCTGCTCGATGTTGGCCTCGGCCCACTGCTTGATCGCCTGCATGACCGGCAGCAGGCTGCGGCCGAGGGGCGTCAGCTCGTAGTCCACGCGCACCGGGACCGACGGCGTCACCGAGCGGGACACCAGCCCGTCACGCTCCAGCGCGCGCAGCGTCTGGGTGAGCATCTTCTGGCTGACCCCGGCGACCGTGCGCGACAGATCGCTGTAGCGGCGCGGGCCGTCGGCGAGCGCGTTGAGCAGCAGGCTCACCCACTTGTCGCTGATCCGGTCGAGGAGCTGCCGGGCGGGGCAGACCGCCAGATAGGCGTCGTAGGCGGCGCGCGCCTCCTCGCGCCGCTCGGCGACCGTGCGCGTGGTCATGCGGGTCTCCTCTCCGTACGTTACGCACTCTCAGGTACGTACTTCCTGCTAGAGAGTACCTCTCCTACGGTGGTGTGCGGCGGGAGATCCGCCACCCGAGTGAGAGGGAGAGATCGCATGCGTGCTGTCGTCATCCGCGCCTTCGGCGGCCCGGAGGTGCTGGAGATCGCCGACCTGCCGGCGCCGTCGGTGGGGGAGGGGCAGGTGCGGATCAGGGTCGAGGCGGCGACCGTCAACCCCGTCGACGCGGCCACCCGGTCGGGCGTCCTCACCGAGGCGGGGCTGCTGCCGGAGCGCGACCTGATCGGCATCGGCTGGGACGTGGCCGGGACCGTCGAGGAGACCGGTCCGGGCGTCACCGGGCTCGCGCCGGGGGACCGCGTGGTGGGGCTGTCGGACCGGCTCGACGTGCCGCTCGGGACCCAGGCCGAGCAGGTCGTGCTCGACGCGAACGTCGTGAGCCGCGCGCCGTCCGGGGCGAGTGCCGTGGAGGCGGCGACGTTGCCGCTCAACGGGCTGACCGCCGTGCAGGCCCTCGACCGGCTCGGCCTGGCCCCCGGCGAGACGCTGCTGGTGACGGGCGCGGCGGGGGCGGTGGGCGGGTTCGCCGTCCAGCTCGCCGCCGCGCGGGGCCTGCGGGTCGTCGCCGTCGCCGGGGCCGCGGACGAGCCCCTGGTACGGGAGCTGGGCGCGGAGCTGTTCGTGCCCCGTACCGCCCGGCTCGGCGAGGCCGTACGGGCTCTGGTGGCGGGCGGCGTCCACGGCGCTCTGGACGCGGCCGTGACCGGGGCGGCGGCGCTCGACGCGGTCCGCTCCCGCGGCTCCTTCGCCGCGGTGGTCGCGGGCGGCGCCCCGGTGCCGCTGCGGGGGACGCGCGTGTTCACCCACTGGATCACGGCGGACGGGGCACGGCTGGCGGACCTGGTCGAGCTGGTGGAGCAGGGGACGCTCACGCTCAGGGTCGCGGAGACCCTGCCGCTGGAGGAGGTGGCCGAGGGCCACCGCCGCCTCGCCAAGGGCGGCCTGCGCGGCCGCCTCGTCCTCGTCCCCTGACCTGGCCGGGGGCTGGGGGAGTCAGCCGCCCAGGGTGAGGCGGACGCCGTGGCTCAGGCCGGAGTCGTGCAGCTCCAGCGCGGCCGGGCCGGCGCCCTTGGGCAGCTCGAACACCAGCGCCCCGCTGAACGACTGACCCGGCCCGATGCGCACCGGAGTGATCTCCGTGCCGGCCTTGTCGAGCAGCCGGATGCCGCCGTGGGGGACGTCGTCCTCGTCGCACAGCTTCTGCTGCCCCGGGTAGAGGACCCGGGCCTCCTGGCCGATGTTGTCCACCTTCACCGAGACCGTACAGGTGCGCAGCTTGGCGGACTTGGCGGCCTTGGGACATTTGGTGCCGGTCACCGCGAACCGCAGCCTGCCGTCCTGCGCCGGCCCGTCCACGCTGCCCACGGCGGGGTCCCGCGTCATCCAGGCGATCAACGCGACCAGCAGCACGAGCAGCACCAGGGCGACCACCACGGCGGTCAGGCAGCCGGTGAACGTGCCGCGCCGGGGCGTGCCGGGCGGGGGCATCGTCGAGGGCGGCAGCGGGCCCGGCCCGGTGAGCCCGGACGCGGGCCCCTGACCGGGTGGCGGCCCCTGCACGGTACGCCCGCGCGCTCCGGGCCCGTGTGCCGACGGGCCGTGTCCCGACGGGCCGTGCGGTCCGCCGGGTCCGCCCAGTCCGCCGGGTCCGCTCGGGCCGCCCGGTCCGTGCGATGACGGGCCGCGGGTTCCGGGTCCGTGTGACGGCGGGTTCTGGGGTCCGGGTCCGTGTGACGGGGCCTGGGCGGCCGGTCCGGGGCGGCCGGGGAGCGGGCCCTGGCCGGTGTGGTGGTGCGGCGGCTGCTGGAGGGCCCCGGACGGCATGGGCGCCTGCCCCGGTGGGGGAAGCGGCACCTGACCGGTCTGGTGGGCCTGCGGCGGGAGCGGGACCTGGCCCGCCTGGTGGGCCTGCGGGGGCCGGCCGCCCGTGGGCGAGGACGGCCCCGGCTGGGCGGGCGGCGCGGCCGAGGGCGCCTGCGGGCCGGGCGGGGGAACGGGCGGGCGCCCGGGGGCGCTGCGGGGGGACTGCGCCAGCGGCGGGAAGTCCGCCGGGTCCCACGTGGTGGTGAGGTGGCGCGTGGCCGCGAGCTGCGCCGCCGGCTCGTCCGCCGCCCCGACCAGCTCCAGCAGCAGCTGCCGGGCCGGGGGCCGGCGCGCCGGGTCGGGGTGGATGGCCGCGGCCACCAGCCGGTCGAGCGGCGCGGGCAGCCCCCGCAGGTCGGGCGGCGCGGTGCGGGCGCGGGCGGCCATCACGTACGCGTCGCCCTCGCCGAACGGGTGCCCGCCGAGGCCCGCGTACGCGATGAGCGACCCCCACGCGAACACGTCGCCCGCCGGGCTGGTCTTCCCCTCGAACACCTGCTCCGGAGCGATCCAGCCCGGCGTGCCCATGACCATCCCGGCGTTGGTGTGGCGGGAGGACAGGTGCGCCGAGCGGGCCAGCCCGAAGTCGATCACCCGGGGCCCGGCGAGCGTCAGCATGACGTTGGCCGGCTTGAGGTCGCGGTGGACGAGGCCCGCCGCGTGGATCGCGGTCAGCGCCGCGGCGACGCCCACGGCGGCCGAGTGGAGCACGGACGGCGACAGCGCCCCGTGCTCGATCAGGTGGTCCTCCAGGGAGATGCCGTCGATGTACTCGGTGACGAGGTACAGGACGCCGCCGTCCTCGCCGTGGTCGAGCACCCGGGCGGTGCAGAACGAGGCGACCTTGCGCGCGTTGGAGACCTCTTCGTGGAAGCGCGCCCGGTAGACCGGGTCGGCGGCGTAGTCGCGACGGATCGCCTTGAGCGCCACCCGCGCACCGTCGGCGGCCCTGGCCAGGTAGACGGTGCCCATCCCGCCCGACCCCAGCCGGCTGACCAGCTCGTACGGGCCGATCGCCGGGGGGTCCTCGGGTGTCAGCGGAGTGCCCGCGGAGCGGCCCTGCAGCCCCAACGTCGCTGTCCTCTCGCCGTCGTCATCCCGCCGCCTCGACCGGCCGGGCCTTCGCCCGGCATGCCCTTTTCCACCCCAGACTCTAACGGAGGAAGACGCCCTCCGGTGGCGGCGTGAGGGCCTCGCCCGCCGCCGCCTTCCCCGCCCCCATGGGCCATGGGGGCACGGAGGGCCGGGAGGGGCGGGGAGAGAGGCCCGTCCCCAGGGGGTGGGCTCCCGAGCCGGTCAGCGGAGGGCGGCGGCCTCGGCGGCGAGCGCCTCGACGCGGGCCCAGTCGCCCGCCGCCAGCGCGTCGGCCGGGGTGAGCCAGGTGCCGCCGACGCAGCCGACGTTCGGCAGCGCGAGGTAGTCGGCCGCCGTCTCCGGCCGGATCCCGCCCGTCGGGCAGAACCGCACGTCCGGCAGCGGCCCCGCCAGCGACTTCAGGTACGGCCGGCCGCCCGCGGCCTCGGCGGGGAAGAACTTCAGCTCCTTCAGCCCCCGCTCGGCCAGCGCCATGACCTCCGACGCCGTGGCCGCCCCCGCCAGGAACGGAGCCCCGCCCGCCAGCATCGCGTCCACCAGCGACGGCGTGGCCCCGGGCGAGACCAGGAACGACGCGCCCGCCTTCAGCGAGGCCTCCACGTCGCCGGCCGTCCGCACCGTGCCCGCGCCCACCACGGCGCCGGGCACCTCGGCGGCGATCCGGCCGATCGCCTCCAGCGCCACCTTCGTGCGCAGCGTCACCTCGATGACCGGCAGGCCGCCGGAGACCAGCGCCCGCGCCAGCGGCACGGCGGTCTCCACGTCGTCGATCACCACGACGGGGATCACGGGGGCGAGGTCGAGCAGGCTCGTCATCTGTAACTCTTCTCCTTGCCGGCCACGGGGGCCGTCATCCATCTCGTCGGCCCCGAAGGCCGTTGCACGTTGTCCAACCGGGGCGAGCCGTGCGCCCCAGGTTGTCCGGCCGGGGCGAGCCGTGCGCCCAGGCTACTGAGTCCCCGGGCCGCAGGTCCGCGCGGCCATCGCCGTCCCTCGGCCCGGCGGCGGCGCCGGCTCCGCCGGAGCCGCGCGGCCGCCATGGCGGGCAGGTCGTCCGCTCATTCCGAGGAGCCACGGGCGGCGCGCGTGGCGAGGCGCCTCAGCCAGGCCGCGGCCCCGGTCAGCGCCGGTTGCGGGGCGACGATGAGGCACGTCGCGATGGCCGACAGGTAGTCCGCCATGTCCGGGTTCGTGGCGAACCGTGTGCGGAACGGACCCGTACGGACCCGCTCCGCGATCCGCGGCAGCACCCCGCCTCCCAGGTACACCCCGCCCCGCGCGCCCAGCGTCAGCGCGACGTTGGCTGCGAACGACCCCAGCAGACCGCAGAACACCTCGACCGTCTCCGCGCACAACGCGTCGTCCGCCCGCGCCACGATCGCCGACGCCGTGTCCTCGGTCGAGGGGACGCCTTGGACGTCGGCCAGCGCCCGGTACAGCCGCACCAGTCCGGGACCCGACAGGACGTGCTCGGCCACCACCTGGCCGCCGGCGCCGCCCGGCACGTGCCGGCGCGTGAGCGCCCGCAGCACCTCCAGCTCACGCTCGTCCTGTACGGGCAGCGTCACGTGCCCGCCCTCGCCCGGGACGGGGACCCAGCCGCCGTCCACCGGCACGAGCCCGGCCACGCCGAGCCCGGTGCCGGGACCGAGCACCGCCTTCACCCCGTACGCCGGGGCGGGGCTACCCAGCGGCACCAGGTCGTCGCCGTCCAGGTGCGGCAGCGACACGGCCAGCGCCTCGAAGTCGTTGAGCAGCGCCACCTCCGGCACGCCGAGGTCACGGGCCGAGCCGGACCAGGGCAGGTTCGTCAGCGCGTAGCGGTCGCCGTCCACGGGACCGGCCAGCGCCAGGCAGGCCGCACCCGGCCGCGCGCCCTCCGCGTGGTCGAAGAGGTAGGCGGCCACGGCCTCGGGCAGGCCACGGTGCTCGGCCCCCGCGAGTACGGCGATGTGCGAGGGCCGCGCTCCGGGCTCGGTCACCAGGCCGAACCGGGCGTTGGTGCCGCCGATGTCGGCGACCAGCCACGGAAAGGCGAACCCGCTCACCGCCCGGCCTTCCGGAGCCGTCCGAGGCGCGCGGCCTTACCGAGCCGTCCGAGGCGGCCGGCCGTGTCGGGCCGTCCGAGGCATGCGGCCTTACCGGGTCGTCCGGGGCGGCCGGCCTTGTCGGACCGTCCGAACCCGTTCACCTGGGGGCTCCGGCGCCCACCTGGGCCGGGTCGGCGAGGCCGGTCTCCAGGTGGGAGGCGCCCGCCTCCGCCGGGAAGCCCAGCCCGGGGCCGTGGTGCGGCGACTCGGCGCCGCTGATGCCGAAGATCCCGGCGCCCTGCTCGGCGTGCCCCGCCATGCGGCGGAACGTCGCGAACAGCTCGCGCCCCGTGCCGACCCACTCCGCGTCGCTGAGCGGCCGGCCGCCCGGCGTGCGCCGGGCCAGCTCCTCGGCCGGGACCCGCAGCTCCAGCGTCCCGGCCGCCGAGTCCAGCCTGATCACGTCGCCGTCGCGGACGAGCGCGATCGGGCCGCCGTCGGCCGCCTCCGGCGACAGGTGGATGGCCGCGGGCACCTTGCCGGACGCGCCGGACATGCGCCCGTCGGTGACGATCGCGACCCGCTGCCCGCGGTCGAGCAGCACGGCCAGCGGCGGCGTGAGCTTGTGCAGCTCCGGCATGCCGTTGGCGCTCGGCCCCTGGTAGCGGATGACGGCGACGAAGTCCTGCCCGTCCAGCTCGCCCGCCTCGAACGCGCGCAGCAGGTCGAGCTGGTCGTCGAACACCTTGGCCGGGGCCTCGATCACCAGGTGCTCCGGCTTGACGGCCGACACCTTGCTCACGGCCCGGCCGAGGTTGCCCTCCACCATGTGGATGCCGCCGTCGGCGGAGAACGGCTCGGAGACGGGACGCAGCACGTCCAGGTCCTTGCTGCCGCCGGTGACCTCGGACCAGACCAGCGTGCCGTCCTCCAGCGCCGGGGCGGAGCGGTAGTGGCTCAGTCCCCGCCCGGCCACCGTCAGGACGTCCTCGTGCAGCAGGCCCTCGTCGAGCAGGTCGCCGATGAGCACCTGCATGCCGCCGGCGTCGCGGAAGTGGTTCACGTCCGCCTGGCCGTTCGGGTAGATGCGGGTGAGCGACGGCACGGCCTCCGACAGGCGGGCCAGGTCGTCCCAGGTGAGCACGATGCCCGCGGCGGCGGCCATGGCCACCAGGTGCAGGGTGTGGTTGGTGGAGCCGCCGGTGGCCAGCAGCGCGACGCAGGCGTTCACGATGGCCTTCTCGTCCACCAGCTCGCCGAGCGGCGTGTACTCGGAGCCGTGCGCGGTGATCTCCACGGCGCGGCGGCCGGCCGCCTCGGTCAGCGCGTGCCGCAGCTCGGTGTGCGGGTTGACGAACGTCGAGCCCGGCAGGTGCAGGCCCATGACCTCCATCAGCGCCTGGTTGGAGTTGGCGGTGCCGTAGAAGGTGCAGGTGCCGGGGGAGTGGTACGACTTCGCCTCGGCGTCGAGCAGCTCGCCGCGGCCCACCTTGCCCTCGGCGAACAGCTGCCGGGTGCGGGCCTTCACCTTGTTCGGCAGCCCGGAGGTCATGGGACCGGCCGGCACGAAGATCGCGGGCAGGTGCCCGAAGTGCAGCGCGCCGATGAACAGGCCCGGCACGATCTTGTCGCAGACGCCCAGCAGCAGCGTCGCGTCGAACATGTCGTGCGACAGCGCGATCGCGGTCGCCATGGCGATCACGTCCCGGCTGTAGAGCGACAGCTCCATGCCGGCCCGGCCCTGCGTGATGCCGTCGCACATGGCCGGCACGCCGCCCGCCACCTGCGCCACGCCGCCGGCCCGCCGCACGGCCGCCTTCAGCTCCGGCGGGTACGTCTCGTACGGCTGGTGCGCCGACAGCATGTCGTTGTAGCTGGTCACGATGGCCACGCCGGGCTTGGCGGCGCCCATGAGGGCGGGCTTGTCCTCGGCGGGCGCGGCGGCGAAGCCGTGCGCCAGGTTCGCGCACCCCAGGTGCGCGCGGGCCGGGCCCTTGGCGCGGGCGGCCTCGCCGGCGCGCCGGATCCGGTCCAGGTAGACGCTGCGGCTGGCGCGGCTGCGCTCGGTGATCCGGTCCGTGATCTCCTGGATGACGGGGTTCATGGACGCTCCTTCGTCGGCCACGCGGCCACTGCCGGTGCTTTCGGTGCTGTCGGTGCTGTCGGGGTCTGGGCAGATGGTGGGGGAGGTAAGGGGGCGGCGGCGGTCACGACTCGTCCTCGTGCCAGGCCCGGCCGCTGCGGGCGAGCATCTCGTGGGCGCCCGCGGGGCCGGTCGAGCCCGCCGCGTACGGCTCGGGCAGCTCGCCCGACGCCTCCCACGCGGCGAGGATCGGGTCGATCCACCGCCAGGCGGCCTCCACCTCGTCGCGCCGCATGAACAGCGTCGGGTTGCCGGCCAGCACGTCCATGAGCAGCCGCTCGTACGCCTCGGGCACCCGCGCGGTGAACGTCCGGCCGAAGCTGAGGCTCAGCGGCACCGGCTTGAGCGTCACCTCGCCCGCGCCCGGCTCCTTGGCCATGATGTGCAGCTGGATGCCATCCTCCGGCTGGAGCCGCAGGACCAGGCGGTTGGGCGTGCCGCCGGGGAAGATCGAGTGCGGGACGTCCTTGAACTGGACGACGATCTCCGACACGCGGCGCGGCAGCCGCTTGCCGGTGCGCAGGTAGAACGGCACCCCGGCCCAGCGCCAGTTGCGGATCTCGGCGCGGATCACGGTGAACGTCTCGACCCGGCGCGACTCCTCCGTGGGCGGGGTGGAGGCGGGCTCGTCCAGGTAGCCGGGCATGTCCCCGCTCTCGACGTACTGGCCGCGCACGGTGAACCGCTCGACCTCGCCGCCGGTGATGGGCCGCAGCGCCTGCAGCACCTTGACCTTCTCGTCGCGGATCGCCTCGCGGTCGTTGCGCGCGGGCGGCTCCATCGCGGTCAGGCAGAGGAGCTGGAGCAGGTGGTTCTGCACCATGTCGCGCAGGGCGCCCGCGTGGTCGTAGTAGCCGCGGCGGCCGGGCGTGCCGACGGTCTCGGCGGCGGTGATCTGGACGTGGTCGATCCACAGCGAGTTCCAGATCGGCTCCAGGAACGCGTTGGCGAAGCGGAGCACGAGCAGGTTCTGCACGGTCTCCTTGCCCAGGTAGTGGTCGATCCGGAAGATCTGCCGCTCGTCGAAGATGGCGCCGACCTCGTCGTTGATGCGCTGCGCGCTGACCAGGTCGTGGCCGAGCGGCTTCTCCAGCACCACGCGGGAGCGGGGCGTCACCAGGCCGGCGGCGGCCAGCTCACGGCAGAACGCGCCGAACGTCCGGGGCGGGCTCGCCAGGTAGAACACCCGGTCGCGGTCCTCGTGCCCGGCCAGCAGGGCGGCCAGCGCGCCCCACCCCGACCGGTCGGAGCCCCCGTCGACGGCCCGGCCGCCGCCCACGTCGATCGACACGTGGTGCAGGCGGCCCAGGAAGCGGCGCCACACCTCGGGGTCCCCGCCGGGGATCCGGTCGCGTACCTCGGCGTCCACCTTGCCGCGGAAGTCCGCGTCGGTCAGCCCGCCGCGGGACATCGCGATGATGCGCGTTCCGGGCGCGAGCCGCCCCTCCCGGTCGCCGTGGTACAGCGCGGGAAGCAGCTTGCGCATGGACAGGTCGCCGGTGCCGCCGAAGACCACGAGGTCGGCGGTGTGCGCGGTCTCGGGCGCGCCGGACGCTGATGTGCCGGATGCGGATGTGCCGGAAGACGAGCTCATGGGGGACACGACGAGGAACTCCGTTGATCTATCAAGAAGGACAGAACGGACACTAGCCAGAGTTTGGTTCGCGGACAAGCAGAGTTTTGGCATGTGAGATGAAAAAGTTGCGACTTTTCATTACGTAACCTCCTGTGATTCACTTAGCCGATGCCACGACGTACCGCCGCGACCCTCGCCACGAGCGGCGAGGTGCTGCGCCTCATCCGCTCGGGTGAGGCGGTGACGCGGGCCGATCTCGGCCGGGTGACCGGCCTGTCGCGCCCCGCCGTGCAGCTGCGCGTCGCCGAGCTGATCGAGCGCGGTCTCGTGGTGGAGCGGGCCGACGCGCCCTCCACCGGGGGGCGGCCCCCCGTGCGGCTGGAGTTCAACGCCGCGGGCGGGGTGGTGCTGGTGGCCGCGCTGGGCGCGAGCCGCACCCGCGTCGCCGTGTGCGACCTCGCGGGCCACGAGCTGGCCGGCCGCGACTTCGCCATCGACGTCGAGCAGGGCCCCGACGTGGTGCTGCCGCTGCTCCTCGACACCTGGGACGACCTCCTCGGCGACCGGCCGCGCGAGGACGTCAAGGGAGTCGGCATGGGCGTGCCCGCCACGGTCGAGTTCGCGCGTGGCCGCACCGAGAGCGTGCGGGTGATGGCGTCGTGGACCGGCGTGCTCATCCCGCCCATCGTCCGCGAGCGGTTCCCGGTGCCCGTGCTCGTCGACAACGACGTGAACGCGCTGGCCATCGGCGAGCACCGCGGCGTCTACCCCGACCTCGACGACCTGATGTTCGTCAAGGTGTCCACGCGGATCGGCGCCGGCGTCATCGCGGGCGGCGGCATCCTGCGCGGCGCGCTCGGCGCGGCCGGCGAGATCGGGCACATCCCCGTCCGCGACGGCGGCGGCGTCCTGTGCCGCTGCGGCAACGTCGACTGCGTCGACTCGGTGGCGAGCGGCACGGCGCTGCTGCGCGAGCTGCGGACGGCCGGCAAGGACGTCAAGACGATCGCCGACGTGACCGCGCTCGTGCGGGCCGGAGACGCCGAGACGATGGCCATGGTCCGCGAGGCCGGGCGGCGCATCGGCGAGGTCCTGGCCGGCGCGGTGAACATCCTCAACCCGTCCGTGGTGGTGCTGGGCGGCGACGTGGCGGAGGCGTTCGGGCCGCTCGTGTCGAGCATCCGGGAGGTCGTCTACCGGCGCTCCACGGCCCTGGCCACACGGCGCCTGCGCATCGAGCCGAGCCGCATGGGCTGGGGAGCGGGCATCAGCGGGTGCGCGGTGATGGTGCTGGACAGCGTCCTGTCACCGGAGGCCGTCGACGAGAGCCTCGCCCGGCGCCCCTCCTGACACCCGTCCCCGAGAAGATCAGTCCGCGCCGTCGCCGTTGCTGTCGCCGTGGCCCGGTTGCCTGGTCCGGCCCGGCGGGGTGTGGCCGGCGGGGTTGGCGGAGGCGTTCGGGACGACGTCCGTGGGCGTGGGCGTGACCGGGCCCGCCGGGGAGGGGCCGGCGGCTCCTGGCCGCCGGGAGTGAGTGGGGGTGACCGACGCCTCGCCCGGCCTCACGGGCGGCGCGGTCGTGGCGCCGCGCCGCGGAGCCGGTGTGGCGTCCACCGTGCGGGGCGAGCGGGTGGCCGTGGGCCGGGGCGTCGGGGTGCGAAGCGGCGACGGCACGGCCGCCGGCGTGTGCGCGTGATGGGCGGGGCGCGTCACCGGGACGCTGGCCGTCGTGACCCGCGTGGCCCCGGCCGTGGCGGGCACCGGAGGCCGCTCGCCGCCGTCCGGCAGGCTGACCGGCGACAGCGAGGCGCCTCCGAGCTCTCCCAGACCGAGGATCGCCGCCGCGCTCAGCATCACCACGCCGGTCAGCACACCGGCGGCCATCAGGACACGTCTGCGCGGCTCGGTCTCGGTCACAGCTGCCGATCATAGATCTTGGGCGGATTCCTGGCGTCGTCAATGAGGGCAAGCCCTTCTGTCGAATGTTTGAGCGGTGGATAGATCGAATCTGTAGTTTGCTCTGCGTGGCTGTGATGTTGCGCTCGGACAGCGGCATCGCCTTCGAGTGCGCCTTTCAGGTGGTGTGGTGCCTCAGGTAGCGCAGGCGTGTGCTGGGCGGCCGGATTGAGACCCGCCTGGAAGAGCTGATCCGCGAAGTGATCGGAGGAAGGGGGCATGGCGGGTGGAACTGGAGGTGATGCTCGACCGCGTTTGTCTCTGCTGGTCGAGGTGGATCCGCGGTTCGGGATCCACAGGCTGGTCAAGGCCGTCAAGGGCCGTTTCTCGCGTGTCCTGCGTCAGGCGTTGCCGCCCTGCCAGGTCGAAGCTGCCGACGTTGTGGGCCAGCTCCTGCTTCGTGGCCACCGTGGGCGGCGCACCCCTGGATGTGGTCGAGTGGTACGTCGAGAACCACAAGAGCCGGTGATCGGGGATGCTGACGGGGCGCAGGTATCGTCTGGATCTGACGCCGGAGCAGGCTGAGTTCGCCGAGCGGATCGGCGGGGCCTGTCGCAGTGTGTGGAACACCGCCCTGGAGCAGCGCCGCGTCTACCGGCGTGGTGGGGCGTTCATCGGCTACCACGAGCAGGCGCGCCAACTGGTGGAGGCTAAGGCTGAGTTCGCTTGGCTGGCCGAGGTGCCCGGTCATTGCCTTCAGCAGACGCTCATTGACCTGGATCAGGCATGTGCCCGGCACGGAGCATGGAAGGTCCGCTGGAAGTCGCGGGTGAGGAACGCTCCGAGCTTCCGGTTCCCCGAGGGCGGGAAGATCACGGTCGAGCGGCTCAACCGCCGCTGGGCGCGCGCGAGGCTCCCCAAGCTCGGCTGGGTGCGCTTCCGTATCACCCGGCCGCTCGGCGGGACGGTCAAGAACGCCACCGTGAGCCGGGACGGCAGGCACGGGTATGTCAGTTTCGTCGTCGACGACGGCGTGGTCACGCCTGAGCGGCACGACAACCCCGGCAGCGCGGTCGGCATCGATCGGGGGGTGGCCAAGGTCGTGACCCGCTCGGACGGGCTGTTCCACCAGCAGGTTTTCGCCGGCGAGCGGGAGATCGAGCACGCCGCCAGGCTTCAGCGTCGCCTGGCCCGCACCCGCAAGGGCTCGGCCCGGCGCAGGCACGCCGCCGCGAAGCTCGGCACGGCGTTGGCGAAGGTACGGCGTCGCCGCGCTGACTTCGCCGCCAAGACCGCCCACATCCTGGCCACCGGCTTCGAGCTGATCGTGTTCGAGGCCCTGGCAACCAGGAAGATGACTGCCGGGGTGGCGCCGAAGCCGGACCCCGGACAGCCTGGCGCGTTCTTGCCGAACGGGGCCGCGCGCAAGTCCGGTCTGAACCGGGCCATCCTGGACAAGGGCTGGCACAGGATCGAGCTGGCCACCCGGAGCAAGGCTCGCTACACGGGCACTCAAGTGCTAACCGTCAACCCGGCGTACACGAGTCAGACGTGCAACGTGTGCACGGTGGTGGATCGGAAGTCCCGCGAGAGACAAGCGGTCTTCCGGTGTACCTCGTGCGGCCACACCGAGCACGCCGACGTGAACGCCGCCAAGAACATCCTCACCGCCGGAAGGGCGGAGCACGCACAAGCCAGACCGGCTGTGCGGGTTGGGGCGCGCAAACCACGCAACCGTGTGGGCCGGAAGGCCGACCGCCAAGCAACAGCAGCCCGGGCCACCGCGCAGCCGGAGCCCGAGCTGGCTGGAATCCCCCGACTTCTTCAGTCGCGGGGAGCGCTTCAAGATAGTGATTGCCGGCCGGAGGTTGGACCGTCCCCGCGACAATCGTGATCAAGATGGTGATCGCCGCGGGCGGCTCAGCACGTGCACATCAGCCCGCGCAGCGCGGCCTCCAGGTCCTGGCCGGTGCCCACCCGGGCCGGCCACGGGAAGCGGACGAGGTCGTCGTCGACGCGGACCGTCGCGCCGTGGCTGTCGAGCTCCCACAGCCACACCTCACCGCGCCCCGCGCCCACCCCAGGAGCGCCCACCCCGGGAGCGCCCGCCCCGGGAGCGCCCGCCGCAGGATCGCCCGTCCCGATGGCGCCCGAGCGGCCGGGGCCGCCGGGGCGTCCGTCGTGACCGCGGCCCTGGCCCATGAGGGCGGGCTCGCCGAGCAGGGCGGCCACGCCGTTGGCGAGCTGCGCCCGGTGCGCCTCGTTGACGTGGGCGAGGACGCGCTCGGCCGTCTCCGTCAGCGGGTCAGGGCGGGCGTCGAGGTACTCGTCGGCGTCCAGCACGCCCGACTCCTGCCCGGTCAGGTACACGACCTGCGCCACGTCGAGCCGCAGCAGCCGCGGCGCGGACGGCTCGCCGTACCGCTCCAGCGCCGCGAACAGCCCCTCGTCCGCGCTGCGCGCCGCGACCGCGACGGCCGCCGCCCGCGCCTCCTCCACCGGTACGGCCTGCGCCCACCCCTGGACCTCCAGCAGCCCGCGCGGGTGCTCGGCCTCGCCCAGGCGCCGCGTCGCGGTGAGGTTCACCGCCACCACCGCGTCGTCGCGCAGCCGGTGCAGCGGCTCGCCGGCGCGCACCAGCAGCACCGGGCGGCCCCGCTCGTCCACCCCGCCGGTCGCGGGGGAGGGGGCGCCGTCGACGGTCACCCGGACCACGGCGGAGGTCGCGGCGAGTGTGCGGACGCGTTCGGCGACGGGCGGCATGGCGGCTCCTTGAGATCCACGTGAAGACTAGGTTAGCCTTACCTAAGTAAGGATTACCTAATCACATGAGGTGAACGTGCGCTACACCGGTCCCAAGGTGCGGCTGTCCCGCCGCGCGGGCGTGCCGCTGACCAGGAAGGCCATCCGCTACTTCGAGCAGCGGCCGTACCCGCCGGGCGAGCACGGCCGCAAGACCAACCGCCGCACCACCGGCGACTACGGCCTGCGCCTGCTGGAGAAGCAGAAGCTGCGCTGGTACTACGACGTGTCCGAGCGGCAGCTGCGCCGCTACTGGGACCTGGCCGTGCGCAAGCCCGGCGCGTCCGGCGCGGAGCTCGTCACGCTGCTGGAGACCCGCCTGGCCTCCCTCGTGCTGCGCGCCGGCCTGGCGCCGTCGATCTACGCCGCCCGCCAGTACGTCACACACGGCCACATCGCCGTGGACGGCCGCAAGGTGGACATCCCCAGCTACCTGGTCAAGCCCGGCCAGGTCGTCTCGGTCCGGGAGCGGTCGCGGCGCATGCAGCCGTTCGTGGCCGCGGCCGAGGGCGTCCACGCCGACGAGCGGATCGCGCCGTACCTGTCCGTGGAGCACGCCGACCTGCGCTTCACGCTGACGGCCCGGCCGGAACGCGAGCAGATCGCGGTTCCGGTGGACGAGCAGCTCGTCGTGGAGTTCTACTCCCGCTGACCCGCCCGGACGTGTCTCGGGCCGTGTCCCGGCCGTGTCTCCGGCCGTGTCTCCGGAAGGGGATCAGCGGCCGGGGCCGTCGAGGGCGCCGTCGCGGCGCAGGGCGGCGACCTCGCGGCGCAGCGCGGCCAGCTCGTCCAGGATGACGCGGGTGGAGGCCGCCGACTCGTCGCCGAGCCCCTGCAGCTCGGCGCGCTCGGCCGCCGACTCCTCGTCCATCGCGCTCACCACCACCGCCATGAACAGGTTGAGCACGATGAACGTGGAGATCAGGATGAAGGCGGTGAAGAAGATCCAGGCCGTCGGGTGAAGGGTCATCACGTCCCGCGCGATGTTCCCCCAGTCGTCGCCCGTCATGGTCTGGAACAGCGTGAACAGTGAGGAGGGCAGGCTGCCGAAGCGCTCCGGGGAGGCCTGGCCGTACAGCTTGGTGCCATGACGCCCGCCACGTACAGCACCAGGCCCAGCAGCACCACGATGGAGCTCATCCCCGGCATGGCGCGCAGCAGGGCCGACACGACGCGGCGCAGGCTGGGCACCACCGACAGCAGGCGCAGGGCGCGCAGGATGCGCAGCGATCGCAGCACCGACAGGCCGCCGGTCGCGGGCACCAGCGCGATCGCGACGATCAGCGCGTCGAAGACGTTCCAGGGGTCGCGCAGGAAGCGCGACCGCTCCGCGTAGACCTTGGCGATCAGCTCGGCGACGAAGACGTAGAGGGCGGCGTGGTCGATGGCGGTGAGCGTGGCGCCGTGCCGCGCGGCGACCGCGGGCACGGTCTCCAGGCCGAGGGTGGCGGCGTTGATCAGGATGACGACGACGATGAGCTGCTGGAAACGGCGGCTCGTGACGACGGCGCGGACACGTTCACGCACGGGTGGAGGCTCCTTGACGGTCTCGGGTGCCCCACCATGATGGCGTAGAAGATCAGGTGTGGACGATCATCGGGGCGTGAGCCGGAAGACCCTCAGCTCCCTGCCCGACTTCTCCACGTACCGGTCGTAGAGGGGCCACTGCTCGACCAGCCCCCGCCAGGCCGCCTCGCGCTCCTCGCCGGTCAGCAGCCTGGCCGTGACGGGGATCTCCCGCCCCTTGTACGTGACCGCGGCCTCCGGCTGCTTCATGAGGTTGCCGGTCCAGGCCGGATGGTTCTCGCGGCCGAAGTTGCTGCCCACGACGAGGAAGCCGCCGTCCGGCTCGGGACGGCAGGCGAGCGGTGATTGGCGGAGCTGCCCCGTCTTGGCGCCGGTGGTGGTGAGCACCAGCGACGGGACCACGCGGTCGCTGCTGATCACCTTGCCCCGGGTCAGCCGGTAGAGGGCGCGGTCCAGCTTGGGGACGAACCGGGGGCCGACCTTCAGGAACCAGTCGGTCGAGGCCATCCACTGGGCGAAGGGCTTGAGGACCTGCATCATGCCGTGAGTGTAGCAAGCGCTAGGTCAAATGCACTCTCCGCGGAGCGTCCGCCCGTCAGGTGGCCTTCGTGGTATAAACAACCGCTGTCAGGCGACCGACGAGGGGCGAGCGCAGATGTCCTACCCGAACTACGGCCCGTCCCCCTACGGACCGCCGCCCCAGACCCACCCCAACGGCACGACGATCCTCGTGCTCGGCATCCTCAGCCTGGTCGTGTGCGGCCTGCTCGGCCCGTTCGCCTGGGTGATGGGCAACAAGGCGCTGCGCGAGATCGACGGCAGCGGCTACTACTACGAGAACCGCGGCATGGTGCAGGCCGGCCGCATCTGCGGCATCGTCAGCACCTGCCTGTGGCTAGCGGTGATCGCCTTCTACGTGGTCATCTTCCTCGTCGCCGGCGGCCTCGCGGTGTTCAACGGCGTCGGCTCCTAGCGAGCGCCGGCCGTAGTCGCCGATCCCCGACTCCAGCAGGTCGAACCCCGCCCGCGCCCGCTCACGCAGGTCGGTGAGGATCTCCTCGCGCGGCTCGCCCGCCGTGCTGCGGAGGGTGTAGTGCCGCCCCAGCAGGCGGGTCAGCCCGAGGATGTGCTGCGCCACCAGCTTGGGCGTCAGGTCGTCGTCGTCCGCGCCGGTCTCCTCGGCGATGGCCGCGGCCAGGCCCTCCTCGATCTCGGACTCCAGCTCGCGCGCCCGGGCCGCCAGTGACGCGCTCTCGCTGACCAGCCGCCCCCACACCTCGGCCCCCTCGTTGAAGCCGTAGCGCCAGTCGCCCTCGTCCAGGGCCTGGAAGAAGTCGCGCCGGAAGGCCGCCACCACGCTCTCGCCGGGCGCCCGCTCCCGCACCACCCGCGTGCGGAGGTCCCGCAGGTCGTCCCGCCGGTCGAGGAACAGGTCCTCCTTCGTGCCGAAGTAGTTGAAGACCGTGTTGACCGACACGTCCGCCGCGCGCGCCACCTCGGCCACCGTGACGTTGTCGAACCCGCGGGACATGAACAGCCACATCGCCACGTCCGCGATGCGCCGGCGGGTCTCCCGCTTCTTGCGCTCGCGCAGTCCTTCCTCCATGCGCTCATGCTACCCAATTTGCAGTCGCTCCAAAATTGCGTCTACTCTAAACTTGGAGGCGATGAAATTGATCAAGACAAAAGGTCTGAGCAAGACCTTCAAGGGCGGCGCCGAGGCCGTCAGAGGCGTGGACCTCACCGTGGAGGCCGGCGAGATCGTCGGCTTCCTCGGCCCCAACGGCGCCGGCAAGACCACGACCATGCGCATGCTGACCACGCTCCTGCCGCCCACCTCGGGCACCGCCACCGTGGCGGGCCACGACCTGCTCGCCGACCCGGCTGGCGTGCGGCGGCGCATCGGCTACGTCTCGCAGGGCGGCGGCGTCAACCTCGCGGCGCCGCAGGACGGCGAGCTGCGGCTCCAGGCCATGCTGTACGGCCTGAGCCGCGAGGAGGCGCGCGAGCGCGTCGCCGGGGTGCTGGACCGGCTGGAGCTCACCGGCATGGAGCATCTGCCCGGAGGCGCTCTGTCGGGCGGCCAGCGCCGCCGCTTCGACCTGGCCTTCGGCCTGCTGCACCGGCCGCCGCTGCTCTTCCTCGACGAGCCCACCACGGGCCTCGACCCGCAGAGCCGGGCCCATCTGTGGGACCACATCCGCGCGCTGCGTGCCGACCACGGCATGACGGTGTTCCTCACCACGCACTACCTCGACGAGGCCGACGCGCTCTGCGACCGCCTGCTGATCATCGACGGCGGCCGGATCGTCGCCGAGGGCAGCCCCGCCGAGCTGAAGGCCGGCGGCCGCACGCTCGACGACGTGTTCCTCGACATCACCGGCCGGTCGCTGCGCGAGGAGCTGCCGGCGTGATCGGGTCCGCGGCCCGGGACACGTGGCTGCTGTTCCGCCACAACTTCGCCGTCACCCTCCAGCAGAAGATCGGCGTCGTCATCGGCGCGATCCAGCCGCTGCTGTTCCTCGTCCTGTTCGGGCCGCTCTTCGCCACGATCGGCACCTGGGAGACGCTCGTGCCCGGCCTGATCATCCAACTCGGGCTCATGAGCACCGGCATGGCCGGGTTCGGCGTCGTCTTCGAGCGGCGCTTCGGGGTGCTGGAGCGGCTGCGCGTCACTCCGGCCAGCCGCCTGGCGCTGCTGCTGGGCCGGGTGCTCAACAACGTCGTCACGCTCATCGTGCAGACCGTGCTGCTCGTCGCCGTGGGCTACGCGTTCGGGCTGCGCGCTCCGGCGGCGGGCCTGCTGGCGGGGCTCGCGCTGGTGGTCGTGCTGGGCGCGAGCCTCGCCTCGCTGTCGTACGCGGTGGCGCTCACCATCGACGAGAACCTGTTCGCCCCGGTGATGAGCACGATCGTGGTGCCGCTGGTGCTGCTGTCGGGGTCGTTCCTGCCGATGTCGATGGCGCCGGTCTGGCTGGACGTACTGTCCCGCCTCAGTCCGTTCCGGTACGTGCTGGAGGCGCTGCGCGACCTGTTCGCCGGCCGCTACGCCACGGGCACGGTGGGGCTGGGCGTGGCGGTGACGGCGGCGCTGGCCGTGGTCGGCGTCACCGTCGGCACCCGCGTGTTCGGCCGCGAGAACGCCTGAACACGCGGGAGTCCGTGGATCAGCCTCGGACCTGCGCCGCGGCGCTGCTCAGGCGGCGGACCTGCGCCGCAGCGCAGCGATGATGCCCTCCGGGTCGATGGTGCCGTACCCGTAGTCGAAGTCGAAGCCCACCGCGCTGCGGTCGTCGGCGGTGCGCCGCAGCAGCGCCCGCAGCTGCGACGGCGTCAGCCGCGTGGACGGCCAGCGGGTGCGCAGCGCGGCGACGAGCCCGGCGGCGACCGGCGTGGCCGCCGAGGTGCCCGAGTCGGGCTCGGTGTCGCCGAACGCCCGCGAGCCGGAGAAGTGCGTGTAGGCGCACACGTCCGGCTTGCGGGCGGTCAGCCGTCCCGGCCCCTGCGAGGAGTAGCCGACCCGCTCGCCGGTGATGTCCACGCCGCCGATCGACAGCGCCTTGTCGTGCGAGTTGGCGCCGACGATCGGCCGGTCGGGGTAGGCGCACCGGCCGTCGCGGCACTGGCGCCCGCAGTTGCCCGCCGCGAACAGCACGTCGGCCCCCGCCAGGTCGAGCGCGGTCACCATGATGTTGAACGGGTGGGCCGGGTTGTCGGAGTAGTTGCCCGGATGGCCGACCGGGAAGTCCCACTCGGGGGAGAACGACCCCCAGGAGTTGGTGACCACCAGGGCCCGCGTCTCGGCGGGCTGCGCCTCCAGCACCCCGCGCAGGTGCGCGAACGCGGCCACCGCGTCCGACAGCAGCCCGTCGAGCGCCGACCCGCCGGGCCGCCTGGACAGCAGCACCGGCACGTCCACGAGCGTGGCCCGGGGCGCGCCGATGAGCGTGTCGAACGCGCACATCGTGCCATGGTTCACCTCGAACTGGCCCGGCCGCCCGCCGACGCCCGGGGGCACCCAGCTGCGCGCCGCGTCAAGGATGACGTCCCTGCCGAGCTGCCTCGTGGTGTGGGCGAGATTGATCCCGGTGTCGAGCACGGCCAGCGCCACGCCGGACCCGTCCAGCCCCTCGGCGCGCAGCGCGTCGGCGCCGAGCAGCCGCTCGACATCGTGCCAGGTGCCGACGGGCGGGTCGCCGCCGCAGGTCAGCGTGGTGTGGATGACCGGGTCGGCGAACACGCCGGTGACGTCGGGGCGCAGCGAGGTCAGCATCGCCACGCGGGTGGTCAGCTCGTCGTCGGCGATGACACCGCGCACCAGCACCGAGGCGTCCTCGGCGGCGAGCGAGAAGCCGAGCGGCTGGTTGAGCGACAGCGGGTCGCCGCCGGGCGGCGGCACCGGGCGCGCCAGCGGCACCGGCGGGTACGCGGGGTCGAGGACGACGCCGGGCAGCCCGTCGGCGACGTCGGCCACGGTGGCGCTCCGGCCGGGGTCGACGACGGCCTCGACCACGTCGGGGGAGGGGCGGAGCTGGATGAGGACGCGCATGGGGTCACCACCGGGGGATCGGAACGGTCGGACGCCCCCACGTTCCTGCATCCGGGGGACCGCGTCCAGCGGTTCGCCCTGGGCTGACCTGCACAAACATCATCAAGAGGGCGAACCGGCCGCGACGGGCTTCCCCGCGGCCGATCCGTTCACTACGGTGAGGCGGCATGACCCCCCAGGCCCCCCACGCACCGACCGGCGACCACTGGCTGGCGGTGCGGCCGAGGCTCGTCCTCGCCAGCGCGTTCATGCTCTTCCTGGAGCTGGCCCTGATCCGCTGGACCGGGTCCAACATCGTCCACCTGAGCTACTTCACGAACTTCGTGCTGCTCGGCTCGTTCCTCGGCATCGGGCTCGGCTTCCTGCGCGTGGGCAGGTCCAAGGGGCAGCCGTACTACTCGCCCGTGGTGCTGTTCGGCCTGGTCGTCGTGGTCCTGGCGTTCCCCGTCACCGTGGACCGCGAGACCGAGGGCGTCCTGTACTGGACGAGCCTGGCCACCACCGGGCCGCCCGCCTGGCTCATCCTGCCGGTGATCTTCTGCGCGGCGGCGCTCGTCCTCATGGGACCGGCCGAGCTGGTCGGCCGCTGCTTCCCCGAGCTGCCGCGCCTGGAGGCCTACCGCTACGACCTGATCGGCAGCCTGACCGGCATCGCCGCCTTCACCGCGCTGTCCTTCCTCAGCGCGCCGCCCGTCTTCTGGGGGGCCGTGGCCGCCGTCGCCTACGGGCTGCTGCTCACGCCGCGCCCCCTCCTGTCCTACCTCACGTTCGTCGCCGTGCCGTCCCTCGCCGTCGTCGGCCTCCTGCTGGCCGAGACGCTGACCGCCGGCGCCCTGTGGTCGCCGTACTACAAGGTCACCTTCCGGCAGTTCGAGCAGCTCGGCGTGCCGGTAACCGACATCGCCGTCAACGGCATCCCGCACCAGCAGGCCGTGCCCGCCGCCGCCCGGCTCCAGTGGGAGCGCCAGTACGGCCTGCCGTACGAGCGTGCCGCCACGCCGCCCCGCGACGTGCTCATCGTCGGCGCCGGCAGCGGCACCGACGTCGCCATCGCCCTGTCCAAGGGCGTGTCCCGGGTCGACGCCGTCGAGATCGACCCCAAGCTGCGCGAGCTGGGCGGCTCCAAGCACCCCGACCACCCCTACGACGACCCGCGCGTCACCACGCACGTCACCGACGGCCGCGCCTTCCTGGAGCGCAGCTCCGCCAAGTACGACCTGATCCTGTTCGCGCTGCCCGACTCGCTCACGCTCGTGTCGGGGGCCAGCTCGCTGCGCCTGGAGAGCTACCTGTTCACCGAGGAGGCCATGCGGGCGGCCCGCGCCCATCTCAAACCGGGCGGCGCCTTCTCCATGTACAACTACTACCGCGAGAGCTGGCTGGTCGACCGGCTGGCCTCCACCGTGAAGGCGGCCTTCGGCCACGACCCGTGCGTGGACGTCGTCAGCACCGCCGGGCAGCAGGCCGTCATCACCGCCGGCGTCACCCCGGCCGCGCAGCGGTGCGCCGCTCCGTGGGCCGGGGCCCAGGCCGGCACCCCGCCGCCCGCCGGCGACGACCGCCCGTTCCTCTACCTCAAGGACCGGACGATCCCGCCCATCTACCTCATCACCCTCGGCCTGGTCCTCGCCGCCAGCCTGCTCGCCGTCCGCGTCGTGGCCGGCCCGTACCGGCGGATGCGCCCGTACGCCGACCTGTTCCTGCTGGGCGTGGCGTTCATGCTGCTGGAGACGAAGAGCGTGACCGGGTTCGCGCTGCTGTTCGGGACCACGTGGGTGGTCAACGCCATCGTCTTCGCCGGGGTGCTCGTGGCGGTGCTCGCCGCCGTCGAGGTGACGCGCCGCTTCCGCACCCCGCCGCTGCCCGTCATGTACGGCGTGCTGCTCGCCGGGCTCTTACTGGCGTGGCTGGTGCCCAACGCGTGGCTGCTGTCCCTGCCGCTGCCGCTGCGGGCCGTCGCGGCGGTCACGGTGGCGTTCCTGCCGATCTTCGCGGCCAACGTGGTGTTCGCCAAGCGGTTCGCGGACACGGCCGACGCGACGACGTCGTTCGGGGCCAACCTGCTGGGCGCGATGGTGGGCGGCTGCCTGGAGTACCTCGCGCTGGTGATCGGCTACAAGGGGCTGCTCATCGTGGCCGCCGTCCTCTACCTGGGAGCGTTCGCACTGCTGCCCCGCCGGGGGGCGGTCTCGGCCTGACGGGGTACGGTCCCGGCCGGTTCGAACGGGGCCGGCCGGTGCGTCCGTGTCGCCTTCCGAAGTCGTCTCCACGAATGCTCGAAGCGGTCTGCACGCCCGCAGCGTGCAGGCCGTCTGGTGATTTCGCCGCTGAGCAGCAGCAGCGTTTGCCGGTCAGTTCGGACAGTACTTGAGTGTTGCGGCCGACTGGTTGGAGTGGGAGCAGGTCGCAAGTCGTGGGGAGCCCGGGCGCAAGCACGTTCGGCTCCCAGACGCCGGGTACGGATAAAAGGCGTGGCCTACGTCGCCGGCTGCTTGGTACGGTCGCGGCCATGGCGATCGTGGAGGCTCCGGGATGGATGGTTCGACGTGCGGGCACGGGCGACGTGGCTGGGCTCGTACAGCTTGCGCGACGGACAGCGTCCGTTGCGGATGAACCGGATGTGACCAAGCGGCTCAACGGGTGAGCAGCGCATCCGTGTCCCCCAGTCCTGCGGCCCGCATGAGCGGGCGAGCGTGGGCCCTGCTGCTCGTCCTGTGCGGAACGATCTTCCTCGAGGGCAGCGACGTCGCCATGCTGGCTGTTGCCGTTCCCACCATCCGCGCCGACCTCGGCCTGACCACCGGCACCGCGGCGTGGGTGATGAGTGGCTATGTGCTCGGCTACGCCGGTTTCACCCTGCTCGGCGGCCGCGCCGCCGATCTGCTGGGCAGGCGGCGGATGTTCCTCACCTGGCTGGGCGTCTTCCTGGTCTTCTCCATGCTGGGCGGCTTCGCGATCGACGGCTGGATGCTGGTCGTGGCCCGGTTCGTCACCGGCGTGGCGGCGGCCTTCATGACCCCCGCCGCTCTGTCGATCATCACCACCTCGTACCCGGAGGGGCCGCAGCGCGACAAGGCCCTGCTGGTCTTCGCCGGCGTCGGCGCCGGCGGCTTCTCGCTGGGCCTCGTCTTCGGTGGCCTGCTGACAGGACTCGGCTGGCGCTGGGTGTTCTTCGCCCCGGTGTTCCTGGCCGGCGTCCTCCTGCTGGCGGCGCTCAGGCTGCTGCCCGCCGAGGCCCGCCCTGAGCCCGCGCATCGCGGCTACGACCTGGCCGGCGCGGCCAGCGCCGCCGCCGCGATGCTGCTGCTCGCCTATGGCATCGTCCGGCTGGAGCACCGCGGCGAAGGGCTCGGGCTGACCCTCGGCGCGCTCGCCGCCGGGCTGGCACTGGTGGCGGCGTTCATCGTGATCGAAAGGCGCGCCAAAGCGCCGCTCGTCCGGCTGGCAATCTTCCGCAAGGCCGCGATGGTCCGGGCCAATGTCGCCGCGCTGCTCTTTCTGGGCGCGTTCTTCGGCTTCCAGTTCATCGTCACGCTCTACCTGCAGGAGCTGCGCGGCTGGTCCTCGCTGCAGACGGCGATCGCGCTGATCGCGATGGGGTGCGACGCCGTGCTGGCTCCCCTCCTCACTCCCCGCCTGGTGAACCGGTACGGCCACGCCCGGGTGATCTTCGGCGGCTTCCTGCTGGCGATCGTGGCCTACGGGCTCTTCCTGCTGGTGGAGATGGACTGGTCGTACGCGGCGATGTTCCCGACCCTGATCATCTCGGGCACCGCCTTCGCCCTCGCCTACGGTCCGCTCACGATCGCGGCAACCGACAGCGTGGCGGAGGAGGAGCAGGGTCTGGCCGGTGGCCTGCTGTACACATTCACCCAGTTCGGCTCGGCGGTCGGGATCTCGGCGGCGACCGCGGTGTACGGGATCGCCGTGGCCGGTGCCGATGGCTCCCCGGGCGCGGTGCTGCATGCCTACCGCACCGCGCTCGTCGTCCCGGTGGTCATGGTGCTGCTGGGGGCGGCGGTCTCCGCCTTCGGTCTGCGCGGCGCCAGGCCCGCCGCCGGCCGGCGGAGGGGCGCGGCACCCGCGGCCCGCGACGAGGTCAGCGACGGCGTTGCGCGGTGAGTGGTTGTCTCGGAACCGGTCTTCGGCACTCTGCCTGAGGTCGAGGATCAGAGACAGTCACTCCAGCGCTGGCGGGTCCACGCACCCTTGCCGGTTCGGCTCCCGGATCGTGGTCAACGTGGCCGATCTTGGCTTGCTGCTTGTCGATCCCGCGCCGCTCTGAAAGATGGCCATGGCAGCCCTCCCTCGGATGCGGGCCGGCCGCCGGGGCGGGACCTTGGACGTGGGCTGCACCAGCGCCACCTCATCCCGCGAAGCACGCCAATGCTCTCACCGTAGGCCGGTCGACGAGGTCGCTCACCCTCTCGCGGACCTGGACGAGGTAGCTGATGCTTTTGCGACTCAGAGGCCCGAGTGGTCTCTCCCCGGCCAGAGAGGGGGGCGGTCTTCGGCCCGACTCACGGACCGGGCCCTGCCGGTCTCCCCGCGGCGGGCGCGGGGAGACCGGCAGGCGTCACAGGCCGCAGAGCTCCTCGAGCGTCTTGGCCGTCTTCTGGGAGCCGTTGCGGGTCGGCGTCTGGGTCGGCCTCGCGGCCGTCGTCGCCGGGTCCGTCGAGGTGGGGGCGCCGGCCGAGGGCGCGCCGGGCGAGGCGGTGACATTCGCAGCCTGGGCGCGCCGGGCCGGCTTGACCGAGTCGGCGACCGCCTTGATCGCGGTGCGGCGGATCTTCACCCAGTCCGCGGAGCCCGGCCAGAAGTCCGGCGGGACGAACTGCATGCTGGTGATCTTGGCGCTCTTCACCTTGAACGCCAGCGCGGCCAGCGGCTTCACCAGCTTCTTGGGGATGTTGGTCTGCGCCAGGCGCTTCGCCGCTCCTGCGATCTTGGTGAAGTTGATCAGGATCTTGTCGGGGGTGGCCTGCTTGGTGAAGGCGCCGATGACGCAGCGCTGGCGGCTCATGCGGGAGAAGTCGTCGCTGTCCACCCGGGAGCGGCCGTACCACAGGGCTTCCTCGCCCGACAGCTTCCGGTAACCGGCCTTGATCGTGCCGGCGGTGCCGAAGTGGCCGCCCCACTTCACGTCCTGCTCGACCCGGATCTTCAGGCCGCCGATGGCGTCGACCAGGTCCGCGAAGCCGAACATGTTCATCAGCGCGTAGTAGTTGATCTTGAGGTTGAGCGTGTAGCCGATGGCGTCCATCAGCGCCCGGGGGCCCATGTTGTGGCGGCCCATGATCTCCGGGTGGTCGTTGGCGTACTGCCAGACCTCGTTGAGCAGGCCGCCGTTCGGCAGCTCGGCCATGTAGCCGTTCGGGAACTGCTTGTGCAGCGGCGACGACGGCGGGAAGCGCACGTGCTGGAGGTTGCGCGGCAGGCTGAACAGCACGGTGTTGCCCGTCTGGATGTCGACGCTGGCCACCGTCATGCTGTCGGTGCGCACGCCCGTCCGGTTGCCCGCCGCGTCGCCGCCGATCAGCAGGAAGTTCACCCGGTCCGCGCCGTTCCAGGGGTCCTCCTCCTTGATGGGCGCCACGTCGGGATCGTCGGGGACGCTGGGGAAGACGGCCTGGATGGCGTCCTTGGTCGCCAGCACGGCGTTCGCGGTCAGCGCGAACGGGGCCATCACCGACACGCAGAGCACGCCGACCACGATGCCGGAGACGATCTGGCCCTGCTGGTTGAGCCGGTTGGGGCTGAGCGTCACGTACGAGGTCACCACCACGGCGAACCAGCACAGCGCGCCCAGCGACGCTATCGCGGTCACCGTGATCAGCGCGCCGTCCCCGAGGAGATCGGTGACGTTCTCCTGGGTGCGCGTCAGGCCGTAGGCGAGGGCGGCGAGCAGCAGGACCGTGTACGCGCCGATCAGCGCCAGCCCGGTACGGCGATGCCCGGCGCGCAGATGCGCGACGCCGGGCACGATCACGGACAGGGCGGTCCAGCCGAGGACGGAGCCGACGGTCAGCGGCCTGGCGAAGCGGGGTGCGCCGCCGCCCGGCCGTCCCGGTCCCCGGCTTTCCTTCCCTCCGGACGGGCGGCCCTTGCCCGCCGGTCGCGTCCCAGCGGCCCGACCGCCCTCGGCGGACTCACGGGCCCGCTGGCCTTCCCCGGCTTCGGCCCGAGGGTCTTCGCCGGACTCATGGGCCCGGCGGCCCTCCCCGGTCTCATCGGCCCGGCGGCCCTTCCCGGTGTCATCGCTCCGGACGCCCTCGCCGGTGTCCCCGGCCTGGCCTCCTTCGCCGGTGGCGTCTCCAGCCCGGAGGCCCTCGCCGGTGTCCCCTGTGCGGCGGCCCTCACCGGACGCGACCGGCTCCGCGGCGGGGCGGGGTTCGTCGCTCCGGGGGCCCTCCCCGGGCTCCGGGGAGGGTTCGGCGCCCTCCGACGCGGAGGGGCCCGACCCGGAGCCGGTCGCCGCGCGAGGGCGGCGCGGACGCCGTTTCCCGCCCCCCGCCGCGGCGTCTACCCCATCGCGCTTGCTCACAGCGGCTCCTTCACGCCTACCAGGCAAAACTCGGTTTTGCCCCCCGTTGGGCACAAGATTGCCAGGATTCTAGTCCCCATATACGGACAACCGAGACATGTGCTCAAGCTGAGATGAACGCCCGATGACGTCAGGACGTCGTCGAGGAAGGGGCCATCCACGTGTTGCACTGATACGCCTGACTGCGCTCCCAGCCCTGCCGGAACCACCGGTTGTTGTTGGACGGCGAGCCGTGGTCACGCGGGTAACCCGGGTAGTCGCCCACCTGGCCGTAGAACCAGAACAGGCGGCCGCGGTCGGAGCTGCTCACCGGGTACGAGGCCGCGACCGAGCGCATCCACATGCCCGCGAAGCAGGTCGCCTGCAGCTCCAGCTTCCGGCTGAGCGCCAGCTTGCCGCTCCTGGCGCCCGTGTCCAGCGTGCGCTCCCACCAGGAGTCCATGAGACCCGTGATGTTCTGCACGTGGTGGCCGTACTCGTGGGCCATCATGCTGATGATCCCGCCGTTCCACGCGAGGAGCTGGCCGTACCCGCGGGATCTGCCGTTGCCCCGCGCCATCGCCGAGGTCGAGGCGTAGATGGTGTTGTTGCGCGGGCAGTAGTAGGGGACCATGCCGCCCGGCTGCGGGTAGTCGCCGCACGCCCCCCGGCCGCGCCTGGCGGCGATGGCGTAATCCGGCGGGCTGAACGCGATGCCCTGCTTCTCCAGGACCGGCCGCCACGCCTTGTCCATGCACGCGCCGGTCTTCAGGATGAGCGCCTTGAGCTGGGCGTGGTCGAACACGTTCGCGTTGCCGGCCCGGCAGTTCAGCCTCGGGAGCGAGCCGGCGCGGTAGACCGTGTTCGTCTTCAAACTCCGGTCCAGCTTGACCTGGGCCGGCGGGGTGACCGTGTCGTCGGGGGCCGGCGTCTCCTCGGTCTGCTGCGTGTCGTGGGTCTCCGAGGGCCGGGCCCGGGTCGTGGTGGGGAACGGGTCGGCGGTGCCGCGCGAGGTGGGCCGCTCGTAGGTGGGGATGGCGACAGGCGTGGTCGTCTCGGTCCCGGAGGAACTCCTGAACGCCACGGTGCCGATGACGAGCAGTACGAACAGCGCCGATATCGACGCGAACACCAGGCCCACGATCCCGGCCGCGCTCATGCCCCGCTTCTTCCGCGGCTGCTGCGGCCACCCGTACGGGCCCGGGGGCGGAGGTGGCGGTGGCGTCGGGGGCCGGGGCGGCTGGTACGGGGCTTGCTGGTACTGGTTCTGCTGATATGGGCCCGGCGGGTACTGGCCTGGCTGCTGTGGACCGGGTTGGTGGGGGCCTGGCTGGGGCGGCCACGCCGGGCCGCCTGGAGGTGGAGGCGGTGGCGGGACCTGCCGGGGCGGGCCCTGCGGGGGAGGGGGCGCCTGCGGGCGCGCGTACGGCGTGCCGTACGGGGAGGACGGCTGTCCCGGCTGCCCAGGCTGCTGCCCTGGGGCCGGATGCCCGTAAGGCGGCTGTCCGGGGACAGGGTGTCCGGACTGACCGTACGGCGGCGCGCTCTGAGGCGGCGCGGACGGCGTCCGGCCCTGAGGCGGCGCCGACGGCGGCCCGTAAGGGGACCCGCTCGGGGACGGCGCCGACGGCCATCCGTGCGGAGAGCCGTCCTGGGAAGGGGCGTGGTCTTCGTCGGACGGGCGGTGGCCGGGCGGCGGCCAGGGCAGTGACGGTGGCCGCTGGGGGTGGCCGGGCTCCTGGGGCGTGGGGGGATGCTGCCCGTTGCCTGTCACGCTGTCTCCCCGACTGGTCGCTTGTCCGTAATGCGTGACTTGAGAAGTCACTGGCCGGAGCTTTGCCAAATTTGGGGCAGAAGCATACTGATTTATCACCCGTCACGGATGTGACAGCACTCGGTCACGGTCCGAAATCATTCGAGGTGATCTCCGCTATGTTCCCCACCACGCGGCGGGCGGTGTCCTAGCTTCTTTGGCATGAACCTCCAGCAGCTCCGCTATGTGGTCGCGACTGCGGAGCACCGCACCATGACCGACGCGGCCAGGTCGCTCTATATCGCACAGCCTGCGCTTTCGCGTGCGATAAGGGATCTGGAACGCGAACTCGGCCTCACGCTCTTCGCCCGGTCCGGGCGCGGTGTCGTCGTCACCGCCCAGGGCCGCCGGGTGGTGAAGCTGGCGAGGGAGGCGCTCGACGCCGTCCACGAGATCGAAGGGCTCGCCAGCCACGCCGGCTCCGCCGACACGGAGCTGCGCATCGCCTCCACCCCCACCCTCGAACCCGGCCTCGCCGGGCGCCTCCTGCCCGCCTACGCCGCCGAGCATCCCGGCGTCCGCATCCAGATCGTCCGCTGCGAGGGACGCGAGGCCGTGGTCAACGCCATCCGGGAGCAACGCGCCGACCTCGGGCTCACCGACCTGCCCGTGCCGGCCGACCTGATCACCCATCCCCTGGAACGCCAGGAGATCGTGCTGATCTCGCCCCCCGGCATGGAGCTGCCGAACCCGGTGCCGATGGGCCGCCTCGACGGCATGCGCCTGGCGTTACCCGCCCGTGGCAGCCTGCGGCGCAGGGAGCTGGACGCGATGTTCGGCAAGTACTCCGTCAACCCGGTGGTGGTCCTGGAGACCGACGAGCGCAACGGCTGGCTCAATGCCGTGCGCAGTGGGAAGGCGTCGCTGCTGTGGTACCGGGGGATGGCCGAGCAGGCCAGCCGCGCCGGGCTCGTGGTGCGCTCGCTCGAACCCGCCGTCCGCCGCGTCATCGCCGTCGTCCACGCCCGCCGCCGCCTGCCGCTGATCGCCCAGGACTTCCTGTCCGCCGCCGAGAAGGGCCCCGCCGCCTGACGGCGCCGCCCTCGACCGCCTCACCCCTCACTCCCCACCCTCACTCCCGCACGGGCTACGCCCCTGCCGTCGGCACCGAACCCTCCTCCGGTGCCACCCAGCCCTTCCGGCACCGCACCACCGGTCGGCCTGCACCACCGGTCGGCCCCGCACCACCGGTCGGCCCCGCACCACCGGTCGGCCCCGCACCGCCGTCGGCCCCGCACCACCCGCCGGTCCGTTACGGCCACCCCGCGGACGCCGCCTTGGCGCAACCCGGTTGGGCTGCATGTCCCGTATGTCCTGGGAGGCCTGGGTGCCCGCCCCACCCGGCACCGGGTCCACCGGGGTGGGCTCTGGAACGGTCCGCCGGGGACTGCCGCACAGAGGACGCACCCGTGACGAGACCGCGCTCAGGTCTGTCACCGAACGGCGGCGGGCGGCCGGGCCTTCGCCGCCGCCGTCCCGGAGCGTCGCCCGCACGGCGCGCGGGACACCGCCTGCGGGACACCGGCTGCGGGACACGGCGTGCGGGACAGGGCGTTCCGGAGAGGTGCACCGGCCGCCCTGGCGTGCCGACCTGGACTGCGGGGCGGGAGGGTGGGCTGGAGGTGGGTGGGTGCGCGGTACGCTCGCCCCTGATGAGCACTTTGCGGCTGCGCCACCGGACGTTCGGGCCGGGGGAGTACGCGGTGATGGCCGTGGTCAACCGAACCCCCGACTCGTTCTACGACAAGGGCCGCACCTACGGCTTCGGCGCGGCCGTCGAGGCGGTCGACCGGGCCGTCGAGGGCGGCGCTGACATCGTGGACATCGGCGGCGTCAAGGCGGGCCCCGGTGACGAGGTGGACTCCCGCGAGGAGATCCGCCGGGTCGCCGGGCTGGTCGAGGCCGTCCGCGAGCGGCACCCCGAGCTGATCATCAGCGTCGACACGTGGCGTGCCGAGGTGGGCGAGGTGGTCGCCGGCGCCGGCGCGGACCTGCTGAACGACACCTGGGGCGGCCCCGACCCGGGCCTGGCCGAGGTGGCCGCGCGGCACGGCATCGGGCTGGTGTGCGCCCACGCGGGCCCGGCGGCGCCCCGCACCCGGCCGCACCGGGTCGCCTACGCCGACGTGGTGGCCGACGTCGTCTCCCACACGGTGGGCCTGGCGCGCCGGGCCGTGGCCGCCGGTGTGCCGCGCGAGTCGATCCTCATCGACCCGGCCCACGACTTCGGCAAGAACACGTACCACTCGCTGGAGATCAGCCGCCGGCTGGGGGAGATGACCGCGACCGGGTGGCCGGTGCTGGTGGCGGTGTCCAACAAGGACTTCGTCGGCGAGACGCTCGGCGGGCTGCCCGTCGAGGAGCGGCACGCCGGCACGATCGCCACCCTGGCGGTGTCGGCGCTGCTCGGGGCGCGGGTCTTCCGGGTCCACGACGCCGCGTCCGCCCGCACGGCGCTGGCCGAGATCACCCGGCTCGTGTGATCCGGCGGCCGGGGCAGCCGTACGACTGATCCGGCGGCCGGGGCAGCCGTACGACCGGTCAGACGGCCGGGGGCAGCCGTACCACGGCTCGCAGCCCCGGCCCGGCGTCCTCCAGGTGGACCGTGCCGCCGTGGGCGCGCACCGTCTCCCGCACGATCGCCAGCCCCAGCCCGGCCCCGCCCTCGTCCCGGCTGCGTCCCGAGTCGAGGCGGGTGAACCGGTTGAACACCCGCTCCCGGTCCGCCTCCGGGATGCCAGGCCCGTCGTCGGTCACCGTCAGCACCCCGTCACGCGTCAGAGCCACCTCCACCTTGGAGGCGGTGTGCCGGACGGCGTTGTCCACCAGGTTCGTCAGCACGCGGCTCAGGTCGAGGGCGTCGCCCCGCACCACCACCGGGTCGCACACGGTCAGCCGCGCCTCGCCGTACCTGTCGACGATCTGCCGCACCACCTCGTCGAGGTCGACCGGCTCCCTCCGGGCGGGCACGCCGCCGCGCTCGTCCAGCCGGGCCAGCGCGAGCAGGTCCTCGGCCAGCCGCGACAGCCGCATCGCGTCCTCCAGTACGCCCTCGGCCGTCTCCGGCCAGTCCTGCCCCTCGGGGTGGCCGAGCGCCACCTCCAGTTGCAGCCGGATGCTGGCCAGTGGGCTGCGCAGCTCGTGCGCGGCGTCCGAGACGAGGGCCCGCTGGCGCTGCTCGGCCTCCTCCAGCCGGGCCAGCATGCCGTTCAGCGTGACGGCCAGGAAGTGGACCTCGTCCCGCGACTCGGGCACGGGCAGCCGGCGCGAGCGCGCCGTGTGCGTGATGTCGGCCGCGCCCCGGCGCAGCGCGGCGATCGGCCGCAGCGTCCGCCCGATGATCATCCAGCTCGCCAGGGCCAGCACCACGACCAGCAGTGGCGTGCCGACGAGCAGCACCCGCCCCGCCGTGCCGATGCTCGTCTGGATCTCGCCCACGGGCCTGGCCGCGAGCACGGTACGCCCGTGGTCCGCGCTGACCGCCATCACCCGCAGCGGCCCCGGGATCGCGTACGGCCGGCCGTCCAGGAAGATCGCGGAGCCGTCGCGCAGCAGCCGCGCCCGCTGCCGGGCGTCGACCAGCGGCACCAGCCGGTCGGTGCCGTACGTGGCGTGCGTGATGCGGCCGGAGGCGTCGACGACCTGCACGATCGTGCCGTCGTTGGTGGTGATCGGGTTGGTCAGGGTGCCGGCGTCGGCGTGGACGCGCACGGTCTGCGCCTGCTGCCGCGTCGTCTCGTCGATGGTGTCGACCAGCGCCCGGTCCAGCACGCTGACCAGCACCGACGCCGACAGCGCCAGCGCCGCCGCGAGCACCGCGACGGCCACCACGGTCAACCGGAACCGCAGCCCCTGCCGCCGCCACCACGCGTACGGAGTGTCAGCCACCGTCGCCGGCCAGCCGGTAACCCGCGCCGCGCACGGTCTGCAGGGAGTTGCGGCCGAACGGCCCGTCGAGCTTGCGCCGCAGGTAGCCCACGTACACCTCGACCACGTTGGGGTCGGTGTCGAAGGTGTCCCAGACGTGCTCCAGGATCTCCGCCTTCGACACCACCTCGTCGCGCCGGCGCATCAGGTACTCCAGCAGCGCGAACTCGCGGGGGGTCAGCTCCACCGGCGTCTCGCCGCGCTGGACCTTGCGCCGCGCCGGGTCGAGCGACAGGTCGCCGGCCGTCAGCACGGCCGGGCGCCGCCCGGAGTCGCGCCGCAGCAGCGCGCGCAGCCGTGCCACCAGCACCACGTACGAGAACGGCTTGGTCAGGTAGTCGTCGGCGCCCAGGTCGAGCCCGTCGGCCATGTCGTACTCGCCGTCCTTGGCCGACAGCATGAGGATGGGCACCCAGTTGTCCTCGGCGCGCAGCCGCTTGCACACGTTGTAGCCCGACAGGCGCGGCAGCATGATGTCCAGCACCACCACGTCGTAGTCGCCGTGCCGGGCCAGGTGCAGCCCGTCCTCGCCGTCGTGGGCGAGGTCGACGGCGAACCCCTCGGCCTGCAGCCCGCGCTGCAGCGCCGCCGCCATCCGCCGCTCGTCCTCGACGACCAGTACTCTCATGCGCCCCATCCTCCCGTGCCCGCCCTGAGACGGAGCTGAGAAGGCTGAGAGCCGTCTCAGCCCGTCTCAGGCTCCTCAAAGGATGCATGACGCAAGCTGCTGACATCGACATGAGCGTCGAGCTGAACATCCGCATACGGTTGAGGAGTGACATGCGTAGAGGCACGTTCGTGAGGTGGGCGGTCCCGGTCGCGGCGGCTGCCGTCATCGGAGGGGCGCTCGGCGCCGGTCCCGTCATCGCCGCCGTCAGCGGTGAGCCGGCGCTGCCGGAGCGGTCGGCGCAGCAGCTGCTCGCCGACGCGGTGGCCGCGTCCCAGGGCAAGGACGGACCGCCGGCCATGTCCGGCACCGTCCAGCAGACCGCGTCGCTCGGCCTGCCGGCCCTGCCGCAGAGCGGCGGCGAATCGCCGTTGACGCTGCTGTCGGGCTCGCACGAGATCAAGGTCTGGTACGGCTCCAGGAACCGGCTCCGCGTGGCCATGCCGACCCAGATGAACGAGACCGACCTGATCGTCAACGACGACCAGACGTGGTACTGGGACAGCGCCGCCAACACGGCGACCCGCCTCAAGGTCAAGGCGGGCGCCAGGGACACACCCGCGGCGCACCCCCTGGCCACGTCCACGCCCGCGGCGATGACCCCGCAGGCGGTGGCCGAGCACCTGCTGGCCACGGCGGGCGAGTACAGCACCATCAGCGTGGCCAACACCGACAAGGTGGCCGGCCGTCCCGTCTACCAGCTCGTCGTCGCCCCCAAGGACGAGGGCTCGCTGGTGAAGGAGGTGCGGCTCTCGCTCGACGGCGAGACGTACGTGCCGCTGCAGGTGCAGGTGTTCGCCAAGGGCTCGTCCGAGCCGGCGTTCCAGCTCGGCTTCACCCAGGTGACGTTCAGCCAGCCGGCGGAGGAGAACTTCACCTTCACCCCGCCCGCAGGGGCCAAGGTGAAGGATGCGACCATCGGCGACGAGCCGGCGGCCGCAGGTCAGGAGAGGGCCGAGGAGGCGAGGAAGGCCGCCGCCGACCGGCTGAAGGTCGTCGGCGAAGGCTGGACCAGCGTCGCGGTGCTGAAGATGTCCGAGGCCGACCTCAAGAGCCTGCAGTCCGGGCAGCCTCCGCAGAACGGGCAGAACGGGCAGAACGGGCAGAACGGCCGGAAGGGCCAGGACGGCAAGGGCGACGGCGCGCAGGCCGCCGCGATCACCGACGGGCTGCTCAAGGCGGCCACCCCGGTGAGCGGCACGTGGGGCTCCGGCAAGCTGATCACGACGAAGCTCGTCACCGCCCTGATCACCGACGACGGCCGGGTCCTCATCGGCGCGGTCACCCCGGAGGAGATCACCAAGGCGGCGGGCATCAGGTGACCACCGTCACGCTCGAAGCGGGGGCGCCCTTCGGGGCGGCCCCGCCCTCCGCCGGCCCCGCGATCGTCACGCGGGAGCTCACCAAGCGCTTCCGCGGCGGCCAGGTCGCGGTGGACGCGCTCGACCTGACCGTGCCACGCGGCTCGGTCTTCGGGTTCCTCGGGCCGAACGGCTCGGGCAAGACCACGACCATCCGCATGCTGCTCGGCCTCGTCGCGCCCACCTCCGGTGAGCACGAGCTGCTCGGGCTGCCGCTGGGCGAGGCGCTGCCCCGGGTCGGTGCGCTGGTCGAGGGGCCCGCGTTCTACCCGTACCTGTCGGGCGAGGCCAACCTGCGCCGCTTCGACGCCGCCGACCCCACGGCGCCGCCCGCGACCGCGCGGCGGCGCGTCGCCGAGGCGCTCGACCGGGTCGGCCTGACGGCCGCCGCGGGCAAGCGCTACCGCATGTACTCGCTCGGCATGCGCCAGCGGCTGGCCATCGCCGCGGCGCTGCTCGGGCCGCGCGAGCTGCTCGTCCTGGACGAGCCGACGAACGGGCTCGACCCGCAGGGTACCCGGGAGGTGCGGTCGCTGGTCAAGGAGATCGCGGCCGGCGGCACCACGGTGTTCGTCTCGTCGCACCTGCTGGCCGAGGTGGAGCAGATGTGCACCCATGCGGCCGTCATGCGGGCCGGCCGGCTCGTCGCCCAGGGGTCCATGGCCTCGCTCAGCGGCGGCCAGGCCACCCGGGTCCAGGTGCGGACGCCGGACCCGGCCGGCGCGCAGCGCGTCCTGCGCTCGCTGGGCCTGGCCGACGTGCGGGCCGACGCGCGGGCCGACGCCACGGCGGAGGGCTCCGCGGTGAGCGCCGAGCTGGGCGGGCACGCGCCGGAGCGGGTCAACGCCGCCCTCGTGGGGGAGGACGTGGCCGTCCGGGGGTTCGCGGTCGTACGGCCGAGCCTGGAGGACGTGTTCGTCAGACTGACGGGAGAGGGATTCGATGTCGACGGCTGAGACGCGCCCCCGGCGCACCCCGGGCCTCGTCCCGGTCTCCGAGACGCTCCGCACCGCCGACCGCGACAGCCCCGAGTTCGCCCCTGCCGTGACCGAGGAGCCGGCCGTGGCCGAGGCGAGCACCGGATCGGACGCCGCCGGGGGAGGTGCCCGGGACGACGGCGGGCCGCTCGCGCGCCGTGCCGGGGCGTTCTGGCGGCTGCTCGGCTCCGAGCTGGGCCTAACCTTCCGCCGGCCGCGCAACCTCGTGATGCTCGCCGTGCTGGCCAGCGTCCCGATCATCCTCGGCGTCGCGCTGCGCCTGGTCGCCGACGGTATGGGCGACGACGGCCAGGGCGGCGGGATGGGCGGCCTCATCCAGTCGGTCGCGGGCAACAGCCTCATGCTGGCCTTCGCGTCGCTGTCGTTCCTCGTCGTGCTGCTGATGCCGGTCGCCGTGAGCGTGGTGGCGGGCGACGCGATCGCCGGCGAGGCGGGCGCGGGCACCCTGCGCTACCTGCTGGCCGCCCCGGCGGGGCGCACCCGGCTGCTGGCGGTCAAGTACCTGAACGCGGTCGTGTTCTCCTTCGCGGTCGCCGCGGTCGTGGCGGTGTCGGCCCTGCTGACGGGGCTGGCGTTGTTCCCGGTGGGGCCGGTGACGCTGCTGTCGGGCACCACCGTGTCCGTGGCCGACGGGCTGCTGCGCATCCTGGTCAGCGTCGGGTACGTCGGGGCGGGCATGGCCGCGCTGGCGGCCGTGGCGCTGGCGCTGTCGACGTTCACCGAGGTGTCCATCGGGGCCATCGCGGGCACCGTGGTCATCGTCATCGTGTCGCAGGTGCTGCGCGCGGTGCCGCAGCTGGAGGCGGTCAGCCAGTACCTCCTGCCGACCTGGTGGCCGCGCTTCGACGGGGCGCTGCGCGACCCGATCGACCTGGGGGCGATGCGGGACGGGCTGGTCGCGTTCGGCGCGTACATCGTGCTGTTCGGCTCCGTGGCGTGGGCGCGCTTCACCGGCAAGGACGTCACGTCCTGAGCCCGCCGCCGGGCCGGTGGCCGGGGGCGCGGCCGGGGAGGAGTGGCGGGGAGAGTGGCGGGGGCCGGAGAGCCTGCCCCCGCGTGGCTCTCCGGCCCCCTGACCCGGTCTTTCCGCAGCTTGCGCGCGTACCGGGTGCAAGGTGTGGATGCCCGATAACCATCCGTGTATGGGTCATCGCACCCCGATGTGGGGCACTTCACAGGGGCCGGGAGGTGTTTCCGGGGCCGTCCCCCGGATAGGGGACCCGCGAGAGCGGACCAGACCCAAGGGAGGCACCGACATGGGGACCGACGACAAGATCTCCAACAAGGCGGAGGAACTGAAGGGCCGGGCCAAGGAGAACCTCGGCGACGTCACCGACGACGAGCAGCTCCAGGCCGAGGGCCGCGCCGACCAGACCGAGGGCGCGCTCAAGCAGGCCGGCGAGAAGGTGAAGGACGCCGGGAAGAAGGTCAAGGACGCCTTCACCAAGGACACGTGACGGTGACCGCGCACGCCCCGCGGCGCGGACCCCGGGTGGGGCCCGCGCCGCGGTGGCCGGTCACGGCATCAGCCGGATGAACTCCTCCAGCGAGAACCGTCCGTCGCCGTCCGCGTCGCCGGTGTCGCGCAGCGCGGGCATCGCCTCGGCCGGCAGCGCCGGGAAGTGGGCCCGGAACTCCGTCTCGGTGATGTAACCGTCGCCGTCGCCGTCGAGCGCCGCGAACTCCCTCTTCAGCCGCGTCAGCCGCTCATCCGTCACGTCTCATCACCTTTCCGTCGGGGGCCCGTTCAGTAGGGGGCACGTCCTTCCCGACAACCTAGCGACCCCGCCGGGCCGGCTCGCGGGCTGCCCTGCCCGTCAGGAGGGGCGGCGGCGCAGGGCCAGGGCCGCGACCACGATCCCGACCACGCCCACCAGGAGCCCCGCCCCGCCCAGCAGCCGGGCCGTGCCGTCGGAGGCGGACGACGCCGCCACCGGCCGGGCCGCCACGGAGGGCGCCGAGGCGGGGGCGGCGGCCGGGCTCGCCGCCGGGCCGGTCTCGGCGGCGGCCGGGGTGAGCTTCAGCACCGGCGCCGGGTGCTCCGCCTCCGTGCCGTCCGTCTTGGGGGCGTCGGACCAGTTCACGACCTCGCCGCCCGAGTATGTCTGCTTGGTCGGGAACATCAGCTGGTCGACGCCCTCGGGCAGCTTGCCCATGGACACCTCGAACTCCTGGAACTCGCCCTTGGAGATCTTGCCGCCGGACCAGACGACCTTGGAGACGGCTTCGGTCAGGTCGCCGTACTCGGTCTTGACCGGGGCGGGCAGCTTGCTCTCGGTGACCTTGACCGTCCAGCCCGGCACGGGCTTGACCGACACGAACGCCAGCGGGTGGTCGGTGGGGAAGGTGACCTCGACGCGCTCGGTCGAGGCGTCGTCGCGCTCGTTCGGCACCCGGAACGCGACCTTGGTGAAGCCGCCCTGCTCGGCGGCGGCGGGGTTGATGGTGACGTGCGCCAGGGCGGGCAGCGCGGTGGCGGCGGTCACGGCGGTGACGGCGGCGAGCACGGTGACGGCGCGGCGCGCGAGCGAACGCCCGGATGGCATGGTGAAGGACATGGTGAATCTCCACGTAGGGCTTGGGGGAAGGAAAAGGGGTGTCAGAGGTCAGGCGGTACGTGGAGGACCGCGCCTGGCCAGGCAGTGACGGAGAGCGGGATCAGGGGGGACGGCGCGCACCCGCACCACGGGGGGCGCCTGCCGCGTGGACGGCAGCGCCGGGAACGGCCCGGCGAGGAGCGCGCGCCCGAGACGGCGTCCCAGGCCGTCGTGGAGGCGGCGCAGCAGTGACCAGAGCGCGGTCTCGCCGCGGGCCAGCCACCAGCCGGTGACGAGGGTGGCCGTCAGGTGGGCGGTCAGCATGCCGGCGTCGACGGCCAGGCCGTGTCCGCTGCCGGGGGTGCCGGCGGCCGGCCCCATCCCGCCGGCGGGGGAGCCGGGGAGGTGGACGGTCACGTAGCCGGTGTAGCCGTGGGTGGTGCCTCCGGCGAACAGCTCGTGCAGGCCCGCCTGCGCGACGGCCAGCGCGAGGTTGACCGTCAGCGGGTGCCGCTCCCTGCCGCCCAGCGCGAGCGCCAGCGCGGACACCGCCCCGAGGCCGAGCGCGGCCGTGCCCGGCGCGGGCACCGATCCGCCGCCCGCGGCGTGCGCCAGGGCCGCGAGGACGACGCAGACGGCGGAGAAGACGGCCGTCCGCGCGATCCTGAGGGGAAGGTGGGCGCGCATGAGCGGCCCCATCGTCTCACGGTCCCCCGGCCGTCGCGCAGCCAACGCCCATAACGGTCACGCCATGTCACCCGAGCCGGTGCCGCTCCAGCCGGGGCCGTACGATTCCGCGCCGTCCAAGCTGTGCAATGTGCGCTCATTTGCGGAGAATGTCGCTAGGGTCGTGCCGATCACGTTGACATAGAGGTGAGAACGTTGCGGCACTTTGCTGGATTGCTCCTCGGGCTCGTGGTGACGGCGGCCCTGGTCGGAGGCGGGGGATGGGCGGTCCAGCAGGCGCTGAGCACCGCGCAGCCGCCGGCCGGCCAGAAGCTCTGGATCGCGCTCGGCGCGATGGCCGCACTGGGCCTGCTGATGGGGCTGGTGGTGGCGGGACGGGTCTCGCCGCTGGCGACCTTCCTGCCGTCGATGGCGCTGCTCGCCTGGACGGTCGTGTACGCGCTCGACATGAACCGCGCGCTCTCCTACATCCCGGCGGAGCCGTCGGTGAACCAGATCGTCCGCGAGGCCGGGCAGGGGGCCAGGACCCTGCTGACCACGGGGATGTTCGCGCTGCTGGGCGTGGCGCTGTTCATCCCGGTGCTGATGCCGTCGCGCTGGGCGCGTCGCCACGACGACGACCTCGACGACGAAGAGTACGAGGAGAGCCGGCAGGGGGGCTACTTCTGACGGCCGCCCGGGCGGGAGCTCACCCGGACCCGACCGGCGGCACGGTGTCCGCGCGGGTGTAGAGGCGGGTGACGACCTCCTCGATCGTCGCCTGCCCGGGGGCGGTGGCCATGAGGTCCCCGACCGTGCCGTCGAAGGCCAGCCGCCCGTGGTCGATGAGCATGACCCGGCGGCAGAGCCGCTCGACGTCGCCGAGGTCGTGCGTGGTCAGCAGCACGGTGGTGCCCCGCTCGGCGTTGACCCGCAGCAGGAACGACCGGATGCCGGCCTTGCTGACCACGTCCAGCCCGATGGTGGGCTCGTCGAGCACCAGCACCTCGGGGTCGTGCAGCAGCGCGGCGGCCAGGTCGCCGCGCATCCGCTGGCCCAGGCTGAGCTGCCGCACGGGCGTGCCCATGAACCCGCCCAGGCCGAGGGTCTCGGTCAGCTCGTCCAGCCGCGCGGCGAACACCTTGCGATCTACTTTGTAAAGGAGCCGGATCAGCTCGAAGCTGTCCCGCAGCGGCAGGTCCCACCACAAGGTGGTCCGCTGCCCGAACACGACGCCGATCCGCCGCGCCAGCGCCGTCCGCCTGCGCGACGGGTCCAGCCCGGCGACGCGCACGCTGCCGGAGCTGGGGGTGAGGATGCCGCACAGCATCTTGATCGTGGTGGACTTGCCGGCGCCGTTCGGGCCGAGGCAGCCGACGAACTCGCCCGGCTCGATCCGGAACGACAGGTCGCTCACGGCGTGCACGACGGCGCGCCGCACCTTGAAGGTACGGCCGACGCGGTCCGCCTCGATGATGGGCATGGTCAACTCCCCGTGGATCGGTAGTGCCTGAGGCCCTGCCGCCAGGCCAGCCAGGCCGGCAGGACGAGGACGGCGGCGGCGACCGGGCCGAGGAACCGGACGAAGCCGGGCGTGCCGAACGGGTCGTCACGGTCCAGCACGTACAGGGCGGGCTGCCAGTTGACGAACGCCAGCGGCAGCACGTACGTCACCCCGCGTGCCAGGTCGCGCCCGTACACGCTGAGCGGGTACTGGGTGAGCTGACCGCCGCCGTAGGTGAAGGCGTTGGTCACCTCGGGGGCGTCGGTGAGGAAGAACTGGGCCGCGCCGCCGAGCGTCCAGATCGCGGCGAAGATGACGACGCCGGTGACGACCATGACGGGGACCATCCACAGTCTCCGGGCGTCCACGTCGAGGACGGACAGCGCGTAGCCGAGCACGGCGGCCGCCTGCATCACCCGCCCGGCGCGGGTGGGGGCGAAGCGGTCGGTGACGAGCTGGATCCACGCGCCCACCGGCCGCACCAGCATCGTGTCGAGCGTGCCCGCCCTGATGTGCTGGCTGACCCGGTCCACGTTGCTGACGAACATGTCGCACAGGGCGAACGACAGGCCGGCGCTGCCGTACAGGAAGAGGGCCTCGTCGCGGGTGAAGCCGGCCAGCGCGGTGGTGTGGGAGAAGATGACGATGATGACCGCCACGTCGGTGGCGGTGACGGCCACGCCGAGCACGACCATGAGGACGAACGAGGCGCGGTAGGCCATGGCGGCGCGGGTCCACGTCCACGCCAGCAGCGCGTACGTCCTAACCACCCTGGATCACCACCCGGTGGCGGACGGCGCGGGTGGCCAGGGCGCCGAGCCCGAGGAGCGCGGCGGCCCACACCGCCTGGAAGGCGAGGGTGGGGCCGGCCGGGGCCGTGCCGAGGTAGACGTCGGCGGGCGCCTGGGCCATGGCTGCCCACGGCAGGGCCCGCACCACCTCCCCGAGTGTGCCGGGGAACAGTGTGAGCGGCACCATCATGCCGCTGAGCAGCGTGGACAGCAGCATCGAGCAGACCATGACGCCCCGGTCGTCGGCCAGCCAGCAGACCGACAGGGCGACCAGGTAGCGCCAGGCGAAGCTGACGACCACCCCCGCCGTGAGGCAGGCGAGGAAGCCCGCCCACTGCGCGGGGCCCGCCGGAACGGTGATGCCGAACAGGACGGCGCCCGCGAGCATCGGCGCGACGCCGCGTACGAGGAGCTGCTGCGCGGCCCGGCCGAGGTCCTCGGCCAGCGTCCAGAGCTGGAGCGGGGCCGGGCGGACGAGGTCGAGCGCGATGTCGCCGCTGCGGATGCGTTCGGGCAGCGTCAGGCCGCCGCCCAGGAGCTGCATCGGCCCGATGAACGCCTGGGTGACGAAGCAGAACGTGACGGCGGTGCTCACGTCGTAGCCGGCCAGGCCGGGTCGGGCCTGCCAGAGCGCGATGAGGATGTAGGCGCGCAGCACGCCGAACACGCTGTTGGTGAAGGCCCCGGCCAGGGCCGCCCCCACGTACGTGGCGTGCTTGCGGAATCCGTACCGGACGAGCCGGGCGTAGAGGGGGAAGGTGACGCACCTCCGGAGGGTGATGGCACGGTGGCAGGCCGTGCCCGGACCCGCGCACGGGCCGGCTGATGGGAGCCCTGGATTATGGTCCGGGCGCCGCCGGGGCGGCAACGGATTTACCGCCGGGCCCGCGGGGGTTGCCGCCGTGTCTGGAGAGCCCGGCGAGCTGTCCCGGGGTCCTGGTCGTATCCGGGCCAAGATTTCCGCTAAGCATCGGGGCTGGTCTGAAGTGGAGCAGCCCCGGCGTCTGGGGGCCCGGGAGTGATCGCGATCTGCTGCCCGTCCATGCCGATGCGGGCTTCCTCAGATGTTCAGGCGGGTGGCGATGCCGTCGAGGAGGCAGTCGAGGCCGAGGTCGAACTGCCATCGGGTGTCGTCCTTGCGCGTGGCGGTGCGCAGGTAGTGCTCGTAGGTGGGATAGCGGCCGGTCCGCATGTGCCAGGTCATGAGCGGGGCGAGCTCGTTGCGTAGCTCGTCGCCGCTGGACAGGCTCTGCTCGCCCATGAAGGCGCTGACGGCGCTCTCATAGCTCATGGCGCCGTGCACATAGGCGTCCACGCCGCGGAAGACGCTCATCATCGTGTCGGCGTCCAGGCCGAGGCCGTCGAGCGCCGCCAGGGCCCTTTCGGCCACGGCCATCACGTTGGGCGTGAGGGCGAGCTTGGCCTGTGGCGGTAGCTGGGCCAGCCATCGGTGGTCCAGCATCAGCTCGCGCGTGCGTACGGCGAGCGCGCGCAGGCTCTCCCGCCAGCCGAGGCCGCCGGGTAGGCGCAGGTCGGCGTAGACATGGTCGACCATGAGTTCCAGCAGGTCGTCCTTGCCGGACACGTGGCGGTAGGGCGCCATGGGGGCGACGCCCAGCTCGGTGGCCAGGCGGCGCATGGTGATGGCCTCCAGGCCTTCGGCGTCGGCGATCGCGACGGCGGCCGTGGCGATGCGCTGTGGCGACAGGACTTGGCGGGGAGCCGGCGAGGGCCGCTCCAGCCGCTCCCATAGCGATGTGCTCTTGTCGGTGGTCATGCCGCCGGTCCTCTCTCCTCCGCACTTCGATACAACGTATCAGTTGTAGACAACGTACACATTGATGTGTACGTTGTCTCGCGAAATGTACCGTGTACACATTCAAGGAGTGTCAATGCTCAAGATCGCCGTCATTCTCGGCAGCACTCGCGAGGGGCGCTTCGGCCCCGCCGTGGCGCACTGGGTCATGGACCACCTGCACCAGCGCGACGACATGAACGTCGACCTGATCGACCTGGCCGAGACCCCGCTGCCGACCGTCCTGCCGGTGCTCGGGCAGCCGCCCTCCTCCCAGGAGGCAAGAGAGCTGCTGGCGGCCGTCTCGCCGCGCATGGCGGCGGCCGACGCCTTCGTCATCGTGACGCCCGAGTACAACCACAGCTTCCCGGCCGCGCTGAAGAACGCCATCGACTGGCAT
This sequence comes from Nonomuraea sp. NPDC050733, assembly GCF_040654215.1. Taxonomy (NCBI): domain Bacteria; kingdom Bacillati; phylum Actinomycetota; class Actinomycetes; order Streptosporangiales; family Streptosporangiaceae; genus Nonomuraea; species Nonomuraea sp. NPDC050733. The sequence continues at coordinate 202,279 of NZ_JBFAHO010000001.1, read as the reverse complement.
GGCACCGAATGGCAGGCCAAGCCCGTCGCGTTCGTCTCCTACGGCGCCTTCTCCGCCGGGCTGCGCGCGGTCGAGCAACTGCGGCTCGTACTGGCCGAACTGCACGCCGTCACCCTCCGCGACAGTGTCGGCCTGCAGCATCCCTGGGCGCAGTTCGACGGAGACGGCAAGGCCCTCGACCCGGCCGCCGACGCCGCCGCCAAGGTCATGCTGGACCGGCTCTCCTGGTGGGCGCACGCGCTGCGCGAGGCCAGGGCCGCCCGCCCGTACGCCGTCTGAGGCTCCATGACGCGCCTGGGAGCCTTCGGGCTACTGACCGGCATGTTCCTGGCCATGCTCGACGGCCTGATCGTGGGCACCGCGCTGCCCACGATCGCCGGCGACCTCGGCGGCCTGGACCAGCTGCCGGGCGTGGTCGCCGCGTACATGCTCGCCGCCGCGTCCACCACCCCGATCTGGGGCAAGCTCGGCGACCTGCTCGGCCGCAAGGCCACCTTCATCAGCTCCATCTCGCTCTTCCTGGCCGGATCCGCGCTCTGCGGCCTGGCCCAGACCATGCCCCAGCTCATCGCCTTCCGCGCCGTACAGGGGCTCGGCGCGGGCGGGCTCATGGTCGGCGCGCTGGCCATCATCGGAGTCCTGGTTCCGCCCCGCGACAGCGGGCGGCTGCAGTCGATGATCGGCGCCATCATGCCTATCGCCTACGTCGGCGGGCCCCTGCTGGGCGGGCTGCTCACCGACCACCTCAGCTGGCGCTGGACCTTCTACGTCAACCTGCCGATCGGCGCTCTGGCCCTGCTGCTCATCGCCGGACGCGTCCACCTGCCGCCCGCCCCACGCGACCGGCCGCGCATCGACTACGCCGGAGCGGCCCTGCTGACCGCCGCCATCGTGGCCCTGACCCTGCTGGCGGGCGGCACCTCCTGGGCTCTCGGCGTGATCGGCGTGCTCGCCCTGACCGCGTTCGTGGCCGTTGAACGCCGCACGGCCGAGCCGATCATCCCGCCCCGGCTGTTCGCCGACCGGAACTTCACCCTCGCCCAGATCCTCAGCTTCCTGGTCGGCGCGGTGATGCTCACCGTCGCCAACTACCTGCCGCAGTACCTGCAGCTCGTCCAGGGCGCCTCCCCCGCGGCCAGCGGCATGCTGCTGCTCCCGCTGATGTTCGGCATGCTCGGCGCCCAGCTGATCACCGGCCGCCTCATCAGCGCCAACGGCCACTACCGGAGCTATCCCATCCTCGGCGGAGCTCTCATGATCGCAGGCGCGCTGGCGCTGTTCCCGCTCGACGGCGACACCTCCGCCGCCCTCGTCTCGGTCCTGACCCTCATCATCGGGGCGGGCATGGGCCTGGTGATGCAGAGCGCCACCCTGATCACCATGAACAGCGCCGACCCGCGTGACATGGGCGCCGCCAGCGGCACGCTCACGCTGCTGCGCACCATGGGCGGCTCGCTCGGTATCGCCCTGCTCGGCACCCTGTACGCGGCCCGGGTACGCAACGACCTGGCCGCCCACCTGGGCCCGGCCACGGCCGACCGGCTGGCCACGAAACTCACTCCCGCCCTGCTGCCGACCCTGCCCGCCCAGGCGGCCGACGCGGTCCGGCTGGCCGTCACCGGCGGCCTGCACGTCATCCTCATCGGCGCCGCGGCACTGTCCGCCATCACCTTCGCCGTCGCCTGGCTGATCCGCGAAACCCCACTGCGGACCAGCAGCACCGACAACACCGACGCCGGCGCACCGGCCCCCGCCCGTTGACTCGGATGACGGGGCCTTCGCCGCGACCCATGGCAAGGAGTCTCGACATGCAATTCTGCTGTCACCACCGCGATCGGTCTGGCTCCGCGACGCTGCGCGCCGGGCAAGCACGAGTCGATCCGGGGCCGCCGGGCGGTGATCGTGTTGACATCGCCGCCGATAGGGTGATCCAGTGAGACTGGCGCATTTCGGACACGCCTGTGTGCGCGCTCAGGACGGCGATCGGGTGCTGGTGATCGATCCGGGCACCTTCTCCGACGCGGAGGCGGCGCTGCTCGGAGCCACGGCCGTGCTCGTCTCCCACGAGCATCCCGACCACGTCGACGTCGAGGCACTCAAGGCCGCCCGGGCAGGCAACCCCGCGCTGACCGTCCACACCCATGCGGCGCTGGCCGCCGAGCTCGGCGAGGGAGCGGTCGCGGTCGCCGCGGGCGAGACCTTCACCGCCGCCGGCTTCACCGTGAAGGCCGTGGGCGGCGTGCACGCCGAGGTCATCGACGGACTGCCCGGCTGCGCGAACCTCGGGTTCATCGTGAACGGCCTCTACCATCCGGGAGACTCCCTGTTCGTCCCGACCGACGAGGTCGACACCCTGCTGGTCCCGGCGGCCGGCCCCTGGGTGAAGATCGGCGAGGCCATCACCTTCGTCCGAGGCGTCCGGCCGGCCCGCGCGTTCCCGATCCACGACATCCAGCTCAGCAAGGTCGGTCTGGAATACTTCGACGCGTGGCTTGAGGAGGAGACCGACTACGCCCGCATCCCGGTGGGCGATTCAGTCGATCTCTAGACTCATGCGGAAACCACGAGGAACCATTCGCTGGGGTTGATCATGCGGCTTGGCGGTGGGGGCGGCCCCAGCGCTGCCGGTGATCGCGCCGGCGGCAGTGGCCAGCGGCGTGTACTGCTCCATCAGCCGTACCGTGACCCTGGTCGCCTCCGCCTGCGTCCGGAACCCGCGATGCCCGGCCACAGTGTGAAGGGCGGACCCGTTCGGGCGAACTTCCAAGCTCATCACCGAACAGGGCTGGACCACCAGGGAGGAACCCCGCTGACCAGCGCCCTATCGCTTGGCGGGAATCTTCGGCCGGATATGACCAGGACCCCGTCCCGATGCATCCGCGAAATACGCGCGTAAGGGATGAGTTGCTTACTCGTTGGTAGATCGGCGTTCTGCGGGGAAAGGGACTCATCGGAGGACCGATCATGCACATCGACAGGGACGTCGCTCCGGACTATCCCCTCAGCTGGCAGGCGCGCGCGTTCATCGGCCTGATGCGCGGCACGCTCAAGCCGGCGTCCAGCCTGTTCATGCGGCACGCCCTGGCCCTGGACTGCGCCGCCCGCCTGGGCGAGCTGGTCAACCTGCTGCCGCTGCGCCTGCCCGGCCACGTCACGGTCACCCCGGCCGCGTTCTCGGCGTGCGGCGGCGAGTGGGTGCGCGCCGGCGAGGAGCTGGACGAGGGCAAGGTGGTGCTGTACTTCCACGGCGGCGGCTACTTCTCCGGCTCCCCGGCGACGCACCGGCCGATCACCTGGCGTCTGTCGCGCGTGGCCCGGCGCCCCGTGCTCGCCCTCGACTACCGTCAGGGCCCGGTGCACCGGCTGGCCGACTCCCTGTCGGACGCGCTCGACGCGTACCGGTGCCTGCTGGAGCGGGGGTACGCCCCGGAGGACGTCCTCCTCGCGGGCGACTCCGCCGGCGGGCACCTCACGCTGGCCACCCTCCTCGCGCTGCGCGACCGGGAGCTGCCGATGCCCGGGGCGGCCGTCTGCCTGTCGCCGTGGGCGGACCTGACGGACTTCCCGCGCCGGGTCAACGCCTGGCATGACCCGATGCTGCCGGCCGGCCGGGTGCGCTGGCTCGCCCGCCGCTGGACCGCCGGCCTGGACCCGCACGACCCGCTGGTGTCGCCGGTGCTGGGCGACTTCGCCGGGCTGCCCCCGCTGATGATCCTGACGGGCTCGACGGAGGTGCTGCGCGACGAGGCCCGCCGCGTCGCCGCCCGCGCGCGGCAGGCGGGGGTGCCGGTGCGGTACGAGGAGTGGCGGCGGATGCCGCACTGCTTCCCGCTCCTGGCGGACGTGGTGCCGGAGGCGCGGCTGGCCTTCCGGCACATGGGGGAGTTCCTGGCGGCCGTGGGCGGCTCCTCGGCCCGGGACGAAGGAGCCGCGGCCTGACCCTTCCCCGGCGTAGGACCGGGTCACTTGGGTAGGCGGTGTAAGTTAGCCTTACCTAAGTGGAGCGGAAGGGTTGGTGTATGTCCGGCAAGCCCAGGGACCACCATCGCGGCGTCGTCCTGCGCACCGAGCGGCTCACCCCGCACATGATTCGCGTCGTGGTGGGCGGTGACGGCCTGAGCGACTTCGCCACGTCCGGGCTCACCGACCACTACGTCAAGCTGGTCTTCCCGCACGAGGGCGTCGACTATCCCGAGCCCTTCAGCGTCAAGAACGTCCGCGAGACCATGCCCCGCGAGCTGTGGCCCCGGCTGCGCAGCTACACCGTGCGCTCCTGGGACGCCGAGGCGCGCGAGCTGACGATCGACTTCGTCCACCACGGCGACAAGGGCCTGGCCGGCCCGTGGGCGGCCAAGGCCGTGCCCGGCGACGAGCTGCTCATGCTGGGCCCGGGCGGCGGCTACGTGCCCGACCCGGCGGCCGGCTGGCACCTGCTTGCCGGTGACGAGAGCGCGCTGCCCGCGATCGCCGCCTCGGTGGAGGCGCTGCCCGCGGGCGCCCTGGCGTACGTGCTGCTCGAAGTGGACGGCCCCGCCGAGGAGCAGAAGATCGAGACCGTGGCCGACGTGCGCGTCACCTGGCTGCACCGCGACGGCCGGCCCGTCGGCGAGGCGCTGGTGGAGGCGCTGTGCGGGCTGGACTTCCCGGAGGGCGACGTGCACGCGTTCGTCCACGGGGAGGCCGGCTTCGTCCGGCGGCTGCGTCACCACCTGCGCGTCGAGCGGCGGGTGCCGCTGGAGCGGCTGTCCATCTCCGGCTACTGGCGCTCCGGCGTGGACGACGAGGCGTGGCGGGCGGTCAAGAAGGAGTGGAACCGGCAGATCGAGGCCGAGGAGGCAGCCGAGCTCGGCTGACCGCCTCCCCGGCGACGGTCACGGGATCTTGGTGAGGTCCACGAGGCGCATCCGGCCCTGGACGGTGTAGAACATCAGTTTCTGCCCTATGTTCGGCACGAAGCCGAGCATGGACGAGCGCGCATTCCCCAGGACGGCGGACCTGCCGGTCTTCCTGTCGTGCATGATCTCCAGCGCCGGTCCCCTCCCCCTCACCAATTCGGCGCAGAACCGGCCGGGCGTCACCATCTGCGGCCGCTCCGCGCACGGGTCCGGCCGCTCCTGCGAGCCGTCACGCAGCCGTGTGAACGCGCCGCGAACGGTCCAGCCGGCGCATATCTCCCGACCGCACCGGACCATCTCGTCCGCCGGCCGGGTGAAAGCCGTGTCGGTCTCGCCGGTCTTCACGTTGCGGATGGTGCCGAACATCGGCTCGCCGTCGGAGCTGGCCATGCCGGGCCGGCCGACCCACGGCCATGCCAGCAGGTGACTGTCCTCACCGCCCTTGACGGGTTTCACCGTCCCGCCCCGGAAAGGAACGGTGAACACCCCGCCGTCCTGCACCGAGAACACGATCCGGTCGCCGACCACGGCCATGGCGTCGACGCCCCCGTCGTCCATGGGGAGCCTGGCCACGAGGTCGGCGGGGCCGCCCGACAAGGGAGCCGACCAGAGCTGCCCCCGGCCGTTCCCCGGCACCGTCCACCACATCACCCGGCCACCACCCGCAACGAGACCCTCAGGGAACAGCGCCGTCTCCTTCGGCAGGTCGGTGATCTTCCGAGCGTCCCGCGTCCTGACGTCGTAGGTGTAGAGGGCATCCGGCAGCTTGCTCTCGTACTCCGGCGTCACCAGGAGCGTCCGCTCGTCGATGAACTGGTACGGGCGGAACGCGCGCCCGTCCGGCAGCCGGGCCGGCAAGTCGTGGAACGCCCGCGGCCACACCTTCTCGATGGCGGGCGGAAGTTTCGCCGCCGGCGGGGTGGCGGGCATAGCTCGTGGCGTCCCGCTCCTGAGCGCGAACGTCGCCCCGCCCACCAGCGCCACGACCGCCGCCGCGGCCAGCACCGCCCGGGTCCGGTTGCGGCGCCTGCGGTAGCGGGTCTCGACCGTTCCGGCCAGCGTGCCGGGTGCGTGGGGCGCCTGCCCGGCCGCGCCGGCGAGGGTTCTGCGCAGGGTCTCCTCGAGGTCGTTCATCGCGCCTCTCCTCGGTTGCTGCGGACGGGGGTCTCCTGCGGTACGGCGGTGCGGAGCTTGTCCAGGGCCCTTGAGGCCTGGCTGCGCACGGTGCCGCGCGAGACGCCCAGGACGCCGGCGATCTCCTCGTCGGTGAGCTGCTCGTAGTAGCGCAGTACCACCACCGCCCGCTGCCGGCGGGGCAGCCCGGCCAGCGCGTGCCACAGCCACTGCTCGTGCCCGTCGGGCAGCGCGTCGTGGTGCTCGCGTTCGGGCGGGTCCCAGGCGAGGTGCTCGCGCCGCCGTAACCGCCAGGCGCGGATGTGCAGCCTGGCCATCGTCGTGCGCGCGTAACTCTCCGGGTTGTCCTTCAGCCGCACCCGCGCCCAGGCGCCGCGCAGCTTGACCAGCGCCTCCTGCACCAGGTCGGCGGCGTCGTGCGGGTTCCCGGCGAGCACGTATCCGTAGCGCAGCAGCGCGTCGCCGCGTTCGGCGACGAACTCCGCGAAACGGGGGTCTTGGTCCACGTGCGTCAGCCCTTCGTCGTCTTGGTCACCTCCCAGAGGCGCCGGGCGCGGAAACTGTTGCACGCGAAAAAGGGCCGCGCCGATCCGGGGGGAGATCGGCGCGGCCCTGGGTCGCCGGGGGAACCCTCCCATGCCCTGGAGGTGCCGGCGAGTCGTGAGGCCCCTGGACGGTCAGTGGGCCGGGATTTCAGTGGGCCGCAACGAACTGCTCCTCTTCGGTGGAGCCCTTGAGGGCGGTCGTCGAGGAGTCGGGCGCGACCGCGGTGCTGACCAGGTCGAAGTAGCCGGTGCCGACCTCGCGCTGGTGCCGGGTGGCGGTGTAGCCGCGCGCCTCGGCGGCGAACTCCTCCTCCTGGAGGTCCACGTACGCCGTCATGCCGCTGCCGGCGTACCCCTGGGCGAGGTCGAACATCGAGTAGTTCAGCGAGTGGAAGCCCGCCAGCGTGATGAACTGGAACTTGTACCCCATGTGGCCCAGCTCCTTCTGGAACCTGGCGATCGTGGAGTCGTCGAGGTGCTTCTTCCAGTTGAACGACGGGGAGCAGTTGTAGGCGAGCATCTGGTCCGGGTACTCCGCCTTGATCGCCTCGGCGAACTCGCGGGCGACGTCGAGGTCGGGCGTGCCGGTCTCCATCCACAGCAGGTCGGAGTGCGGCGCGTAGGCCAGGCCGCGGGCGATGCACGCCTGGACGCCGTTGCGCACCCGGTAGAAGCCCTCGGGGGTGCGCTCGCCGGTGGTGAAGCGCTGGTCGCGGGGGTCCACGTCGCTGGTCAGGAGCGTCGCGGCCTGGGCGTCGGTCCGCGCGATGATCAGGGACGGGACTCCGGCCACGTCGGCGGCGAGCCGGGCGGCGTTGAGCGTCTTGATGTGCTGGCCGGTCGGGATGAGCACCTTGCCGCCGAGGTGGCCGCACTTCTTCTCGGAGGCGAGCTGGTCCTCCCAGTGCACGCCGGCCGCGCCGGCGGCGATCATGCCCTTCATCAGCTCGAAGGCGTTCAGCACGCCGCCGAAGCCGGCCTCGGCGTCGGCCACGATGGGCGCCAGCCACTCCCGCTGCTCGCCCTCGGACCAGCTGATCTGGTCGGCGCGCAGCAGGGCGTTGTTGATGCGCCGCACGACGGCCGGCACCGAGTTGACCGGGTACAGGCTCTGGTCCGGGTACGTCTGGCCGCCCAGGTTGGCGTCGGCGGCGACCTGCCAGCCGGACAGGTAGATGGCCTTCAGCCCGGCGCGCACCTGCTGGACGGCCTGGTTGCCGGTCAGCGCGCCGAGCGCGTGCACGTAGTCCTCGGTGTGCAGCAGCCGCCACAGCCGCTCGGCGCCGAGCCGGGCCAGCGTGTGCTCCTCCTGGACGCTGCCGCGCAACCTGATCACGTCCTCGGCGCTGTAGGTGCGCTCGACGCCCTCCCACCGAGGGTCGTTCTCCCACTCTTCACGCAGCTGCTCCGCAGCTCCCTTGAGGCGATCGTTCATGTTTGCACTCCTTTGTCGTCCCCTGGGGCCTGTATCGAGTGTGTGCCCCGGAAACGCCCGATTGACAGGCCGAATCGCTCAGAAGAACGACCGATTTTCTGCTTATGTTGAATACTGGCGGGTATTCAGTAGAGAAGAAATCGCGAGTTTTCCCGTTGGACTAGACCAATCGAGGGCGTCGGGCCTGGTTCCGCCGGCGTACCTGGAAGATCGCGAAGAAGCTAGAAAATAGGCCGAAATTCTGTCTAAGATGCCGACATGGCCTCCTTGGTAGGGGAAGAACCGCTGCTTTTGACGCAGGAGCTGGATCTCATCGCCTTCGGCCAGCGCCTGCGCCACCTGCGCAAACAGCGTGGGCTGACCCTGTCCGACCTCGGCGCGCGCGTCAGCAGGGCGCCGAGCCAGCTCTCCCTGCTGGAGAACGGCAAGCGGGAGCCCAAGCTGTCCCTGCTCAAGGCGCTGGCCGCCGCGCTCGGCGTGCCCATCGAGGAGCTGCTGCGCCGCCAGCCGCCCAACCGGCGCGCCCAGCTGGAGATCGCCCTGGAGGAGGCCCAGCGCGACCCCATCTACACGGCGCTCGGCCTGCCCCGGCTCAAGGTCTCCGCGCGCGTCCCCAACGACGTGCTGGAGCACATCCTCGGCCTGTACGGCGAGCTGCGCGCACGGCAGGCGCGCGGCACCGCCACGCCCGAGGAGGCCAGGGCCGCCAACGCCGAGCTGCGGCGCCGCCAGCGGGAGCTGGGCAACTACTTCCCCGAGATCGAGAACGCCGCCGCCGAGGCCCTGGCCGCCGTCGGCTACCGCACAGGCGCCCTGTCGCAGAGCATGATCCAGAGCCTGGTCACGCACTTCGGCTACACCGTGCACACCGCGCAGGACCTGCCCCGGTCGGTGCGCTCCATCACCGACCTGCGCAACCGCCGCATCTACGTCAAGCACGAGCAGCTCGGCATGCACACCCCGCGCACGATCCTGCTGCAGACGCTCGGCCACCTCGCTCTCGGCCACGGCAAGCCCCGCGACTTCGCCGACTTCCTGCGCCAGCGCACCGAGGCCAACTACTTCGCCGCCGCCGTGCTCGTCCCCGAGAAGGCCGCCGCCGTCTACCTCCAGGAGGCCAAGGCCGACCGGGCGCTGTCGGTGGAGGACCTGCGCGACGTGTTCGCCGTGTCGTACGAGATGGCCGCCCACCGCTTCACCAACCTCGCCACCCACCACCTCGACCTGGTCTGTCACTTCGTCCGCAACGACGCCGGCGGCACCATCTACAAGGCGTACGAGAACGACGGCATCGTCTTCCCCGCCGACGAGCAGGGCGCGATCGAGGGGCAGCGGATGTGCCTGCAGTGGTCGGGACGCCAGGTGTTCACCTCGCCGGACCGCTTCTCCGTCTTCTACCAGTACTCCGACTCGCCGACCGGCACGTACTTCTGCGTCGCCCACGTCGACCCGTCGCGCGAGCGGGACTTCGCGATCACCCTGGGAGTGCCGTTCCGCGAGTCGCGCTGGTTCCGCGGCCGGGAGACCACGAACCGTACCCGCAGCAACTGCCCCACCGGCGACTGCTGCCGCCGCCCGCCCGCCGACCTGGCCGAGCGCTGGGAGGGGTACGCCTGGCCGTCGGCCCGTGCCAACTCACACGTGCTGGCGGCGCTGCCGCCCGGCTCGTTCCCGGGCGTGGACGAGGCCGACGTCTACACCTTCCTCGAACGGCACGCGGCCACAACCTGACCAGGTGGTCACGGGGCGTGCGAGGGGACGCCCTAAGCTTGGGCCCATGGGGTGGACGGGGGAGGACTGTGTGCCGCCTGAGGTGCGCGCCTGGTCGCGCCGCCGCACCTCACGGGCGGCGGACTGGCCGGCGCGCATGCTGGCCGAGGCCAAGGGCGGCACCACGATCAGCGTGGTGCTCCCGGCGCGCGACGAGCGCGAGACCGTCGGCGACATCGTCCGGGTGATCCGCGGCGAGCTGGCGGGCCTGGTGGACGAGGTCGTGGTCATCGACTCGCGCTCCACCGACGACACCGCCGCCGTCGCGGCCCGCGCCGGCGCCCGCGTCCACGCGCAGGACGACATCCTGTCCCACCTCGAACCGCTCGGCGGCAAGGGCGAGGCGCTGTGGAAGTCGCTGGCCGTCACGGAGGGCGACATTCTCGCGTTCGTGGACGCCGACATCCGCAACTTCCGGCCCGAGCTGGTGACCGGCCTGCTCGGCCCGCTGCTGTCCGACCCCGGCGTCGTCTACGTCAAGGGCTGCTACGACCGGCCGCTCAGCGGGGCGCCGACGGGCGGCGGGCGCGTCACCGAGCTGGTCGCCCGCCCGCTCATCAACCTGCACTGGCCGGAGCTGGCCGGGTTCGTCCAGCCGCTGGCGGGCGAGTACGCGGGCCGGCGCTCCGTGCTGGAGCGGGTGCCGTTCATCACCGGCTACGGCGTGGAGCTCGGGCTGCTCGTGGACCTGGCGGAGCTGGCCGGGCTGGACGCGCTGGCCCAGGTCGACCTGGGGGTGCGGGAGCACTCGCACCAGTCCACCGAGGCGCTCGGGGCGATGGCCGCGCAGATCATGCTGGCCGCCTGGTCCCGGCTGGAGCGGCAGGGCAAGATCCAGGCGTTCCAGCGGCCCGGGGTGCGGCTGACGCAGTTCAGGCGGGGCGAGGCCGGCCACGAGGCGTTCGCCACGGACGTGTCCATCGCCGAGCGCCCGCCGATGAGCACCGTGCGCGCGGCCTGGCCCGGAAGGGCTACTGGCCGGTAAGGTATGGCCGCGGTAGACCCGGCAGGGAGTCCGGTGCGCCCCGGTGCGCGCCCGTTCCCCGGCCGGCGCGGCCTCGGGTCCTTCTCAGGGAGCGTGCATGGGCGGGTTCGATCTGGAGCTCGGCGACGACGTCATCGAAGTGCGCGACTGGGTGCACGCGTTCGCCCGCGACGTGATCCGCCCGGCGGGCGCCGAGTGGGACGAACGCGAGGAGACGCCCTGGCCGATCCTCCAGGAGGCCGCCAAGATCGGGCTGTACTCGCTCGACTTCTTCGCCACGCAGTGGTTCGAGGAGAGCGGCCTGGCGCTGCCCGTGGCGTTCGAGGAGATCTTCTGGGGCGACGCCGGCATCGGCCTGTCCATCGTCGGCACCGGCCTGGCCGCCGCGGCGCTGTCCGCCAACGGCACGCCGGAGCAGATGGGCGAGTGGCTGCCGCAGATGTTCGGCACGGCGAACGACGTCAAGCTGGGCGCCTTCTGCGCCTCCGAGCCCGACGCCGGTTCAGATGTCGGCGCCATCCGCACCCGCGCCGTGTACGACAACGGCGACTGGGTGCTCGACGGCGTCAAGACGTGGGCCACCAACGGCGGCATCGCCGACGTCCACGTGGTCGTCGCCTCCGTGGACCCGGAGCTCGGCACCCGCGGCCAGGCCAGCTTCGTCATCCCGCCGGGCACGCCGGGGCTGTCCATGGGGCAGAAGTTCAGGAAGCACGGCATCCGGGCCTCCCACACGGCCGAGGTGGTGCTGGACGGCGTCCGCGTGCCCGGCTCGTGCCTGCTCGGCGGCAAGGAGAAGCTCGACGCCCGGCTGGCCCGGGTCCGCGGCGGCGAGCGCGCCGGGGAGCAGGCCGCGATGCGCACCTTCGAGACCACCCGCCCGTCGGTCGCCGCGATGGCGGTCGGCATCGCCCGCGCCGCCTTCGAGTACGCCCGCGACTACGCCCGCGAGCGGGAGCAGTTCGGCCGCAGGATCGGCGAGAACCAGGCCATCGCGTTCCTGCTGGCGGAGATGGCGACGCGGGTCGACATGGCCCGCCTGCTCACCTGGCGCGCCGCCTGGATGGCCCGCACCGGCAAGCGCTTCGGCCAGGCCGAGGGCTCGATGTCGAAGCTCGTGGCGGGGGAGACGGCGGTCTGGGTGACGGAACAGGCCATCCAGATCCTGGGCGGAGCGGGGTACACGCGCGAGCACCCGGTGGAGCGCTTCCACCGCGACGCCAAGATCTACACCATCTTCGAGGGCACGTCGGAGATCCAGCGCCTGATCATCGGCCGCGCGGTCACCGGCCTGCCCGTGCGCTGAGAACTTCGCAGGCGGCATCGACCTCGGTAAGACCGGCATGCTGCGCGCCAGGTCGTGGTGATGGCCGTGGACGCGCCCGCCCGGGGCCGCTAGCAGAGCAGGCGTCGTGCGGACTCGACAGTCCCCATGGGCGTTCTCGCCACGGTGTAGTAGTTTCCGCGGCCCGACCGGCTGCAGTACGCGTAGGCCGTGACCGGGCTGGTTCCTCTGGGGCAGCAGCCAACGCGCTTGTCGAGGCCACCTGAGACATCTATCCAGACTTCTACGGTGATGGTCTGGCTGCCGCATGATCCTATGCCCGTGATCACGTCGCCGTTACGCCCCGGGGCGTAGGCATGCGGCTCGTATCCATTGCAGTCGCCTGCCGCCACTGCTGCCTGTGCCAGGGGTGCCGCCGATGCGGCTGGTGACCCCGCCATGAGCCCGGCCATCACGGTGGCCGTGGTGGCGATGGTCGCCAGCGCTTGCTTGAAAGGCATGGTTCACTCCGTCACTCGATGCGTTGTGATTGCCCACAAGCAGCATCGAACCTGCGATCAGGCCGGACCAGGGCGGCAACCGGGCTTTCACCGGACATTCGCCGGGCATGCGCGGAGCCTTCCGGGCTCCCATGGTCGTAAATATCACCTCCGAGTGATGACGTTCAGTGTCATTGTTGATACACCTGGTTCCATCTAGTGGAGGGGACTCAATGCCTTCCGACGATCACTTCGAGAGGTCGCGTCGCCGAATAGACGATCAGATTCAATTCGTCCGACGGGCAAACGCAGATTCGGACAGGCGGCGCAGGAGCGGGGACCGGCAGCCCAGCGCTTGGGGAGATATGGGCCCGTTGGAAATCACTCTTTCGATCCTGGGCATCATAGCCCTCTTGATCATTATGGCGAGCCATCGGTAAGCGCTGGTCAGCCAGTCCGTGACCTCTTCGAGGGCACGTCGGCCGCGCGGCCACCGGCCTGGCCGTTCGTTGAGACGTTCGCGTTACGATCATCTCGGCGTGCAGACAAGCCGACGGTGACAGGGGCCCTCTCGCCGGTCCCGGGAAGGCGACCGATGAGCGAAGGGCCCGCCACCTGGACCAATCGGGTCCGCGGCCTGGTGCTGGGTCTCGCATTGGGCGACAGCGTCGGCCGCGGCGCGCTGGCCCCGTCCGGGCCCGTTCGGGCCGGGGTCAGCACTCAGCTGGCGGCCTTCACGATCGAAGGGATCATCCGCGCCTGGATCCGCGGAGAGCACAAGGGCATCTGCCATCCGCCGTCGGTGGTCTGGCACGCTGACCGGTTCGGACCACTGGCTGGACTGGCTCGGCGACGATCCCGCCGCGGCGGTCCGCGCGTCGATCGCGGAGATCCTCGGCGAGCAGGTGCCCGGCTCGGTCCTGGAATGGGTCAAGGTCCTCGGCACTCCCGAGTTCCTCACCGGTGGGCGGCGCGACCCGGACGACCCGGACAAGGTCCTGGTCGTACGCGCCGCGCTGGCGCTGCCGTTCGCGCTGTCGGTCCGCTCGCCCGGAGGGGAGCGTTCGGTGCTGCAGGGGGTGTTCTCCTGGGCCGCCGCGGGGCTGGATCGGCCCGGCGGGCGGCGTGACCGGGTCTGGTTCGATCTCGGCGCCGGTCTGGAGGATGCCGCCGGGCTGCTGCGCGACCGGATCTACTCCCTGGACGAGCCGTCCTGACCTCCGCGGCGGTCGTGCGGTCCGCCAAGGGCGGTACGGCCGGCGGCTCACCCCGGCCGCGGCCGGCACCGGCGGCGCTCCCGGACGCGGGTGGACCCCTGTCGGTGTCGGGTGAGCGGTTCCCGATCGACGCGTGCCCCGCCGTGTCCTGAGGGACGCAAACGTTCTGCCCTGATCGGCGAAGAAGAGGGTGCGCCGATATCAGGGAGGCATCGTGGCGATGAGAAAGCGGGCGGGATCGCGTCCGTCCGGAGTGACGTGGGCGCGGGGTTTCCGGCGCCCCGTACTGGTCGCGGTCCTGGTGGTCGTTGCGCCCGTGGTCAACCACGTCACCGGATTGCGGCCGCTGTGGACGCAGGTGCTGCCGGAGGCGCTGCTCCACGGGCTGGCCCGTACGGGGCTCCTGGACCCCTGGCTGCTCTTCGATCTGCTGGCGGCCTCCGGGGTCGTGGGGGCGCTCGCCGTCGTGATGGTGGCCGGCGGCGTCAGGCTCCCCGCGACCGTGCTGCTGGCCGCGGTGGCCGCGCTGAGCCTCGCCGCGCTCCTGGCCGGGGCCACGGCCCTGACGCTCTGGTACGGCCTGACCTACGCGTCCGCCGCGCTCCTCGCCCGTCCGCGCGGGGGCCGCTCATGATCGCGACCTTGATCTCTCCGTTCGGCTGCCGATCCAGGAATGGGCGTCTCACCCGCTGCGGGGCGTCGCGGCGGTCCGGCGCGCAGCATGTTCGACCGCTCCCGCGCGAGCCCCCTGCTGAACGAGCTGCCGCCGAAAGCCGGCCCGTGCCGCCGGTGGCCAGGATCTCCTCCACCAGGACGCCCAGCCCACCGGCGTCCAGTCCGGTCTGCACGACGTCGAGCGTGTTCAGGCCGGAGCCCAAGGCGGCGCCCACGATCCGGCCGCCGTCCGGTCCCAGCGGGTTGCGCTGAGCCACAGCCCTCGTACGACGCCCGGCGAGGCCACCAGGCGCTCGGCGATCCGCCGGGCCCCGGCCGAGGTGATGAGGTTGCAGCCCAGGTAGAGGGTCGCGCCGCACGCGCGGGGCGCGGCTTGATGGTCGTAGAGAAAAGTCGCATTCACCGCCGGCGTCGGCCGAGTTGGGGGGCACAAAGCGCCTATCTTGCTGCGCCGGTCGCGTCGGCCTGGTGCTCGTAAGCGTCAGCGGTCCAGGAGCCGGTCGAGGCCTCCGGGGTGGGAGTGTCCGAGCGCGATGATGGCGTCGGTCAGGGCCCGGTACAGCCTGGCGTGGTTCCAGTGCTGGCGCCCGATCTCGTCGTCGTCGAGCTGGCGGGTGAGCTCCTGCAACTGCTCGATCCACGCGCGGGCGGCCGCCGGTCGAGGCGCGTCTGGACGCGTGTCTGGGTGTGGGTGACGGTCTCGGTGATGACCAGTGGCGCGGTGGCGATGTCGCGCTGCAGGCGGGCTTCGGCGGTGCGCACTTTTCAGGCGCGGTTGCGGTGCGCCTTGCTGCAGTAGGCCGGCGGCTGGCCGCGCCCGGAGTAGAGGATGAGGCTGCCGCACCAGCCGCAGGTGCGGCTCTGCAGGCGCTGCTGGACGCGGGTGCTGAGGGTGCTCTCGCCGTCGGGGTTCATGTGGTCTATCCCAGCGGCCTTGCGTCCCGGACGGAACGTCTTCTCCGAGATTCCTAACAACTTGCTCCGCGATGATCACGGTTTCGGTGACCGACCGGCGTGTAGATGATGCGGCGCTCGCACTGGCTGTAGCCGCAGGCCCGGCCGCCAACCTCCCCCATGGCGCATCTGACTCCTGTGCCGGATTCACTGGCGCAGTGCGTATTTGTGCGCTGACCCACCGACCCTGCGGCGTGTGTACTGCTCTCGGCCCACAATCCGGTGGGTCGCTTCATCAAAGGGTGGGATAGATGTTCGAGTCACGAAGACTGAGACGTGCCGCTGCGTTCGCCGCCACCATGTGCGTGGCCGGAGTCGGTGTCGCGCTCGCCTCGCCGGCGCAGGCCGCCACCGTGTACAAGGAGCTCGAGTACCGCGGCAACGCCTCCAAGCTGGTGCTGACCGCGGAGGCGAATTTCAACGGCTCCTTCGTCGTCCTGAAGGCCGACACCAACAGCACGCTCGGCCAGTGGGAGCAGACGGCGACCGTTTCCTCGGGCGGCGGGCAGCCCGCCTTCATCTACACGCTGCGGGCCAGCCTGGAGACGGGTGCTCCGCTGTGCCTGACCGCCAACAACACCGTGGATGTGGTCGTGGCCGCATGCAACAACACCGACAGCCAGAAGTGGTTCCACCCCACCGCGGTGTCAGGTCCTGGCGGCACCCTGCCGACCAAGAACGTCGCCAACCTCCGGCACCTGGGGCAGAGCCAGTCTCCCCAGGCAACATCGCTGTCGCTGTTCGGGCCGATCGGCGTGCACTTCTGGGCCAAGCGCACTGCCTGAGTCATCGAGGTGACCAGGCGCAGGGCCCCGCACCGCGAAAAGCCCCCGACCTGGGCCCAGGTCGGGGGCTTGATCGTCGGCCGGTGCGCCGGGTTGGTGCGGAGTTCCGTCCCGGACGGAACGTTAAGACGGTCTTATCTACTAACTTGCTCCGCAAGGTGGCCACCAAGAACGCCGCCCTCGACGACCCCGAGTTCGTCCAGCTCTACCTGGCGTGTGACCAGGCGATGGACTGGGCGCCCCAACTGGTGACCGCCAGAATGGCTTGACCTTGACGCTGCGTCAGGGCTCCAGCATCGAGGCCATGAAGAAAACCATGATCGCGGCAAGCCTGGCCGCCATGACTACCGACCAACACTGCAGGCAGACGTGGACGCCATCCATGCCATGAAGGTTCCCGGAGTCCTCGCTGCCGCGCACACCGGCCAGGGACCGCTGACCGCTCGCAGCGGCCTGGCGGACGTTCTCGGGCGGCCGCGTCTCCTTCAACGATGCGCACGCCGTGCGGGCCGATGGCCTGCTTGCACAGGTCCAGCCGCCCGTCCGGCATCACCGTGCCGACCGGGAAGTCGGTGCGGGACGTCACCGGACGGCCGGAGCGCAGCCACGCCAGCAGCGCGTCGAGGTTCACCACGGGGCCACCTCGTAGTCCTTCAGCAGGACGCCGTGGATGGGGTGGCCGGCCTCGCCGCGGACGATCGGGTCGTAGACGCGGGCCGCGCCGTCGACCACGTCCAGCGGCGTACGCCGGTCCAGCCGGTCGCGGATCGGCGCGGGCTGCTCGTCGGTGATCCAGCCGGTGTCCACGCTGCACAGGTGGATGCCGTCCCGTGCCAGGTCGGCGGCGCTGGTGCGGGTCAGCATGTTGAGCGCCGCCTTGGCCATGTTCGTGTGCGGGTGGCGGCCGGTCTTGCCGGGCGCCGCGAACTGGCCCTCCACCGCCGAGACGTTGACGATGTAGCGGCGCTCGGCGGGGGAGCGGGCCAGCAGCGGCAGCAGCCGGTCGATCAGGAGGAACGGGGCGACCGCGTTGACGAGCTGCGCCTCCAGCAGCTCGGCCGGATCGACCGCGCCGATCCGGACTGACCACGAGTTGACGGGGGACGTGTCCGGCAACAGCCCGGACACGTCCGGCAGGCCTGCGGCGGGTATGGCAGCCGGCAGCGGCTCGGCCCCGTCCGGGGAGCCGGTGCCGGGAGCGACGGCGGGCGGCGGGCGCAGCTCGCCCTCGCTCAGCGCGGCGTACGCGGCCGGGGGCCGGCGGATCGTCTGGGCGGCGTTGTTGACCAGGATGTCCAGCGGCTCCCCGGCCTCCAGGAGCCGGTCGGTCAGCGCGATGACCTGGCGGGGGTCGAGCAGGTCGACCCCGATGATCCGCAGCCGCCCGGCCCAGTCGCCGGAGGCGGCGAAGCGGCGGGCGGCGTCGTTCGGGAAGCGGGTGGTCACCGTGACGTGGGCGCCGTCGCGCAGCATCTTCAGCGCGAGCTCGTGGCCGATCTTTACGCGTCCGCCGGTGATGAGGGCCCGCCGCCTCGTCAGGTCGGTGCGGGCCGCACGGCGGGCGGCGCCGGTCGCCGCGCACGCCGGGCACAGCAGGTGGTACAGGCCGTCGACCCGCGTGTAGCGGGCCTTGCACACATAGCACCCACGCGAGCGGTGCAGGTCCGCCGCCGCTGTGGCCGCTGCCCGTACCGGGGTGTCGGCGACCCGTTCGGGCGAGCCCATGGCCGTCGCGGCGAGCACCTCCTCGTCGGACCGGACGACGGCCCGCTCGCGCTCACGGCGGCGGCGGCGCTGGCCGTCGCGCACGAGGGCGCGGGCCGCGTGTTCGAGCCGGAGCCGGTCGGGGTCGTCGAGCGGGAGGTCACGGGCCCGGCCGAGCTGCCGTAACAGCGTGGGGACGTCCACATCGCTCCTCCCGAAGGGGTGGAGCCCGGCCGGATTCGAACCGGCGTCCTCCCCCATGGCATGGAGGCGCGACGACCTCTGCGCTATGGGCTCCGCGCGGGCAATCTACCGGAAGTCGATCACCTCTCGCACCGGCCCGGCGGTACGGTCACAGGAGGCGGCGGATGTCGCCGTAGGCGCGGTAGAAGCCGCCGCGGCCCGACGGGCGCACGCCGTCCACCAGGTAGCGGGCGCCCGCCTCGCGGATCTCCTTGGGGAACTGGACGTTCCACCTCTCGTAGCCGGGGCTGGCGACCCGCACCCGCAGCCGCTCGCCCTCGCGTGTGCACTCCACGACGACTCCCTCGCCGGCGTGCGTGGTGGTCTCCACCACGACCGACGGCTCGACCGGGGTGAGCGTGGCCGCGGCCTTGACGTCCACGGGCTGCGGGACCGTGCCCTCGCGGGCCGCGGCGATGGCCGCCTCGCTGGCGTCGATGCAGGCCAGCGTCCCGTCGGTGGTGACGATGTAGAGACGGTCGTCGAGGAACTGCATGGACAGGGCCGAGCCGCAGCCGGTGGCGAGCTTCCACAGCCGCTCGCCGGAGGCGTCGAAGCAGTACACGGAGGAGTGGTTGTCGCCGGCGAAGACGTGACGGCCGCCGGGGGAGGTGGCGCAGGAGTAGACGTAGCCGTCGCACCGGTAGACGGCCTCGGTGCTGCCGTCGTCCTTGGCCAGCCGGTGGACGGCGCGGCCGGCGGTGCCGGCGTAGACGGACCGCTGCTCCTGCCAGCCGAACAGCACGCCGCGGGCCGACGCGTTCTCCCACACGAGGGTGCCGTCGGAGGCGTCGTAGCGGGCGACGCCGTTCGAGTGGCCGTGGTAGACGGAGTCATGGTCGCATCTGACCATCCAGGCGGAGTCGCCGCGGCCGGTGCGCGCCCATTGGAACTCGTCCTCGTAGTCGATCGTGGTGATGCGCCCGGCGCGGTCGGAGACGCCGAGGATGCCGTCGTGGATGTCGAGCCAGTAGATGTCCACGTCCGCGGCGATCTCGTACGCGGCTCGCGGGACCTTGCCGCTGAGGTCGTACACGCGGCCGTCGTCGCAGCCGGCGTAGATCCAGAAGTCGTCGGCGACGATGCACTTGACGCCGTCGGGCAGGCGGTACCGGTTGGTGACGGTGCCGGAGTGGGTGACGGTGTAGGCGTCGCCGCGCTGGTTGCCGACCCAGCAGCGCTCCGCGTCCACGAAGATGCCGAACGCGGCGGCGCCGCTGGCGAAGCGCCACAGGACCGGGGCCTGCCGGGCGGTGGAGCGGCTGCTGGTGACCGCCCGGCGGGTGATCGCCCGGCGCTGGCGCACGCCGCGCACGGCCGGCGCGTACCCCTTGCGGGTCTTGTCGCTGATCTTCTTGGCGGCCGCCGCCTGGGCCTTGGCCTCGGTGGGGAAGTCCGTGACCTTGGTCTGGCCGGCCTCGCCGATGCGCCCGTACGTGATCGTCACCTGGGTGCCGGACACGGTCACCTCGTAGAACTTGTGCGATCCGCCGTCGTCTTCCGACAGCTCCAGGTACGTCATGTCCGTGCTCTCCAGGGTCGGGCTTGATCAACTGCCCGGGACACTAGAGGATCGCGGTGACAAACCTGGATGTGTCCTGATCGGTGGGCCCGTAACCACGCCAGGGCCGCCGGGGCGGAGCTGAGGATGGACAGGTGGCCGTCCTCGGGGGACAGCCGCAGCTCCGCCGCGGGACTGCGGCCGGCGAGTCACTCCTCGGGCCGTGGCCGACGAGACAGGGCCTTGTGAACCTCGTGAACAGGGCCTCGTGACTCGCCGACGGGCCGGAACGCGACGGCTCAGGGTACGGCCGTGCCTCAGCGGCCGGAGGGGCGGCGGGCGGCCCAGGCGGTGCGGGTGCCGCGGACGGTCAGGTCCCGGCGGCGCAGGAGCGAGCCGGGGGTGTCGTCGGCCAGCAGGTGGTCGAGCACGCCGAGGTCGTCGGCGGTGAGCAGGTCGTCGAGGGCGGAGCGGATACGGCTCAGGTAGGCGTGCGCGTACCGCCCGGCGCCCGGCAGCGCCGGATCCGCCTCGACGGTGAAGACCCGCTGCTCGGCGATCTGGAAACCGGCCCGCTCCAGGGACGCCCGCCAGCCCGGGTGGGAGTTCCAGCCGGCCCGCGCCGCGGCCTCGTGCCAGCGCGACTCCAGGCCGGGGCGGCCCAGCCTGAGGTCGTCGGGCAGGAAACGCGGCAGGTCGTCCATCTCGACGACCACCAGCAGGCCGCCGGGGTTCAGGGCGGCGTAGACGTCGCGGATCAGCCGGTCCGGGTCGGCGACCTCGTGCAACGACGAGGCAGCCCACGCGACGTCCACCGGGCCGATCCCGGGCCACGCGACGTCCAGGTCGGCCCGCACCGCGCGTACCCGGTCCGCCGCCTCGTGCCCGCGCGCCTTGGCCAGCACCCGTTCGAGCATCGGCGCCGACCTGTCGATCGCGACCACGTCCGCCTTCGGGAAGCGGCGGGCGAGCGCCAGGCTCCCGGTGCCGGTCCCGGCGCCGAGGTCGGCGACCGTCCGGGGCTCGTCCGGAGCGTGCCGCGCGACCCACTCGGTCACCTCGTCCAGGTACGGGCCGAGCAGCTCCGCGTCCAGGTCCAGCAGCTCCGCCAGCCCGGCCCCGTCGTCGTGACGCCCGTCGTCGTGATGAGGGTGAGAGTGATCGTGGTGGTGGGACGGTGAGTGGTGTGTCATGCGTTTCACGCTAGGCGGTCCATGCGCTTCAGGCATACACTCTTGCGCATGACGCAAGAAGTGGCCTTGGAGAGCGTGATCCGTCAGCGCATCCGGGGGCTGCGCGTGGCTCGCGGCTGGTCACTGGACGCCCTCGCCGCCCGCTGTCACCTCAGCCCCTCCACCCTGAGCCGCATCGAGACCGGGCACCGCAGGATCGCCCTCGACCAGCTCGTGCCGATCGCCCGCGCGCTCGACACGACGCTCGACCAGCTCGTCGAGTCCGCCGATGACGAGGACGTCGTGATCCGGCCGCTGCCCTGCGACTCGCCGGGGCTGACGACCTGGCTCCTGTCCCGCGAACGCACCCTGCACGGCGTGACCGTGGCGAAGATGCGCATCACCCCGGACCGGCCGGCCGGGCCCGACCACTTGAGGGTGCACCCGGGCCGCGAGTGGTTCACGGTCCTGTCCGGCACGGCCCGGCTGCACCTGGGCGAGCGCGTCATCCTGGTCTCGGCGGGCGACGCGGCCGAGTTCTCGACCATGGTGCCGCACGCCATCGGCGCCCACGACGGTCCCGTGGAGATCCTCACCATCTTCGACCACGACGGGCAGCGCGCCCACCTGCACGGCTCATGACAGTGGTGCTGAGCGCCGGCGGCCGTTCGGCACAGATCGTCAAGGACCGCAGCTCGGGGGCGTGGAAGACTGTCCCGGACCTCGGATGGAAGATCGAGCAGGTCGCCGGCGGAGCGGACGGCCGGCCGTACTGGAAGATCACCAACCAGGACGGCACGGTGTGGCGGTTCGGCTCCACCAAGGACGCCCAGTGGCAGGCGCCAAGAGCAGTGGCGGTCGCCGAGGGCGGCGCCGACGGCCCGCGCGTAGTCGGCGAACGCCTCGGCGGTGCCCCGGTCGGTCCACCCCCCTCGTCCTCCAGCGGCTGCGGGTGGTCCCAGTGGTACAGGGTCGCCACCCGCCGGAGGCCGCGTTCGAGATGCCCGTCCACGAGGTGCGAGTAGAAGTCGAGGCCCTTCTGGTTGACCGGGCCCACCCGGGCGGGGTGGAGAACCGGTAGGTTTCCAGCGCCAGCTCGGCCATCAGGTCGAGGTCGCCGTCGAGGCGGTGGTCGTCGTCATGGCCGCGGGTCGGCGTAGGCGTCGTCGGCCTCGTACCGGACGGAGCCGACGTGGACGGTGCCGCTGAGGGCGCGGACGCCGGCGGTCCGGCCGGTGAACCCGCCGGCCACCTCGGTCGACAGGTACCGTCCGTCGAAGCGCGCGAGCGTCACGGCGTGGCCGTCGCGGACCACCGACAGCGCGATGTCGTCGGGGCCGCCGTGGGTGGGGGGCTCCGACGCGATCCGTACCGTCGGCGCCGGACCGAGGCCGGTCACGGCCTCGCCGACGCGGGACTCCAGCGGGCCGATGCGCAGCACCGCGTGCGCGGAGCCGTCCGCCGCCCGCAGCTCGCACCAGTGCCGGTCGTCGAGCCGCAGCAGGACGCCGGCCGCGCCGCCGGAGGTGTCCAGCGTGACGTCCAGGCGCCAGCGCTCGTCGGTCACGCGGGCCATCAGGGCGCTGACGTTGCCGCTGGGGCAGGTCGCCGGGGCCAGCGTCAGCCCGGGCCCGGTGACGGTGACGAACTCCTGGAGGGGGGCGCCGGGGGAGACCCAGCGCGGGTGGAGCCCGGGTCCGGCGAACGTGTCCGCGAACGAGCGGTCGGGGATCTCGTACGCGAAACGGTCCTCGTCGAAGCGGGGCCACCCGTCGACCCAGTCCACACCGGCCAGGAACGTCTCGCGCCCGTTGACGTGGAACATCGGTGTCGTCCCGCGCGGGCGGACGCCGAGGTACACCGCCGCCCACCCCCCGCCGGGGGCTTCGACGAGGTCCGCGTGCCCCGTGTTCTGCACCGGATGCGTGGTGCTGCGATGGGAGAAGACGGGGTTGGCGGGGGCGGGCTGGAACGGGCCCTCGGGGCTCCGGGAGCGGGCGACGCAGACGCCATGACCCCGCTCCGTGCCGCCCTCGGCGATCATCAGGTACCACCAGCCGTCGCGCCGGTAGAGATGGGGCGCCTCGGGGAAGGCCAGGCCGGTGCCCAGCCACACGAGCCTCGGCTCCTCCAGCGCCACCGCCTGCTCCAGGTCGACGCGGGCCTGGGCGATGCCCTTCATGCCGGGCCGCGTCGAGCAGTACGTGACGTAGCAGGTGCCGTCGTCGTCCCAGGCCAGGTCCGGGTCGATGCCCTCCAGGCCGTCGATCACCACGGCCGGTTCCCACGGGCCGGCCGGGTCCGTCGCCGACGTCAGCAACTGGCCGCCGTCCGAGGAGACGTCCGTCGTGATCAGCCAGAACCGGCCCGCGTGGAAACGCAGCGTCGGAGCGTAGATGCCCCTGCTGGCGCCGGCCTGTCCCGCCCGGAACCGACCGGCGCCGGTCAGGGCGTTGCCGATCTGGGTCCACCGGACCAGATCGGTGCTGTGCCAGACCGGGACGCCGGGGGAGTACTCGAACGAGGAGTTGACCAGGTAGTAGTCCTCGCCCACCCGGCAGACGCTCGGGTCGGGATGGAACCCGCCGATGACGGGATGCGTGCCGGCGACCTCGCGCCGCCGGTCCTGGGGTGCTTCGAAGGTGGTCATTTGATTCCGGTCGCCGCGATTCCTTGGGTGAAGTAGCGCTGCAGGGCCACGAAGAGCAGCAGCACGGGAGTGATGACGAGCACGGAGCCGGCCAGCAGGACCCCGTAGTTCGTCGCGTTCTGCCCCACCGAGTACAGGGAGAGCGCGACGGGGAGCGTGTACATGTCCTCGGTCTGCGCGACCACGAGCGGCCACAGGAAGTTGTTCCACGAGCCGAGGAAGGTGAGGATGGCGAGCGTCGCCAGCGCCGGGCCGCAGAGGGGGAGGATGACCCGCGCGAAGATGCGCACCTCACCCGCGCCGTCGATGCGGGCGGCCTCGATGAGCGAGTCGGGTATCTCGCTGATGAACTGGCGCATGAGGAAGACGCCCATCGGTCCCGCGAGGAACGGCAGGATCAGCGCGGGATAGGTGCTGACCATCCCGAGCTTGCTGACCACGACGAACAGCGGGACGAACGTGACGACGCCGGGGACCATGAGCGTGGTCAGGACGAGCACGAAGACGACGCGCTTGCCGGCGAAGTCCAGCTTCGCCAGCGCGTAGCCGACCATGGAGCAGAACAGGAGCGTCCCGAGGACCGTGAAGCCGGCCACGACGACGCTGTTGACGAAGAACGTCTGGAAGTTCAGCCGGCCGAACCACGTCCCGAAGTTGTCCGGCGTGAACGTCTCGGGCCACCACGTGGGCGGGCGCCTCAGCAGCTCCGCTTGGGTCTTCACCGAGCCGAGGTACATCCAGGCGAACGGGACGAGCGTGGCCGCGACGGCGGCGACCAGGACGACGTACACGAGGGTCCGGCCCGCGCTGATCCGCCGTCGTGGGGACTGTGTCGTCACGGGTCACTCCTTGGTGCGGAAGGCTCGGAACTGCACGACGCTCAGCAGCGCGATGGCGACGAAGAGCACGTAGCTGGCCGCCGACGCGGTGCCGTAGTTGCCGAACCCGAACTGGTTGTAGGTGAAGTAACTGATCGACAGCGTGGAGTCCAGCGGGCCTCCCTTCGTCATGACGAACGGCTCCTCGAAGAACTGCAGGAACCCCACGGACAGCAGCACGGCGCCGAGGAGCAGCGTCGGGCGCAGCATCGGGAGCGTCACCCGGACGAAGCGCTGCCACGCGCCGGCCCCGTCGGCCGAGGCCGCCTCCAGGACGTTCGCGGGGATGCCCTGGAGCCCGGCCAGGAAAATGATCATAAGGGTGCCCGTGTTCCGCCAGACGGCCATGAGGATCATGGCGGGCATCGACCAGAGCGGGTCGTTGAGCCAGTCCGGGCCGTGCACCCCGACGGCGCCGAGCACGGTGTTCAGCAGGCCGTCCGGCTGCAGGATGAACCTCCACACCACCGCGACCGCCACGATGCTGGTGATCACGGGGGCGTAGAACCCGACACGGAACGCCGTGCGGAAGCGGGTGATCCCGTTGTTGAGCGCCACGGCCAGGGCCAGGGCGACGATCATCGTGAGCGGGATGCCCGCCGCCACGAAGTACACGGTGTTCAGCAGCGACCGTACGAACTGCTGGTTCTCGAACAGCCGGACGTACTGGTCCACCGCGACGAACTCGACGGCGAGCGGGTTCTCGATGTCGCTGTTGCGGAAGTCGGTGAAGGACATCATGAACGAGGAGACGAGCGGGAACACCATGAAGACGGCGAAGCTCAGGACGAACGGCAGGGCGAACAGGTAGGCCACCGCCGTCATCCGGCGGCGACGCGCCCTGCCCGGGTCGTCGCCGGCGGAGCGCGAGGGCGCCCCGGTGCTCGCGGCTCGGATCGCGGCCATGCCTACTTTCCGGTTCCCAGCGAGTCCGCGGTGGACTGGAGCTGCCTGACCGCGTCCTGCGGGCTCTTGCCGCCGCGGAACACCCGCTCGATCTCCGTGTCGGCCGCCGCCGACACCTGCGTCCACGTGGTCAGGACGGGCGCCGTCTTCGTGCTCTTGAGCTGCTCACCGAACACGGCCACTTTCGGGTCGGCGGTCAGCGCGGGGTCCTTCCACGCCGACTGCCGCGACGGGAGGTCGTTGACGGTCTTGAACCACTCGACCTGGACGTCGGGCTGCGTGAGCCACTGCACCAGCTTCCACGCCGCGTCCGGGTTCTTGGAGTTCTTGAACACGGCGAGGTTGGCGCCCGCCGCGAACGAGGTGGACGTCCCTCCCGGCGGGGCCGGGATCGGCGCCACCGCGAACTTGTCCTCGAAGCCGGCGCCGCCCGCCGTCTTGAGCCCCGGGATGTCCCACGGTCCGCTGATGAACATCGGGACGGAGCCGTTGACGAAGGCGGAGGCGGTGGAGCCCGTCTCCGCGTCCGGGTTCTTGTTGGCGATGCCCTCCTTGAAGAAGCCGCTCAGGTAGTCGAGGGCCTCGACCGTCCTGGGGGTGTCGAAGGTCCACTTGGTCTGGTCGGCGTTCATGAGGTCGGCCCCGTTCGACCACACGAACGGCAGGTTGTTCAGGAACGCGTTCCATCCCCCGGAGGGAAGCGTGACGCCGTACTTGGCGCCGGTCTTGTCCTGGTACGCCGTGGCGAGCGCCTTGAACCCCTGCCAGTCCTTCGGGAAGCTGTCGAAGCCCGCCTTCTTCATCAGGTCGGTGCGGTAGAAGAGCACCCGGGTCTCGACGTACCAGGGCACGCCCAGGCGCGCGCCGCCGATGTCGGTGGTCTGGAGCGAGACGGGGAAGATGTCGCCGGTGTCGATGTCGGCGGGCGCCGGGCGCAGCGCCGACGCGAACGTCGGCATCCAGTCGGACCCCAGCATGCCGATGTCCGGAGTCGTCCCGCCGGCTATGGCCGTCTGGTACTTGTTCTGCGCCGAGTCCCAGGGGATGGCGGTGACCTTGACGTCGACGCCGGGGTTCTTGTCCTTGAAGGGCTTGAGGAAGCCGGCGAGCGCCTCACCCTCCGTGCCCTGCGCCCAGACGGTGATGGTGCCGGTGGCCGGGCCGTTCGTCAGGCGGCTCGCCGGTGCGTCGCTCCGCGGGCGGTCGTTCGAGCGTCCGCAGCCGCTGAGCGCGAGTGCGAGCGTCGCGGTGACGGCCGTGGCCGCCGCCAGGTTCCTTCGGATCATTTGTCGTTCCCCTTCGTGCATGGGGGTTGCTACGGGGCGCACGACCGGTGCTCATGTGCTGGCTGTACTCCGTGCGGTGCGGTAATCTAAGCGCATAACATTTACGGTGGCAAGCATTCTCACCAGCGGTCCGATCAGCCGGTGATCCAGTACTGTGGCGACGGGAACCGACGCGCTGCCGACCCGGAGCGGATCACGGATCGGACCGCGCATGCGGATCACGCAGCGGATCGTCGACGGGGGAGGAGCGGACGTGGCGAGGCGCCCGACGGTTTACGACGTCGCCCAGCTCGCCGGGGTGTCGATCGCGACGGTCTCCTTCGCGTTCACCAAGCCCGAGCGCGTGAAGTCGGAGACGCTGCGGGCGGTTCTGCGCGCCGCGGACTCCATCGGCTACGTGCCGAGCGCCAACGCCCGCGGCCTCGCCAAGGGCAAGACCGGGGCGCTGGGGCTGTACGCGTTCGACTACCTCCTCGAACCGGCCGAGGAAAGTCCCTCCTCCCACGACGCGGCCCGCGTTCCCGACGGGCGGCTGTTCCCGCTGTACTCGGACGAGGTCCAGCGCGGCGTCCAGCTGGAGTGCCGGCGGCGTGGGTACGCCCTGATGCTCGGGTCAGGCCGCGACCCGGGGCATCTGCCGAGCGTCATCGACGTCGCGGGGCGCGTGGACGGCCTCATCGCCTTCGCCGGCGCCGCGCCGGGCACCCTGCTGGAGCAGATCTCGGCCCGGATACCCGTCGTCGAGCTCGGCGGGGAGATCAGGCGCGAGGGCATGCACACGGTCTACGTCGACAACCGTGACGCCATGGCCCGGCTCACGCGCCACCTGCTGGCCGACCACGCCTACCGGCACTTCGCCTACCTCGGCGAGCTGGGCACCCCGGAGTTCGTGGCCCGCTACGAGGGCTTCTCCCAGGCCCTCCACGAGGCGGGGAGCACCCCGCCCCCTCCGCTGAGCAGCCATCCGGGCGACGACCAGACGACGGTCGACGCCGTCCGCGCCCTGCTCGGCAGCCCGCCCGTCCCACGGGTGCTGGTGTGCGCGACCGACCAGGAGGCCCTCGTCGCGATCGACGTGCTCCGCCGCGAGGGGATCGACGTGCCGTCCCAGGTGGCGGTGACGGGCTTCGACGGCATACTGGCCGGACGCCTGATCACGCCGCACCTGACGACGGTGCGGCAGCCGATGGAGCAGATCGGCCGGGTCGCGGTGCGCATCCTCCTCGACGCCCTCCAGACGGGCGAGGGCGCGGACCGCCACGAGGTGCTCACCTCGGCGGTGTGGCCCGGCGGCACCTGCGGCTGCCCCGGCGCCTGACGGCTCACAGCTTGCGGATGTTGCCCGCCACGTAGTCGAAGCTGTCCTGGCGGCGCGTCTCCACGTCGAACTCGACCTCGTCCCCCTCCTCCAGCACCCGGTAGCCGTCGCCGACGACGTCGCTGAAGTGCCCGAAGGCGTCACGGCCCGGCGGGAGCTCGGGGGAGGAGATCGCGCCCCAGCCCTGCTCGGCCTTCCAGAACTTCACGGTTCCTCGCGTCATGTCCCCACCCTGGCAGGCCCGCCGCCGCGGCCGCGAGCGAATAACCGGCCGAGCGGGACAGGGGCGGCGCGTCAGGCGGGGGTTGCCGTGTCAGGCGGGGGTGGCGCGGGACAGGCGGGTGGTCAGGGCGCGGATGTACGCGACCAGCTCCGGCGGCTCGTGCACCTCGAAGTCCACGTCGAACATGCCCAGCGTGAGCGCCAGCCACTGCAGCGAGTCGGCCGCCGTGTGCAGGCGGCAGGTGCGCTCGTCCACCACCGTGAGGACCCCGTCCTGCGGGCGCAGCCGCTCCGCCACCACGGCGAACGGCGCGTGCAGCGTGACCACCGCCCGGTGCCGCGCCAGCGAGGACGTGACGGACTCGGCGACGTACCGGGCGATGTCCGGCGAGGGCAGCTCCCTGGGCCGGAACCGCTGCCCGGCCGGCCGCGGCGACGACATCCGGTCGGCCCGGAACGTCCGCCAGTCCTCCCGGCCCGCGTCCCAGGCCACGAGGTACCACTTGCGCGCCAGATGGACCAGCCGGTACGGCTCGACCAGCCGCGTCCCGCCGTCGCCGTCGCGCTTGCGGTAGGCGAACCCGAGCCGTTCGTGGTCGCGGCACGCCTGCGCGATGACCGTCAGCACGTCCGGGTCGGCGGCCGGGCCCTGGGAGACCATCGGCACCGTGTAGCTCTGCAACGCGTTGACCCGCCGGCGCAGGTGGCCGGGCAGCACCTGCTCCAGCTTGGCCAGGGCGCGCACCGACGTCTCCTCGATGCCGGCCACCGTGCCGCCCGCGGCCGTGCGCAGGCTGATCGCGATGGCGATGGCCTCGTCGTCGTCGAGCACCAGCGGCGGCATCGCCTTGCCCGCCTCCAGCCGGTAACCGCCGCCCGTGCCCGGTGCGGCCCGCACCGGGTAGCCCAGCTCGCGCAGCCGGTCGATGTCACGGCGCAGCGTGCGCGGGCTGACGCCCAGCCGGGCGGCGAGCTCGGTCCCCGGCCAGCCACGGCAGGTCTGCAGCAGGGACAACAGGCGGATCATGCGGGACGGCGTACTGGCCATGGCCCGAGGATGGCACGCAAAGCGGCCAGGGCCCGTCCGCAATGGGTGGTTATGAGGCCGTCCAGGTGACGCGCTCTCCCGAGGGGTGCTCGCGGACGTAGCCCGGGGAGCGGCCGAGCCGGATCTCGATCCGGCCGCCCTCCGCGTCCTTCCAGGTGAGGCCGTCGCGTACCGGCTCCACGACGGGCGGCGGCGTGGACGGCTCCCCCGGACCCAGCCACACCGCCGACGCGAACAGCGCCGGCCCGCCCGGGTGCTCGCCCACCAGGTACGGCGTCGCCGAGTGCTCACCGACGGCGTTCTGGCCGGTACGGGCCGCGACCCGGGCCGAGTCCCAGCCGTACAGGCCGGTGATGGAGCTGGCCAGCGAGCCGGAGGAGACGCGGGACTCCAGGCCGTCGAGCCGGGTGGCGCACGGCTCGTCGCCCGCCAGGGCGTGGCCGCCGTCGCGGACGGCGCTGCCCTCGGGCGCGGTGACGCGGTGGACGCGCACCTCCCACGGCCCGTCCACCACCGACGCGGTCTCGACCGCGACCTCGCCGTCGAAGTACCGGGAGGCGGCGAGCCGGTCGGTCACCACGAGCCGGTCGATGCGCCGCCGTCGCGTGGCGCTCCCGTCGGGGCGGGTGACGGTGAGGTGGCCGTCGATGTTCGCGGCCCGGCCCTCGTCGCCGGTCTCGGGGGCGGTGTGCGTGGAGTAGGCGAACTTGGCGTAGTGGGGGTCGTCGGTGGAGCTGTCGCGGTTGTTGTGGTCGCTGCCGTGGTTGATCAGGCGCACGACGCCGCCGGAGCGGTGCAGCAGCCAGCCGGGCGCGGGCATCGCCAGCGTCAGGTCCTCCTGGTCGCCGGAGTCGCCGGAGTCGCCGGCCTCCTCGGCGGGCTCGGTCCAGACGGGGTGATCGGGGCCGAGGAGCAGGCCGACGAAGCCCTTGCTGGCCCAGTACGGCGAGGCCGGGCCCGAGTAGGGCTGCGTCACGGGCAGGAAGGGCCGGTGCCAGCCGAGGCTGAGCAGCCCGTCGGCGTCCGGGGCCCCGTGGCGCTCGAAGTGGCCGAGGGTCCGGTCGGCCAGCAGCCGGGTCCGGCCGGGGGACAGCGGCGTGGCGTCGAAGATCGCGCCGACCCAGAACGGCGCCACGGTCGCCATCCGGTACGTCAGCGACCGGCCCTGGTGCATCGGCGCGCCGTCCGGGGCGAACAGGTGCTGGTACGTCTCCAGGAACGTGCGCAGCCGCTCGCGGTACACGCCCGGGTCGGCCCCGGACATCCGGGTCCACCACAGCGTGTACAGGTGCATGGCCCAGCCGCAGTAGTAGTCGTAGTTCTGGCCCGCGCCGTCGGTGTACCAGCCGTCGCCGACGTACCACGGCTCGATGTCGGCCAGGTGCCGCTGGATCTCGGCGGGGTCGTGGGGGCCGCCCACGTTGGCGAGGAACTGCTCCACGATCACCTTGAACAGCACCCAGTTGCACGGCGGGGCGTACTTGCCGACGATGCCGCCCAGCCAGGCCACCACGCGCTCCTGCACGGCCGGGTCGAGCCGGTCGAACAGCAGCTCCCGCGTCTCGTGCAGGGCCAGCGCGATCGAGGCGGCCTCCACGATCGTCTGGTGGTGGTCGGCGATGGGCTGCCAGGCGTGCTCGTGGCCGGGGTCGGTGCCGTGGGCCAGGCCCTCGGCGTACCGCTCCAGCAGCCCGCCGGGCGCGGCCCCGGGGTCGCCGGCGGCACGGAACGCGGCGAGCAGGAACGTGCGCGCGAATCCCTCCAGCCCGTCGGACGCGGGGCCGGAGGCGCTCGTGCGGCCCGGCAGCCGGTACTGGGCGAAGCCCGGGGTGGCGTAGGGGACGACGGCCTCCAGCAGCCGATCCGCCACCGACACCCAGTGTTCGCGGGATCCCACAGTGCTCCTCCGGCCCTGGTAAGCGCTTTCCAATCTTCAGGTGACCCTATGGACCGTCCGCCCCGGCCGTCAAGGGCGCCGACCGGCTGGTGGACGCCGGGGGCCGAACCGTCCCTTGGTGTCAGGGAAAATGACGTCAGGCCGGCCGCACGCCCCGGACGATCTTGGCCAGGTCCCGCACCAGTGGCTCGCTGGCCAGCACCGTGACAACCGTACCGCCCGGCTCCACCCAGCCCACCAGGCGACCGCTGCCGAGCGCGCCGTCCGTCAGCCGGACCAGCACCGTCCGGTCGCCCAGCTTCGTGGTCTTCGCCTCGACGCCCCGGAACGCGCCCTCGTCCAGCCGCAGCCGCTTCAGCCCGGCCAGGTCGGTGACCTTGGACCCGCAGATCACCTGTACCCGGAGAGACCTGTGCCGAGGGTTCACGTCGTTGCGTTCGTCGCTCCAGAGGTAGCTGTACTCCGTCATCGCGCCCTTGCGCTTGGCGACCTGGACCTGGCCGTAGGTGAAGCCCTTCGGCACATGGCCGATGCGCAGACCGCTGATGGCGTCCGCGCCCCTGGCGGGCTTGTCGATGGCGTCCTGCCGGGCGCGCTTGACGTCGGCGGCGGGCGGAACCGGGCAGTCGGCCCGGTATGCGGGGGCGGCGTGCGCGGGGGAGGCGGTCAGGGTTGCGGCCGCCAGGAATGACGCGGCGGTCAGGGCGAGGACGTGCTTGATCGTTCTCATGCCCAGGTTCGACAGCCGCGGGACGGCGAAAGTTGTGGGCGAATCGATCATACTTTTGGCACGCGATTGACTACTCATGGTGATATGCGCAGGCAGGCGGGTAGGCCCCAGACGTGAGCCGAGCGGCGAGGGGGAGACGGAGGGCCGCGGCCGTGCTGCTGGCGGGGGCCGTGTTCCTGCCGGCCGCCTGCTCCGGCGGCGGCGGCCGGAGCATCCCGCTGGTCAACCTCTACAACGCGCCGCAGGAGAACCTCGCCGCCATCGTCGCCCGCTGCAACGCCCAGGCCCACGGCCGCTACCGCATCCTGCTCAACACCCTGCCCCGCGACGCCGACGGCCAGCGTGAGCAGCTCGTGCGCCGGCTCGCCGCCGCCGACCCCGGCCTGGACGTGCTCGGCCTCGACGTCACCTGGACGGCCGAGCTGGCCGAGGCCCGCTGGATCCGCGAGTGGACCGGCGAGCACGCCCGGCTGGCCCGCGCGGGCACGCTGGCCAAGCCCCTCGACACCGCCACCTGGCGGGGCAGGCTGTACGCGGCGCCGTACAACACCAACGTGCAGCTCCTGTGGTACCGCTCCGACCTGGTGCCGCGGGCGCCGCGCACGTGGGGCGAGATGGCGAGCGCCGCCGCGGGCCTGGCGGCGCGCGGCAAGCCGCACTACGGCGAGGTGACCGGCGCCCAGTACGAGGGCCTGGTCGTCTGGTTCAACAGCCTCGTCGCCTCCGCCGGCGGGCGCATCCTCGACCCCGGCGGCACCCGGGTGGCGCTCGGGCCGCCCGCGCTGGAGGCGCTCACGGCGATGCGCGACTACGCCCGCTCCAAGGCCGCCGACCCGTCGCTGTCGAACACGCAGGAGGACTCGGCGCGGCTGGCCATGGAGGGCGGCCGGGCCGCGTTCGAGGTGAACTGGCCGTTCGTGTACGCCTCGATGGCCGCCAACAAGCCGGAGCTGCTGCCGCACTTCAAGTGGGCGCCCTACCCGGGCATCCGCGGCGCGGGCGCCTCGCCGCTGGGCGGCGGCAACTTCGCGGTCAGCTCGTACTCACGGCACCCCGAGCGGGCGTTCCAGGCGGCGCTGTGCCTGCGCGACCCGGTCAGCCAGCGCATCGCCGCGATCAAGGACGGGCTGCCGCCCACCATCGAGGCGGTGTACCGGGACCCCGCCATGGCCGGGCCGTACCCGATGCGGCAGGCCATCCTCGACGCGCTGAAGACGGCCGCGCCCCGGCCCAAGACGCCCACGTACCAGAACGTCTCCACGACGATCTCCGCGGCGCTGTCGCCGCCCGCCGCCGTCGACCCGCCCGTCACGCTCGCCGAGCTGCGCGAGCAGATCTCCCTCGCGCTGCGCAGCCAGGGGGTGCTCCCATGAGCGCCCGCGGCCCGGCCGCCCGGAAGGGCCGGCCGCTCACGGAGGGGCAGCGGGCGGAGCGGCGGCTCGGGCTGTGGCTGTGCGCGCCCGCCGCGTTCGTCATGGTGGTGGTCACCGGCTGGCCGATCGTCTACTCGGTGCTGCTCTCGCTCCAGCGCTACGACCTGCGCTTCCCCGCCGCCAAGGCCTGGGTCGGCCTGTCCAACTACGCCACCGTGCTGACCAGCTCCGTGTGGTGGAACGCCTTCTGGGTTACCCTGGTGATCACCGTCGTCAGCGTCGCGATCGAGCTGGTGCTCGGCATGCTGCTGGCGTTCGCGATGTACCGGGCGCTGGTCGGGCGCGGCCTGGTCCGCACGGTCGTGCTCATCCCGTACGGGATCGTCACGGTCGCCGCCGCCTACGGCTGGAAGTACGCCTGGACGCCCGCCACCGGCTGGCTGGCCGGTCTGCTGCCCGAGGGCACGGCCCCGCTGACCGAGCGCGGCCCGGCCATCGCGATCATCATCCTGGCGGAGGTGTGGAAGACCACGCCGTTCATGGCGCTGCTGCTCATGGCCGGCATGGCCGTGGTGCCCGAGGAGCTGCTGCGCGCCGCGTCGATGGACGGGGCCGGCCGCTGGCAGCGGTTCACGCGGGTGATGCTGCCGCTGATGAAGCCGGCCATCCTGGTCGCGCTGCTGTTCCGCACGCTCGACGCGTTCCGCATCTTCGACAACATCTACGTGCTGACCAACGGCTCCCAGAACACCTCCTCCGTCTCGGTCAGCGCCTACCACAACCTCATCGGCGGCCTGAACCTCGGCATCGGCTCCACCATGTCCGTGCTCATCCTCGTCACCGTCGCGATCATCGCGGTGATCTTCATCCTGGGGTTCGGCACGGCCGCGCCCGGAAGCGAGCGGTGATGGAGGCCGGCCGCCGGAGCGTCTCCGGCTGGACCGTCGCCAACGTCGTGGTCGTCCTGTACGCGATGATCCCGGTGCTGTGGATCGCGTCGCTGTCGTTCAAGGACCCCAGCACGTTCACCGACGGCTCGTTCATCCCGCGCAAGTGGACGATCGACAACTACACCGGCATCTTCGCCAACACCGACTTCGTGCGCGGCCTGATCAACTCCATCGGGATCGGGCTGATCTCCACGCTCGTCGCCATCGTGTTCGGCACCATGGCGGCCTACGCCGTCGCCCGGCTCGCCTTCCCCGGCAAGCGGCTGCTCATCGGCGTGTCGCTGCTGATCGCGATGTTCCCGCAGATCTCCCTGGTCAGCCCGCTGTTCCAGATCGAGCGGGCCCTCGGGCTGTTCAACACCTGGCCGGGGCTCATCATCCCGTACATCACGTTCGCGCTGCCGCTGACGATCTACACCCTGTCGGCGTTCTTCCGCGAGATCCCGTGGGAGCTGGAGAAGGCGGCCAAGATGGACGGCGCCACGCCGTTCCAGGCGTTCTGGCAGGTGATCGTGCCGCTCGCGGCGCCCGGCATGGTGACGACCGCGATCCTCGCGTTCATCTTCTGCTGGAACGACTTCCTGTTCGCCATCTCCCTGACCTCCTCCGACGCCGCCAGGACCGCGCCGGCGACGATCTCGTTCTTCACCGGCAGCAGCCAGTTCGAGGACCCGACGGGCTCCATCTCGGCGGCGGCCGTGGTGATCACCATCCCGATCGTGATCTTCGTGCTGTTCTTCCAGCGGCGGATCGTGGCCGGGCTGACCTCCGGGGCGGTGAAGGGATGAGGCGAGGCCATGGCTGAGATCGTGCTCGACCACGTCACCAAGAGGTACGCCGACGGCACCGTGGCCGTCGACGACTTCGACGTCCGCATCGCCGACCACGAGTTCGTGATCCTCGTCGGCCCGTCGGGCTGCGGCAAGTCCACCACCCTCAACATGATCGCGGGCCTGGAGGACATCACCGACGGCGAGCTGCGCATCGACGGGCGCCGCATGAACGAGAAGGCACCGCGCGACCGTGACATCGCGATGGTCTTCCAGTCGTACGCGCTCTACCCGCACATGACGGTCCGCGAGAACATCGCCTTCCCGCTCAAGCTCGCCAAGATGGACAAAGCGGCCATCCAGGAGCGGGTGGAGCGGGCCGCCGGGCTGCTCGACCTCGCCCCGTACCTCGACCGCAAGCCCGCGGCTCTGTCCGGCGGGCAGCGGCAGCGCGTGGCGATGGGCCGGGCCATCGTGCGCGACCCCAAGGCGTTCCTCATGGACGAGCCGCTCTCCAACCTGGACGCCAAGCTGCGGGTGCAGATGCGCACATCCATCTCCCGGCTGCAGAAGAACCTCGGCACGACCACCGTGTACGTCACCCACGACCAGACGGAGGCCATGACCCTCGGCGACCGGATCGTCATCATGCGCGCCGGGCTCATCCAGCAGATCGGGCCGCCGCAGGAGCTCTACGACCATCCGCGCAACCTGTTCGTGGCCGGGTTCATCGGCTCGCCGTCGATGAACGTCCTGCCGGCGCGGCTGGAGGAGGGCGCGCTGCGCACGGCCATCGGGGACATCCCGCTGCGCGGCCGGCTGGAGCAGGCGGCGCGGGGCCGGGACGTGCCGCGCGAGATCATCGCGGGCATCCGGCCGGAGTCGTTCGAGGACGCGGCCCTGGTCCACGACGTGGACGGGGGCGGCACGTTCACCGCGACCGTGGACCTGCTGGAGTCGATGGGGCCGGAGAAGCTCGCCTACTTCACGCTCGGCGCCGGCGCGGTCCGCTCGGAGCACCTGGCGGACACGGGCGGCGAGGAGGCGGCGGAGGGCACCCAGCTCGTGGCGCAGCTCGACCCGAAGTCACGGGCCCGCAGGGGGGAGCCGCTGCGGCTCTGGTACGACACGCAGGCCGTTCACCTGTTCCATCCCGAGACGGGGGAGAACCTCACCGAGCGCGCCTGACGCGGACCCTCACGCCCGCGCCTCGAAGCGCCGTACCGACACGGCTCCCACCACCGGGCTGAGCACCCACAGCAGCGGCACGCCGTCCACCAGCCAGGTGAGTCCCGCCGTGAGCAGCCAGAACGCCCCCACCACCAGGAGCGCGGCGGCCTGCACCCGCAGCGCCGCCACGTCCGCCCCCGGCCGCAGCACCTGGTCACGCAGGATCGCCCGCAGCAGCGCCGCCTGCGCGAACAGCAGCGCCGCCACCGCGCCGGCGAACAGGCAGACGGTCAGCGGGTTGCCCGCCGACTCGCCGATCAGCCCCGTGGCGTACGGCAGCAGCACGACGACGATGAGCAGCGGGACGTGCCTGGCCATGATGCGGGGCGAGACCCGGACGACCATGTCGAGGGTGCGGTGATGCTCCCGCCAGACGCCCCACAGGATGAGGAAGG
Source organism: Nonomuraea sp. NPDC050733 (assembly GCF_040654215.1). NCBI lineage: Bacteria > Bacillati > Actinomycetota > Actinomycetes > Streptosporangiales > Streptosporangiaceae > Nonomuraea > Nonomuraea sp. NPDC050733. Next base: position 165,847 of record NZ_JBFAHO010000001.1, on the reverse strand, counting down.
CGATGACGAAGGCCAGCCACGTGCTCCAGTTGTCGCCCAGGAAGTCCCACAGCCGGGCCGCGCCGGCCAGCCGCGACTCGCCGCCCTCGACCACGCTCGCGGGCGGGCGGGGGATCTCCACGGCCAGCAGCGTCATCGCGATCGCGAACACGGCGTCCACGAACATCGCCACCCGCTCGTGCGTCATCCCCGGCGCGACCGCGTCCCCCTCACCCATGCGTACCTCCTGGTCACCGAGCGTAACGCCCGCGCCGGGTGATCCGCCGCTCACCCCTTCCGGGCCGTCCTCTAGAGTGCGGGCGTGATGTCGCAGACGTACCTCTCCGAGCTGTTCTCCCTGGACGACAGGGTCGCCATCGTGACCGGTGGGAGCTCCGGCATAGGCCGGGGCATAGCCGGGGCACTGGCCCGCGCCGGCGCGAGCGTCGTGATCGTGGCGCGCAGGGAGGCCGAGTTGGCCGCCACGGTGGACGAGCTGACCGCCGGCGGCTGCCGCGCCGCCTGGGTCAGCGCGGACCTCAGCACCCGCGACGGCGTGCGGGCGGCGGCCGAGCAGGCGGCCGGGGTGTTCGGCGAGCCGGACATCCTGGTCAACAGCGCCGGGATCAACCTGCGCCCGCCGATGAACGAGATGACCGACGACGTCTGGAACATCACGATGACGGTCAATCTCGAAGCGCCCTACCTCCTCGGCCAGCGGTTCGGCCCCGGCATGGCGGAGCGCGGCTTCGGGCGGATCATCCACGTCAGCTCGCAGCAGGCACACCGCGCGTTCGTGCAGAGCGGCGTGTACGGCGTCTCCAAGGGCGGGCTGGAGTCGCTGGCGCGCTCGCAGGCCGAGGCGTGGTCGACCCACGGCGTCACCTGCAACACGCTCGTGCCCGGGTTCGTGATGACGCCGCTCAACGCCCGGCTGTCGTCCGATCCCGAGAAGGTGGCCGAGCTGGCGGCCCGCACCATGGTGGGCCGCAACGGGCTGGCCGAGGACTTCGCGGGCGCGGCGGTGTTCCTGGCCGGCCGCGGCTCCGCGTACGTCACCGGGCAGTCGATCTTCGTGGACGGCGGCCTGTCCGTCCACTGAGGACTCCGGACCGCCCGCCCGGGCGGTCCGGGGGCCGGGAGCGGCGTGTCAGCCGATGCGCAGGGGCAGCTCCCGCGGTCCGCGGACCTGCCCCGCCGCCCAGCTCACCCCCGCCGGGTCCGCCAGCTCGAACACCGGGATGCGCTCCAGCCACACCTCCAGCGCCAGCCGCAGCTCCATGCGCGCCAGGTGCGAGCCCACGCACCGGTGGATGCCGAGGCCGAACGCCACGTGCCGGTTGACCTCGCGGTCGATGACCACCTCGCCGGCCCGGTCGAACTGCGCCGGGTCACGGTTGGCCGCCGGGAACGACAGCAGCACCCAGTCGTCGGCCTTCATGTCGACGCCGTTCCACCGCATGTCGTCCTTGACCAGCCGCGCCATCGTGACGGGCGCGTAGACCCGCAGCAGCTCCTCCATCGCCGTCGGCAGCAGCTCCGGCTCGGCGACCAGCCGCTCCCGGTCGGCCGGCGTCCTGGCCAGGTGCCACAGCGACGCCCCGATCGCGCTCCAGGTGGTGTCGATGCCGGCGATGAGCAGCAGCGCCATCGTCCCGGCCACGTGGGACGGGTCGAGCTTGCGGCCGTACAGCTCCGCCTCGATGAGGTACGTCGTCAGGTCGTCGCGCGGACGGGCGACGTGCTCGCGGATCTGCTGGAGCAGGTAGTCGAACAGCTGGTCCATCCGCTCAATGCGCTCATCCGGCGGCAGGTTGACGCCTTCGAGGGAGTTCTCGATGAACTCGCGGAAGCGCGGCCCGTCCTCGGGCGGGAAGCCGAGCATGTCGGCGATGACCCGTACCGGGATGTGCTGGGCGTAGTCGCGGGCGGCGTCCACGACGTCGCGCCCCTCCAACGCGTCGATGAGCTCGTGGCACAACGCCCGCGTCGCCGCCTCCCGCTTCGAGACCGCGGTCTTGGTGAACGCGGGGAGCAGCAGCTTGCGGGCGTCGTGGTGGAACGGCGGGTCGGAGGAGATCGGCGGCACGCCGCCCACCGGCGCGATGTCGCGCGGCGGCCGGAAGTTGCTCATGACGATCGACCGCGACGAGAAGTGCTCGGTGTCGTAGGCGATCGCGGCGACGTCCTCGTAGCGCGTCGGCAGCCAGCCGCCGCCGAACCGCTCGGTGTGCGCGATCGGGCAGCGCTGCCGCAGGTCGTCCTGGATCGGGTACGGGTCCGCCGCCCACTCCGGCTCCATGTGGGAGAAGTCGGTCGCCCAGTCCGAGACCGGGCCGATGACCGGGTCGGTACGGACGCCCGGGGGCGGCTCGTCGCCGCGCTGCTCCCGGAAGTCCTCGGTGAAGCGGTCGTCGACGGTCATCTCACGCCTCCTGTAACAGGTCGATCGCGCGTTCGGGGCAGTTGGACACCGCCAGGCGGGCCGCGTGCTCCTCGCCGGGCGGCACGACCCCGTCGCCGGCGACGTGCCCGTAGCCCTCGTCGTCCTCCTTGAAGATGCCGGGGGCGAGCGTGTAGCAGCGGCCGTGCCCCTGGCAGCGCTCGGAGTCGATCTGCACTTTCACCGCGGTCGCTCTCCTCTGTTCGTTCATGCGTCGGTGCCGGACGGCGCTTCGGACGGGGGTCCGGACGGCGCTTCGGACGGGGGTCCGGACGGCGCTTCGGACGGGGGTCCGGACGGCGCTTCGGACGGGGGTCCGGACGGTGCGAGGGCGGTCACGACGCGGGTGAGCAGCGTGGCCCACTCCTCGTCGCCGACCGTGTGCAGGTCCGGAGTGACGAGCGAGCTGCCCATCGCCAGGAGGAGGCAGAAGTGGGCCAGCGCGTTCGGCGACAGCGCGGGGTCCAGCTCGCCGCCTCGCTGGGCGGCGCGTACGAGCGTGGCGACCCAGTCGGCGCGCTCGCCGACGTAGTCGCGCATGGGCCGGGCGACCTCCTCGTCCCGGCGGGCCGCGACCAGCGCCTGGACGATGAGATGCCCGCTCGGGTCACGGCGGCGGGGCAGCCAGCGCCCGATGACGAGCAGCAGGTCGGTGGCCGACCGGTCGGGGTCGGCCGCGAACAGGTCGGCCAGCAGCCGCCGCCCGTGCGCGCGCAGCGCCGCGACGAGCAGCTCGGCCTTCGACCCGAAGTGCGCGTAGAGGGCGCCGTTGCTGACGCCCGCGGCGGCGGCGATGTCGGCCACGCGCGTGCCGTCGTACCCGCGCTGCCCGAACACGTCGGCGGCGGCACGCAGCAGCCGCTCCCGCGTCTCGGCGGCGGTGACACCGGCGATGCGCCCCATGAACGAATTAAAAGATCGTTCATTTACCACGTCAAGGGCGAAAGCGAGATTTCCTCACTGTCTGGGGCCCTTGCAGATGTCAGTACGGCACGCGAGTTGTCAGTGGAGGGCCATCGGGGATGGCAGCGGATGACGTTGGGAGCGCTACATGCCCATGGGGGGCGATAGGTGGCCCATCTGGGAGCGACAGTTGGCCCCGCGTGTCCGCCAGGCAGGGCTGACTGGCCCGGCTCGATCTGCTGCATTCGCTGGCGAGAGGGATGCCAGGCCGTTTGCATGCCTGATCAAGATCTGCCGTATGTCTGTGCCGCCGAGATTGCTGGGCCAAAATGGCCCGCATGTCTACCATGCCCGAAGATCACGTTGAGACCGCACAGCCCTCCCCAATCAACGACTACGACAGGATGGCTGAGAATTACGCGGCCGAGAACGAGACGAGCCTCCTGAACGGGTACTACGAGCGGCCCGCGATGCTGGAGCTTGCCGGGGACGTGGCTGGAAGGCGCATCCTCGACGCCGGCTGCGGCTCGGGGCCCCTGTTCTCCGAGCTGCGCGATCGAGGGGCCATCGTGACCGGCGTCGACGCGAGTGCCGGGATGCTGGAGCTGGCCCGGCAGCGGCTGGGCGCCGACGCGGATCTGCAGGTCGCCGACCTGGCCAGCCCACTGCCCTTCCCCGACCAGGCGTTCGACGACGTCATCGCGTCCCTGGTGCTGCACTACCTGGAAGACTGGGGACCGACACTGGCCGAGCTGCGACGCGTGCTGAGGCCTGGTGGCCGGCTCCTCGTCTCGGTCGACCATCCTTTCAGCGTCGCTCTCTTTCAGCACATGGCCGGGGAGAAACCCAAGTACTTCGAGACCCGCAGCCGGACCGACGAATGGACCATGGGCGGGCAGACCGTCCAGATGAGGTTCTGGGACCGGCCGTTGCACGCGATGACCGAAGCCTTCACCGCGGCGGGCTTTCGCATCAGCGTCATCAGCGAACCGCCGTTCGTGCCGGAAGCCCGCGAAGTGTTCCCCGAGGAGCTCCGCGAGTTCGAGCCCACTCGCACGAGGTTCCTGTGCTTCTTGTTCTTCGTTCTCGAGGCGAGCTAGGCGCCTCGTAACGCTCAATCGTCGTGACTGAGCGTTTCAGCGTCTCACTGTGTTGCGCGCGGATCTGGCGAATTCTCAGGCGGCGGCCCAGCTGGTGCCCTGGTTCGCCTGGTTTGCACCAGTCTGGGCTGATGTGAGTGTCATCGGAGTTGGCGTTTCTCATCAATGTCTGCCGACGCCGAGGCGATCATGACCATGCCCGTCGCACGCACATGCCGGGTTCAGGGTGTTTGCGGGAGTGTGGACGCGATTTCGGTCGTGCCGATGAGTTTTGTGCGGATCCGTGGTCGATACGGCTGGACACACCGACAGCGGTGGGCCTGTGCTGGGAACGTCCAGCGCGGGAGGAAGCACATGGAGGCAGTGATGAGCGTCGACGACTCCAGGCAGGAGCACACCAGCCGGACTGGCGAGCAGGGGACGCGGGTGAGCGGCCCCAGGGTGTTGGTGGCGGGGGCGAGCATCGCGGGACCCGCGCTGGCCCACTGGCTGCGCCGGCGGGGGGCCGAGGTGACCGTGGTGGAGCGGGCTCCTGAGCTGCGTCCCGGCGGGCAGGCGGTGGACGCGCGCGGGGTCGCCAAGGAGGTCATCCGGCGGATGGGGCTGGACGCGGCGGTGCGCGCGGCGTGCACCGACACCGCCGGCGCGCACATCGTGGACGCGGACGGGAACGTGCTGGAGACCTTCCGTGCCGACGACGACGGTGGCGACGGGTTCATCGCGGACATCGAGATCCTGCGCGGGGACCTGTCCCAGGTGCTCTACGACGACACCCGCGACGGTGTCGAGTACGTCTTCGGTGACCGGATCGCCGAGCTCAGCCAGGACGCGGACGGGGTCGACGTGGTCTTCGCCGGCGGCGACCGGCGGCGCTTCGACCTGGTGATCGGGGCCGACGGGCTGCACTCGCAGCTGCGAGCGATGGTCTTCGGGCCGCGCGAGCACTTCATCCGCCATCTCGGGCTCGTGCTGGCCTTCTACAGCGTGCCCAACGAGTTCGGAGTGGACCGCTGGATGATCGACTATCAGGAGGCCGGACGGTCCGCCGGCCTGCGGCCCATCCCGGACGCCACCCGGGCGATGGCCATGTTCTCCTTCCCCGCGGCCGACTTCGACGTCGATTACCGCGACGTCGCGGCGCAGAAGCGCCTGCTGTGCGAGCGGATGGACGGTTTCGGCTGGTTGACCCAGCGCATCCTCGCGCGCGTGGACGACACCCCGGACTTCTATCTGGACCAGGTCGCTCAGGTGGTGATGGACCGCTGGTCGAGCGGACGGGTGGGGCTGCTCGGGGACGCGGCGTTCAGTGCGTCGCCGATGTCCGGGGCGGGCACCGGGCTGGCCCTGGTCGGCGCCTACCTGCTGGCCGGAGAGCTGGCCGCCGCCGGGTGGGACCCGGAGGCCGGGTTCGCCGGCTACGAGGCTCGGATGCGCTCGTTCGTGGAGGCCAACCAGGAGATCGGCCGGTTGCACGTACACAGCCTCGAGGTCCCAGGGCCGGACGCCGAGCCGAGCCCCGATTTCGCCAGCGAATGGTTCACCGAACTGGTCGAGCGTGCGATCAACGGCGTCGAGCTGCCCGACTACGCAGGGGTGCCGGACTCCGGGGCGTCGGCCGGACTACCGATGATCTCGTCGGCCAAGCCGTAGGTGTCACATAACGTGTCGAGAGGGACCACGCTTCGGTAGGACACCGCCGGACGACCTCCGCTCATGCCGCGTAGTGCGCGTTGGAGCGCCCGTTCGGCGGCCACGCCACGTTCCGATGAGGCGGTGTTGACTCGGAAACTGACAAGATCGATGAGATTCCACCGCGCGGGGTCTCGGCGGTTCTGTCACTTGCCTGGGCGGCGCTCACCGGAACTGACAAGACCATGGGGACATCGACCCTGTGGAGTCCAAGCTCATTGATCCCTAGCTGGATTGCTCGCCCGTCTTGTCTCAAGGCAGTTGTCGGTGCGCAGCTCGCCGACATGGCTCCCTGACACGATGGATGAGAACGGACATACGGCAGGAGGTTCGACCTGGGAAATGATGGCGGTCTGGCCGGGACTGTAAGAAGAGAGACAGAGCCGTTGTTCTTACAGTCCCGCTCTCGGCTGTGCGCCATGGCATCCACGGGCGCGGCCTGACTCCAGCGATCTTCAGGAGCATGCTCGCGTTCGCACCCGCCATGCCGGCAAGAAGGCGAACCGCGCTGCGCCGTGAATCTTCACGACTCATGCACTGACCGTCTCCTCTCCGTCTCTGCACGTTTACGTGTACGTGGCCCGGCATGTGAACCCGTACGCCGACAGTCGCATCCGGGATGGCCGCGGTGCTTGGCTCGCGCCTGGTGGGCGTCTACCTACATGGGTCCGCAGTGCTCGGCGGCTTCGACGCGCGGCGCAGCGGCATCGACGTCCTTGCAGTCTGCGAGCACCCCATGACGGCAGATGAGCAGGCAGCCGCCGCAGAACGGCTAAGCAACGACCGCCTGCCTTGCCCTGCTCACGGACCAAGACGATTTGGGCCGGGTCGTCGCCGCGGTGCTCAGACCAGGAGACCCAGGGTTTCGGGCGTTTCTCAGGCCGTCAGCTGCCAGTCCGAGTCGGTTTCCTCCTGCGCGCCCTGGTTGATCAGGTCGGCGAGGGCTCGTCGGTCCTGCGCGGGGAGGTCCTGCAGGAGGGCGACCTCACCGCCCCGATGATCGACGACGTCGAGGCGCCCGCCCTGCTCGCACTGGTCTGGAAGGGCCCGCCTAGCCAGGCCGTACGTGAGGCGCTGTGCTGTGCCGCCGCGCGTTCTTCGGCTGAGCCGGACTCAGGGCATCCTGGCCTCCATGGATGCGGCGGCCAGGGCCTTGATCTCGGGCGCGAGTCCGCGAGGAGGAACCCCTTGGCGACGGCGTCGTCGGTGGCGGCCTCGAAGGCGGGCAGGTAGCTGTCGCCGTACAGGCTGTCCAGGATGGCCGGGGAGAACGGGACGGTCAGGCCGAAGAGCCGGCCCAGGACGCCGTCGTCCGGGCTGACCCCGGTCAGTACGGCGGTGGGCACCTCCATCCAGGGCGTGCGGACCCCGCCGAGCGCGTTGCCGTGGTCGTCCCGCTCCAGCGCGGGGCCGGGCACGCTGGCCAGCGGGGGAGCTTGCGGCGGCGGAACGTCCTCGCGCACCCACTGGTCGAGCCGTCGGATCGCGGCCTTGGCGACGTAGTGGTGCTGAGGGCCGGAGTTGGCCAGGTGCTGCAGGTCCATGCCGCTCACGCGGGTGGTCGGGGCCAGCGCGGCGGCCAGCTCCGTGGGGGTGGCTTGGGTGAGGTCGAGGCGGCCGGTGGTGTTGAGGTAGGTGTCGGCGTGCGAGGCCCCGGCGAGCTCCCACACGCGCAGGTTCGGCCCGTCGAGCCGCCTGGCCCCCGCGTACCCGGCCGTGATCACATCGGTCTCCGTCACCAGGGCGAGCACCGGCACCGCGGGTCGGCGCGGAAGGGCACCGGCGTCCCATCGAGACCTGTCGTCGCCGGCCGCCGCGACGGCACGAGGGCCGGGGGCCGACACCCCGACCCAGACCGTGCCACTCCGGAACAGCTCGCCGTGGATGTACTGCCATTCCACGCCAGCGTCCATGAACGACGAGATGTTGAACCACTCCACCACCACGGTGCCGCTGAAGTGTTCGGGCCTGCGTACCAGGATCCGGGTCACGTACGGGGCCAATTCGTCGGCGTACGAGGCAGCCGTGCCGCGCAGCAGGTACTCCTCTTCGGTGTAGTCCGTGGCCAGGCCCCGGGCGACCTCGATGGCCTGTCCGTCCGGGCATCGTTCGAGATCCATGCGTGTGTCTCCTCTCGTCTCGGGCTTGTCAGCCCGTCCTTGACGTCTCCGAGTTCCGTCAGCCTGCCCTTGACGCGGCGGGTGTCAAGGGCAGGCTGACGCCGTGATGACGCGAAGCAAGGGCCGTCGCCGGGTGACACCGGTGGGAGAGGTCGCCACCAGGTGTTCGTTCTGCGGCACGCCCCACGCGGAGGCCAAGAGGGTCGTAGCGGGGCCGGGTGTCTACATCTGCGGCGCCTGCATGGAGCTGGCCCACCGGCTGCTCTCCGACCCGCCGCGGGGTAGCGAGCCCCAGCGGGCGCACCGCGGGCCCGATCCGGAAGCCGAGTGGCTTCCGGGCATGTCGGACGATGACCTGCTGGCCTCACTGCCGCGTCACGCGCTCACCATCGAGCCGGCCGAGCGCGATCTGCGGGCCTGGGTCCGTATCTTGCGCGACCGCGGGGTGACCTGGGCCAGGATCGGCCAGGCCCTGGGCATCTCCCGCCAGGCCGCCTGGGACCGCTTCGCCGCCGACGTCGAGGACCGCTGACCATCGCCGAAGACGACCTCGTCACGTCCGTCTGCTCCTGCGGCGCTCGCCCCGCGTCCTGCGTCCTCTTAATCGCTGGCGAACGCGCCGGCCGCCGGGTTGACTGCACTGGTGACCGCGTTGCCCGTGCCCGCCGACCTGGCCCATCTGGTGGCCGGGAGTTGGGTGCTGGACGGCGGCGCGGTGCCGAGAGGGTTGCCGCAACCCGCCGTCGATCTGCTGGTCATGCCTGATGGGGTGTGCTGGCTGGCCGGGCCGGAGACGCGTGGTCGGCAGGGGACGCTGCCCGAGGGCGGAGCACTGGTCGGGGTGCGGCTGCGGCCGGGGACGGTGACCGGGCTGTTCGGGGTCGCGGCCGATGAGGTGCCGCTGGCCGGGGCGCCCATCGCGGTCGGGCAGCTGGGCGGGTCGGTGACCGAGCGGTTGGCCGGGGCGCTGGCCCTGGTGCGGGCGCGGGCCGGGCGATGCCGGGTCGACGAGCGGGTGCGCGTCGTAGTGGCGGCCATGCACGCGGCGCCAGGCGCGCCGGTGAACTGGCATGCCGCCCAGGCCGGATTGTCCGAGCGGCAACTACGGCGGCGGTTCGGGGTGGCGATCGGGCTGCGGCCCAAGTCCTACGTACGGGTGGTGCGGTTGCACCACGCGCTCGCCGCCGGGCACGCCGCGGTGGCCAAGGGCGAGCGCCCGGACTGGGCGGGCATCGCCGTGCGCAGCGGCTGCTACGACCAGTCGCACCTGCTCGCCGAGTTCCGGCACGCGGTGGGGGCGCCGCCGGCCACGTTGCTGCCGGATGTCCGTTTTCTCCAAGCCTAGACCAGCCGGGGTTAACACACTCGACGCATGACTGATGATGCTGTCGGGGAGATCCTCGACTGGTACCGGGAGACCGCACGGGATGGTCTCGCCGGGGACGGGGTGCGTTTCGTCGAGCCGTTCGGCGCCTGGGTGGTGCACGGCCACGCCGAGGTGAACCAGGTGCTCACCGACTACCCGGTGTTCTCCTCCGACGAGGTGCGCTACAGCGCGCAACCCGTGCCGCACCGGGACAACCCGGTTCTGGGCAGCCTGTCCGCGATCGATCCGCCTCGGCACCACCTGCTGCGCCGGCTGGTCAGCCGGGCCTTCACGCCCCGCGCGATCCAGGCGCTGCTACCCTCGATCACCGGCACCGTGCGGACGCAACTGGCCGATGTGGACGGTGAGCTGGACGTGATCGGCCGGCTCGGCTACCCGTTGCCGGTGCGCACCATCGCCGCGCTGCTCGGAGTCGAAGCGGACCGGCAACCGGACTTCGTTCGCTGGACCGAGGCGATCACCTCCTTCGCCGGCTCGTTCACCGAGGACCCAGTGCGCCAGGCCGCGTTCCGCACCGCTCACGCCGAACTGGCCGAGTACTTCCGCCAGGTGTTCGCCGAACACCGCGCCCGACCCCAAGGCGACGTGATCGACACTCTGCTGGCCGCCGAACCGGACGGCAGCCGGCTCTCCGACGAGGAGTTGCTCAACTTCTGCACGCTGCTGCTCATCAACGGCCACGAGACCACCAAGACCCTGCTGGTCAACATCGTGCTGTGCCTGGCGGCTCACCCGGACGCACTGGCCCAGCTGCGCGCTGACCCCGGACTGGTACCCGGTGCCATTGAGGAGGTGCTGCGGTTCCTGCCCCCGGTGGGTGGCACCGACCGGTTCGCCACCGGCCCGACGGGCATCGCCGGGCACGCCATCGAGACCGGCCAGCGGGTGATCGCCATGATGCTCTCGGCCAACCGGGACCCCCGGGTGTTCGCCGAGCCGGAGGAGTTCCGGCCCGGCCGAACGCCCAACGAGCACCTGTCCTTCGGACACGGCGTGCACTTCTGCCTCGGCACGCACCTGGCCCGGCACGAGCTCGCGATCGCGGTTCACACACTGCTGCACCGCTTCCCCGGTCCGTGGTCGGTGAGCCGGATCGCGACCGAGCGCACCCCCGTCGGCATCGACGTGCTCGATCTAACACTGGTCAGCCCGTAGCCGGGGACGTCCGGGCCCCGCCGCGCAGGACGGTGGGCCCGGGCCGGACCGTCACTGCTTGGCGGTGGGGAGGGGAAAGGTGAGCGGGTCGCGCTGCGGCACCGGGTACACCGGCACCGGGCCCTTCTCGACGGACTTTGTTCATCAGGTCGTTCTGCTGCTCGGCGAGGTCGGCCTGCCGTCAGGCAACGGCGCCGCCCCTGCCAGCACATCGGTCTCGAAGGCGGCGAGCAACCGCAGCTGCGATTACGTCACTCCAGTGACAGTTGTTTCTGCCCAGACCTGCGGGGCGATCGGGGCTGCTACAGGCGTGAGTGCCGAGATCGTGCGTGGGATGCACCTGGAGGTGTTCGACGGTTCGGCTGTGGATCTGGCAGGTGTCCGCGTGGGGAAAAGGACTCAGTCCGCCTGGCAGAGGGCCGTGAGTGGGCGCAGTTCTTCGGCAGCCGCGCATGCCCGACGTGCCTGGCGGCTTCGGGCGGAGCGTGGCCGGTCTGGTGGAAGCTGGGCTGGGCGGCGGTTTGTCCCGGGCATCGGATGCTGCTGGTGGATCTCTGGCCGAGATGCCGCGTTTCCGTGCGACGGGGCAGCCGGTGAACGACGCGAAAGTGAAGGCGACCGCTGAGCGGGTGGCGGCCTGCTGCGCAGTGGCGGGCTGGGGTTATGAGCTGGTCGGTGAGCCACCCGGGCGGCAGCGCACGATCAACGTGCTGGCGTTGGCGGCCTATCGCCGCGAGATGGTGGGGGTGAGCGACTACCGCGCGCAGCTCCTGTCGTCGGCCGGCGCACCGCTCACGCACGGTGACGGGTGTCGGAGGCGGGACGCGCCTTGTCTGCGGCAGATCCGCATGGGTCAGAATGTGCCGATGACGATCTCCGCTGACGACTCCGGTCCGGTCCGGATCGTGACGGCCGTTCTTCGCGACGGCGATCGGGTGTTGCTGTGTCATCGAAGCGCCGGGCGCCGTTGGTATCCCGACGTGTGGGACCTGCCGGGCGGTCATGTCGAGGAGGGGGAGGATCCGAAAGAGAGCCTTGTCCGCGAGCTTCGGGAGGAGTTGGGAATCACGGCATCGGAGCCGTCCAGCCCGCCGATGCATGAGATCCGGACCGCGACGTTCGACATGCAGATCTGGTTGGTCGACAGGTGGACCGGAACACCCGTCAACGCCGCGCCGGACGAGCACGACGCTGTGGCGTGGTTCGAGACGTCCGACCTTGACAGCCTGCGTCTCGCACATGAGTCGTATCTCTCGATGCTCACCGCCGTGCTCGTCACGTGACGTCGCTCCGGAAGCCAGGGGTGCGCGCTCATCGGCAGATCCGCGCACTCGCACCCGGCTCGGTTCATGGTTGAGTGCACGGAGGGTGAGCGGGCTCCGGAGCTACCGCCGGCGCCACCGGTGGGCAAGATCCACAAGTGGCGCCGGAGCCCATCCGAATGCGTGAGACCTTCGGGGACAGTGCCCACATCTCGGTGATGCTTGCCGTCAAAATCGAGTTGGCGGTGTGTCGGGAGGCGGAGTGGTGACGGCGAACCTGGCGGGGATGAGCGAGCGTGAGTACTTCGCCCACGTGGCCAAGCGGTTGGGCATGTTCGTGGTGGGATCGAGGCTTACTGGGGTTGAGGGCTTCCTGGACGGTTATGACCAGCACGCGCTGCGTCATGGAGGTCCTGGTTTGAGCGGCTGGCGGGAGTGGCTGGTCGCTCGGCGGGGCCAGGACTGCAACCATGGCTGGCATGGCAGGTGCGCCATATCGCTCTCCCCGACGGGTGGGAGCAGTGGGAACTGACCCGTAAAGAGGAGGCCAAGGTCATCCGGGTCCTGTTCACGCTGCTGGATGAATTCCTCACTGCCCGGGAGGCGTCGGACTCCCGTGGTTCCTAGACCATCGGGCGAGACAGGGCGAGCCGACGCCGCAGCGTGTCGATCTCGATAATGATCACGGTGACCTCGTCGCCGACCTGAACCGCGTCGCCTGACACCTCTGGGGTCGGGGCGGTGAGTTCGCTGAGGTGAATCAGGCCTTCAATGCCGTCTGCCACACGGATGAAGGCACCAAAGGGCACCACTTTGGTGACCGGGCCGTGCAGGATCTGCCCCACGTGAACGCGGCGCGCGAACTGCTGGAACGGGTCCGGCTGGGTGGCGCGCAGCGATAGGCGGGCTTCGCCGTTATGGGTGTCGAAGACGAGGACTTCGCAGGTGATGTGCTCTCCCACGGAAACGACCTCGGATGGGTCCTCGAAGCGGTGCCAGGACAGCTCCGGCATGGTGATGAAGCCGACGCCGGGGAAGACGGGGTGGTCGGGTCCGTCGTCCAGATCGACAAAGACGCCGAAGCGTTCGATGGCCGCCACGGTGCCGGACAGCTGCTGTCCCGGACGCAGTGACTTCAGGTACGCCCATAGCCGGGGGTTCTCGGTCGCAGACCGCGAGAGCCGAACCTGTCGCTCGGGAAGATCAACGGAGATCACCTCGGCAGAGACCCGACCGCCAACTTCAAGGATGTCGGCGGCCGAGCCCCCGAAGGACCCCCAGGAAAGATCGAGCGGACCGATGACACCGACTGGAGCCCCGGCGAAAGCGTCGAGAAGCACGGTCGCTTCCGATCGCGTGATCTCTGCGACGGTTCCGGCGAGGACATCGCCGACGTTCACGGTCCTCAGGAACGCGGCGAGGGACGATTCCTCCTCCACGGTCCCCATGGCTCCAAGACTAGACAAGTTCGAGCCCTGAAGCCCCTGTGCCCAACCGACGCACATTCATGGCACTTGATCTTCGGCTGCGCACTGCCGACTTCGATGACGCGAGCACTAACATCTCGACACCCATCGAAGTGAAAGTGTCCAGGTCAGGAGCTGGTCCTACTGTCATCTTCGCCGGGTCCAGACACTCACTTGTCTGACGGTCGCGCAGATGGGAGTGCGTCACGCCATAGGGAAGCGGCATGGCAGTGGGCCATCGGGGTTGGCAGTAGAGGCGTGCACGGCAGGAGGTTCGGCCCCGGCGGCTGGCGTTGGTGGTGGCACCGGCGTACGGCGAGTCGTTCGCGTCGTGGGTCGATCGGATGGCCCTGCGCAACGGATGTCCGTCGTGGACGATGGTCGAGGCGTCAGGGCTTGACGTACCCGCGTCAAGTGAGGTCCGTTCACTGGCGTACGGCATCGTTGCGACACCGAAGACGTACAGAGCGATCGAGGCTGCTACAGGCCTGAGCTTCAGATCGTTGCAGGCGATGACCGATGCTTTCACCAGCGCCGGCTAACCGTTGAGCGAAGCGAGTTCCTTTGACGGATCGGCCCCGTTCGCGATGTTCTGCAGGACTACACCCAAGTCCTTCTCCAGGGAGTCCTTGCCGGACACGGAGAGCTTGCGGGGATACTTGCTGTTCTTGAGCTCTTCGGTTACGAGATCGACGCTGGAGGTCGCGAGCTTCGACTCGGAGCCGTTGAGCTGGACCGACACGTCGTTGGCCGCCGGGAAGCCCTGCAGCGTGTTGACCCAGAGCTGTTGCCCGGTACCTACCGCCATGAATTTGACGAACTTTGCCGCAGCCGTCTTCTTGGCGCCGTCGAGGTCCCTGCCGATGGCCAGGGCGAAATCAACACCCGATGTGGCGCCGGCATCGGTTTCGCCGATCGCGGGAAAGGCGGCCATGCCGATCTCATCGTTGTCGACGGCGCTGCCCGGCACTTCCGGGCTGGTGCTGAGGGCCGCTCCGACGTGCCACGAGCCGGTCGGCATGGCCAGCGCCTTTCGTTTGAGGAAGTAGTCATCGCGGGCAGAGGGGTAGGTGGTCGTGGTGACCGCCCCCTTCTGGAACACGCCGTCGGTGAACAGCTTCTGCCAGTCCTTCGCGGCGCTGGTAAGGCTCTCGGAGTCCCAGGGGATCTTGCCCTCGGCCGCCTTGTAGATGTCCCCGCCCTGGCCGTACTGGTTGCTCAGCCACACGAAGAAGTCCGCAGCGTGCCAGGTGTCTGCGGCGCCCATCGCGAACGGTGCGTAGCCGGCCTTGCCGGCTGTCCTCGCCACATTGAGGAGATCATCGTAGGTCTTCGGCAGCGTCAGGCCGAGTTTGTCGAACAGGGTCTTGTTGTAGAGGTAGAACTCCATGCCGGCGTTGAGGATCGGTACGGCTGCCTCGACCCCCTTCGTCGTCGTGGTCTCCTTGCGTGACCCGGCTTTGACGCTGGCGATCCAGTCTCCCGCGTAGTCCTTGACGGGCATCGCGAAGTCGGCGTACTCGTCGAACGATGCGCCGACTTGAATGCCGTAGACGTCTGGGATCTCATCGGCAAGGAGCTTGTTGTCCAGCTTCGTCCTGTAGGCGTCGAAATCCTCATCGCGGATGAAGTCGATCTCTATGTCCGGGTTCTCCTTCTCGAACGCCGCCTTGATAGCAGGCCAATTGTCCTGAGTGGGAAGCCAGGTGTTGAAGGTGAGTTTGACCTTGCCGTTCGTGGAGGCTTTTTCCTCCGCCCCGCCACACGCCGTGAGCGCCATTGCACCGACCGCGACGAGCGCTACGGCCAGCCGCGCCTTGCGAGCATTGCCACGCATTTCGATCCTCTCTTCCTGCGGGTTGTGATGCCGGTGGTTCAGCGCCGATCGCTCTCGGCGATCGACGTCATGCGGAAGCCCCGGAGTGCCGCTCCCGACAGCTCGACGCGCTGCCCGAACCGGCCGGCGACCTCGAGTGGCAACGCCACCTCGTTCTCGCCGACCCGGACAACGACGGCGCCAGGGTTCACGATGGTGCGTACGGTCCCCCTGGGATGGGGGTGGGGGAAGTCCATGACCTGTCGGGGCGCGCCGTCCTGACACAGGTTGATGTGGCACATGCGCCGGTCGATCCGTACGTGCACGACCGACGTCCCGTCGATGACCACCGGATGCAGCTCGGCGTATCCAGAGGGAGCGATCAATTCGATCTCGTGCTCGAACAAGACACCGGGAGCGTGCGTAACAGATTCCAGCATCAGCGGACGTCGCCCCGTGGCGGCCAGCCCGTCCGAGCGCACGTCGACAGGGCGGTTCGCACGGAAGAGCCGGGACAAGTGAGCCAACTGTTGCCCCCACAGGTCAAGGTGCTCGGTGAACGCGAGCGCCGTGTATTCGGCGTGAGTACCTATGGACAGGAGCCCGACACCTCCCGCTGTGTCATCACCGGTCGAGGCCGACAGCACGTCCATACCGTCGAGCCGCACCATGACCTCGTCGAACGTCCGCACAACGCGCAGTTCGTGCCAGGCGGACGGATCGAATCGGCCGAGTTCCGCGCGAGCGACGCTGCGGGAGATGTCGCCGTGCCGGCGCCACAACTCGACGCTGGAAGTTGCCACGTCAACGAGCACCGCAATGTAGTCAGTACGGTCGTGGAAGACCGGAATCACGCCGAAGCGTGCTCCCGCGTCGCTGCGCTCCGCCCGCACCCACACTTCCAGTACGTGGCTGGTGAGTTGCCGCTCATGTGCGAGAAGAGTCAGCAGATCACGCCCGGTGCGAAGTACTCCGGGTCCCTGGCCCTCGGCCGGCAGAACGGTGACCTCGCCGGCGACGACCGTCCACCCCGACACAAGGTCCGGCTCGGTGAAATCGTCCTGAAAGGTGGCGACAGGGGGCGCGGGAGAGCATGCGGAGGTCGGTGCCGGCGTGGTCAGTCGGCCGCCGTCGTAGAAGAGCGGGTCGATGCGCATCACGCGCTCCTCCCGCTGAGGATCGAGCGGGACGGTGGCATCCCTGCCGTGGTAGACGATCCAGTCGTCAACGAGATTGGGCGCGAGCACGATCGAGTTGTGTCCCGTGCCTTCGACCTTGTTGTCGCGGCGCACGAGCGGCGACCACTCGCCGTTGCGGGAATACTTGGCCCATTCCAATTCTGCGGGACCGCGAGTCAGCGAGGCATGCGCGTAGCCAATGAAATAATCTTCGCCGACGTAAGCGTTGCCCGAGTAGGTCAGGTATGCCTGGTCTCGATGAGTGAAGTATGTGGCGCCCTCGACTGTGTACCAGTCGCGGCCGTCTCCGAACCGGTTCCGCTCGAAGAGCTCCTGTTCCAGTGTCGGGACAGCGACGGGGCGCGGTGATCCTGCCGGCTCCTCCAAGGTGATCAGGCGGTCCACGACGATAGAGGTGCCGGTGCCGTCATGGTCGAGTCCAGTGACGTCATTGGTCGAGTAGAAGATGACGTAGTCGCCCGAGGCCGGATCGCGTACAACGTGCGGATCGATGGAGAAGGTGTCGAACAGGCGCCGTCTGGTCTCGAACGGTCCGTCGGGCCGCGGGCTGGTGGCGACATGGAGAATCTCTTGGTGAGGGTCCTCGCAGCCTTCTGGGCGGTGGGAGACGTACATCCAGAACAGTCCGTCGGCGTAGATCACGCACGGGGCCCAGTAATGAGCTCGGCCCGGGACGGCAAAGGCGAAACCCAGGCGGTGCCACGTGATCAGGTCGATCGATGTGGAGAGATTGACACCGTGCTCACCCGTGGAATAACACCAGTACCGGCCGCGAAAGCGAAGGACGAACGGGTCCGGATCGGTGCGGGCGACGCCGTCGGCGTACCCGAGCGGGTTGTGGTAAGTGCGGGTCGTCATCGATTTCAACTCTTCACCGCGCCCGCTGTGATGCCTGCCTGCAGATACCGTTGGCTGAACAGGTAGATCACGACTGAGGGGACGGTCATCAGTACGAGACCGGCGTACAGCTGCGAGATCTGCTCCTGGCTCATGCGGTCGTACTGCAGGAGAGAGATGGCCTGTGTCACCGGGAACTTGTCCTGGTCGGTCAGCAACAGGGCCGGGAGCAGGTACTCGTTCCAGCAGAACACGAACGACAGCACAACGACGTTGGTCAGTACCGGTCCGCTCACCGGCATCAGCACCTGCCAATAGATGCGGAATGTTCCGGCCCCGTCGAGACGCGCCGCTTCGATGATTTCGTTGGGCACGGAATCGAAATGGTTGCGCATCATCATCAACATCATCAGCGCGTTGAAGGCGATGAGCGGGATGATCACGCCGGCGTAGGTGTCCCGCAGGCCGATCGAATTGATGCTGAAGAACAGGGGGGTGATCAGCGAGGCCACCGGGACGGCCATGCAGGCGAGGAGGCCGTAATAGATGGCGTTCTTCCCCGGAAACTGCATCTTCGAGAACGCGTAACCGCCCAACGATGCGATCAGCATGACGGTCACGGCGGAGACACCGGCCAGAAGGAATGAGTTCGCGATTGCTTTCCAGTAGCCGAACGTGGGGTGGTTGAGCACCACTGAGTAGTTGTTCCAGCCGCCCGCACTGATTGATTTGTAGATCGCGACGCCAATGGGGTAGATCCATAGGATCGCAAGGAAGATCAGTACCGCGTACATGGCCATCTTGGCCGAGATCCGCTGGCTCATGACTCTCGCCTCTGCCGGCTCGACAGTTTTACCTGAAGAACTGCGAGCATGAACGCGACCAACAGAATGACCATGCCGATCGCCGATGCGTATCCCGCGTTGCGATTTGCGCGTTCCTGGTAGAGGAACGTGGACAGAAAGTGGGTCGAGACACCTGGCCCCCCTTCGGTGGTGAGCCATACGATGTCGAATGTCTTCAGTGAACCCACGATGCCGAGGATGATCAGGACATTCGTCGTCCCGCGTAGTGATGGGATCGTGACCGAGAACAGTTTGCGCCACCATCCAGCGCCGTCCAGATCGGCTGCCTCGTACTGCTCCTCAGGGATGGACATCAGGCCCGCGAAATAGATCATCATCGAAAAGCCCATCCACTGGAAGACGTTGATCGCGATGATCGACCAGACGCCGAGGTCTGCGCCGAGCCACTCGATGACGGCGCCCTGGTCGATGATTCCCAGTGTGCGGAGCATCTCGTTCAGCGAACCGTAGTTCGTCTCCAGCGTGTACTTGAACACCGTCGCGATGATTGCCGGTGCCATGGAGATCGGCAGGAAGAAGATGGCCTTGAAAAGGCTGCTGCCAGGCAGTCGTTCCTTGCAGATGACCGCAATGACCAGGCCAAGAGCAGTCTGAACGGAGACCGTGACCACCAAGAACATGAGGGTATTACGCAGCGCGATCCAGAAGGTGCGGTCCTCGAACAGGCTGCGGTAGTTCTCCAGCCCGATCTGATCCATCCTCCGCAGGCCATTCCAGTCGGTGAAGCTGGCATACGCAGTGAAGCTGATCGCGTAGTAGATAAGGGCACCTGATATCACCACGATGGGCAGGATGTAGAGATAGGGCGAGATTCGCCCGGCCAGCGTCCTCACGCCGCGTCGATCCTTTCTGATTCAACGTTGAATAGATCGGGGGGAGCGAGAGGGAGTCTCTTGGTTCAACGTTGAATCTGGTGTGCCGGTGACATTAACATCCAGTGTTGGGGTGGTCAACCGTCTGATCGCATCCTGAACCCGGACCGCATAGGAGAGAACGTGGCTCGTGTAAGGCTGATCGATGTCGCACGACGCGCGGGAGTGAGCGCCAAGACCGTGTCGAACGTGGTCAACGGGACCGGTGCGGTCAGCGAGAAGAAGCGTGTCGAGATCCTGGCGGTGATCGACGAGCTGGGTTACAGGCCGAACCGGAGCGCACGGCAACTGCGTACCGGCTCCAGCGGATTGGTCGCACTCGGCATGCCCGACCTGCGCGAACCGTACTTCGCCGAGTTCGCCTCCGCGTTCTTCACATCGGCTCAGCGGCGCGGCGTCACAGTGGTCGTCTGGCAGACGCACGGGGACCTGGAGACCGAGCGGGCGTTCCTCGAGGGAGAAGGAATGCCCGAGCTCGAGGGCATCGTGATGAGCCCGCTCCGACTGAGCTCCGACGACATCGCCAAGCGCAGGAGCGCACTGCCCCTCGTACTGATCGGCGAGCACGGTCACGGTCTCGCGACCCCTGAGAACCCGCATGTCGGCGTGGACAACATCGAGGCCGCGCGTGCCGCTACTCACTTACTGTTGAGCAAGGGAAGACAGCGGATCGCGGTCATCGGAGCGCAGGAGGGCGGCTCCACCGCCACCAGCAAGATGCGTATGGAGGGCTACCGGCGTGCGCTCCGCGATGCGGGGATCGCGCCTGACCCCTCGCTTACGGGTTGGGTCATCGAGTTCAACCGTGCCGAAGGTTCGGCCGCCGCGGAACGCCTTCTCGCGGCACGCGCGGACTTCGATGGCTTGTTCTGCTTCAATGACACGCTTGCGTTCGGCGCCCTCTACACTCTCGCCATCCACGGCGTCTCCGTGCCCGGCAGGGTTGCGGTTGTTGGTTTCGACGCCATCGAGGAGGGCCGCTTCTCGACGGCGCAGTTCGCGAGCGTCGATCCGAACAGTGCAAAAGTGTCTGAGAGCATCCTCGACCTGATCCTTGGCGCCGAGCGAGCGCCCGTCCCCGGGGGACACCTCGTGCTTCCGTTCGGAATCGTCGATCACGAGCTGCCACGCATCCCGGACTAGTTTCTTCAGACGCCTGCAGGGTTCGGTCAACGGCGGCCGGGAGGGCGGGGCATGTGCGGACGCCCGTCGAAGTGGCGGCGCCCCAGGTCGGAAGCAGGTTCCACTGTCATCTTCGCTTCATCCAGACATCACTGTCTCTCCGGACTCATCGAAGCTGGCAGCTGGGTGTCCGCCGGCGACAGGCATTCGAGCACCGGCTGGGCGCTCATGAGGACAGCCGGCTCGCCGATCAGGCTCGGCGGGCGCTGGACGCGAGGCGATCGGCGAGCGCGAGGACGAGGTCGCGCAGTTCGTCAGGGTGCTCGATGACGAACGGCCGGTCGAGGGCGGCGAGGAGCGGAGGCAGCCAGTCGAGCCGCTCCACCCGGAGCTCGACATGCAGCCAGCGCTCGGTCGCCGGATCCGAGCCTGCCGCGGAGGCGGGCTCCGTGATGGTCGCCACGCTGCCGGGAAGCCGGGCGCGAATCTGCGCGACCGTCCCGTGGATCCGCAGGGTCACCTCGTGCCGGTAGGCCGCCGTGGCGAACCCCGACAGGACGCGCTGCGCCGGGTCCGGTCCGGCGGGCGCCTCGAACGATCCGGGCAGGGTCCTGGCGTGCGTGACGCGATCGAGCCGGAAGGTCCGGTCTTCGCCGATCTCGGGATCGGCGCCGGTGACGTACCACCGGCCCGAGTGCGTGACGATCCCGTACGGGTGCAGCGTGCGGTCGCGGCGCCGGTCGTCGCGGTCGGTGTACCTGATCGAGACCGGCCGGTGGTGGTGCACCGCGTCGGCGATCGTGAGCAGGACTCCGGCGTCCGGGGTGGTGAACTCGCCGGGCGGTTCGGTGAAGGCGAGGGATTCGAGGACCGTGTCGAGCCTGCGGGCGAGGCGCTCGGGCAGCACCCGCCGGATCTTGGCCGCAGCCGTCTCACTCGCCGTGCCGGCCGCGGTCGTCAACCCCGTCCGGCGGCCGGCGATCAGGCCGAACAGCACGGCGAGCGCCTCGTCGTCACTGAGCATGAGCGGAGGCAGGCGGTAACCCGGGGCGAGGCGGTAACCACCGTGACGGCCGCGCACCGCCTCGACGGGTATGTCGAGGTCGATCAGATGGTCGACGTACCGCCGTACGGTGCGGCCGTCGACGCCGAGCCGGTCGGCGAGCTCGGCCATCGTGCGGACGCCGCCCGACTGCAGCAGCTCCAGGAGGCTGAGCACGCGGCCGGCGGGTCGGGACATACTCGAAGCCTAGCGACAATACTGGACCGATTCTGTCCAGTTTTTGTTCTAGCGTGCGAGGTGCCACCACTTCCCGAACCCAGGAGAACACCCATGGACTTCGTCTCGATCCGCATCATCACGGGCGACGTCGCGCGCCTCGTCGAGTTCTACGAGAAGGCCACGGGGGTGCGGGCGGCCTGGTCCACCGAGGACTTCGCCGAACTCCGGACATCCCGCGCCACCCTCGCCATCGCCGGCACCCGCACCGTCCCGCTCTTCGCGCCGGGCTCCGCCCGCCCGGCCGACAACCACACCGTGATCATCGAGTTCCGGGTGGACGACGTGGACCATGTGCACCAGAACCTGGCCGGCTTCGTCACCGACTTCGTCAACGAGCCCACCACGATGCCCTGGGGCAACCGGTCGCTGTTGTTCCGCGACCCTGACGGCAACCTCGTCAACTTCTTCACCCCGGTCACCGCCTGACGGCATCGCGGCAGAGGGCCCCTGGACACCGACCCGGATCCATATGATCATCGATCTCGCACCCTTCACTGACCGTGCGACGGGTCCTGGCGTGATCGCCGGACGGACCGGAGGATGCCATGACCGATGACAGGTCGGCCTCGCCGGGAACTGTCCGGGAGCAGCGGTCCGAGCTGGTCGCGCGAGCCGGCGAGACGGCACGGATCGAGGAGGCCGTCGCCGGTGCGGCGGCCGGGGAATGCCGGCTGCTCCTCATCGACGGTGATCCGGGAGTGGGCAAGACCCGGCTGCTCGCGTACCTGATCGAGCGGGCGCACGCGGCCGGGCGGACCGTGCTCGCCGGCAGCGCCACCGAGTTCGAGCGGCTCGTCCCGTTCGGCATGTACGTGGACGCCTTCACCCGGATGTCCGACGAGCACGACGAGCCGGGCGGCGCCGGACCCGGTGACCTCGCCGAGGCGGCGCTGCGTACCTTGCTGTCGGCGGGTGAGTCGAGCGACACCGAGCGCGGCCGGTTGGATCGCTATCACACCTATCGGGGCATTCGAGCGCTCCTGAGCCATCTGGCCACCGACCGTGGCGTGGTGCTGGCCTTCGACGACCTGCACTGGGCGGACGGGCCGTCGCTGGAGTTGACCGAGTTCCTCCTGCGCCGGCCGCCGGCCGCGGGATTCCTGCTGGCCGTCGCCTGCCGGTCGTCCATGATTCCGCCGATGGTGGCCGAGGCCGTCGCCCGGCGGGATCGGCGCGTCACCCGGCTGAGCCTGGCCCCGCTCGACGAGGACGCGGTCGCGCTGCTCATGCCGTCCGGCACGGACCCGCGCCGGCGGACACTGATGTACCGGGTCAGCGGCGGCAACCCGCTGTTCCTGCAGGCGTTGCTGGACGTCGACGACCACACCCTGGCGGAGCTGGCCGACGGGCGGCCCGGGGCGGCGCTCGCCCTGGAGCGGGCACTGCTGGCGGTGCTGCGCGGAGAGCTGGACCGGCTCACGCCGGCGGCCCGCCGGGCGGCCCACGCGGCGGCGGTCGCCGGAGAGCTGGCCTCGCCGGTCGTGATCGCCCACGTCGCCGAGCTCGACGCCGCGACCGCCGCCGCCGCCGTGGACGAGCTGTGCCGCCAGGGGCTCGGCACGCTGGCGGGCGCCCGGTTCGCCTTCCACCATCCGCTGGTACGCGGCGTCGCGTACGACACCTGTGGCCCGGGCTGGCGTGTCGCGGCGCACGCGCGGGCCGCCGGCTACCTGCGCGGCAATGACGGATCGCTGGCACTGCTCGCCCACCACACCGAGCGGTACGCCGAGCACGGCGACGAGCAGGCCGCCCGGACGCTGGCAGACGCCGGCATCGCCTACCTGGACTCCGCGCCGGCGACCGCCGTGCGGCTGCTCCGCGACGCCCTGCGGGTGCTGCCGGAACGCGACGACCTCGTGCCGTACCGCGGCCACCTGCTCACCTGCCTGGCGAAGGGGACCGGCGTGATGGGCTCGCTCACCGAGAGTCGGCGCATCCTGCACGAGGTCATCCACCTGCCGCACGAGGTGGCCGCGGCGGCGGTGGCCTTCTCCTCCGTGATCTCCCGGCTGCTCGGCCGGCTGGACGAGGCACGCGCCCTGCTGAGCGCGCACACCGGACGGGCCGGGCACGACCGGCGGCTGCGCGCCCAGCTCCTGCTGGAGCGCGCCTGCGTGGCGGTGCTTCGGGCGGACCCGGGTGAGGCCCGCCGGCACGCGCGCGAAGCCGTCGCGCTCCTGTCCGAGACCGCCGATCCGGTGCTCAGCGCCGCGACGTACGCGGTGCTGGCCCTGGCGTGCCTGCAGGACGGCGACATCTCCGCGGGCCGGGCGCACAGCGGGCGAGCCGGCTGGCTGATGGACAGCGTGTCGGACAACGCCCTGGTGTCGCACGTGGAACTCGTCGCGCCGCTCTCGTGGGCCGAAATCCTTCTGCAGCGGCCCGGCGACGCCGAGCGCCACCTCGCCCGTGGGGTCGACCTCGCGACGATGTCCGGCGGCAGCTACGCGATGCCCTACCTGCTCATCGCCCAGGCCCACCAGCAGGCGCGCACCGGCCGCCTGGCGGAGGCCATCGAGACCGCGAACCACGCCGCCACGGCGTCGGAGTACATCCAGAGCAGCGAGACCCTGGCGATGGCCCGCTGCGTCATGCTGTTACCGGTGCTGTGGCGGCACGGCACCGGTCCCGCCATGAAGCTCGCCGACCGGCTCGCCGAGGCGGCTCCAGGTTCGGCCTGGTGGCAGGCGATGGCGCATCTGTCCGCGGCGCGGGTCCGCCTGGCCGCCGGCCGTGCGCAGCCGGGGCACGCGCCGCCGCTGCCATCGGTTCTCACCCGTGACACCGAGGTGGAGCGGCTGGCCGTGCAGTCGCTCCAGGCCGGCGCCGAGGGCGACGTCGGCACCGCGCTCCGCCGGTCGGCGGCCGCGGTCGCCGCCGCTGAAGGTGGTTCCGCCTACCGCGTCGGGATCGCGTACGACGCCCGCGCCCGCGCGTTGTGCGGCCACGACGACCTGGCCGGAGCCGCGGCTGCCGCCCGGATCGCCGCCGAGCGGTTCGCCGAGAGCGGTGCCGTCGCCGAGCGCGGCCTGGCCCATCAGCTTCTCGCCACCGTCCACGGCCGCATGGGAGACGTGGCGTCGTCCCGCGCCGAGATCGGCCGGGCCAAGGCCGCCTACCGGGAGTCGGGTGCCGACTGGCTCGCCGGTCAGCTGGCTCGGGCGGAGCGGCGGCTGGCCGCGCGCGGCCCCCGGCACGCGGCGCGGAAAGCCGCCGGCCCGCCGGCGCTGACCGCGCGCGAGCACCAGGTGGCGGAGCTCGTCAGCCAGGGGTTGACCAACCGGGAGGTGGCCGAGCGTCTCCAACTCAGCCAGAAGACGGTCGAGACGCACGTGGCACGCATCTTCAGCAAGTTCGACGTGCGGTCCCGGGTGGCGCTGGCCAGGCGAATGGCCGGCCAGGGCGACATCCCGGCAGCCGGATGACGACGACCGGAGCCTCCGGTCGTCCGTGTCGTCCGATGCCGGTCAGAAGTCGTCGGGGAGGGTTCCGGTGTTCAACCACTGTTCCGCCGCGTCCCGGATCTTGTCCGGGTCGACTTTCTCCCCCTTCTGACACGGGTCCTGCCTGACGGTCCTGGGGTTGAAGGTGACCCAGACGAGGTCGATCGGCTTCTGCAGCCCCCCACCGCTCAGCGTGGACGTCGAGACCTGCAGGCCCGGCTCGCCCGGGTCCTTGGCCTTGATCTCGCAGGGATCCCCCGTGGGGGTGTTGTCGATCGGGCCGCCCGCGGGGATGGACGGCGCGCTGCTGTAGGTGGCGGGAATCCAGGTCGAGGGCGCCGGCCCGCCGCCACTGCCTCCCCCGCCCCCGCCGCCGACCACGGGAGCTCCCGGCATCGGCAGCAGCGGGATCGGATTGTCCAGCACCTCGGTCGGGACCGTCACCTCACCGTCAGGGCCGATGAAGTGGCAGATGCTGTCGATGTCGCTCCCGTCGCACGCCTCCTCGGGGTGGGCGCTCACCCATTCCTCCAGCGCCTGGTCGGCGACCGGGTCGTCGGCGGAGGCCTGCGCGTCGACGTTGACACGTGAGAAGTCGGGCCCGTTCGGGAAGAGCGCCGGGAACTCGTTGGCCATCCAGGTGGCCAGCGCCCTGCCGATCGCGACGGCCCCCACCTCGTTGGGGTGGAAGCTCTCCTGGTTGATCTTGAAGAGCTTGAACTGCCCCAGCAGCCGGTAGCGGGGCCTCAGTCCGGTGAAGTACGGCTCCACCTGGCCGAGCTCGTGGCCGGCCACCACGCTGCTGCCGTTCGGTCCCGCCGTGTTCGGGTCGAACACGTGGACCCTGACGTTCGGATACCTGGCGCGGAACCGATCGACCGCGTCCTTGATGGCCTTGTTCACCTCGGTGGCGAACGGATACATCAGGTCCAGGGTCGGCCCGGCGATCTGCTTGATGTCGCCGTTGCCGGACTGCTTGACGGCCAGTGGGTAGAGAGCCACGACGAGATCCGCCTGCTGCGCCACGTTGTGCGTCTCCACCAGGCCCTGTTCGACGTTCGCCGAGACCTGCGGCATCCGCTTCAGGAGCCGGCCCACCTCCAGCCGGACGGCGGTCATCTGGTTGTGCACCCAGCTCGAGGGCCTCAGGATCCCGTCCTCGTAGTACACCTTCACCGCGGTCTCCAGCAGCGACCCGAAGCCGGCGTCGTTGCCGCCGAGCCCGAAGTAGACGATCTTGGTGTCCCCCGGGATGCCCTGGAGCTGGGGTGCGTTCCGTATCTGCGCCGGGTCGGGTTTGTCGTCGTTCTCGTACTGCGGCTGCGTGAGGTGCTTGGTCTTGGCTCCCGACGAGGCGTTGAAGATGAACTTGTCGCCGCCCCACGTGGTGCGTATCTGGGTGGGGTCGAGCGTGTACGTCCCGACGGGATAGCGGCCCGATTCCAGGAAGGCCCAGGCCGCGTGAAGGGGGGCCAGGCCGGATATGTGCCGCCACTCGTCGACGCCGTCCGGCCTCGCCTTCCAGTAGACGCTGTTCCTGCTCGCGCCCTCACCACCCGTGTAACTGTCGCCGACCCCAGCGATCGTGTACGGCTCCAGCGTCGTCGGAGGGGGCGTCGGTGGCGGCGTCGGCTGCACGGTGGGCGGAGGGAGCGTCGGGGGGACCGGCTTGAACGTCGGTCTGGTCGGTGGCGTGGTCGGCAGGGGGACCGGCGGCCCGGCGCTTGCCGGAGCGCTGACCAGCACGGCCGCGGAGAGGGCGGTCACGAGCCCGATCAGGCCCAGCCGCCCGAGTGTGCGCCATCTCCGGAACCGGCGGGGAAGTCGCATGGACGAGCCTTCCTGTTGGTGCGATGGAAAGGGGGCGCGCAGGTGCTGCCCGCATCATCCGCCGCCAGTGGGATCGCTAACATCAGGTGTCGTCCACCTGACCACCCCGACATCTGCCCGCCACTGGTCCACGCACCGCCGGATGTACGCCTCGACCGTGGCCCTCGTGCCGGGCCCGCCGTTGAGATAGCGCACCAGCTCGTCGTCCTCGCCGGCCAGGTGCGCGTCCACGTCGTCCAGGCACAGGGGGGACAGCGTGACCGTGCCGTCGGGCGATCTCAGGAGCTCGTGCACGGGTCAGCCGCCGGTGTCCGGGGGCGGCTGTGACTGGAGGAGGCGGGTGTGGCTGTTGGAGAGGTGGACGCGGGCCGCCGCCCGCGCCGCGTCCGCGTCGTGCCGGGCGATCGCCCCGTAGATGTTCTCGTGCTCCGCCACGATCCCGGCGAAGCGGCCGCCCGGGTCGAGGCGGTCCCGGGGAACGACGATCATGGATGGCCCGAGCGACGAGACCAGGTCGGCGAAGTGGTGGTTGCCCGTCGCCAGGGCGATGCGCAGGTGGAAGCGGTAGTCGGCGTTGACCGCCGTGCTCGGGTGGTCGGCGGCCCCGGCGAACGCGTCCAGGGCCTCGCGCAGGTCCGCGAGCTGCGCGTCCGTGCGGCGGCGGGCGGCCAGCGCGGCCGCCTCCACCTCGAACGCGGTCCGGAACTCCAGCAGCCCCGCCACGTCCTCCAGTGTCGCCTCCCCGCCGGGGCCGGCCAGGAAGCGGTTCGTGGAGGGTCGGGCGAGGACGAAGGTGCCCCGGCCGTGGTGCGTCTCGACCAGGCCGGCCGCCTGCAGCCGGGAGATCGCCTCACGCACGACGGTCCTGCTCACGCCGTACGTCTCGACCAGGCTGCTCTCGGTCGGCAGGCGCTCGCCGGGCCGGACCACGCCCTCCCTGATGCGGGCCGTCAGGGTGTCGACGAGGCGCTGCGTGCGGTTGGTCATCGGGCTACCGGCCGCCGAACTCGCACTGGTCGGCGGTCCACTTGCGGGCCTGCTCGCTCAGGGTGACGCCGAGGCCGGGCCGCGAGGGCACCAGCATGCGGCCGTCGCGGATCTCCAGGCGCTCCTCGAACAGCGGCTCCAGCCACTCGAAGTGCTCCACCCACGGCTCCAGCGCGTACGCCGCGGCGAGGTGCACGTGGATCTCCATGGCGAAGTGCGGAGCGAGCTGCAGCCGCTGGTGCTCGGCGAGGGCGGCCAGGCGCAGGAACGGGGTGATGCCGCCGATGCGGGGCGCGTCGGGCTGGATGACGTCGGCGGCGCCCGCGCGGATGAGCTCGGCGTGCTCGGCGACGCTGGTCAGCATCTCGCCCGTCGCGATCGGCGTGTCGAGGGAGGCGGCGAGCGCCGCGTGGCCGGCGCTGTCGTAGGCGTCGAGCGGCTCCTCGATCCACACCAGCCCGTACGGCTCCAGCGCCCGGCCGAGCCGCTGGGCGGTGGGGCGGTCCCACTGCTGGTTGGCGTCCACCATGAGCGGGACGGCGTCGCCCAGATGCTCGCGGACCGCGGTGACGCGGGCCAGGTCCACCCGCGAGTCGGGATGGCCGACCTTGATCTTGATGCCGCCGATGCCGCGCTCCAGGGCGGCGGTGGCGTTGTCCATGACCTGCTCGACGGGGGCGTGCAGGAAGCCGCCCGAGGTGTTGTAGCAGCGGACCGAGTCGCGGTGGGCGCCGATGAGCTTGGCCAGGGGGAGGCCGGCGCGCTTGGCCTTGAGGTCCCACAGCGCCACGTCGATGGCGGCGATGGCCTGCGTGGCCAGGCCGCTGCGCCCGACGGACGCACCGGCCCAGACCAGCTTGTCCCACAGGCGGGCGATGTCGCTGGGGTCCTCGCCGAGCAGTTCGGGGGCGATCTCCCGGGCGTGGGCGTACTGCCCGGGGCCGCCGGCGCGCTTGGAGTAGCCGAACCCGACGCCCTCGTGGCCGCTCTCCGTCCCGATCTCGGCGAACAGGAACGCGATCTCGGTCATCGGCCGCTGCCGCCCGGTGAGCACCTTGGCGTCGCTGACGGGGGTGTCGAGAGGGAGATAGGCGGAGGACAGCCGCACCCACGTGATGCGGTCGGAGGCAGACATCATGCTAGTCATCATACGACTCGCTATGTTGTCGGACAACTCGTCGGCCACCTCGACGCCGTCCGCGCGGAGATCACCGCCTGGGAGAAGGTCGCCCGCGACACCCGCCTGAGCTGAGAATCCGTGTGACCATGCCCGTGAGACTATGATCGCCGTCTGAGGGAAGCCTGCCTCCATGACCGATGAGGGGCTGGTGTTGCTCATGGCATGGGCGCAGTTGCTCACCCTGCTCGGCGTGCTGGCCTACTTCCTGCTGCGCGGGCGTTCATGAGGGCGTTCCTGGCCGCCGCCGCACTGGTGCTGATGCTCGGCGGGTGCGTGAGCCCGGCCTGGGACGACCACGACTACGCGCTCAAGGCCCAGCAGACGACCGAGTCCGTGGTGTCGACCGTCGAGGTCGTCCGGCTGGCCGTCCAGCACTCCGGCGAGCTCCACCGGCCGTACCTCAAGGTGGTGCTGACCGAGGCGGCGACGGATCTCGGCGCCCTCGCCCAGCAGTTCGGGGGCGTGCAGCCGCCCTCCGACGCCTCCGACGAGGTGCGCGACCGCACGCTGGAGCGGCTCCAGCAGGCTCAGGACGAGGTGGACGAGCTGCTCATCGAGGTCCGGCGGGGCGGCGTCGAGCAGCCGGACCAGGCCGCCGCGCGGCTGGAGAAGCTGGCGAAGGAGCTGCGGTGAAGAAGATCTTCGCCGTGACGCTCGGCATCCTCACGGCGTTCGGCGGCTTCGTGGACATCGGCGACCTGGTGGCCAACGCGCTCGTGGGCGCCAGGTTCGGCATGTCGCTGGCCTGGGTGGTCGTGGTCGGCGTGGTCGGGATCTGCCTGTTCGCCGAGATGTCCGGCCGCATCGCCGCCGTCTCGCAGCGGCCCGTCTTCGACCTCGTACGCGAACGGCTCGGGCCGAGGGCGGGGGTGGTGAACCTCGGGGCGTCGTTCTTCGTCAGCCTGCTCACGCTCGCCGCGGAGATCGGCGGCGCGTCGCTCGCCCTGGAGCTCGCCACCGGGGTCAACTACCTGCTGTGGGTGCCGGCTGTGGCGCTCGTCGCCTGGCTGGTGATGTGGCGGGTCAAGTTCGAGACCATGGAGCGGGTGTTCGGGCTCCTCGGGCTGGTGCTCGTGGTGTTCGCCGTCGCGCTGTGGAAGCTCGGGCCCGACTGGGGGGAGCTGGCGGGTCAGCTCACCTCGCCGCCGCAGGCCGAGGGCGCGCCGACGTACTGGTTCTACGCCGTGGCCCTGCTCGGCGGCGCCATGACGCCGTACGAGGTGTTCTTCTTCTCCTCCGGCGGCGTGGAGGAGAAGTGGACGCGCGAGGACCTGAGCGTGTCGCGGGCCAACGTGTTCGTCGGCTTCCCCCTCGGCGGGGTGCTGTCCCTGGCCATCGCGGCCTGCGCCGCCACCGTCTTCCTGCCGGTCCAGGCCCAGGTCGACTCGCTGGCGCAGATCGTGCTGCCGGTCGGCCTGGGCCTCGGCCAGCTCGGGCTCGCGCTGGTCATCCTCGGCGTGTTCGCGGCCACGTTCGGCGCCACCCTGGAGACCGCGCTGTCGTGCGGCTACACGCTCGGCCAGTACTTCGGCTGGCAGTGGGGCAAGCTGGTGCGGCCGGTCGAGGCCGCCAGGTTCCACACCGTGCTGCTGGTCACGGTGGTCCTGGCCGCCGCGCTCATCCTCACCACCATCGACCCGATCATGGTGACGGAGTACTCGCTGGTGTTCTCGGCCGCGGCCCTGCCGCTGACGTACCTGCCCGTCCTCATGATCGCCAACGACCCCGACTACATGGGCGAGCGGGTCAACGGCAGGTTCACCAACGCACTCGGCACCGTCTACATGCTGCTCCTCGGCGTGGTCGCCGTGGCGGCGATCCCGCTCATGATCGCGACGAAGGCGGGCCAATGAGAGCCAGAGAGATCCACGCCGGGCTGCACCTGCTCGACCGGCAGGTGGTGCGCGTCTCCACCGGCAGGCTCGTCTGCAAGGTGGACGACCTGGAGCTGACCGGCGACCCGCCGTACGTGAGCGCGATCCTGGCCGGCCCGCTGGCGCTCGGCCCCCGCCTCGGCGGCATCCCCGGCCGGCTCATGGTCGCGGTCGCCGAGCTGCTCAGCCCGCAGGAGCGCCCCCAGCCGTGGCGCATCCCCATGCACCTGGTCACCGAGCTGGGCGCCGCCGTCGAGGTGGGGGGCGAGCCGGAGGAGCCCGCACTGGAGACCTGGACCAGGCAGAACATCGTCGCCAGGATTCCCGGCAGCGGCGGGGACCCCGCGGAGCGGAAGGACCCCGCGCGCCACGGCGAGGTCCCCGCGGCGCGGCTCAGCGCGCTCCTCGACCGGCCGGTGATCGACTCCGACGGCGTGCCCGTCGGCCGGGTGGCCGACATCCGGCTGCGGCAGGACGGCCCGCTGCTGCGGCAGGTGCAGCAGGCGTTCGCCGTCGCGGACCTCATCGTGGTGCCCCGGTGGCGATCCCGCCTGTTCGGCTACGAGCGCGGGCCCGGCGGCCGGGCACCCTGGCTCGTCAGCGCCTTCCTCCGCAGCAGGTTCGCCGGCGCCAAGCTGGTCCGGTGGGAGCAGGTGGAGACGCCCGAGTACCCGCGGCCCGAGTCCGGGAAGCCCGCGTTCCGGCTCAACGTGCCCACCGCGCGGCTGGCCCCGCTCAGCGACCTCTACGAGCCCGACCCCCGGCGGGAATAGCGTCACCAACTCTTGGGGCCCTCGAGGGACCCGGCCGGTCGACCCGCCAGTCGGGCGCTCCTAGCGTGGTGGGGGACAGGCGAGGGAGCCTGGAGAGGGGGGGCGGCGATGTTCGTCCAGGTCTTCCAGGGACGGGTGGCCGACGTGACGGAGGCCCGCCAGGCGCTGGACCGGTGGGCCCGCGACCTGGCGCCGGGCTCGCACGGCTGGCTCGGCACCACCGCCGGCGTGACCGCCGACGGCACACTGGTGGCCGTGGCCCGGTTCGGGTCGCGCGAGGAGGCGCGGCGCAACTCCGACCGGCCGGAGCAGACCCAGTGGTGGATGGAGACAGCCAAGCTGTTCTCCGGCGAGGTGGCCTTCCACGACTGCGACCAGGTCGAGGTGTACCTGCGCGGAGGTTCCGACTCGGCCGGGTTCGTCCAGGTGATCGAGGGGCGGGTCCGCGAGCCGGAGCGCGTGCGGGAGGTGCTGCGCCGCAGCGAGCCGGACCTCGCGGGGTTCCGGAACGACCTCATCGGCGGGCTGGCGGCCGTGTCCGCCGACGGCGGGTACGTCGAGACCGCGTACTTCACCTCCGAGGGGGAGGCACGGCAGGGGGAGAGCAAGGAGCCGCCGGCGCGGCTGCGTGAGGCGTTCGAGGAGCTGATGGGGCAGTTCGAGGGCGCGCCGGTCTACCACGACCTGCGCGAGCCCTGGTTCTACTCGCCCTGACCCGCGCCGCCCGGCCCTTGATCAGCGGCTTCGCCCGCCGCGCGTCTCCGCCGCTCCTGGAGGAGGTTTCGCCGCCCCGCGCCCGGAAAGACGAGGCGCGAGGTCAGCGAAGAACGTCCGCGTGACGGCAAGAAGTGGAAGGGCGGCCCAGGTGGATCAGGAGTTGGAGTCCGGCAAGGAGCGCGCCGACCGCAACTTCGTCGAGTTGCTGCAAGGCGCCCGCGTGGCGGTGACCGGGGTCCAGGTGTTGTTCGCGTTCCTGCTCACCGTGCCGTTCTCGCCTGGCTTCGACCGGCTGGGGGAGGGTGACCGGAGGCTGTTCTACGTGGCGCTGGTCAGCGCGGCCGTCGCCTCCATCTGTTACATCGCGCCGGCGACGCAGCACCGGGTGCTGTTCCGGCGGGGGCTGAAGGAGACGCTGGTACGGCGCTCCAACGCGTACGGGATCGCCGGGGCGCTGGCGCTGGCCGTGTCGATGACCGCGGCCACCAT
Source organism: Nonomuraea sp. NPDC050733 (assembly GCF_040654215.1). Classification (NCBI taxonomy): domain Bacteria; kingdom Bacillati; phylum Actinomycetota; class Actinomycetes; order Streptosporangiales; family Streptosporangiaceae; genus Nonomuraea; species Nonomuraea sp. NPDC050733. Next base: position 133,056 of record NZ_JBFAHO010000001.1, on the reverse strand, counting down.
GCTGGTGGTGGACTTCCTGTTCCACAGCGCGCTCGGGATGGTCACGGCCGGGGTCGTCGCGCTGCTGGCGGCGTGGGCGTGGTTCGGGCAGCCGGCGCTCGACCGGTCCCGTACGCCGGAGAACGCCACGGGCGCCGACGGTTCCGGCGACACGCACGCGCCCAGGCGCACCGGGAGGTGACGAACGGCCCGCGGCACCGTATAAGGGGGGAGGACGCGTCTTGCGCGCCCCGCTCACCGCGGCCGGCGACGAGACGAGCCGAGGGCGGCCCAGCCGCCGTGCCCCGGGCCGGCGCGGCGGCGGCCCCCACGTTCCCCCTGGGGATCCCGGGTCGCCACCGGGGCTCCCGGGCCGTGACGCATGCCGTAGGGGATGCGGGGTAACGGACCCGGGAACACGTGTCACCAGGCGAAACACACCGGGGGGAATCGTGGCTGAGCAGAACCGGCCTGTCGAGGGCGACCACAAGTACCAGCAGCACATCGACTCGACGGAGGAGCACGAGGAGCGGCCCGGCCGCAGCCTCGTCACCACCGACCACGACGTGATCCGCCAGTGGGCCGAGCACCGCAAGGCCCGCCCCGCCACGGTGCCGGGCACGGAGCACGGGGGACACCCCGGCGTGCTCAGGTTCGACTTCCCCGGCTACGGCGGCGGCGACCTCCAGGAGATCTCCTGGGACGACTGGTTCAGGACGTTCGACGAGCGGAAGCTGAACTTCATCTACCAGGAGCACACGAAGGACGGCAAGGAGAGCAACTTCTTCCGCCTGGAGAACCCGGACCGCGAGGACGCCTGACGACAGGACCTTGCACCGGCGGCCGGCTGGGACCACCCCGGCGCTCAGGCGCGCCGGGCGACCTCGCCGGCCAGCCGGTCGAGCGACTCGTCCAGCATGGCCCGCACCTCCGAGCGCCGCTCCTGCGACGTCTGCTCCTCGGGCTCGTCGAGCAGCGAGATGTGCACGGTGACCTCGCTGGCGTCGTCGCCCCGGTCGGAGACCTGCAGCCAGCCCGCGTAACCGGGGTGGTCGCGCCCGCCCCACTCCACGCGCAGCTGGTCCGCCGAGGCCCCGAACAGGCCCTCGTGCTCGCCGCCGCCCGGCACCACGTCGCCGGCCGCCTCCACGGTGCCCGCGCCGCTGTCGCGCACGATCAGCCCGTGCGGCAGCCACTGGTTGACGAGCCCCACGTCGGAGGCCACCTCGAAGACCGTCGCACTGGTCGCGGGCATCTCCCGCGTCGCTTCGTACTCTGCCATCTCAACACCCCCGCCCCGGCCCTACCCGCCGCCCGCGGGGGCAAACGATCTACGCGGCGGGGCGGTCTCAGGCGGTCGCCCGGTCGTCCAGGTCGCGTGCCCACGGCGGGTTGGCGCCCGCGACCGCGCACGTCAGGGCCGCCACGCGGGCGGCGAACGCGGCGGCGTCGGCGGCCGTCTCCAGGTCCAGCCCGTCCAGCCGCCCGCCCAGCAGGCCCCGGCGGCCGAGCCGGTGCAGCAGCCCGGCGGTGAACGCGTCGCCCGCGCCGACCGTGTCCACGACCGTGACCCGCGGCGCCGCGACCTCCGTCCGCGCGCCGTTCAGCGAGACGAGTGCCCCGGCGCCGCCCCGGGTGACGATGACCAGCGGCGCCCCGGCGGCGTGCCAGGTGTCGCAGACCCGCTCCACCGGCTCGCCGGGGGCGAGGAAGGCGAGGTCGTCGTCGCTCAGCTTGAGGATGTCCGCGAACGCGCACCAGCGCGGCACGTCGTAGGCCTCGCGCGGCGCCAGGCTCGGCCTGACGTTGGGGTCGATCGACACGGTCGCGCCGCGGCTCGCCGCCCCCGCCGCGAACGCCTCGACCGCGTCGCGGCCCGGCTGCCTGACCAGTGCCAGCGAGCCGGTGTGCAGGCACGAGGCCCCGCCCAGGTCGCGGGAGGCCAGCTCGGCGGACGTCCACGCCCAGTCGGCGGCGCCCTCGGCGTGGAAGCCGTAGGCGGCCTGGCCGCGCTCGTCGAGCGAGGCGACCGCGAGCGTGCTCGGCTCGGGAGCGTCCACGCACGCCGACAGGTCGACGCCCGAGGAGGCCAGCCGGTCGCGGAACAGCCGCCCGAACACGTCACCCGACAGTCGTCCCAGGAACCTCGTGGGCGTGCCGAGCCGCGCCAGGGCCACGGCCGTGTTGGCGGGGCCGCCGCCCGCGTGCACCCGCAGCGTCAGCTCACCGGCCGGAGCGCCGGGCCGGCTGCCCGGCCCTTCCGGCCGCTCCGGGCCGGGCCCGTGTTCGGCGAAGGCGTCGGCCACGCACTCGCCGAGGACAGCGATCATCGGATCTTCCTTCCCGCCACGTTGCCGAACGGCCACGTATCCCAGTGTTGCCGATTCGTTACGGGGCGAAAGCATTGACGTTTCCAGGCTCGGAGTTCATCATCGCAACACGGCCAATGTCAACGATGACATGTGTCAACGATGACATTGCGTTCGCCCTGATAGTACGATTAAAACCGAGACCACTCTGTTAGGAAGCCACCATGAAAGCAAGGCTCTCGGCCGGTCTCCTGGCTGCCGCACTACTGGCAGCCGGATGCGGCGGCAACAGTGGGGGCGGCGGCCAGGAGGCCGGTGCCGCGAAGGTCGGACTCATCACGAAGACGGAGACCAACCCGTTCTTCGTGAAGATGAAGGAGGGCGCCGAGAAGGCCGCCAAGGCCGACGGCATGGAGCTCATGACGGCGGCCGGCAAGTTCGACGGGGACAACGCCTCCCAGATCACCGCCATCGAGAACATGGTGGCTGCCGGGGTCAAGGGCATCCTCATCACCCCGAGCGACACCAAGGCCATCGTCCCCGCCATCAAGAAGGCCAGGGACGCCGGTGTCGTCGTGATCGCGCTCGACACGCCGACCGAGCCGCAGAGCGCCACGGACGCGCTGTTCGCCACCGACAACCTCAAGGCCGGCGAGCTGATCGGCCAGTACGCGAAGGCGGCGATGGCCGGCAAGCCCGTCAAGATCGCCACCCTGGACCTGGCGCCCGGCATCACCGTGGGCCAGCTCCGCCACGACGGCTTCCTGAAGGGTTTCGGCATCGCCCAGGGCGACCCGCGGATCGTCTGCTCGCAGGACACCCGCGGTGACCAGGCCAAGGGTCAGACCGCGATGGAGAACTGCCTGCAGAAGGCGCCCGACATCAACCTCGTCTACACCATCAACGAGCCCGCCGCGCTCGGCGCCCACACCGCGCTCAAGGCCGAGGGCAAGGACAAGAGCGTGCTCGTCGTCTCCGTCGACGGCGGCTGCGCCGGCGTCAAGGCCGTCCAGGCGGGCCAGATCGCGGCCACCTCCCAGCAGTACCCGCTGAAGATGGCCGAGCAGGGCGTCAACGCCGTGTCGGAGTTCGCCAAGAGCGGCAAGAAGCCGTCCGGCTACACCGACACCGGCGTCACGCTGATCACCGACAAGGCGGTCCCCGGCGTCGACGCCAAGGACACCGCCTTCGGCCTGTCGAACTGCTGGGGCTGACATGGCGGTCATGCAGGCGACGCTGACGCGCCGCATCGTGTCCACGCCCACCGCGGGGCCCCTGGCGGCGCTCGTGCTGGCGTGCGTGTTCTTCGCTTTCAAGAGCGACCAGTTCCTGACCGGCGGCAACTTCTCGCTGATCATCCAGCAGGTGATGGTCGTGGGCACGCTGGCCATCGGCCAGACCCTCATCATCCTGACCGCGGGCATCGACCTGTCGAACGGCGCCATCATGGCGTTCGGCGGGATCGTGATGACCAAGCTGGCCGTGGACAGCGGGCTGCCGCCGCTGCTCGCGATCGCCGCCGGGCTGGTCGTGTGCGCGGCTTTCGGCCTGCTCAACGGCCTGCTGGTGATGAGGATCAACCTGCCGCCGTTCATCGTCACGCTGGGCATGCTGAACGTGGTGTTCGCGCTGACCCACATCTACTCGCAGGACCAGACGGTCACGAACCTGCCGCCCGCGATGACGTACCTCGGCCAGACCTTCCGGCTCGGCGGCACCAACGTCACCTACGGGTCGCTGCTCACGATCGTGCTGTTCCTGTTGTTCGCCTACCTGCTCGGCCAGACCGCCTGGGGCCGCCACGTGTACGCGCTCGGCAACAGCGCCGAGGTGGCCCGCCTCACCGGCATCCGTACCAACCGGCTCCTGGTCGGCGTCTACACGGTGGCCGGTCTCGTGTACGGCATCGCGGCGCTGCTGCTGGTGTCCCGTACGGGGGTCGGCGACCCGCAGGCCGGCCAGACCGACAACCTCGACAGCATCACCGCGGTCGTCCTCGGCGGTACGAGCCTGTTCGGCGGGCGCGGGACCGTGCTGGGCACGCTGATCGGCGCCCTCATCGTGGGGGTCTTCCGCAACGGCCTCCAGCTCATGGGCGTACCGTCGATCTATCAGACCCTCATCACCGGCATCCTGGTGATCCTCGCCGTCACCGTCGACCAGCTCTCCCGCAGGAGGACCCGATGACACCCGTGCTCCAGGCCCGCGGCCTGGTCAAGCGCTACGGCCACGTGACGGCGCTCGACGGCGCCGACTTCGATCTCATGCCCGGCGAGGTGCTCGCGGTCATCGGCGACAACGGCGCCGGCAAGACCAGCCTCATCAAGGCCCTGACCGGCGCCCTTCAGCCGGACGCGGGGGAGATCCTCCTCGACGGCGAGCCGGTGCGCTTCCGTGACCCGCTGGAGGCGCGCAGGCACGGCATCGAGACGGTCTACCAGGACCTCGCGGTCGCCGCCTCGCTCGACATCGCCACCAACATGTTCCTCGGCCGCGAGGTGCGCAAGCGCGGGCCGCTCGGCACGGTGTTCCGGATGCTCGACAAGAAGCGCATGCGGGAGGAGTCGGCCGAGCACATGGCCAACCTCAAGATCGGGCTGCGCTCCCTGACCCAGCCCGTCGAGTCGCTGTCCGGCGGGCAGCGGCAGGGCGTGGCCGTCGCCCGCGCGGTGGCCTGGGCATCGCACGTCGTCGTCATGGACGAGCCCACCGCCGCGCTCGGCGTCAAGGAGTCGGGCCAGGTGCTCGACATGATCAAGCGGGTCCGCGACCGCGGCACGCCGGTCGTCCTGATCAGCCACAACATGCCGCACGTCTTCGAGATCGCCGACCGCATCCACGTGCAGCGGCTCGGCCGCCGGGTCGCCCAGATCAAGCCGGGCGACCACAACATGGCCGAGGTCGTGGCCATCATGACCGGGGCGATGACCGTCTCGGACGGCAAGGCGGTGGTCGCCGACAAGGACGCCGCGGAGGCCATCGGCCTGTCCTGACGCCACTACCATGGTCGGAATGCGGCGACCCACGATGGCAGACGTCGCCCGCGAAGTAGGTGTGACGGCCAAGACCGTGTCGCGGGTCCTCAACGACGACGGGCCCGTCGCGGTCGAGACGCGCGAGCGCGTCATGGAGGCGGTGCGCAAGCTCGGCTACCAGCCCAACCTCATGGCCCGCAACATGCGGGTCGGGGCGCGCGACGCCGCGATCGGGCTGGTCATCCCCGAGATGGGCAACCCGTTCTTCGGCACCGTCGCGGGCGGAGTCGAGAGCGCCGTCCGCCCGCGCGGCCTGACCCTCATCGTCGGCTCCTCCAGCGAGACGGCCGAGCTGGAGCGGTCCCTGATCGCCACGTTCCTGGCGCGGCGGGTCAGTGGTCTCATGGTGGTGCCGTCGTTCGCCAGCGACCACCGCTACCTGCGCGCCGAGCGGGTCGCCGGGCTGCCCATCGTCTTCCTCGACCGGCCCGCCGTCGGCATGGCCGCCGACCACGTGGTCAGCGGCAACCGCGAGGGCGCCCGGGACGGGGTCGCCCACCTGGTCGCCCACGGCCACCGCCGCGTCGGCTTCGTCGGCGACCTGCCCGCCGCCCTCTACACCCGGCGCGAGCGCTTCCAGGGCTACCGCGACGCGCTGGCGGCGGCGGGGCTGCCGTTCGACCGGACGCTCGTCGAGAGCGGCCACGACCAGGAGGCGGCCAGCGCGGCCGTGGCGCGGCTGCTCGCGCTGCCCGACCCGCCGACGGCACTGTTCGCGGCCAACAACTTCGCCTCCATGGGGGCGGTCGTCGCCCTGGCCCGCGCGGGGCGGCGGGACGTGGCGCTGGTCGGATTCGACGACCTGCCGCTGGCGGAGGTGCTGGAGCCGCCGCTCACGGTCGTCGCCCAGGACCCGGCCGCGCTGGGCACGGCGGCGGCGGAGCTGGTGCTGTCGCGCCTCGACGGCCTGCCCTCGCGCGCCGCCCGCCGCGAGCTGATCCCGACCCGGCTCATCGCCAGGGGCTCGGGCGAGCTGCCCCCGGCCCGCTGACGTGTCCGGGCGGTTCCGGGATCAGGGGTGGCGGCTGTGGGACTTCGCCCGCGAGATCCTCGTGCGCTGCCCGCGCTGCGAGGGCCGCGCGTGCGTGGCGGTCCACCCTGACCACCGTGAGGGTCACGCGTACGCCGTGGGATGGCTGACGGCTCCGCACCTGCTGAGCTGCGGCGGGTGCGGGCGGGTCGCCGACTGGGCGCCGGGCCGCTGGGAGCCGGGCCGGGGCGACGCGTACTTCACCGCCGGCGGCCCGTACGTGGTGCCGCGCCTGGGCGGCCCGGAGGACCCGTACTTCGGGCTGCCGCTGTGGCTGCGGCGATCCTGCCGCGGCGGCCGGGTGCTGTGGGCGTACAACCTCGCGCACCTGGACGTGCTGGAGGCGTACGTGGCGGCGCCGCTGCGGGAGCGGCCGGTGACCGCGGGGTCGCAGACGATGCTGGAGCGGCTGCCCGCCTGGATGAAGGCGGCGGAGCGCCGCGACGAGGTGCTGGCGGCCATCCGCTCGCTCCGTTAACGGCCCCGGGGTGGTCAGGCGGAGACGGCGCGTATGAGCAGGCCGGTCAGTTCCCGGCCCGCGTCCTCCCCCAGGGGAGCATGGTTCAGCATCAGCCGGTACCACAGGACGCCGTACACCACGTCGATGAGCAGCTCCCGGTCCACGTCCGGGGGGATCTCGCCGCGGGCGGCGGCGCGGTCGAGGATCTGCCGCAGCGCGGCGCCGAGGTGATCGTCACCGGCCGCGACCCCGAGCGGCTGGCCCGCGGTGAAGGACCGGGTGGCGCAGGCCGAGGCGGTGGACGGCACGGACGAGGAGCAGGTGGCGGCGTTCTTCGAGCGGACCGGCCCGGTGGACCATCTCGTGCTGGCGTTCAGCTCGGGTGGGGGCGGCATGCGGCCGGCCACCGAGACCGGGGCCGACGACGTCCGGTCGGCCTTCGAGGGCAAGCTGTTCGCCTACCTGTCCGCGGTGCGGCACGCCCGGGTGACCGGGTCGATCGTGTTCATCTCCGCGGCCAGCGCGCGGGCGGCGCTGCCGGGCACGGTGACGTTGGCCGCGCTCAACGGGGCGATCGAGCGGATGGTGCCGCCGCTGGCCGCCGAGCTGGCCCCGGTCCGGGTCAACGTCGTGTCGCCCGGCGTCATCGACACGCCGTGGTGGGGCTTCCTGCCGGAGGAGGCGCGGGCGGCGCAGTTCGAGGCGATGGCGAGCGGGCTGCCCGCCGGGCGGGTGGGTCGTCCGGACGACGTCGCCCAGGCCATCCGCTACCTCATCGAGGCGACGTACGTGACGGGCACGATCCTGCCGGTGGACGGCGGCTTCACCGTCGCCTGACCTCCTTCCGGGGGGAGCGCGCTCCCCCCGGAAGGGCTGTCACGGGCGGAGGCCGGCGAACAGGTCGTCCTCCTGGTCCGGGGCGTCGACCCGGCTCTGGACGCGGGTGAACGCCTCGTGCGCGAACGCCTCCTGCTGCGCCTGCTCCGGCATGTTGAGCAGGAAGATGTTGTCGCCCTGGCTCTCGTGCGCGCGCAGCGCCTTGAGCTTGCGCTCGACGTACGGCGCGACCTCGACGACGGTCGTCACCAGCTCGTCCGGGGTGCCGAAGTCGTCGGAGGGCCGGAAGTCGCCGAGGTCGACCCCGCTCTCGGCCATCATCTCGAACATCCGCTTGATCGAGGCCCGGGGGATCGCCGTGTAGTAGAGCTTGTCGGGGATGCCCGTCGCCTCGACGGCCGCGACGGCGACGCGGTGGGTCTGCACGTGGTCCGGGTGGCCGTAGCCGCTGCCGCCCGTCTCGTCGTACGTCACGACGACCTGCGGCCGGTAGCGCTCGATCAGCTCGGCCAGCCGGGCCGCGGCCGCCTCGACCGGGACGTTGGCGAACGCCTCGGGGTGCTGGTTGGTCTCCCAGCCGTCCATGCCGGAGTCGCGGTAGCCGAGCAGCTCCAGATGGTCGATGCCGAGGTGGGCCACGGACTCGCGCAGCTCCGCCAGCCGCCGCTCGGCCACCGCCGCGTCGTCGTGGCCGGGGTCGCCCGGCTTGACGCCGCCCGGGCCGTCGCCCTGCTCGCCGTTGGTACAGGTGACCAGGACGGTGCGGATGCCTTCGTCGGTGTAGCGGGCGAGGATGCCGCCGGTGCTCAGGCACTCGTCGTCGGGGTGGGCGTGCACGGCCATGAGGGTGAGTTGCCGATCCATGGGAGCGACCCTACTCTCCGGCGCCGACAACCTGTCGGTGGCGGACGGCAGGATGCGAGGGGTGAACACGCCGCGCTTCCGCGCCATCGTCGACGTCCACGTGCTCCTGGTACGCGACCTGCTGATACGCGGCCTGCCGGCACGCGATGGGGAGGTGCTGCTGACCAGGCGGGCCGGCACGGGCTACGCCGACGGGCTGTGGCACCTGCCCTCGGGCCATCTGGAGAGCGGGGAGTCGGTCGTGGCCGCCGCCGCGCGGGAGGCGCGCGAGGAGGTGGGCGTCGTCATCGACCCCGGCGATCTCGCGTTCGTCCACGTGATGCACCGGGCGCCCGACCGGGTCGGGTTCTTCTTCGCCGCCAGGGCGTGGGCGGGGGAGCCGCGCAACGCCGAGCCGCACAAGTGCTCGGAGATCGGGTGGTGGCCGCTCGGCGGGCTGCCCGCCGACATCGTTGCCTATCCGGCCGAGGCTCTGCGGCACGTGCTCCGGGGTGTCCCGTTCGCGCCGCACGCCTGGCCGCCGCCCGCCGGGTGAGCCCGCGTCAGAGCCGGGCGACCCGGCGCACGGTCAGGGCGTCGAGCAGGCCGGGGAACGCCTCGTCCATCTCGGCGCGGCGCAGGGCGTTCATCCGTGACGTCCCCACGTAGTACTGCCGGATGAGGCCCGCCTCGCGCAGCACCTTGAAGTGGTGGGTGGCGGTGGACTTGCTGACCGCGATGTCGAAGGTGCCGCAGGCGAGGTCCCGGCCGGCGGCGTCGAGCTGCGTGACGATGCTGCGGCGTACCGGGTCGACGAGGGCCTCCAGCACCTGCTGGAGGTCGACCTGCGACACGTCCGGATGCGGCGGTGTGCGTCCCATGGGCCCCATGGTACGACATCCATCGAAGTTTGACAGCCATCGTACTTGTGGCCCACAGTGACTCCCGTACACGGTTGACGAGAGGACGACGACATGGCCAGGACGGTGCGCTTCCACGAGCTCGGCGGGCCCGAGGTGCTGCGGCTGGAGGACCTTGAGCCGGGGGAGCCGGGACCGGGCGAGGTGCGGCTCAGGGTGGAGGCGATCGGGCTCAACAGGGCCGAGGCGCTGTTCCGGAGCGGCCGGTACATCCAGCCGGTCAAGCACTTCCCCTCCGGGCTCGGCAACGAGGCGGCCGGCGTGATCGAGGCGGTCGGCCCGGACGTGACCGGGTTCGAGGAGGGGCAGGCGGTCAGCGTCCTGCCGTCCTTCTCCCACAACGACTACGGCATGTACGCCGAGCGGGCCGTCGCGCCGGCGAGCGCGCTCGTGCCCCGCCCCGACGGCGTGGACGCGGTGACCGGCGCGGCGGTGTGGATGCCCCACCTCACGGCCTACGGTGCGATGGCCGAGGTGGGCGGCGTGCGGCCGGGCGACACGGTCGTGCTGACCGCGGCCTCCAGCAGCGTCGGCGTGGCCGCGATCCACACGGCCGGCCGCCTGGGCGCCACGCCGGTCGCCGTCACCCGCACCTCCGCCAAGAAGCGGCGGCTGCTCGACGAGGGCGCGGCCGAGGTGATCGTCGTCGAGGAGGAGGACGTCGCCGGGCGGGTGCTGGAGCTGACCGGCGGCAGGGGCGCCGAGTACGTCTTCGACGCCGTCGCCGGACCGGGAGTGACCGAGCTGGCCAGGGCCGTGGCCCCCGGCGGGACGCTGTTCCTGTGGGGCGCGCAGAGCGGGCAGCCGACGCCGTATCCCGGGTTCGACCTGGGCATGCCCGCCCTCAACATGCGCACGTACACGATGCTCGAGATCACCCGGGACCCCGCGCGGCTGCGCCGGGCGGTGGCGTTCATCACCTCGGGCCTGCGTGCCGGCGCCCTCCGCCCGGTCGTCGACCGGCTCTTCCCGCTGGAGGAGATCGTGGAGGCGCACCGGCACATGGAGTCCGGCGCCCAGTTCGGCAAGATCGTGGTGACCACGACTCGCTGACCGGGCTGCCGCACCGCGTCGAGCACCACCGCGTCGAAGGCCACCCGCTCCAGCAGCGTCGCGACGTACGGACGAGGTCCGGGCCGCTCAGCGGAAGCGTGGCGGTGGCGCCGGCGGCGGCCTTGGTCCGGAGTCCGGGGTCATGAACCCTCCTCCTCCTGGGCTCGCCGGGCTTCCTGGACGGGCTCGATGTGGACGCTCACCTCGGTGAGCCGCCGCTCGGCGCCGGTGACCTCGTACACGGGGCCTGTGATCGTCACCGGCAGCTCCGCGACCACGTCGGCGGCCGAGCGGCGGACCGACAGCACCACCTCGCCGGGCTCGACGACCCGCCGCCCGTCCCGGCCGGTGAAGGCGAGCAGCCGCGGCGGCACGTCGAAGGCCACCCGCGCGGCCTGGCCCGGCGCCAGCTCGACCCGGGCGAACCCCACGAGCTGGGCGAGCGGCCGGGTGACCGAGGCGATCGTGTCGGAGGCGTACACCTGCACGACCTCCGCGCCCGGCCGCTCGCCCGCGTTGCGGACGGTCACCGCGCAGCGGATCGACCCGCCGCCGGCCGGCACGGTCTCGTCGGCGGTCAGATCCGCGTAGGCGAAGCGCGTGTAGCTCAGGCCGTGGCCGAAGGGCAGCGCGGGCGCGGGGTCGATGTTGCTGACGGAGCTCGCCGCGCCGAGCCGCGGATGCAGGTAGCTGTACGGCTGGCCCGACGGCGAGCGCGGCATGCTCATCGGGAGCCGGCCGGAGGGGTTGACCGCGCCGCTGATCACGCGGGCGACGGCCCCCGCGCCCTCCTCACCGGGGAAGAACGCCTGCACCACGGCGGCGGCCCGCTCCAGCACGTCCGGCACCGCGTACGCCCGGCCGGTCAGGAGCACGACCACCGTCGGCGTCCCGGTCGCGAGCACGGCCCGCGCCAGCTCCGCCTGGGCCCCCGGCAGGTCCAGCGCCTGCACGTCACAGCCCTCGCCGGAGGTGCCCCGGCCGAACAGCCCCGACCGGTCGCCCAGCACGAGGACCGCCACGTCGGAGGAGGCGGCCAGCCGGGCGGCGGCGGGGATGCCGGCGCGGTCGCCGTCGTCCACGCCCGTGCCCCGCTCGTGGGCCAGCTCGGCGTCCGGCAGCTCGGCGCGCAGCGCGGCGAGCAGCGTGGGCGCCTCGATGCCGGCCTCCACCTCGGGGAAGTGGGGGAGCACGTGGTTGACGAACGCGTAGCAGCCGAACAGCGCCGCGACGCTGTCCGCGTTCGGCCCGAGGACCGCGACCCGCCTGCCCGCGGCGTCGCCGAGCGGCAGCACGCCGTCGTTGGCGAGCAGCACGACCGACTCCTCGGCGAGCCGGCGCGCCACCTCCCGCGCCTCGGGCGGGTCGAGGTCCACGGGGCCGGACGGCACGGGCTCGTAGTCCTCGTCCAGCAGCCCGAGCGCGGCCTTCTGGGTGAGCACGCGGCGCAGCGCCCGGTCCACCAGGTCCTCGGAGACCCGCCCGGACCGCACGGCCTCCTTCAGCGGCTCCAGGTAGGCCACGCCGGTGGGCAGCTCCACGTCGACCCCGGCGGTGAGCGCCTGCGCGGCCGCGTCCCCGGCGTCCTCCGCCACGGCGTGCAGGGTGTGCAGGAACGCCACCCCGAAGTAGTCCGCTACGACCGTGCCCTCGAACCCCCACGCGCCGCGCAGCAGGTCCGTCAGATAGGTGGGATCGGCGGCCACCGGCACTCCGTCGATCTCCGCGTACGAGTGCATGACCGAGCCGGCGCCCGCGTCGCGCACCGCCACCTCGAACGGGAACAGCAGCGTGTCCGCCACCTCGCGCGGGCCCGCGTGGACCGGCGCGAGGTTGCGGCCGGCGCGCGAGTTGCTGTAGCCGACGAAGTGCTTGAGCGTCGCGATCACCCCGGCCGACTGGAGTCCCCGCACGTACGCCGCGCCGACGACCGCCACCTCGTACGGGTCCTCGGACACGCACTCCTCGACCCGCCCCCACCGCTGGTCGCGGATCACGTCGAGGACCGGGGCGAGGCCCTGGTGGACGCCCAGCGCCGCCATGCTCTCGCCGATCCGCCGGGCCATCCGCTCCACCAGGACGGGGTCGAACGACGCCCCCCACGCGGGCGGCGCCGGATAGGTGGTGGCCCGCCAGGCGGCCAGGCCGGTCAGGCACTCCTCGTGGGCCAGGGCGGGGATGCCCGGCCGGGTGTGGTCCATCAGCCAGCGCTGTCGCTCGGCCAGCAGCGTGCTCGCCCACTCCGGATCGACGGGCCGGGTGCCGTAGTGGCGGGTGACGTGCCCGAGGCCGTGGCGCGCGAACGTCTCGAACTCGACGTCCTCTCCCTGCATGGCGTCCTGGAGCGGGGCGACGACCCCCTCCTCGCGGTCGACGTTCAGCCATACGCCGACGAGCTGCGCGAGCTTCTCGTCCAGCGACAGGCCGGCCACCAGGTCGTCGACCCGCCGCGCCCGGCGGCTCTCCGGGCTGTGCGGCTCAGCTTTCACCGGCGTCCATCCTCATGTGGTCGGCATCTCCGATCAGGCGTGCACGGCCCCGGCCGAAGGCGGGATCGCGCGAAGGGAAAGAGGGTCGGGTACATCGCGCCCGGATCGGCGGCGATTGAGACCGGAAAGTTTCTGATCAGCTTTCCGAAAAATTATCGTGACATTGCCGTTGCGTTACGCTAGGCTCCGGCCTTTAATCATGTCAATAGCCCCGTCCCTTGCAGTCCTGCCTGATCAGCCGCGATCGGCGGGGCGACCTCGCTCGACGGATTTTCCGAAAAGTTGCGTATCGATGGCGAACGCCGGAGGGCGCGCCCCGGTCACAGGAGGTCCCGTGTCACGAGCCACGCTCGCCGACGTCGCCGCCGCCGCCGGCGTCTCAGTGCCGACCGTCTCCAAGGTGCTCAGCGGCAAGAAGCACGTCTCGGCGGCCACGCGCGAGAAGGTCCTCGAAGCCGTACGGGCCCTCGGGTACGAGGCGCTCCGCCCGCCCAGCGCGCCCCGCGTGGGCCTCGTGGACCTGCTCATCGGCGGCCTCGGCTCGCCGTGGGCGCAGGTCCTGATCAGCGGCGCCGAGCGGGCCGCGGCGCGCTGGGGGTTCTCCCTGGTCGTCACCTCCTCCGCGCGGCCCGACTTCGACCTGCGCCAGTGGCTCGGCGTGCTGCGCAGACGCGGCACCGACGGGATCGTGCTCGTGCTGTGGCGGGCTGGCCAGGAGGAGGTCGCGGCCATCCAGGAGCTGCTGCACGTGCCCCTGGTGCTGCTCGACCCCGTCGGCCAGCGCGACCCCCGGCTCTCCACGGTCGGCGCCACCAACTGGTCCGGCGGCGTCATGGCGGCCACCCACCTGCTGGAGCTGGGGCACACCCGCATCGGGTTCATCGGCGGCCCCCGCGACACACAGTGCACACTCGACCGGCAGGAGGGCTACCTGGCCGCGCACCGCACGTTCGGCATCGAGCCCGACCCCGCGCTGACCCGCTTCGGCGACTTCCTCATCGGCGGCGGCAAGGAGCGCGGGGGCGAGCTGCTCGACCTGCCCGACCCGCCCACCGCCGTCTTCGCCGGCTCCGACCTGCAGGCCGCCGGCGTCTACCAGGCGGCGGCCGAGCGCGGCATCCGGGTGCCCGACGACCTGTCGGTCGTGGGCTTCGACGACGCCCCGCTCTGCGAGACCATGTCGCCCCCGCTCACCACCGTCCGCCAGCCGCTCGGCGACATGGCCAACGAGGCCATCCGGCTCGTGGCCGACGAGCTGTCCCATCCCGGCGAGTCCACCGGCACCCGGATCGAGCTCGCCACCAGCCTGGTCGTCCGAGGGAGCACCACACGACGCGTGAGCTGAACCAGGAGGGCTTTCCCGGCGGCACGTCGGTCAGCCGGTCGTCGGTCTGCTCCGGCGCCTGCGCGGCCGACGGTGTGGTCTAGCCGCGCCTCGCCTCGCCCCGCGCGGGACGAGGCGCGTGGCTCACCGGCGCCTGCCGCAGGTCCTTGACCAGGATGCGGCACACGTCGGCCACCTCCTCCACCCGCCCGTCGGGCCGCAGCTCCTCGCGCGTCGTCGGCACGGGCGGGTACGGCCACTCCCGGTACCCCCGCCGCCGGTACAGCGGGCCGACGCGCTCGTTGTCCAGGTCCACCCCGAGAGCGACCCGCGCGTGCCCCATCGCGCTCAGCCGCCCCTCGGCCGCGTCCATCAACCGGCTCCCGATCCGCCGGCCCCGGTGCTGCGGCGCCACCCGCAGGTGGACGATCAGCGGCACGCCCGGCAACCGGTCGCGCACCTCGGGCTCCGCGGCCGGCGCCAGCCACAGGTACACGTGCCCGACCGGCGTGGACACCCGCCAGGCGACCAGCAGCACGCCGTGCCCGCTCCGCTGCCGGGCGAGCTGGGTGACGAAGTACGGCTCCTCCCCGAGGGCGCCCGAGAGCGCGGGAAGATCCTTCTCGATAGCCGCCCGAATCCGGACATGATGCATAACTTTTACGATCGACGTGTCAATCGGTTCATAACAAGCACGTCACGGGAATCTGTCAGGTCACGACGAAGAGTGCCGATCACCCTTGGCAGATCTGCGCGGGCTTCAGGTGGAGCGAGGTGAGCGCCGGGTACCCCGGGGCCACGAGGGCGCGCAGCGCCTCGTCCACCGTCCCGGCGGCGGGGAGCAGGTCCGCGAAGTCCCGCCAGGACTTGCGGTCGGCCCGCCACGCGTCGAGGTAGGCCAGGCACAGGTGCGGCGTGATGAGCGCCAGGCGGCCCAGCGCCGCCTTCAGCGCCTCCTCCATGCGCCGCGCCTCCGCCGGGGGCGCGTCCGCGTCCGGAATCCGCCGCAGCACGCTCCGGATGAACCGCCGCCTGCGGGCCAGGAAGTCCTCCCAGTGCCCGTGGTGCGCGTCGTCGATCGTCCGGCCCTCGTCCAGCAGCCAGAACAGGCCCTCGGCCAGCACGTCGCCGAGCTCCTCGCTCCGCGCGCGCTCCGGGGTGCGGAAGGGGTCGTACGGCGCCTGCCGCACCTTCCCCGTCACGGCCAGCGGGCGCAGCCCGTCACCTTCGAGCAGATAGAACCAGTCTTCGTTGTAAATATCTGGAAAGAACGCGACATTGCGCACGGTTTCGACGGCCAGGGCTCCGCCACCGACGAAGGACTCCTGGTGACCCCCGACGGCCCGGTAGGCGTGGCAGACGACGGAGTTGTCCGGGAAGCCGGCGACCGACAGGCCGACGGCGCTGAACCGGCCGAGCAGCCCGGCGGCCCGGCGCAGATCGTCCGGCTCGCCCACCTCGATGTCGTCGTCGAGGAAGACGATCCGTTCCCACGACAGCATTCGCGCCAGCGCCAGCGCCAGGTTGCGCTTGGCCGCCGTGTCGGTCCTGCGGCGGAAGCGGGGCGGCAGGACGGCGGAGGTCTCGAAGCGGGGCAGGGTGAGGGCCGCGCTCCCCGGGAAGTCGACGGCGATCACCTCGGCCCCCAGCCCGGCGAGGGCCCGCAGCCGGGCCGTTCCGGTGTACGGCCCGCTGCAGAGCACGAGGAGCGGGCAGCCGAGCGCCTTCGACAGCGTGACGGCGTGCAGCAGACTGCGGTGGTGACGCACCGTCGGCACGACGATCGCGTCGATCCGCCCCTCGCCGGCTCCGGCCCCGGGCGCGAGCAGCAGGTGCCGGTGGGAGCCGTGATGGTCCCGCGAAGGCTGGATCATTCGGGCCATTCAAACAACCTCGCCTCGCCCTGCGTCCAGTCCGGGGTCAGCACCAGGCCGTTGAGAACGGCCACCCGGGTCAGGATGGCGAAGGCCGCCCGGCCGCCGAAGCGCTCGCGGGCGAAGGTGGAGTTCCTGTCCCGGAAGCGGCTGTCCGTCAGCGTCCGGACCGCGCCCAGCGTGCCGCGCCCGTACATGCCGTTGCAGATCGTCAGGGTGCGCTTGCGGTTGAGCGGGTTGGGGCCGCGGTAGAAGAGGGCCACGTCCTCCTTGAGGGTCCCGCCGTCCAGCCGGGGACGGTGACGCTCACCCCCGGCCAGGAAGAACGGCTCCACGCCCTTGTCCCAGTCGGTGACCTGCTCGATGGGCAGTTCGAGGCGGTGCAGCACGTCAGTGGTGATCTCGTTCCAGTCGATGCCGCCGAGCAGCACCAGGTGCGCGGTCAGGTCGTCGGGTTCGAGGTCCTGCGGCGTGCGCCGGCGGACCTCGCTGCGCGGGTTGACGGCGCGGATGTGGCCGTGCAGCTCGAACAGCGCGTCGAGGTCGGCGTAGGTGTAGAGCTCGATGAAGTCGGGGTCGCCGGGCTCGACGTACGGCATGCGGGCCAGCATCTCGGGCGGGAGCCGCGCGCAGACCAGGGTGATCTGGTTGTCGTCGCCGAACTCCCACAGGTTGGCGGCGGCCCGCCGCCGCGTGGCCGCCGGCTCGCCGAGCGCCGCCGCGCGCAGCTCCAGCAGCTCCTGCCGCAGCTGATCCCGCTCCCGGAGCTCCTCGGCCGTCAGCTCGTCGGGGGACAGCAGCCGCAGGCCGCCGCCCTCGACGGAGCGCTCGGTGCAGAAGAGCGTGGCGTACGCGTCGAGCCAGGCGGGCTTGGGCGCCTTGGGGTGGCTGGTGGACTCGAAGGAGGAGATGAGCGGGGCGCTCACGCCGAGGGCCCGCGCCAGCCGCTCCTGGCTGATCCTGGAGTGCGGCCACCGCCGGGTGCGCAGCGCCCGCAGCCGGCCCGACAGGGCCTGACCGGAATCCTCCATGGTGCCACTCCCCATCTGAAGTTCAGCACCTTCAGTAAACCTCTACTCATCGCGGAAGGCGAGGGTGAACGCCCTGGTCGGCGGCGAGAAGTCGCCGAGCCGCCCGCAAGGGCTCGTATCTGCTTGTCAACCCCTGCTCGCGACGGTGGTTAGAGCGTAGGGGGAGGGGGCATCCCATTGTCAGGGAAAGGCCATGAAAGCTGCTGAAGATTAACTGAAGCTATACCAGCGAGGCCGCCATGAGGATCAGGGATCCGCCGGATCGGCGCAAGGGCGCGGGCTGAGCACTTCACGAAACGGGCAGGCACCCCCGGGGCAACCTTTCTCCAGGAGTGCCGCACTCGTCCCAGGCCCCATCGGCGCGTCACATCCCGGGAACCTCGATGTCTGCAACCCTGACTCTCCCTGTCGTCATGGCGACGACCGTCGCCAGCCCCGAGGGCGTCACCGCCGCGCGCGGTGTCCTCTACCTCCTCGCGGCCGCCTCCTTCTGGCTCATGATCGTGCTCATCCGCCAGGCGTCCAAGGTCGTCTCGACCCTGCTGCGCGTCCTGCTCGTCCTGATCGCGCTCGCCGCCTTCGGCACGGTGGCCATGGCGATCATCGCGCAGGTCGCGCTCGCCGTCGGAACTGTCTGACGGCGTCGGAACCTTCTGACGGCGAGCACGAAAGGCGCCCGCCGCCGGGCGGCAGGCGCCTTCCCTCCGGCTCGCACCGGTGTCACTGCTGCGGGGCGCCCCCTGGCTGGGTGACGCCGTTGACCTTCAGTGTGTACGGCGCGTACTGCCCCACCTGCTCCGTCGGGTCGTCGTAGGCGACCACCGCGACCACCTTCGGGAACGGGGCCAGCACGGCGAGCTGGAGCCGGTTGAGCGAGAGCGTGCGCCGCCCGTCGGACTCCACCTGGAGCGCCACCGCGTGCCTGTCGTCCAGCCCGACGAGGCGGACGTTCCAGTTGGCGACCGGCGTCGGGTGGATCTCCGTCGGCGAGTCGAACGGCTCCAGGCTCGACCCGTCGCTCACCGCCGTGCCGCCGACCGTGACGTCGTCGATCCGCAGGCCGCCCTCGTTGACGCCCGCGTCGCTGACGTACCGGAAGCCGAGCAGGATCTCCTTGCCCGCGTAGGCCGCCAGGCTGAAGGTGTGCGGCTCGAAGCCGGTGGTGGTGCCGTTGAGCGCCGGGCCGAGCGGGCCCGTCACCGTGCGGTCACCGGGGACGGCGGTGTAGGTGACGCCGCCGTCCGTGGAGACCACGACGTAGCCGTAGTCGAAGCCGCTCTCCGCCCCGTACTTGGCCAGGAGGCGCAGCGTCGGGTCCGCGGCGGGGACCGTCACCCGGGTCACCGCGGCGGCGTCGAGATTGCTGGAGTTGCCCGACCACAGCACCGGGTTGCCCGCCCGGTCCGGGTCGTCGGAGACGACGGTCCAGGCGAGCGGCTGCGCGGGCAGCGTCTTCGCGCCCTCGAACGACAGCGACCGCAGGGCCGACCCGCGCAGGACCTTCCCGTCGGCCGCCTGGAGCGGCACGTAGTCGGCGCCGTTCGGGGCGGCGCCGGCCGTCTTGTACGCCGCCGGGTTGTCCAGGTTGACCGTCGAGCGCAGGCTCGCGGTGGTCACCCGCTTCCTCGGCACGCCGAGCATGACGCCCCTGGCCGACTCCCCGATGATCTTGTCCACCAGGGTCGTCGTCTGGAAGTCGTGGATCACCTGGTAGGGGTTCTTGACGCCGCGCGCCTCCAACGCCGCCCGCAGGCTGGCCAGTCCCTGCAGGTCGCCGTCCCGGTGCAGGCGCGTCAGGAAGTCCGTGCCGTACCTGTCGTACAGGAACAGCATGAACGAGTACGCGTTGCCGTAGTCGGCGAGCACCCCGCTGGCCGTCGCGCCCTCGCCCCACAGGTTCAGCGAGTTCTCCGGGCCGCCGCAGTCGCGCGGGTTGGTGTTGTACGGCGTCTGCACGGTGCCGAAGCCCTGGAAGCAGTAGATGTGACTGTCGGCGCCCCGGTCGAACACCGTGGCCTTCGCATTGGCGTATCCCACGAGGGTCTGCGCGAAGTCCGACAGGCCCTCGTTCATCCAGGTGGTCTCGAGCGGGTCGGTGTAGTAGTGGGCCAGGTGCTGCCACTCGTGCGCGAAGGTGTTCTCGTACTGGTGCGGCCGCGCCGGGCGGGAGGGGCACAGGTCGGAGGTGGGCTCGTCCGGCGGGTTGGCGCCGGTGCGGTGCAGCCAGTCGAACGCGTCGATCGTCATGACGTTGCGGTCGAGCAGCTCGTTGAACTGCGAGGAGAAGAACCCGGCGATGTACGTGGGCGCGGCCGGGAAGTCGTAGAAGTTGTCGTCCCTGACGTTGTCGACGAGCGTCACGGTGCGGTTGCCCGCGCCGGTGTAGACGCCGCCGTTGCCGTTGGCGTCGGGCCCGAGGGCGGCGTTGGAGCCGTCACGGTCCGGCGGTCTGCTGAAGGCGGCGGTCTCCTTCGGGTACATGTTGGTGTCGAACTCGTGGACGAGGCTCGCCACCTGCGCGTCGGTGACCTGCGTGCTGGACGGGACCTGCGCGCGGCAGTCGCCGGCGGGGAAGGCGAGGTCGTTGGCGACCCACACCTCGATGTTGTCGCCGACGCCGCGCAGCGTGTAGTCCTTGCGGTAGAGCCGCCCGTTGAAGTCGTCCATGCCGAGCCACTGCCGCACCGTGCCGACCGGCGGCGTGTCCGCGGCCTTGGCCCTGGCGCTCGGCTTGGCCTTGTAGGACGACGGCACCTTGACCGGCCTGCCGTCGAGGGTGAAGTCCTGGCGGGTCAGCTCCCTGATGTCGGAGGGCGCAGGAGCCTTGGGCGCTGTCTGCGCTGTCTGCGTTGTCTGTGCTGTGGCGGGGAGCGCGGTGAGGAGGGGTAAGGCGAGGAGCGTGGCTGCGAGCCCGATGATCCGGTGGCGCGCCATGGAACCCCCTTGTGTGGGTGTTGCCCGGGTTTGTTGGGGTGACAAGCCGTTATCACCCGGGGCCGTGGGGGCGCGCAAGCGAAGCAGTTGCCAACAACCGCCGGGGGTTTTCGTGCTCGCGCGCCCTCCACCTCACGCCTACTGCCGGAACAGCCCCACCGACCAGCGGACCGGCCGCCCGCCCGTCGGCGACTCCATGAACAGCTTCAGGGTGACGGTCACCGGCTTGCCCTTCGTCGTCTTGAACAGCGACATCCCCATGGGGAAGGGCCCCTTCTCCCACACACCGCAGGCGCTCGCGGCACCGGTGTCCTTGCCGTCGATCTCGTACCTGAACCACAGGCGCGTGGCCAGGTCACCGGTGCAGATCTGGTCCACCCCCAACTGGCGGCCGTCGCCGCGCACCCGGAACGTCACGGACCTCTGCGCCGGCCAGGTGCCGGTCCGGGTGTCCGCCAGCTTCCAGCCGCTCTGGTGCGGAGGGAACGCCCTCGGCGCCCCGGGCTCGACCGGCGTCTTCGGCGGCGTCCACTCGTACACGGCAAGGGACCAGGGGCTGCGCTCCTCCTTCAACGGGCGGCAGGGGCTCTTGGAGTCGGCCCGCACGCAGCCCGAGCCGTGCGTGGTCGTGTCGAAGGTGATCGTGGCCCGCTTCCCGGTGCCCCGGGGAACGGTGAGGCCCGCCAGTTGCCTGCTGCCCTTGCAGAGCAGGCCGCTCGGCACCGGCCGTCCGTTGACGCCGATCTGGATGCCGGAGAGCCTCCTGCCCTTAGGGGTGCAGAGCCCGGCCAAGTCGAGCGGCTTGCCCGTGACGGGGACCGTGACCGTGGCCTTCCGGGAGCCTGTCGTCCCGATCGAGGCCGTGGCCAGGCGCCGGTAGACGGTGCCGTCCGGCGCGGTGAAGGTCTCCGGCAGCTCGTCGGGGACAGGCGACCCGGCCAGCGGGCCGGCCGTGGCGGACGTGGCGGCCGTCGTGTCGGGACCCGCTCCGGCCATGCCGGGCAGGAACACGAAGGCCAGCGCGGCGAGCGTCGCCACAGCGGTGCCGGCCGCGGCGAGCCGCCGGCGCAGCCTGATCCGGGAGATGCGGGCCCGTACCTGCTCGTGGCGGGCCGGGTTGGACGGGGGAGTGGCGTCGCCGTGCTCGCGCAGCACGTCGCGCAGGTCGCGTACGGTCATCGGTACATCTCCTCCATGATCGACTCGTCCACGCGCAGCTTGGCCAGCGCCTTGGCGGTCTGGCTCTTGACCGTGCCGGCCGCGCAGCCCAGCAGCCGCGCCACCTCGGCCACGGGCAGGTCCTCGTAGAAGCGCAGCACGATCACCGCGCGCATCCGGGCGGGGAGGCGGCCGACGGCCCGCCACAGCTCCTCCCGGTCGCCCTCGGCGCCGCCGTCCACGGGGAGGTCCGGCAGGTCGTCGCTCGGCAGCTCCCGCCGCCACTTGCGCCGCCACCACGACGTGTACGTCGTCACGAGCACGCGGCGCACGTACGCCTCCGGCTCCTCCACGCCGGGCCAGGCGAACCACGCCTTGGCCAGCGACTCCTGCAGCAGGTCCTCGGCCAGGGCCCAGTCGCGGGTCAGCAGGTAGGCGGTGCGTAACAGCCGGTCCGACCTCGCCAGCACGAATTCCTGATATATCGCCCGATCCGCCACCTGATGCCTCCTGCCGGCGCGGCGCGCCCGCACGCGTCTGGTCCGGCCCTCCCGCTGAGGGCCACTGCGGCTAGTGACGCATCGACGCGCCCGCCGGGTTGCCCGGCCCCACCCACGGCCCCACCCACGGCCCCGCTGAGGGACGGGTGGATCAGGTGGCGCGGCCGGCGCGGAGGATCGTGAACGGCGCCAGCTCGCCCAGGCCGCGCACCGACAGCCGGTTGACCGGGCGCAGCTCGAAGGCGCGGTCGCCCTCCAGCTCCTCGGCCATCTCCGGGTCGGCCAGGATGGTGCCGGGCCGGGCCAGCGCCGTGAGCCGGCTGGCCAGGTTGACCGTCGTGCCGAACACGTCGCCCATCCGCCAGATCACCGGCCCCGCGGCCAGCCCCACGCGCAGCTCCGGCATGCCCCGGACCTTCGCGTGCGTCTCCAGCAGCCGCAGCCCGATCTCGGCCGTCTCGTGGGCCTTGCCGGAGACGAACAGCACCGAGTCGCCCAGCGTCTTGACGATCCGGCCGCCGGAGGAGGTCACGACGTCGGCCGAGCGGCCCTCGAAGCTGTCGACCAGCATGGCCAGCTCCCGCTCGGTGATCTGCCGGCTCAGCCGGGTGAACCCGACGAGGTCGGCGAAGCCGACGGCCAGCCGTACGGCGCTGTGGTCCTGGTCGACCATGCGGCCGGCCGCGGCGGCGAGCTGGCGCTGCCAGGAGTAGACGAGCAGCCGCGCGAGGTCGGGCACGACCCGCTCGGCCCGGCGGCGCCAGGCGCGGGGGCGCTCGGCCAGCGGCACGCCCGCCTGGTCCAGCGCCTCGGCGCCGAGCTGCGCGTGCGACTCGGCCAGGCGCGCGGTGGCCCGCCCGAGCGAGCGGGCCAGGAGCAGGACGTGCTCCTCGTCGTAGACGCCGGCGGTGACCATGCCGAGCAGGGTCCGCAGCGCCTCCACGTCGGAGTCGGTGAACTCGACGGCGTCGTCGGCCACGTTCGGGAAGCCCAGCGCCCGCCAGAACCGGCGCGCGCGGTAGACCGGCACCCCGGCCATCTCGGCGACCTGGTGGCTGGTGTAGCGACGGGGCTCACGCAGGAACGCCTCGGCGAGCCCGTCCGAATCCTCGCGCGCCACGGCTGCAACATACACCCGTTAACGGCAGATAGCGCGTCCATATCCCAAGGTGGCCGGACATGTCGCGGTCCATCCGGAACGCTACTCCAGCAGGGCCCGCAGGGCCGGACGCTCGGCCGCCGGGACGTGGCCGGCGTAGTAGTCGTACATCGTCTGCCGCGCCAGCCGGGCCGCCAGCGGACCGTCGCCGGCGCGGACGGCGGCCAGCACCTCCTCGTGGTGGCGGATGCTGCGCCGCATCAGCGCCTCCCGGTCGGGCTCGGCGGCGAGCCGGTCGGCCACCAGGCCGACGACGATCGAGCGGACCACCTCGACGCAGATCTGGATGAGCTTGTTGCCGCTGGCCCGCGCGACCGCGTCGTGGAAGGCCACGTCGGCGGCGCTGAACGCGCCATGCCCTTCCGCGGGGCCCTCCTGGAGGGTGGCCCGCATCCGCTCGATGGCCGCCTCCATCTCGGCGAGCTGCTCGTCGGTGCGCAGCCGGGCCGCCAGCAGGTTGGCCGACCCGTCGAGCAGCATCCGGAACTGCACCAGCTCCCCGAGCGACAGGCCCTCGACCCGGGCCAGCGTGGCCATGGACTTCTGCAGCGCGTCGGGACTGAACGGCAGCACCTCGGCCCCGTGCGGGTCGCCCGGCCGCGAGCGCACCAGGCCGCGTGCCTGGAGCACGCGCAGCGCCTCGCGCACCGTGGACCGGCTCACCGCGAACTGGCCCATGAGGTCGCGCTCGCTGGGCAGCCGCTGCCCGGGGCAGAGAGCGCCGCTCTCGATGGCCTGCTCGACCTGCTCCACGATCCGCTCGTACGCGCGTACGGTGCGTACCGGCTCGAAGCGTGGACCACTCATTGCGCCCCCTTGACCTGAGCCGTCGTCGGCTGGCAGTGTGCGTAGCCTACTGGTCCGACCAGTGCACTAGCCAGGGCACAGCCAGGAGGCTTGGACATGAGGCGCATCGGCATCTGGATGGCCCTGGGCGGGCTCCTGCTGGGCACGGCGGCCTGTGGCGGCGGCTCCGGCGGCGGCTCCCGGGGGACGGCAGCGAAGGAGACACTGGCGGTCGGGTTCGTGGCCGAGCCGGCCAACCTCGACTTCACCTCCACCGAGGGCGCCGCCATCCCGCAGGCCCTGCTCGTCAACGTCTACGAGGGCCTGGTCAAGCTCGACCAGGACGGCAGGATCCAGCCGCTGCTCGCCGAGAAGTGGGAGGTCTCGCCGGACCGCAAAACCTACACCTTCACGCTGCGCAAGAACGCCACCTTCACCAGCGGGGCCCCGTTCACGGCCGACGACGTGGTCTTCTCCCTCGGCCGCGTGAGGACGGACTGGAAGCTGAAGATCAAGTCGCAGCTCGACGTCATCGACAAGGTGGACAAGAAGGACGACACGACGGCCGTCGTCACGCTCAAGCGCCCCAGCAACGGCTTCCTCTACGCGCTGGCGACCCGGCTCGGCGCCATGTTCAGCCGCACCGGCGTCGCCGACCTGGCCAACAAGCCCGTCGGCACCGGCCCCTACCAGCTCGGCTCGTGGAAGCGCGGCGACTCCATCCGGCTCGACGCCAACCCGAAGTACTGGGGGACCAAGCCGGCGATGAGCGCCGTCACCCTCAAGTACTTCAAGGACGCCACGGCCATGAACAACGCGCTGCTGACGGGTGGCATCGACGTCATCTCCAGCGTCCAGGCCCCCGAGTCGCTCCAGCAGTTCGCCGACCCCAACCGGTTCGTCACGGTCGAGGGCACCACCAACGGCGAGGTGGTGCTGTCGATGAACAACGGCCGCCCGCCGTTCGACGACAAGAAGGTGCGCCAGGCCGTCCGGTACGCCATCGACCACAAGGCGCTGCTCGACACGGCCTGGGCCGGGCGCGGCAAGCTCATCGGCTCCATGGTCCCGCCCACCGACCCCTGGTACGAGGACCGCGCCGGCGACTACCCGTACGACGCGGCCAAGGCCAAGGCACTGCTCGGCGGCAAGACGTACACGGTCAAGATGCGCATCCCCAACCTGCCCTACGCCGTGGCCTCCGCCCAGGTGGTCAAGTCGCAGCTGGCCCAGGTGGGCATCACGGCCGACATCGAGCCGCTGGAGTTCCCGGCCCGGTGGCTGGACGTGGTGTTCAAGCAGGGCGACTACCACCTGTCCATCATCAACCACGTCGAACCCCGCGACATGGGCATATTCGCCGACAAGTCGTACTACTTCCGGTACGACAATCCGGAGTTCGGCAAGCTGCTCGCCTCCGCCGACGAGGGCAGCGAGCAGCAGCAGACCGACGACCTCAAGCGGGCCGCCAAGCTCCTGTCCGACGACGCCGCCGCCGACTGGCTCTTCCTCTTCCCCAACCTGATCGTGGCCAAGAAGGGCGTCACCGGCCTGCCCCAGAACGCCATCGCCGAGTCCTTCGACTTCACCGGGCTCGCCAAGCAGTGATCGTCTACCTGTCGAAGCGGCTGGCGGTGCTCCTCGCGAGCGTCGCCGCCGCCGGCGTGGCGGTCTTCGCGTTCATGGCCGTGCTGCCCGGCGACCCGGCCGAGGTGGCGCTCGGCGTCAACGCGACGCCCCAGGCGGTCGCCGAGCTGCGGGCCCGGTTCGGCACCGACCGGCCGCCCGTCACCCAGTTCCTCGACTGGTTCGGCGGGCTGGCCCGGGGCGACTTCGGCACCTCGTACGTGACCAGCTCCCCGATCGGGCCGCAGATCGCCGACCGGCTCGGCGTGACCGCGGTGCTGGTCATCGGCGGCATGGTCATCGCGCTGCTGGTCGCCGTGCCGGCCGGCACGTTCGCCGCCGTCCACCACCGCGACCCGCTCGGCGCGGCCATCAGCGCCGTCAGCCAGGTCGGCATCGCCATCCCCGCGTTCCTGGCCGGCATCCTGCTCGTGTTCGTCTTCGCGGTGAAGGCGCAGGCGCTGCCGTCCGGCGGCTACGTGCCGATCGCCGACGACCCGGCCGAGTGGCTGCGCAGCCTGCTGCTGCCGTGGCTGTCGCTCGGCATCGTCCAGGGCGCCGTCCTGACCAGGTACGTGCGCAGCGCCGTGCTCGACGTGATGCGCGAGGACTACCTGCGCACGGCCCGCGCCAAGGGCAGGGGCCGGATGGGCGCCCTGTGGCGGCACGGGCTGCGCAACGCCTCCATCCCCGTGGTCACCGTGCTCGGCCTGCAGCTCGCGACCCTGCTGGTCGGGGCCGTCGTGGTCGAGCGGGTGTTCGTCGTGCCGGGGCTCGGCGACCTGCTGCTGAACGGCGTGGCCGGGCGCGACCTGCTGCTCGTCCAGGGCGTGGTGATGGTGCTGGTCGCCGCCGTCCTGCTGATCAACTTCGTGGTGGACGTCTGCTACGCCGCCCTCGACCCCCGCCTGCGGGGCGCCCGATGAGGGGACGGCTCAACCCGGGGCTGGTGACGGGCGGCGCGCTGGTCGGGATCGTCGTGGCGGCCGCGCTCGTCTCGTTCGTGTGGACGCCGCACGACCCGACCCTCGTCGACGCGGCGAACAAGCTGCGCGAGCCCGGCGGCGGCTACCTGCTCGGCGCCGACAAGTTCGGCCGCGACACGCTCAGCCAGCTCATGGTCGGCGCCCGCACCACCCTGTACGTGGGGGTGGTGGCCGTCGGCATCGCCGCCGTGCTGGGCACGCCGCTGGGCGTGGCCGCCGGCATGGCGCCCCGCTCCCGAGGCTGGCTGTCGGAGCTCATCATGCGGGTGAACGACCTGGTGTTCGCCTTCCCCGCGCTGCTGCTGGCCGTCATGCTGGGCGCGGTGTACGGGGCGGGCACGCTGACCGCGATGATCGCGATCGGGGTGGCCACCGTGCCCGCGTTCGCCCGCGTGGCCAGGGCGGCGACGATGCAGGTCATGGTGACGGACTACATCCTGGCCGCGCGGGCCGCCGGCCGCCGCGGCCCCGCCATCGCCGCGCGGCACGTGCTGCCGAACATCGGCTCGGTGCTCATCGTGCAGGCGTCGGTGTCGTTCGCCATCGCGATCCTGGCCGAGGCGGCGCTGTCGTTCCTCGGCTTCGGCACCCGGCCGCCCACGCCGTCGTGGGGGCGCATGCTCCAGGAGTCGCAGGAGCTGCTGTTCTCCACCCCGCGCCTGGCCCTGTGGCCCGGCCTGGCCATCGCGCTGGCGGTGCTCGGCTTCAACCTGCTCGGCGACGGCCTGCGCGACCACCTCGACCCGAAGCTGAGGAGCATCCGTGCTGACGGTTGAGGGGCTGAGTGTGCGGGCCCAGGACATCGAGCTGGTGCGGGAGGTGTCGTTCGGCATCGGGCCGGGCGAGCGCGTCGGCCTCATCGGCGAGTCCGGCTCCGGCAAGTCGCTGACCGCGCTCGCGCTCATGGGGCTGCTGCCCGACGGCGTGACCGCGTCCGGGACGGCCCGGCTGCGCGAGCGCGACCTGGTGGGCGTGCCCGAGCGGCGGCTGAAGGACCTGCGCGGCCGTACGGTGTCCATGGTCTTCCAGGAGCCCATGACGGCGCTCAACCCGCTCATGCGGGTCGGCGCGCAGGTCGCCGAGGTCATGACCCTGCACGGCGCCCCGGCGCGCCGCGCCCGCGAGCGCGCCGTCGAGCTGCTCGGCCGGGTCCGGCTGCCCGCGCCCGAGCGGATCGCCCGCTCCTACCCGCACCAGCTCTCCGGCGGCCAGCGCCAGCGCGTCATGCTCGCCATCGCCCTGGCCAACGAGCCCGACCTGCTCATCTGCGACGAGCCGACCACCGCGCTCGACGTGACCGTGCAGCAGCAGATGCTGGAGCTCATCGCCGAGGTCGCGCCCGCCCTGCTGTTCATCACCCACGACCTCGCCGTCGTCGCCTCGGTCTGCGAGCGGGTGCTCGTGATGTACGGCGGCCGGGTCGTCGAGAGCGGTCCCCTGCGCGAGGTGTTCGCCCGGCCCCGCCACCGCTACACCGAGGGCCTGCTGGCCGCCTCCCGGCTCCCGCCGCGCGGCACCCGCCTGGCCACCATCCCGGGCGCCGTTCCGGCGGCCGGGAACTTCCCGGAGGGGTGCGTCTTCCGCGACCGGTGCGCCCACGCCTCCGACGTCTGCGCGACCGTTCCGGAGCTGACAGGAGACGGCCATGCCTTCGCATGCTGGCACCCCCGAGGCTGACCCCGCACGCACGCCCGCCGGGGACTCCGCCCGGGAGCCGCTGATCGAGGTGCGCGACCTCACCCGCGTCTACCGCCGGCCCCGCACCTCCCTGACCCGTCCCGGCGAGGCCGTGCACGCGCTGAAGGGCGTGTCGCTGACCGTCCACCGGGGCGAGCGGTTCGGCATCGTGGGCGAGTCCGGCTCCGGCAAGTCCACGCTGCTGCGTCTCCTCTGCGCGCTCGACCGGCCCACCAGCGGCTCGGTCACCTTCGGCGGCCGGGAGGTGACCGGCCGTCCCGAGCGGTCGCTGCGGTTCCTGCGGCGCAGCCTGCAGATCGTCTTCCAGGACCCCATGAGCTCCCTCGACCCGCGCATGCGGGTCCGCGACCTGGTCGCCGAGCCGCTGGTCGCGCTCGGCGAGCCCGTCGGCAGCCGCGTCGCCGAGCTGCTCGACGCGGTGGGCCTGCCCGCCTCGGCGGCCGGCCGGTACCCGCACCAGTTCTCCGGCGGCCAGCGGCAGCGCATCGCGATCGCCCGCGCCCTCGCGCCCCGCCCCGAGGTGCTCGTCGCCGACGAGCCGGTCAGCGCCCTCGACGTGTCGGTACGCGGCCAGATCCTCAACCTGCTCGCCGACCTGGCCGACGAGCTGGGCCTCACCCTCGTCTTCGTCTCGCACGACCTGGCCGTGGTCCGTCACCTGTGCGAGACCGTCGCGGTCGTCCACGACGGGCTGATCGTGGAGACCGGCCCGGTGGACGACGTCTGGGCCGCGCCGGAGCACCCGTACACGCGCGCGCTGCTGCGGGCCGTACCGACCCTGGAGGGACTGCTGTGATCGACGTAGACGCCCGCGGAGTCGTGGAGTTCACCCAGGCGCTGGTGCGGATACCCAGCACCAACGATCCGGCCCGCGGGCGCAGCGAGCGGCCGGCCGCCGAGCTGGTCGAGGCCAGGATGCGGGAGTGGGGCTGGGAGCCGCGCGTCTACGAGGCGGCGCCCGGCCGGCCCAACGTGGTGGCCGTCGTCGAGGGCGGCGGCGGTGACGGGCCGACGCTCATGTTCGAGGGGCACACCGACGTGGTGACCGAGGGCGACCTGTCGAGCTGGACCGTGGACCCGTTCGGCGGGGAGATCCGCGACGGGCGGCTGTGGGGACGCGGCAGCGCCGACATGAAGTCGGGCCTGGCCGCCACCCTCTACGCCACGCGGGCGCTCCAGCTCGCCGGGCCGTTCCCGGGCCGGATCAAGGTGTGCGCGCTGGCCGACGAGGAGGGCCTGATGATCGGCGCCCACCACTTCGTCGCCGAGGGGCTCGCCGCGGACGTGGACGGCGCCATCGTCGCCGAGCCGGAGGCGGGCGAGATCTGCGCCGTCGCCAAGGGCGCGCTGCGCCTGCGCGTCGATCTCACCGGCAAGATGGCGCACGGCGCGATGCCGCAGCACGGCCGCAACCCCATCCGGGCCGTCGGAACGCTGCTCGCGGGCCTGCACGCCCTGGAGGAGGAGCTCCAGGAGTGCCATCCCGCGCACGAGCACCTGGGCGAGGTGTACGTGACGCCGACCGTGGTCAGCGCGGGCACCGAGGAGCAGGTCAACGTCATCCCGGCGGTCGCGTCGGTCTTCGTGGACGTGCGGACCGTTCCCGGGCTGGCGCACGACGACGTCGCCGCGAGGGTGCGGGAGCTGGCCGCCTGCGACGGCATCGCGGCCGAGGTGTCGGTGCTGGTGGACCGGCCGCCGGTGGAGGTGCCCGTGGACCACCCCGTGGTGGCGGCCCTGGCCGGCGCGCACCGGGCGGTCACCGGCGCGGAGCCCGTCTACGGGGGCGTGCCCGGCTCGACCGACGGCACCGTGCTCACCCACTGGGGCGGCGTGCCGTCCGTGGTGTACGGGCCGGGCGGCAAGTGGATCGCCCACCAGGCCGACGAGTACGTCGAGGTGGCCGAGATCGTCCAGTGCACCCGCGTCTTCGCCGAGGCGGCCCGCCGCTTCCTCACCGGGACCGCGTCGTCCGGGCCGCGGAGGCGGGCGTGAAGGCCGGGCGCGCCAACGCGCTGGTCGACGTGGCCGGGCTGCGGGTCGGCCACGCCGAGCGGGTCGGCGGCGGCTACCGCACCGGCACCACCGTCGTGCTCGCGCCCCCCGGCGGCATGGTCGCGGGGGTGGACGTGCGCGGCGCGGCTCCGGGCACCCGGGAGACCGAGCTGCTCGACCCGCGCAACCTCGTCGAGCGCGTCCACGCGATCACCCTCACCGGCGGCAGCGCGTACGGGCTGAGCGCCGCGTGCGGCGTCATGGAGCGGCTGGCCGACGCCGGGATCGGCTTCCCCGTCGAGGGCGGCGTGGTGCCCATCGTGCCCGCCGCCGTCATCTACGACCTGGGGCGCGGCGGCCGGTTCCGCGCCGTGCCGGACGGCGCGCTGGGCGCCGCCGCCCTCGACGCCGCCTCGGCCGCCGAGGCGCGCAGCGTGTCGGTCGGCGCGGGCGCCGGGGCGGTGGCGGGCGGACTGGCCGGTGGCGTCGGCACGGCCAGCGCCGTGCTGCCCTCCGGCGTGACCGTGGCCGCGCTGGCCGTGGTCAACGCCGCCGGGTCCGTCCTCGACCCGGGCCGCGCGCTGCTGTCCGGCACCCGGTACGGCCTGCCCGGCGAGTTCGGGCCGCTGCGCGAGCCGTCGCCCGAGGAGTCCGCCGCCTGGCGGCCCGCCGCCGTCACCTCGTTCAACACCACGATCGGCGTCGTCGCCACCGACCTCACGCTCACCAAGGCGCAGTGCGGCAAGCTCGCGGGCGTCGCCCACGACGGGCTGGCCAGGGCGATCAGGCCCGCGCACACCATGGTCGACGGCGACACGATCTTCGGGCTGGCCACCTGCGGCGAGCCCGCGCCGGACCCGTCCGGGCTGCAGGACGTGCTGGCCGCCGGGGCCGACGTGTTCAGCCGGGCCGTGGCGCACGCCATGCTGGCCGCGACCGGGCGCGAGGGCGCGCCCGCGTATCTCGACGTGTTTCCCAGCGCTCTGGGGGGAGTGGCGTGAAAGTGGACGATCTCGACGGGGCGTGGCCGGACGGGCTGCCCGTGGGCGACGGATGGGTGAAGACGGAACGCTCCGGCGACGTCGTCTTCCCGTACGACGGCTCGGTGGTGGCGAGCGCGCCGGTCGGCACGCCGGAGCTGGCCCGCCGCGCCGTCGAGGAGGCGCTCGCCGCTGCGCCGGCCATGGCCGCGCTGCCCTCGCACGCCCGCCGCGCCGCCCTCATGGGCGCGCACGACGCCCTCGCCGCGCGCCGGGAGGACGTCGAGCGGCTGCTCGTGCTGGAGACCGGCAAGCCGCTCCTGGACTGCCGGGTGGAGGTGGCGCGCACGCTCGTGACGCTCGCCACGGCGGCCGAGGAGGTGGCCCGGCTGCACGGCGAGACCGTGTCCCTCGACCTGCTGCCGTCGGGGGAGGGGCTGATCGGGTTCTGGACGCGGCGGCCGATCGGCGTGGTGGTCGGGATCACCGGCTTCAACTACCCGCTCCTGCTGGCCGCCCACAAGATCGCCCCGGCCGTGGCCGCGGGTTGCCCGGTGATCGTCAAGCCGGCACCCGCGACGCCGCTGGCCACGCTCTGGCTCGTGCACCTGCTGCGGTCGGCGGGCGCGCTGCCCCCGGCCGGGGTCCAGCTCGTCACCGGGGACGTCGAGGTGGGGCGGGCGCTGGTGGAGGACCGGCGGATCGGGGCGGTGTCGTTCACCGGCTCGGCCGCCGCCGGCCACGCCATCGCGCGGGCCGCCGCGCCCACCAAGGTCCTGCTGGAGCTCGGCTCGAACGCCGCGCTCGTGGTGGCCGCCGACGCCGACCTGGAGGCCGCGGCGGACGCGGTCGTGCGGGGCGGCTACTACGCCTCCGGCCAGGCGTGCATCTCGGTGCAGCGGGTGCTGGTGGAGGAGCCCGTACGGGAGCCGTTCCTGGCGCTGCTGGCGGCGCGGATGAAGGACGTCGTCACCGGCGACCCGCGCTCGCCGGAGACGCGGGTCGCGCCGCTGATCGACCCGGCCGCGACCGAGAGGGTGCTCGGCTGGGTGCGGGAGCCGGGCGGCACGCTCGTCACGGGGGGCGTCGCCGACGGCCGGGCCATCGCGCCGACGGTCCTGGCGGACGTCCCGGACGGGGCCGCCGCGTGGGACGAGGAGATCTTCGGCCCCGTCGTGTGCGTCCGCTCGGTGCCGGACCTCGACGCGGCCTTCGCCGCCGTCAACGCCTCCCGCTACGGCCTGCACGCCGCGGTCTTCACCCGCTCGCTGTCCACCGCGTTCGCCGCCGTCGACCGCATCCAGGCCGGGGGAGTGGTGGTGAACGACGTGCCGGGGTTCCGCGCGGACAACATGCCGTACGGGGGCGTCAAGGACTCGGGCGCCGGCCGGGAGGGCCCCCGCTTCGCCATCGAGGAGCTCACGGTCACCCGCATGGCGATCATCCGCCCGTGACCGCCTGACCTGAGCGGGACGTCACAGGCCCGAGCCGCCCGTGGCGTCGATGACGCGGCCCGTGACCCAGCGGGCGTCGTCCGAGGCGAGGAACGCGACGACGTCCGCGATGTCGTCCGGCTGCCCCACCCGGCCGAGCGCCGCCACCGCCGCGGCGCTCGCCTGCGCCTCGGGGTTGCCGCGCAGCCAGCTCGCGTTGACGTCGGTGTCGACGATGCCGGGCGCCACGGAGTTGACCGTGATGCCGCGCGGCCCGAGCTGCTTGGCCAGGTTGAGGGTGAACGTGTCGAGCGCGCCCTTCGTCGAGCTGTAGGCGATGATCTCGGGCATCGCGATGCGGGCCGCGCCGCTGGAGACGTTGATGATCCGGCCGCCGTCGCGCAGCCGGCTCAGCCCTTCCTTGACGATGAAGAAGGGCGCCCGCACGTTCACCGCGAACACCTCGTCGAACTGCTCCTCCGTGAGGTCGGCCAGGTCGGCGCTGCGGCCGATGGCCGCGTTGTTCACGATGACGTCCACGCCGCCGCCGGGCACGAGCGGGCGGACGCCGGCGTCGAAGGCGGCCCACAGCTCGGCCGCGTCGCCGTGCCGGCCCAGCTCGGCCCGGATCGCGAACGCCTGGCCGCCGTCCTTGCGGATGCGGGCCACGACCTCCTCCGCCGAGGCGGTGTCGCGGGCGTAGGCCACGGCCACCACCGCGCCGTCGCGGCCCAGCCGCTCGGCGATGGCCCGGCCGATGCCCCTGCCGCCGCCGGTGACCAGCGCGACCTTGCCGTCCATGGTCCTGCCCATGATGCTCCCCTTTTCTTGAGTGGTTGCTCAACAAATACGTTAGCACGGATTCTTGAGCGGTCGCTCTAGAATGGGTGGCATGACGACGGACACGGACGCGGACGCCGGAGCGGTCCGGCGGCCCGCGAGGGGCAGGCCGCGCGCCTTCGACCGCGACGCCGCGCTCGCGGCGGCCACGCTGCTGTTCTGGCGGCGCGGGTACGAGGCGACCTCGGTGGGCGACCTGACCGAGGCGATGGGCATCCGGCCGGGCAGCCTGTACGCGGCCTTCGGGGACAAGAAGGCGCTGTTCAAGGAGGCCGTGGCCGCCTACGGCCGCTCGCCGGTGGGCGCGTTCGTGGCCGTGGCGCTGGAGGAGGAGCCCACGGCGCGGGGCGCGTTCGCCCGCATCCTGCGCGAGGCCGCCGCGATCTACCCGGACCCGTCACACCCGGCCGGCTGCCTGACCATCTGCGCGGCCACCAACGTGACCGTCCAGGACGAGGAGGTCGGTGCCTTCCTGCGCGACCTGCGCAACGCCAACCTGGTCACCTTCGAGGCGCGGCTGCGGGCCGCCCAGGACGAGGGCGAGCTGCCGGCCGACGCCGACCCGAAGGCGCTGGCCGCCTACTTCGCGGCGATCATCCAGGGGATGTCCCAGCGGTCCCGCGACGGCGCCACGGCGGCCGAGCTCGCCGCCACGGCGGACCTGGCCCTCGCGGCCTGGCCCGCCTGAGCGGCCCCGTCACCCGGTCTCGTGCCGCTTCGACCTGGCGGCCGCTGACGGCTGACGCCTGACGCACGAGAGCGCCGGCCCCGGTTCGCCCTGGCCGGCGCTCTTTTCCCGTTTGACATCCGGCGCGCCGTGACCACCGTCTACTTCGGCTCCCTCACCGGCGGGCAGGCCACGGCGGCGGCACGCAGCCTGGCCACGGCGGCCGCCACGGCGCTCGTCTACTGCGCACTGGTACGACTGCTGCCCCGCAACGCCGCCGCACGCCGGCACCGACAGCCGGGGTGCGGCGGATCCGCCCAGGCAGAGGTACGTACCGGCCACGGGTAAGGTAAGGACCGCTCGGCACGGCGCGGCACCGGCCCCGCGGCCGGGACCGCGGCGCCGGTCTCGGCAACGGCCGAGACCGCCACCCGCCACCCGCCCTCCGTCAGCGGAGAGCGGGAAATGTTGTGGGATCCCGCCATGTCTGACCCATGACGTCCTGATGTGAGATCTGCTCTATGACACACGACGAACAGGTGCCGTCCCGGCCGCAGGAGTCATGGGATCACCAGCCCCGCCGCCGGCTCGCCACCGGAGACCTGGCCAGGATCAGCGTCTTCGCCGCCCTGATCGCCGTGCTCGGGCTGCCCGGCGGCGTGAGCGTGCTGGGCAACACGGTGCCGATCACCCTGCAGACGTTCGGCGTCATGCTGGCGGGCGCGGTCCTGGGCGCCCGGCGCGGTGCCCTGGCCGTGGCCGTCTTCCTCGTGCTGGTCGCCGCGGGGCTGCCCCTGCTGGCCGGCGGGCGTGGCGGCCTCGGGGTGTTCGCCGGGCCCTCGGCCGGGTTCCTGCTCGGCTGGCTCCCGGGTGCCGCTCTGACCGGCTGGATCGCCGCAGGCGCCGACCGGACGCCCGGCATCGTGCGGCTCCTGCCGGCGTGCCTGGCCGGCGGGGTCGGCATGATCTACCTGGTGGGCATCCCGGTCCAGGCGGCCGTCACCGGACTCCCGCTGGGCCGGGCCGCGCTGCTGAGTTCGGTCTTCCTTCCGGGCGACCTGGTCAAGGCCGTGCTGGCGGCGGTCGTGGCGCGAGGCGTGTACCGGGCCTATCTGGCCACGGGGGGCGGCTCCAGGGTGCCGTCCAAGGGGAGGCTCTGACCCCGACATGCCGGTCTTCGCACATGTCCTGCGCCACGCCGCCGACCGTCCGCACCACCCGGCCGTCCGGAGCCGTTCCGGCGAGCTGAGCTACGCCGAGCTCGCCGGCCGCGTCGCCGGAGCCGCCCGGCGTCTGGCGGACCTCCGGACCCGAGCCGCTCCACCCCGGCCGGACCTGAGGGCCGGCCGGGGCGCGCTGGTCGCCGTCAGCCTCGACGATCCGGTCGAGATGCTCGTCGCCGTGCTGGCCGCCGACCTGGCCGGGGCCACGCCGCTGGTGTGCGACCCCTCCTGGGGGCCCGACCGGCGCGCGCAGGTGATGCGGGCCGTCCCCGTGGACGCCCTCGTCGACGCCGCCCTGTCCGCCCCGGCCGTCTGCCCGCCCCGTCCTCGCGCCGCCGCGCCCGACGACCCGGCGTGGGCCTGCTTCAGCTCCGGGAGCACCGGCAGACCTCGCGCCGTGGTGCGGACCCGCGCGTCGTGGACGGCCTCCTTCCCGTACCTGGACCGTCTCACGGGCATCGGGCCCGGCGACGTCGTGCTGGTCCCCGGTCCGCTGGTGTCCTCCCTGTACGCCTTCGCCGCCGTGCACACCCTGGCGATCGGCGCGACGGCCATGCTGCCGGGCCGCTGGTCCCCGGCCGACCTCTCCGCCGACCTGGCCCGGGCCACCGTCGTCCATCTCGTGCCGCACCGGCTGCCCGCCGTGCTCGACGCTCTGAGCCGGACCACGAGCCCGCTCCGCACGGCAGTGATCGGCGGCGCCGCGCTGCCGGCCGGCGCGCGCGAGCGGGCGGCGGAGGCCGGCGTCCACGTCGTGTCCTACTACGGCGCGACCGAGCTGTCCTTCGTGGCCTTGGACGCCGACGGCTCCGGGCTGCGCCCGTTCCCCGGAGTCGACATCGAGGTCCGCCTCCCGCAGGGTGAGGGTCTCGTACAGCAGGGGCAGGGTCTCGGGGAGCTGTGGGCCCGCTCCCCCTGGCTGTCCCAGGGCTACCTGGCCGGCGCGACCGGCCCTCTGCGCACCGACGACGCCGGCTGGATGACCGTCGGCGACCTGGCCGAGCCGTACCGGCCGGGCGAGGTCCTGCGCCTGCGCGGCCGTGGTGACGGCGCGATCCAGACGGGCGGCGCGACCGTCGTGCCGGAGGACGTCGAGGAGGTGCTCCGGAGCGTGCCGGGCGTGGGCGACATCGTGGTCGTCGGCTCCCCGCACCCCTACCTCGGCTCCGTCGTCACCGCCGTCCTGGAGACCCGCGACGCCACGCCGCCGCCGCGGGCCAGGCTGGAGGCGGCGGCGCGCAGCGGCCTCGACACCGCCCAGCGGCCCCGCCGCTGGTACGCCGTCCCCGAACTGCCCCGCACGGCCACCGGCAAGCCGGCTCGCGGGCTCGTCGCCACCCGCCTCGCCGACGGCGACCCGGGCCTGCGGCGGCTCGGCTGAGATGGCGGTCGACACGGTGACCGAGATGGGCGACCGAGATGGGCGACCGAGATGGCGACCGAGATCGGCGGCTGAGATGGTGACTGGGACGGCGACTGGGAGGGGCGGCTGATGGCGACCGAGATGGGCGATGCGCCGGTCGTCGTGGCCGCCCGCCGCACCGCCGTCGGAACCGCCGGCCACGCGTTCAAGACCTTGACCGTCGACCGGCTCGCCGCCCCCGTCATCGCGGCGGTCGCCGGCGACGTCGCCCACCTCGGCATGCCGGTGGAGGACGTGATCCTCGGCAACTGCACCGGTCCCGGGGGCAACCTCGCCCGCGTCTCCGCGCTGGCGGCCGGGCTGGGACACGGCGTTCCCGGCGTCACGGTCGACCGGCAGTGCGGCAGCGGCCTGGCCGCGATCCTGCTCGCCGGCCAGGTGGTCCGCGGCGGTGACGCGGGCCTGGTCGTCGCGGGGGGAGCGGAGAGCGCGTCCACCGCCCCGCTGCGGGCACACCGCGGCGGAGGGGACGCGCCGCCGGTGCCGTACGAGCGGGCGCCGTTCGCGCCGGAGGGTCACCCGGACCCCGACATGGGCCCGGCGGCCGAGGCACTCGCGGTCTCCCGCGGCGTGAGCCGGGAACGCCAGGACGCCTACGCCCACCAGAGCCACGCCAAGGCGCTGGCCGCGCGTGACGCGGGCCGCTTCGAGCGGGAGATCGTCGCCGTCGACGGCCGGACGGCCGACCAGCGGCCCCGCCCTCTGCGGCTGGCGTCGCTGTCGCGGCTGCCGCCCGCGTTCGTCGCCGGGGGCACGGTGACGGCCGGCAACTCCTCGCCGGTCAGCGACGGCGCCGCCGCGGTCGCCGTCGTCCCGGACCGCCTGCGGGGCGGTCTGCCCGGGCTGCGGCTGCGGGCGGGCGCGGTCGTCGGCTGCGACCCGTCGCTGCCCGGATGGGGACCGGTGCCCGCCGTCCGCCGTGTGCTCGAACGCGCGGGCGTGACACTGGAGCAGGTCGCGGCCGTGGAGATCGTGGAGGCGTTCGCGGCGCAGGTCCTGGCGGTGACCGACGCGCTCGGGCTCGACCCGCTGGACGGCGACCGGGAGCGGGTGTGCGCCGACGGAGGCTCCCTGGCCCTCGGCCATCCCTGGGGCGCCAGCGGCGCCGTCGTGGTCACCAGGCTGTTCGGCAGGCTCATACATGCCGGCGCCCCAGCCGGAACGCTGGGACTGGCGACGGCGGCGGTCGGCGGGGGCCTCGGGGTCGCCGCGCTGTTCGAGGTGGTGTGAGTGATCGAGTTCACCGATGTCCATGTCCGGCTCGGGCGGCGCGACGTGCTGCGCGACCTCACGCTGTCGCTCGCGGAACGGCGCGTCGGCGTGATCGGCGCCAACGGCTCCGGCAAGAGCACCCTCGCCCGCCTGATCAACGGCCTGGCCCTGCCGAGTTCGGGCAGCGTGACGGTGCTCGGACGCGACACCCGCAGGCACGGGGCCCGGATCAGACGCGACGTGGGATTCGTCTTCACCGACCCGGACGCCCAGATCGTCATGCCGACCGTGGCGGAGGACGTGGCATTCTCGCTGCGCCGCAAGGGACTGCGCCCCGAGGAGGTGGAGCGGCGGGTCCAGGCGGTGCTCGCCGAGATCGGCCTGTCGGAGCACGCCGACCATCCCGCGCACCAGCTCTCCGGCGGCCAGAAGCAGCTCCTGGCCCTGTGCTCGGTCCTGGTGCTGGAGCCCCGCGTCCTGGTGATGGACGAGCCGACGACGCTGCTCGACCTGCGCCACTCCCGCCAGTTCGCGGGCGTCCTGCGCGGCCTGCCGCACCCGGTGGTGGTGGTCACCCACGACCTCGCGCTGCTGGAGGAGTTCGATCGCGTCGTGGTGCTGGACGCGGGCCGCGTGGTCGCCGACGACGAGCCCGGCGCGGCGATCCGTCACTACCGGCAGCTGATGGCGTGACCGGGCTCACCGGCGCCTACGTCCCGGGCCGATCACCGCTGCACCGCCTCGGCGCCGGCGTCAAACTGGCCGGGCTCGCGCTGTCGTGCACGGCGCTCGTGCTCCTGGGCTCCCCGGCGGCGCTGGAGGGCGCCGCGGTGGTCGTGGTCCTGCTGTACGCGGTCTCGGGCGTCGGCTGGGCGGCGGGCTGGGCGCAGATCCGGCCCGTCCGCTGGTTCGCCGTCGCCCTGTTCGCCGCGCAGGCGCTGACGACGGGGCTACCGGTCGCGGTGACGTCCACGCTGCGCATGGTGCTGGCCGTCGCCCTGGCGGGACTGGTCACGCTCACCACCCGCACCTCCGCCATCATGGCCTGCCTGGAACGCTGCCTGGCGCCCGCGAGGCTCGTCGGCCTCGACCCGTTCCGGCTGTCGCTGCTGCTGTCCCTCACCGTGCGCAGCGTGCCGGTCGTCTCGGGACTGGCGACGCAGGTCAGGGAGGCCCAGCGGGCCCGGGGGGTCGAGTGGAGCGTCCGGGCGTTCGCCGTGCCGCTGCTGATCAGCGTCCTGCGGCACGCCGACACGCTGGGCGAGGCGCTGCGCACCCGCGGCGTGGACGACTGACCGCCCCGGGCAGGGTCTGCTTCGTCGCGCCGCTGAGAAGCCGGTCCCGTGGGTGCCGGAGCGGCTGCCGGCCGAGGCCCCCGGTCACCAGCGGGTGGCGACCTGGGGGGCGATGAGCTCGTCGTACACGTCCCGCACCACCCGCAGGGCCTCCGGCGGCAGCGGCGCGAGCCCGGCCGCCGCCGCGTTGGCGCGGGCCTGGGCCGGGTTGCGGGCGCCCGGGATTACCACGCTCACCCCCGGCTGGTCCACGATCCAGCGCAGCGCGAACTGCGCCATCGTCGCCCCCTCCGGGACGAGCGGCGCGAGCCGCCGCACCGCCTCCAGGCCCGTGGCGAAGTCCACGCCGGAGAACGTCTCGCCGACGTCGAACGCCTCGCCCCCGCGGTTGTAGGTGCGGTGGTCGTCCTCGGGGAACGTCGTGTGCTCGTCGTACTTGCCCGACAGCAGGCCGCTGGCCAGCGGCACCCGCGCGATGACGCCCACCCCGGCCGCGCGCGCCGCGGGCAGCACCTCGTCCAGCGGGCCGAGGCGCAGCATGTTGAGGATGATCTGCACGGTGGCCACGCCCGGCCGGGCGATCGCCCGCAGCGCCTCCTCCCGCGTCTCGACGCTCACGCCGTACGCGGCGATCCGCTGCTCGGCGACGAGGGTGTCGAGCGCGTCGAACACCTGGTCGGAGGAGTAGACGGGCGTGGGCGGGCAGTGCAGCTGCACCAGGTCGAGCACGTCGACGCCGAGGTTGGCGCGGGAGCGGTCGGTCCAGGCGCGGAAGTTGTCCAGCGTGTAGACGCCCGGCTCCTGGGGCATCACGCGGCGCCCCATCTTGGTGGCCACGGTGACGCCGGGCCGCGTCTTCAGGAAGCGGCCGATCAGGCGCTCGCTGAGCCCGTCGCCGTAGGCGTCGGCGGTGTCGACGAACGTCACGCCCGCGTCGGCGGCGGCGCCCAGCGTGGCCAGCGCGTCGTCCTCCGACACCTCACCCCAGTCGGCGCCGAGCTGCCAGGCGCCGAGCCCGACGACGCCCACCCGGCGGCCGGTCCGGCCGAGAACCCGCTCCTCCATGCTCGCCGACACGTGCGCTCCCTTCCCGTCGCCGCAGCTCAGTGCTGTGAACGTTAACAGCCGGTACGGCCGTCCCGCGAGGCGCCCGGCCCGGTCGAGGGCCTGCCCGTCAGGCGGGCGGGTCGAAGCGGCCGTCCACGGCGGTCCACCCGCCGTCCACGTACAGCACTGACCCGGTGACGAAGCTCGCCGCGTCGCTCGCCAGGTACACCACCGCCCCGGCCATCTCCTCCGCCCGCGCCCACCGGCCCAGCGCGCTCTTGGCGGCGTACGCGTCGTACCAGGCGGGGTCGTCCTTGATCTGCCGGGTCAGCGGCGTCTCGACCACCCCTGGCGCGACCGCGTTGACCCGCACCCCGTACGGGCCGAACTCGGCGGCGGCCGTGCGCAGGAGCTGCACCAGCCCGGCCTTGGTGGCCGAGTAGACGCCCTGCCCCGGCTCCGTCACCGACGCCCGGATCGACGCGAACCCGATGATCGACCCGCGCCGTCGCTCCACCATCCCGGCGCCGAAGGCGCGGACCACGTCGAACGAGGCCCGCAGGTTGAGGTCCACCACCCGGGCGAACTCCTCGCCGGAGTAGTCCAGCAGCCGCTTGCGGACGTTGGTGGCGGCGGTGAACACGAGCACGTCCGCCGGCTCGCCGTCCGCCGCCTCCCGCACCGCGTCCGCGTCCAGCACGTCGAGCAGCCGGGCCGTGCCGCCGGCCCGCGCGGCGGTCTTCTCGGCGGCCGGCAGGTCGCGGTCCGCGCACACGACCTCGGCGCCGTGCGCGGCCAGGGCCAGCGCCGCCTCCCTGCCGATGCCGCTCCCGGCCCCGATCACCACAGCCCGCCGCCCGTCGAGGCGGAACAACGCGTCGTATCCCGTCATACGAAGCACCCTAGTGACTGGTCGGACCAGTGCACCAGGTGTCCCGGGGTCTCAGGTCAGCGTGGCACGGGCCCGCCGCAGGAAGTCCTGCTCGGCGGCGTTGGCCGTCCGGTCGATCGCCGCCTCGTAGGCGTCCGCCGCCTCCGCCGTACGCCCCAGCCGCCGCAGCAGGTCGGCGCGTACGGCGTGGAACAGGTGGTACCCGTCCAGGTCCAGCTCCTCCACCAGGGCGAGCGCCGCCCGCGGGTCCTCGGCCTCGGCCACCGCGACGGCCCGGTTCAGCGCCGCGACCGGGGACGGGGCGACGGCCAGGAGCTGGTCGTACAGCCGCACGATCTGCCCCCAGTCGGTGTCCGCGGCCGTGCGCGCGTCGCCGTGCACGGCGTTGATCGCGGCCTGGATCTGGTACGGCCCCGGCTGTCCACGGCGCAGGCAGCGGCGGACCAGCGCGTGGCCCTCGGCGATCAGCTCCCGGTCCCAGAGCGAGCGGTCCTGCTCCGGCAGGGGCACCAGCCTCCCGCCAGGCGTGGTGCGGGCGGCCCGGCGCGCGTCGACGAGGAGCATCAGCGCGAGCAGCCCCAGCACCTCGGGCTCGTCCGGCATCAGCTCCGCCAGCAACCGCCCCAGCCGTACGGCCTCCGCGCACAGATCCTCGCGGACGAGCCGGTCCCCGGCGGCCGCGGTGTGTCCCTCGGTGAAGACCAGATAGACCACGGCCAGCACCGAGCGGAGCCGGTCCGGCAGGTCCGCCTCGCGCGGCACCCGGTACGGGATCCGCGCGTCGCGGATCTTGGCCTTGGCCCGCACCAGCCGCTGCGCCATGGCCTGCTCGCTCACCAGGAACGAGCGGGCGATCTCCGCGGTGCCGAGCCCGCCGAGCAGCCGCAGCGTCAGGGCGACCTGAGCGTTGACGGCCAGGGCCGGATGGCAGCAGGTGAAGATGAGGCGCAGCCGGTCGTCGTGCACGGGTCCCTCCTCGGCGGGGGAGCCGGGGTCGTCCTGCGCGTGCAGCAGAGCCGCGGCGGCGTGCCGGCCGGCCCGGGACGACTCGCGGCGCAGCCGGTCGACGGCCCGGTTGCGGGCGGTCGTGATGATCCAGCCGGCCGGGCTCGGCGGCGTCCCCTCGGCCGGCCACCGGTCCAGCGCCACGGTGAACGCGTCCTGGACGGCCTCCTCGGCGAGGTCGATGTCGCGGAAGTGGCGCACCAGCACGGCCACCGCCCGGGCGTACTCCCGCCGGAACACGCCCTCGACGTCCACCGCCCGGTCCGCCCGGTCCCGGTCCGTCCTGTCGCGGTCCGCTGGGTCCGCCCGGTCCGGCGGTCGCCGCCGCTCCGGCCTCTCCTGGGAGGGGCCGGGCGCGGGCGGCACGCCGCGGGTCAGCGCAGGTCCTTGAACGGGCGGACCTCGATCGGCAGCCCGCTGGCGGCCCCGATCCTGCGCGCCCACTCCAGCGCCCCGTCCAGGTCATCCGCCCGTACCACCACGAACCCGCCGATGTGCTCCTTGCCCTCGGTGTACGGGCCGTCGGTCATGAGCATCTCGCCGTCGCGTACCCGGACCACGGTGGAGCTGCTCGCCGCGTGCAGCCCGCCGTCGAACACCCACGCGCCCGCCTCCCGCATCTCCCGGTTCACGACCGCC
Organism: Nonomuraea sp. NPDC050733; assembly: GCF_040654215.1. Classification (NCBI taxonomy): domain Bacteria; kingdom Bacillati; phylum Actinomycetota; class Actinomycetes; order Streptosporangiales; family Streptosporangiaceae; genus Nonomuraea; species Nonomuraea sp. NPDC050733. The sequence goes on along the minus strand of NZ_JBFAHO010000001.1, from coordinate 90,374 downwards.
AGCTCCCTCATGATCGGCTCCAGGAACTCCGGCGGCGGCGGGTCCCCGTCGGGCTGGTACAGGCTGAGCAGGTACTGCTGCATCGGTGTCTCCTCGGTGTCGTGGCCGGCGCCGTCGCCGTCCTCTCACCCTCTACACGAACGGACCGCGACCGGATCGACATCCAGGGCCCGGCGAGTTCACGACTTTCCCGCCTCCCATTCGGCGCGCAGCAGCTCGTACTCGACCTCGCCCTCCTCCGAGCCGTCGATCTGCTCCGGCCAGTCCTGGAAGAACGTCCGCGCGAACCGCATGCCGCACTTCTCCATCACCCGCCGGGAGCCGCGGTTCACGGTCATGGTCTGGGCGAACACCCGCCGGGCGCCCAGCTCGCCGAACGCCTTGTCGATCAGCGCCAGGGAGCCCTCCGTCGCGTACCCCTTGCCCCAGGACGCCTTGCGCAGCCGGTAGCCCAGCTCCGGCTCCGCGGGGTCGCCGCCCCGCGCGGGCCGCAGGTGGAACCAGCCGGCGAACTCGCCGGTGTCCCGCTCGATCGCCGCGAAGAAGCCGGAGCGGATGAACGCGGGGAGGATTTCCTCCACGATCTCCTCGCGCGGCGTGGGCTTGCCGCCGGACAGGAAGCGCATCACCTCGGGGTCGCTGTCCAGCTCGACCAGCAGGTCGGCGTCGTCCTCGGTGAAGCGGCGCAGCAGCAGCCGGTCGGTCGTCAGAATGATGTCCACGGGCCCACGGTAGCCAGCGGGGACGGCGCTCCTCGACGTGATTTCCGTGTCGCGGGACCGGCGGTGGAGTCACCGGTCCGGCTTCTCGACCGTGACCAGCACTTCGACCGGGTCGCAGTCCGGGGCGGTGGCGAGCAGGCGGATGTGGCCGGGCGCGGTCGGCTTCAGCACGGCGAGCGCGCGGCCCTGGTAGGTGTGGTGCTCGGTCGCGTCGAACCGTTCCTCGGTCGACGGGTCGGCGCTGCCGAAGCCGATCAGCGTCCCGTCGCCTGAGACGTCCACCCGCACGGGCCGGTCGGCTGCGGTGTGCACTGTCCCGGCCGCATCGACCAGGGTGAAGGTGATGTAGGCGAGGTCGCCGACGTCGGCCGTGATGACCGGCCGATCGGGTTCGGCGCGCAGCGCGACGGGGCCGGACGCGGTGCGCAGCAGGTCGCGGCCGGATTCGACGCCGTCACGGTAGGCGATCGCGAGCAGTTCGCCTGGTTCGTAGACGGTCTCGAACTCGGTGCGGAAGCGGTGTCGCTCGCCGACCGGGCGGCGCCCGAGGGAGCGGCCGTTGACCAGGAGTTCGACCTCGTCCGCGTCGCTGTACACCTCGACGATGATCGGGGCTGCTTCGTGGCCGGGCCAGGTCCAGGCGGCGATGGCGTCGCTCCAGGCCCACCGGCTGCTCATGACGGTCTTGCCATGGTGCTGCGGCCGCTGGACCGCGAGGTACGGCCGGCCGCGCAGGCCGAAGACGATCTCCCGGTAGTAGGAGGCGGGCAGCCGGTGGCCGGTGATGTCGATGTCGCCGCAGCCGGCCAGCAGGTACGGATACGGCGCCGCGAACGTGGGATGCGGAATGTCCGGTGTGGAGTACTGCGGCCGGCCGATGCCGACCTCGCCCAGGTAGTCCCAGCCGGTCCAGGTGAAATCGCCGATGACATGGCTGTGCTGCTCGACCAGTCGCCAGTTGTCGTCGATGCGGGTCGGGAAGGTCTCGGTGCCGAGGATGATCCGGTTCGGGAACAGCGTGCGGTCGGTCGCGTAGCGGATTTCCGAGTAGTTCATCCCGGCCACGTCGAGCAGGCTGTAGGACTCGGCGGTGCGGGTGGTCACCAGTTCGGAGGCGGCCACGGCGTTCACGTCGAATCCGCTGTCGGCCATCAGGGTGTTGACGCCGGTGTCCTCGCCTTCCCGGGATCGCAGGTCGGTGAGATCGGGCAGCAGAGCCAGCAGGTTGTTGACCGCGTTGGTGAGGAAGCGGGTGTCGTCCAGCGCGCGCACCTTCTCGGCGAGTCTGCGGCCCCACACGGCCCCGGAGACCGACCCGGCCTCGGGGATCTCGTTGCCGATGGAGTAGAGGACGACGCTGGGATGGTTGTAGTCCTTGGCCACCATCGCCTCGATGTCGCGTTCCCACCATTCCGGGAAGTCGAGGCTGTAGTCGAACGGGGTCTTGCCCCACGTCCACATGTCGAACGCCTCGTCCACCACCAGCATGCCGAGACGGTCACAGGCGTCGAGCATCGCGGTGCTCATGGGATGGTGCGACATGCGGATGGCGTTGAAACCCGCGTCCTTGAGCAGCCGCACGCGGCGCTCCTCGGCTCGGGCGAACGTCGCGGCGCCCAGCGGCCCGTTGTCGTGGTGCACGCACGCGCCGCGCAGCTTGACCGTCTCGCCGTTGATCCGCAGCCCGTGCTCGGGGTCCAGGCGCAAGGACCGGATGCCGAAGGCGGCCTCCACGGCGTCGATGCCCGTCATGGACACGGTGCATGTGTACATCGCGGGCGAGTCCGGGCTCCACAGCGAGGGCTCGCGAACGTACAGACGCTGGCGAGCGACGGCCGGTTCGCGGGGCTGTACCGTGATCGGCGCGGTGCCGGACGCGACGACGGCTCCCGCGGCGTCGCGGATCTCGGTGACCAGTTCGACCGTGCGGATGTCGATCGCGTCGTTCTCGATCGTGGTCACGACCTCCACCACCGCGCGCTCGGTGTCGATGTCCGGGGTGGTGACCTGGACGCCGTCCGGGCTGATGCGGACCACGTCGCCGACGAGCAGCCAGGTGTCGCGGTAGATGCCCGCGCCGGAGTACCAGCGCGAGTCCTGATGGGTGCGGCACTCCACCCGCACCTCGTTGTTCTCGCCGAACCGCAGGAACCGGTCGGCGTCGACGAGGAACCGCGAGTACCCGTACGGGCGCTGCCCGGCGTAGTTTCCGTTGATGAACACGGTGGCGTCCCGGTAGACGCCCTCGAACTCGAGCACGACCCGCCTGCCCCGGTGCTCCTCGGGTGCGAAGAACGTCTTGCGGTACTCGTACGCCCCGCCGGGGAAATAGGCGGCCGCGGCGCCGTCCGTGGTGGCCTCGCGGTCGCGGGTGAGCATCGCGTCGTGTGGCACCGTCACCGGCTCGTACGGGACCGCGGTCCCGGCCAGCTCGGCGAAAGGATTGACCTTCGGACGGAACTGCCAGTCGTCGTTGAACGATGTGCGGATCACGTGACTCCTCGGGGTTGAGAGTCTCCCGGAAGATCAGGAAGACGAATGTGGACGGGGAGACGCGGTGGAGCGCCGGACGACCAGGCTCGGAATGACCGAGAAGTGCGCGGCGGAGGTGCGGCCTTCGATGCGTTCGAGCAGCAGTCGTCCGGCCGTGCGGCCCATGACGACGCCGTCCTGGTCGACGGTGGTCAGCGCGATGTTGGGATGAGCGGCCAGCTTGGTGTTGTCGTAGCCGGCCACGGAGACGTCGCCCGGGACGGACAGGCCGGCCTCGTGCAGTGCGGCCAGGACGCCGAGGGCCGCCTCGTCGGAGCCGGCGAAGATCGCGGTGGGGCGGGGAGAGCGGCCCAGCAACTCGCGGGCGCCGTCGTAGCCCCCCTCCTCGGTGTACGAGGTCGTGGCGACGGCGATCTCGCCGGCCAGGTCGTGCTCGCGCATCACCCGCTCGTAGGTGTCGGCCCTGATGCGCGGCATCTGGTCGGCCGGCCGTACGTGCTCCTGGTGGAAGGTGATGTGCCCGATGCGCCGGTGGCCGAGCTCGATCAGGTGCTCCATGACGAGCTCGGAGCCGGTCCGGTCGTCGTCGACGATCGAGTCGTAGGCCGGGGACCGGTCGTGCCTGCCGAGCACCAGCGTCGGGATCTCGCGGGCCACCTGCTCCAGGTGCGTGCGAGCGGCGAGCGGGGCGATCATGAGGATGCCGTCCACCTGCCGGTCGATGAGGGCGTCGATGGCTCGTTTCTCGGTCTTGTCGCGGGTGCCGCCCTGGATCATGATCGCCTGATAGTCGGACTCGGTGAGCTGGTCCACCAGCCCGGTCATGATCTCGGCGTAGAAGGGGATCCCGATGTGCTGCATGAGCACGCCGATGGTGAACGACCGTCCGCGCAGCGCCCGCGCGGCCGCCTGAGGGCGATAGCCGAGCTCGTCGATGGCCCGCTTGACGCGGTCTCGCATGGACTGGCTGACGCCGTAGTCGTTCCGGATGACCTTGGAGACGGCCGCCTTGGAGACTCCGGCGTGTTTCGCCACGTCGGAGATCGTCACTCTTCGTCGTCGCTCAGGCGCGACCATGTGGATCCCTTCTCGAACCGGGTCCTGCCGATCCTATGGTGCCGAGATGGTCGCGCACGTAGACCGGTCTATGCAAGGTAGGGAAGGTCGAGAGCCTCTCCCGGGGATATTGTAGTGATGCCGCAGACCGGTCTACGTTTCTCTCGACCGTCTCTCGGGTCGCGCCACCTGTGCTCACCGGCCGCGCTCGACATCAGCGACGAGAACCGATGGTCCATGAATCCCTCTTGCGTCTTCTTCCCGTGGGACGGATCATCTCGATCATCAGCCCATGAAGTCGGGGGACCTTTGTGCTGTTTCGTGCCCAGGAAGGATGATTGATGATCCCTCGCGTACTGGCCGTCGTCGCCGTGGCAATCGCCGCACTCGCCACCGTACCGGCCGGCGCTCAGGCCACCCCCGCCTGCCGCGCCGGCTACATGTGCAACTCCCAGTACTACTCCGACTCGGCGCACACCACCTTGGTGGGGGTCAAGACGGAATTCTGCAGCGGTGAGGTCTCGACCTGGGGCCGGGTCACCCGCTACCTCGACTGGTCCACGAGTCCCTGTGCCTGATCGAAGGCATCCGGCAGCGCACGCACCGGAGGCGCTGCCGGATTCTCCGGCGCCCGCAAGAAGACCGTCCGGGCCCGCATCCGTCGACTCTCGATCGCCTGCAGGACACCCGCGGCGGTCATCGGCGCCGTCTTCGCCGCGGTCGCCCCGGTGCCGTGGCCGTATCGGCCTTGATCGATCTGGGACTCCATGTTGGGCCCAGATTGACGAATAGTGAGGAAATGTGGTCGGGTCGTAACTCTTGTTAGAGATGTGATGATTGAGACCGCTTCGGGGGTAGGCGTTAGATGTCGCGGTATCCACGGCACGCGTTCGCGCGCGTGCTCGCCTCCGCGTCCCTGGCCGGCGCCGTCCTGACGACCGGCTCCGTGGCGGCGAACGCGGCGGAGCCCCTGTCAGAGGCGGGTCCGGCGGGTGCCGGGGCAGTGGACGGCGCGACGCCCCACCCGATGCGGGGTCCCGTCCGGGCGGCGCAAGTCTCCGGCGCCGCCCGGACGATCCGTCCCCCGGTCCTGTCCCCGGCCGACTCCGCCGGGGTGCGGGTGCGGCCGGTGCCGGCCGTTCGCCGGCCCGCTCCCGCCACCGTGGACGTCCCCACGGAATCGTCCCCGGCCCTGCGGGACGCCGACGGCCGGCTCGCGGCCCCCGCCGCTCCGGAGATCACCGTCCCGGCCGGGCCCACGCTGGTGAGCGAGATCGAGCGCGAGGCGTCCCGCCAGGTCGGCGCGGACGGCCCCGGCGTACGGTCCGTGCTCCCCGACACCCGCGACGCCCGCCCGCTGACGGTGAAGCGCGCGCCGGCCACCTTGTCCCGCTCCCTCGCCGACACCCTCACCGGCGCCTTCCCCACAGGAGGCGGCACGGCGGGCGGCACGTCGGCCGGGGTGACGTACCGGCTGTGTGTGGAGAGCGCCGAGGTGCCGCTCTCGTGTTCGGCGGTCCGGCCCGTGGCGGTGCCCGTGGTGGCCGACGTGACCGGCGACGGCCTTCCCGACCTGGCCGCCGACCTGGTGCCCGCCGCCCGTCCCCAGGAGGGCGCCGTGGGCCTCGGGTTCGCCGTGCGGCGGCTGCCCGGCGCCGCCGGCCGGCTCAGGGCGCGCGTGTGGGCCGAGTTCGACGAGCGCGTGTCGGTCGGCTTCGACGGGCTCCGCAAGGGGGCGTCCCTGTCGGACGCCGACCGCGGCACGTTCACCGTCGACCTGTCCGGCAAGCGGGTGCGGGCAAGCGTGAAGCGTACGGAGCCGGGCGCCTCCGCGTCCGTCATGGCCGGTCTGACCGGCCGCGCCGCGGTGAGCCTCACCCAGACGCCCGCCACCGCGAGCCTCACCGTCGACGCCGGCCTCACCACCCCCGCGCTGGAGGTCTCCGCGTCCGCCCCCGCCAGGATCGACGCCGTGGCCGTGGACCGCGGCAGGTACACGCGGGCCGTGCTCGACCGCATGCCCACCCGCGCCCGGATCGAGCTGGCCCGCGGCGACGGGTCCGCGCGCGTGCGGTTCACCGGGTCCAGCCCGGCGGGACGCGCCGAGCTGCGGAGCTACGTGTACGGCGACGGCCGCCTGTCGCGGGCGATGACCGCCGAGCTGCGCGACGTGCCGCCGTCCCTGACCGCCGCGTACGAGACCGGCGGCGGGCGGCACACCCTGGAGGTGACCTCCGGCGGGGCGCGGGCGGGCGCCGCCAGGCTGCTCTACTTCGACCGGGCCGCCGGTCAGACCGTGCTGCGGGCCGAGCTGGACGGCCTGCCGGCCAAGGTGCGCCTGGAGAGCGACCCGGCCGCCGACCGCGTCACCCAGACCGCCGGCACCGCCATCGGCAGGCTCGCCGTGGTGCTCCAGCGGGGCGGCGGCGCGGTGTCCAGCCCCCGCGGCGGGCACGTCACCATGATCAAGGACGGTGCGGCGCTGGGCGTCTCGGCGCTGCTGACCCGGGTGTCGGGGCTCGACGTGACGTACGGCTCCGCGCCGCGCGCCCGCCTGGAGGGCGGCTCGGGCGGGCCCTTCGTCGCCGCGGCGAGTCTCGACGGCACGCGGCTGGCCCGGGTCGAGCTGTCCGACACGCCCGGCGACGTCGACGTGAGCCTCGACCCGGCCGCCGGGAAGGCCGTCTACCGGGGCACGGGGGTGATCCGCCGGGCGCGGGCCTCGTACACGGACCTGAAGGCGGGACCGACGGTGGACGCCACGGTGTCCGGAGTGCGGGGAGAGGTGGCGGCGTCGTGGGCGCTGGGGGAGCGGTCCGTGGTCGAGGTCCGCGGGACGTCCCGGCTGCCCCGGGTCCGCCTGTACGCGACCAGGAAGCCCGCCGCCGGCACCGCCGAACAGGCGGACGACGTGCGGGCGGAGATCGGCGGCGCGGGTCGGCGCGTGCGGCTGGTGGCCGACACCGCCGCCCGTACCCTCACCTGGACGTCCGACCGGCCCGTCGGCTCCGTCGCCGCGCTGGCCCGTGCCCGGGTCGACGGCCGCTACGTCCGGGCCTCCGCCCGCGTCACCGGCGTGCCGGCTCGCCTCGACGCCTCCTGGGACGCCGGGGCGTACCGGTTCCGCGGCCTGTCGGGGCCGGTCGGGTCGGCGGAGCTGGCCTTCACCAACCACGACGGCGCCCGCGCGCCCGCCGGGCCGCACCTGGCGGCCCACTTCGACGAGGCCACCGGTGACCTGGACGCGAGCGTGCGGGTCACCGGGCTGAGGAGCGTGGAGTTCAGCCCGGAGGCGGCCGGGTTCACGGCCGGGTTCGGGGCGGCGCGGCAGCGGCTCGCCCTCGACGCCGACGTCACGCGCGGCGGCCTGCGGTTCGGGCTGCTCGGCCACGTCGGTCCCGTCCCCGGACGCCTGTCGGTCACGTCCGCCGGCGGCGTGATCACGTACTCCGGCGCCGTCGATCCGTCCGTGCCGGGGAAGGGCGCGCGGCTGGACCTGCGGGCGCGGGCCTGGGCGGGCAAGGCGGCAGCCCTGCGCGGCATGGCCGCCGCCCCCGCCGTGGCCGGCGGCGTCTCGCTGGTGGACGGCGGCTGCCCGCCCGGGTCGCCGGGCTGCGCGGACGGGCCGTTCTGCGTCGCCGGGCGCGGCTGCTTCGGGGTCCAGGCGTACGTGGACCTGACCGGGCTGCCGGACCGCGTCACCGTGGACCCGGCCAGGAGGGCGGTCACCTTCGACGGGTTCCGGCCCGGGGGCGGGAGCCTGGACGTGTACCTCGCCAGCACCGTCCTCGCCCCCGTCCCGGTCAAGGTGCGGGCCACGCTCGCGGGGCTGCCGCGTACCGTCACCAGCATGGCGGTCGGGCCGTTCGAGGTGGGCGGCGGCGGGGTCGTGCGGGCCGCGTACAGCGTCCGGCCGGCGGCCACGCTCGGCTCGCTCACCCTGCACGCCGAGGCCGGCGGGGTGCGCGGGCGGGTGGCGGTCGAGCCCGTGCCCGCGACGCTGGCCGTCCAGGGGACATACGGGGCCCGCACCCGGGTCCGCGTCACCGACTCCTCGCCCGTACGCCGGCTCAGCGCCGCGGTCACGGTGCCGGGGGCGGGCAGCGGCGAGCTCAGCCTCAGCGACGTCCCGGCCGTCCTCGGGCTGGACGCCGACGCCTCCGGTGGAGCGCTGCGCGTCCCGGCCGTCACGTACAAGGCCGTCACGTACAAGGCCGCGCCCGGATCGGGGAAGGCGGCCGGGCAGGGTACGCGCGGCCGGGCCGGTGAAGGGGTGAACGCGCTCGACGGGCGGCTGGCCGTGGAGGGCCGGCTCGTCGACCCGTCCGGGCGGCTCGGCGGCGTGGCGCTCTCCGTCACCGACCTGGCCGCGGACACCACCATCCGGCCCGGCCCCGGCGGCCAGGGCGTCGACCTGGCGTCCAGGCCCGTGCCCACCGGCCGGGTCGCCGTCCGGGCCGGCCTCACCGTGGACCCGGTCGCCCGCCAGCGCGTCGCCGTGAGCAAGGATGTCCCGTACACGACCGGCTTCCTGTCGTACCAGGTGGGCGGCGACTTCGCGCTGGGCCGCAGCACGATCGGGGACGTCTCGCTCGCGGTGCGGCGCGTGTCGTGGCTGCGGGTGCGGCCGGGCCGGATCCCGTTCGGGCTGCGGGCGCCCGCCGCGCTGGGCTACCTCACGCCGGGGTTCGAGGGCGCGTACGACCGGCTGGACCTCGCCGCCAAGGGTGTGGACCTGCGTCCCGACGTACGCCTGGACGTGCGGCTGAGCCGCAAGGTCGGCGCCGACGTGTTCCACGACTCGGTGCGGCTGGGCCGCGCGACCTCCCTCACGCTGCGCCGCTACGACCAGCGGATGCGGCGCATCAGCGCCCGGCAGGCGATCAGCGCCGCCGGGGTGCGGCTGGCCTGCCTGACCGTGGACGCCCGGCCGGGGTTCGCGGAGCGAGGCGCGAGCGGCTCCATCAGGCTGCGGGGCGCGGACGGGCCGCAGATGGTGTCGCTGCTCGACCCGGGCGGCCAGGTGCCGGACTACGTGGTGGACCTGCTCACGCACTTCATGTCGCCGTTCCCGGACGCCGGGTGGAAGGTGGCCGGCGTCAAGGCCGGCCGCTGCGACGTCCCCTCGGCCGGGCCCGCCGCCCGCTGACCCCGGCTCCGGCTCGGCGGGAACGGGCGGCGCCAGGGAAGCGGCATCAGGGGCGGGCGGCGGCTTCGGTGAGGGAGCGGGTCAGCCGGCCCAGCGTCCGGTGCAGCTCGGCCAGCTCGTCCGGCCGCATGCCCGACGCCTCCCCGATCCGCCGGGGCAGCGGCTCGGCCCGTGTCCGCAGCAGCGCCCCCTCGGGCGTCAGCCGCACCAGCACCGACCGCTCGTCCCCGGCGTCGCGCTCCCGGCGTACGAGCCCCGCCGCCTCCAGGCGCTTGAGCAGCGGCGACAGCGTGCCCGAGTCGAGCCGCAGCGCCACTCCGAGATCCTTGACCGACACCTGCCGCCGCTCCCACAGCACCAGCATCACGAGGTACTGCGGGTAGGTCAGCCCGAGCGCCGCCAGCTCACGCCGGTAGACCGCGTCGAGGGCGCGGGAGGCGGCGTGCACGGCGAAGCACACCTGGTCGTCGAGGCGCAGGGCATCCATACGGGCATGATACCCGGTTTGACTGTTGCCAATTAAGTTGTGCACAATCGAGTTGCGTCCAACCATAAGGAGCGAGTCCATGAGCGTTCTCTACACCGCCATCGCCACCGCCACCGGCCGCGAGGGCCGTGCCGTCACCTCCGACGGCAGGCTCGACGTGGCCCTGGCCCCGCCGAAGGAGATGGGCGGCACCGGCGCCGGCACCAACCCCGAGCAGCTCTTCGCCGCCGGCTACGCCGCCTGCTTCGCCAGCGCCCTCGGCGTCGTCGCCAGGCGCGCCAAGGCCGACGTGTCGGAGGCGTCCGTCACCGCCGAGGTCGGCATCGGGCCGAACGACGCCGGTGGCTACGCGCTGTCCGTCGTGCTGCGCGTCGAACTGCCCGACCACCTGCAGGGCGAGGAGGGACGCGCCCTGGTGGAGGCCGCCCACCAGGTCTGCCCCTACTCCAACGCCACCCGCGGAAACATCCCGGTCGAGCTCGTCGTCGAGTGACCCCGGCCTGAGGGCAGGGTCAGGCGGTCAGGGCGTCGCCCAGCCGGATGAGGGTCAGGCCCGGCCGGCGCACCAGCTCCCGCACCGTCCATACCTGCTCGTCCACGACCGTCCCGTCCAGCCGCATCCGCGCCCCCACCCGCAGCACCGGCCGCCCCGTGTCGTCGCGGACGAGCTGGGCCCGTGACTCGGTCTCGTCCGTGAACAGCAGCAGGAAGTCGCTCGGGTCGGCGGGGGCCTCCATGGCGAGGCCGGGCTGGAGAGCGGGGTGCGCGATCTTCACCAGGTGGTCGTTCATTCGCCCGCCCCTACCCCGGGAAGGGCCCCGGAACGCGTTCCCGACCCCGGGGATAGCGCTTGCCACGGGCATGCGATGAAATGTCACCGACCGTTCCCCGGGTTCCACAGGTTGGGAGATCTTCGTGGCCCTGTTCGACCTGCCGCTTGAGCAACTCCGCTCGTACCGCCCCGAGCGCGACGAGCCCGCCGACTTCGCGGACTTCTGGACGCGCACGCTGGAGGAGGCCCGGCAATTCGACCTCGCCCCCGAGTTCACGCGGTACGACCTGCCGCTCGCCTCGGTGGACGTGTACGACGTGTCGTTCGCGGGCTGGGGCGGCCACCGGATCAGCGGCTGGTTCCTCGCCCCGCGCGACGCGGAGGGCCCCCTGCCCTGCGTGATGCACTACATCGGCTACTCCGGCGGGCGCGGCTTCCCGCACGACCACCTGATGTGGCCGGCGGCGGGGTACGCGGTGTTCGTCATGGAGACCCGCGGCCACGGCGGCGCCAGCACGGGACACCCGGGCGCCACCGGCGACCCCCACGGCGGCACGCACCCGCACGCGCCCGGCATGATGACCAAGGGCATCCTCGACCCGGAGGAGTACTACTACCGCCGGGTCTTCACCGACGCCGCCCGCGCCGTGGAGGTCGCGGCCGGGCACCCGGCGGTGGACGAGAGCCGGATCATCGTCTCGGGCGGCAGCCAGGGCGGCGGCATCGCGCAGGCCACGGCCGCCCTGTGCCCGTCGGTCGCGGGGGCGCTCATCGACGTGCCGTTCCTGACCCACTTCCGCCGGGCCGTCGAGATCACCGACCGCGACCCGTACCAGGAGATCGTGCGCTTCCTCGCCAGCCGTCGCGGCGACGAGGAGCAGGTCTTCCGCACGCTGGCCTACTTCGACGGCCTGCACTTCGCGGCCCGCGGCGAGGTCCCGGCGCTGTACTCGGTGGCGCTCATGGACGACATCTGCCCGCCGTCCACCGTCTTCGCCGCCTACAACCACTGGCAGGGCCCGAAGGAGATCACGGTCTGGCCGTGGAACAAGCACGAGGGCGGCCAGGGCTTCCAGCGCGAGGAGCAGCTCCGGTACGTGCACAAGCTCCTGTCCGGCGACGTCTGAGAAGCGGCGGGCACGCCACCGGCCCGGCACGACAAGGCGTGCCGGGCCGGGGGGCGGCCCGCGGGTCCCCCGTCAGGCCGGGGCCGCCGCGTGGGATGTCAGGTGGTCTGGTCGGTGACGAGGAACGAGACGGCTCCCTTGTCGTCGGCCCCCGCGTCCAGCGACTTGTCGTCGAGGACGGTGGCGGCCACCGGGTCGAGGTAGACGCGGGCGCCCTCGGTCTCGACGACCGCGTCCGTCGGCTCGGGCTGCTGGGCCAGCGAAAGGGTGAGCGTACCCGTGTCCTGCCCCTGCGACGCGATGCGGACGCCGCTCTGCGAGGGCTCCGGCGCGGAGGCCGTGAGGTCGCGGATGGCCTGGGCTGCGTTTTCTGTCAGGGTGAGCACTAGGGCTCCTCCTCGTGATTGACGTGCAGGAATTGCCTGCCATGCCCGCTCGTTCCCCGCCCAACCCTTCCCCTACATGATTTTTACGCATATATCGGGCGCCGGGCGATGCCGACTCACAGCTCGGCGAAGCGCTCCACGGCGTCCGTCCGGCCCGAGACGATGATCACGTCGTTGTACGTCAGCTCCGTCTCCGCCGTGGCGTACGTGAACTCCTCACCGGGACTCTTGACCGCGACGATCGTGATGCCGTACTTGCGGCGCAGGTGGGAGCGGCCCAGGGGCACGCCCACGTACTCCTTCGGCGGCCGGGTCTTGGCCAGCGCGAAGCCCTCGTCCACCTGCATGTAGTCGAGCATGCGGCCGCTCACCAGGTGCGCGACGCGCTCGCCCATGTCGTGCTCGGGCAGGACGACGTGGTGGGCGCCGATGCGGCTGAGGATGCGGCCGTGCTGCTTGCTGACGGCCTTGGCCCAGATGTCGTCGATCTCCAGCTCCACGAGCAGCGAGGCGGTCAGGATGCTGGCCTCCAGGTCGCCGCCGATGGCGACGACCGCCCGGTAGAAGTCGGGCACGCCGAGCTGCCGCAGCGCCTCCATGTCGGTGGCGTCGGCCGCGGCGATCTGCGTGATCTGCCCGGCGAGCGCCTGCACGACCTTGGGCCGCCGGTCGATGGCGAGCACCTCGGTGCCGTGCCGCGCCAGCTCCAGCGCCAGCGACGTGCCGAACCGGCCGAGCCCGATGACCACGACCGGGTCGAGCTTCTTGTCAGCCACGGGGGAGTAGCTCCTCAGGTGGGAAGTGGGGGTCAGAGAAGGTAACGCAGCCACAGGTACGGCGTCGCCAGCGCGACCGTGACGACCATGACGACCAGACCGTACCTGGTGAAGCCCCAGAAGCTGATCGGCGTGCCGTTGCGGGCGGCGATGCCGATCACCACGACGTTGGCCGCCGCGCCGACGGCGGTGGCGTTGCCGCCGAGGTCGGCGCCGAGCGCCAGCGCCCACCACAGCACCTGCCCCTGATGCTCGCCGCTCGCCCGCACGAGCTGCTCCACGATGGGGCTCATGGTGGCGACGTACGGGATGTTGTCCACGATCGCCGACAGCCCGGCCGACCCCCACAGCAGCGCCATGGTGGTGGCGGCCGGCCGTCCCTCGGCCGCTCCGGCGGCGGCTCGCGCGACCTCGCCGATGACGCCGGTGTGGACGAGCGCGCCCACCATGACGAACAGCCCGGCGAAGAACACCAGCGTCGGCCACTCGACCTCGGCCAGGGCCTCCTCGGTGGTGACCGGGGTCAGGGCGACCAGCACCCCGGCGCCGAGCAGCGCCACGATCGACGGCTCGTAGTGCAGCACAGGATGCAGCACGAACGCCGCCATGACCAGCCCCAGCACCACGAGGCTCTGCCACAGCAGGCGCCGGTCGGCGATGGCCTCCCGCTCGTTCAGCGCCATGATCTCCGCCGCCCGCGCCGGGTCGTACCGGAACGCCCGGCGGAACAGCACCCGGCACAGCAGCGCGAACGCCGCCACCAGCACCACGACCAGCGGCGCGAGGTGGACGAGGAAGTCGTTGAAGGTGAGCCCGGCCCGGCTGGCGATGATGATGTTCGGCGGGTCGCCGACGAGCGTGGCCGTGCCGCCGATGTTGGAGGCCATGGCCTCGGCGATGAGGAACGGCGCGACCGGCAGCGCCAGCCGCTCGCACACCAGGAACGTCACGGGCGCCACGAGCAGCACGGTCGTGACGTTGTCGAGCAGCGCCGACGCCGACGCGGTGATCACCACCAGCAGCACCATGAGCCGGTACGGCCGCCCGCGGGCGCGCTTGGCCGCCCAGATCGCCAGGTACTCGAACACGCCGGTGCGCTTCAGCACCCCCACGATGATCATCATGCCGAGCAGCAGGAACACGACGTTCCAGTCGATGCCGGTGCTCTCGGAGAAGAACGCGGGCCCGGCGGCGGTGGCGTGGATCACCAGCATGATCCCGGCGCCGCCCAGCGCCGCGGCGACCCGGTGCACCTTCTCCGTGGCGATCAGCGTGTACGCGCCGAGGAAGACGGCGAGCGCCAGCCAGGCCGTCAGCGTCACTGCTCGACCAGCCGGTCCACCAGCGCCTGGAGCGTCACGGCCCCGCGCAGCCCGCTCTCGTCCACCACGGCCACGAGCGGGCTGTGCGTGCGCGCCATGAGCGCGGCCAGCTCCAGCACCGTGGCGTCGGGGTCGGCCACGGGCAGCTCGCGTGGCCGGGGCGGCAGCGCCTCGCGCACCGTACGCCCCGCGATGGAGCGCATGAACATGTCGGCGTGCGCCTCGTCGACGACACGCGCGAGCGCGGGATCCTCCAGGCAGTAGCCCGGCACGGCCAGGCGCAGCACCTGGGTGCCCGGCAGGATGCCGGCCGGCAGCCCGCGCTCGTCCACCACGATCAGGCCCGGCAGGTCCTGCTCGGCCAGCAGACGGGCGGCATCGGCCACCGGGGTGTCGAGACCCACGGTGGGGAAGTCGGCGACGAGGTCGCTGGCACGCATGAACGGCACTCCCGGGGCACGACGACAGGACCGCCGACCAGCCTTCCCGGCACACCGTGGATCAACCTACCGCCTCCGCCGGGCCCGCCGCTCGCCGCCCCGCCCACGCCCCGGTCCGGCGACACGAGCCGGCTGGAGGCCGCTCCGCCGAGCGGCGCGCAGCACAGCAGGTCATCAGGGGCGGACGGTGACGACCATCTGGGTGCCGTCCTCGCGCACGTGGCAGCCGTCGTCGGCGAGCAGCGTGCGTAACGCGAGCCGTACCGCGCCCCGGATCAGGCGGTAGCGGGCCGCGTGCTCCTCGCCGGGCGTGGCGTCCGGCTCCCACGAGACGACCACGCCCCGGCCGGGATCGTGCCAGACGCGGAGGCCGCCGTCGCCGTCGGCCTCGGGACGCTCCACGGTGAACCCCGCCTCCGAGAGCCGGTGGCGTACGCGGCTCTCCAGGACGGCGGCGTCGAGGGGTGCGGAGCTCACGACGATCATCTTCCCGTGCCGGACCGGTCCATGCCTGGTGTCCCCGGCACGCATACACCCGCCCGCACCGGCTAGGGGATCACCGGCCAGAGCCGCTCACGAGGGGCCGCCGTCGAAAGACGGCCGTGGAGACACCACCGGCATGAACGCCGGCCAGAGACGAGGGAGCCGCCCATGACCTCCGCCAACGCGCCGCTCACAATGACGTCCGCAGTGACGTCCACAGTGACGTCCACAGCGAGCCCGACGACGACGGGCGCCGATCCCGGGGGGATCGCCGGCTGGGCCATGGGGATCATGGAGACGCTCGGGGCGCCCGGCGCCGGGCTCGTCGTGGCGCTGGAGAACGTGTTCCCGCCGCTGCCCAGTGAGGTCATCCTGCCGCTGGCCGGCTTCTCGGCGGGCAGGGGGCAGATGGCCCTGTGGGAGGTGCTGCTGTGGACGACGCTCGGCTCGGTGGCGGGGGCGCTGGCGCTGTACGGGCTGGGTGCGCTGCTGGGACGCGAACGCACCCACGCCCTGGCCGCGAAGGTGCCGCTGGTCAAGCCGTCCGACGTCGAGCGGGCCGAGGACTGGTTCGCCCGGCACGGCCGTAAGACCGTGCTGTTCGGGCGGATGGTGCCGGTCTTCCGCAGCCTCATCTCCGTGCCGGCCGGGCTGGAGCGCATGCCGCTGGTCACCTTTGCCGCGCTGACGGCGCTCGGCAGCTTCGTCTGGAACACGGCGCTCGTGGCGGCCGGCTACCTGCTGGGCGGCAACTGGTCGCGGGTGCAGGAGTACGTCGGCACCGGCACGAACATCCTGCTCGGCCTCGCCGCGGCGGCGGTCCTGGTCGTCGCGGGCCGTCGCCTCGCCGAGAGCCGCAGGTCGTCCCAGTCCTCCAGATCCTCCGAGCCGTCCGGGGCGTCCCGGGAACTGACCCCCCGGCACCACGTCAGAGGCCGTACGTCTCCAGCAGGCGCAGCCAGATCTCGCTGACCGTCGGGAACGACGGGACGGCGTGCCACAGCCGCTCCAGCGGCACCTCACCCGTGACCGCGATCGTCGCCCCGTGCAGCAGCTCGGCCGAGCCCGGACCGGCGAACGTCACCCCGAGCAGCACCCGCCGGTCCTCGTCCACGACCGCCTTGGCGCGCCCCCGGTAGCCGTCGCCGAGCAGGTAGGCGCCCGACACCGCGCCCATGTCGTACTCCACGGTCCGGACCCGGAACCCCGCCTCCCGCGCGGCCTGCTCGGTGCGGCCCACCGAGCAGAGCTGCGGGTCGGTGAAGACCACCTGCGGCGCGCCGTGACCGTCGGCCGTGTCGCGCAGCGCCGGCAGGTCGTCGGGCTCGCCCTTGGCCCGCGCGGCGATGACGTCGCCGCACACCCGCGCCTGGTACTTGCCCATGTGGGTGAGCAGGGCCCGCCCGTTGACGTCACCGATGGCGTACAGCCAGCCGCCGTCGGCGCCGGTGGCGCGCATGCTGTCGTCGACCTCGACGTAGCGGCCCGGCGTCAGCCCGACGGTCTCCAGTCCGACGTCGGACGTGGCGGGCTTACGGCCGGTCGCCACGAGCAGCTCGTCGGCCTCCACCGGCGGCCCGTCGGGCAGGCGGACGGTGACCTTGCCGCCCGGCTCGGGCCGCTCCACCGCGACCGCGTCGGTGTGGAACCGCACGTCGATCCCCGCGTCGGCGAACGAGGCCGCCAGCAGCTCGCCGGCGAACGGCTCCATCCGGGGCAGCAGCCGGTCGCCGCGCACGAGGACGGTCGTCTGCCGCGCGCCGAGGCCGTGCATGGCCTGCGCCATCTCACAGGCGACCACGCCGCCGCCGATGACGGCCAGCCGCTCGGGCACCGAGGCGGCGGCCGTCACCTCGTGGCTGGTCCAGGGGGCGGCCTCGCGCAGGCCGGGCACCGGCGGAACGGCCGGGGTGCTGCCCGTGGCGAGCACCACCGCGTGCCGCGCGGTCAGCGTCCGCTCGGAGCCGTCGGGCCCGGTGACGCGGACCCGGCGCGGGCCGTCGAGCCGGCCGGTGCCGCGCACCATCGTGGCCGGCACCCCGTTCAGCCACTCCACCTGCCCGGAGTCGTCGTAGTGCGCCACCGCCTCGTCGCGCCGAGCCAGCACCTTGCCGGCGTCGATGGGGCCGAGCGTCAGGCCGGGCACGCGGGCCACCTCGGCCGCCAGCTCCACGGGGCGCAGCAGCGCCTTGCTGGGGATGCACGCCCAGTAGGAGCACTCGCCGCCCAGCAGGCGGTTCTCCACGAGGGCGGCGGTGAGCCCGCCCCGCACGGCCCGCGCCGCGGCGTTCTCCCCGGCGGGACCGCCGCCGATCACGATCACGTCGAACTCGTCACCCACGTCTGCCTCCCACATCTCACCGGCATGCCGGCACCAGCCTTTCAGAAGGTGCCACTCCCGGGCGAAGCCGGGGCGGGGGCCCGGTCCACCGGACCGGTGTCCTCGTGCAGCGACACGTTGAAGCGGACGTCGCGGAAGGCGCACTCCTCGAACACCGATCCGCGGTCGGTCGCCTCGGTCATGTCCACGCCGGAGAACGGGACCCGCCGGTGGACCTCGCGGTCCAGCTCGCGCCCGTCCCGGTCGGCGGAGCGGATCGTCGTGTCGGTGGGAGGGAGCGGTGCCCGTGCGCGCGTTCGGCCATGGCCGGCAGGCCAGCGACCGCCCCCGACGGTTCCCGCGGTGAGGTGGGTCAGCCCGTCTCGCCGGCGGCCCGGCGGGTCAGGGAGTCGATCAGGGGCTGCACGAGCTTGGCCGCCAGGGGCCCGAAGGCCGCCAGGATCAGCACGTACGCCGCGGCCAGCGGTCCGAGGTCCGGGTGGACCCCGGCCGCCACGGCGAGCCCGGCGATCACGATGTTGAACTCGCCCCGGGGGATGAGCGCGATGCCGGCGCGGGCCTGGCCGGCGCGGGCGATGCCCGCCCGGCGGGCCGCGTACATGCCCGTCAGCAGCTTGGTGACCATGCTGATCACGGCCAGCAGCGCCGCCAGGCCCGCCACGGGCAGGATCTTCGCCGGGTCGGTCTGCAGGCCGAAGAAGACGAAGAACACCGCGGCGAACAGGTCGCGCAGCGGCTCCAGCAGCGCCCGCGCGTCGTGGGCGAGCTGCCCGGACAGGGCGATGCCCACGAGGAACGCGCCGACCGCCGCCGACACCTGGAGCTGCTGGGCCAGCCCGGCCACGAGCAGCGCGAGCCCGACGACCTTGAGCAGCAGCACCTCGGAGTTGGGGCTGGAGACGAACGCCTCGATGAAGCGGCCGTAGCGCAGCGCGACCAGCAGCACCACGCTGACCGTGGCCAGCGCGACGGCCACGGTGACGGCGCCGCTCACCAGGCTCAGCCCGGCCAGCAGGGCCGTCAGCACCGGCAGGTAGAGGGCCATCGTCAGGTCCTCGAACACCAGCAGCGACAGCACCGTCGGCGTCTCCCGGTTACCGATCCAGCCCAGGTCGGACAGGACCTTGGCGGTGATCCCTGAGGAGGTGGCGTAGGTGACGCCGGCCATCGCGACCGCCGCCACCGGCCCCCAGCCGAGCAGCAGCGCGCAGATCGCGCCGGGAGCGGCGTTGGCGACCAGGTCGACGAGCCCGGCCCGGGCGTTGCTCTTCAGGCTGGTGACCAGCTCGCCGGCGTTGTACTCCAGGCCGAGCGTGAGCAGCAGCAGGACGACGCCCAGCTCGGCTCCGGCGGAGATGAACTCCTCGCTCGTGGCCAGGGGCAGCACGCCGCCGGTGCCGAAGGCCAGCCCGGCGATCAGGTAGAGGGGGATGGGGGAGATCCCGGCCCGCAGGGCGAGGGCGCCGAGCACACCCAGGCCCAGAAGGACCGCACCGACTTCGACCAGAAGAATTGCAGTGTCGTGCACCCAGTGCCCTACCCGTGCGCCAGGATGTCGGCCACCTCGGCGGTGCTGTCAGCGCCGCCCACGACGACGACGATGTCGTTCGCCGCGAAGACGAAGTCCGGTCCGGGGCTGGTGAAGACCTGGGGCCCGCGCACCACCGCGACGATGGAGGCGTTGGTGCGGGTCCGCACACGCGCGTCGCCCATGGGCCGCCCGGTGTACGGGGAGCCGGGCGGGATGGGCAGCTGGAGGCTGACCAGGCCCTCGACCTGCTGGTGGAGCTGGTTGAGCCGCTGCACGATGCGGGGCGCGCCGAGCAGCTCGACGAGCGCCTCGGCCTCCTCGTCGTTCAGCTTGACCGTCTCGCAGGCGCGGTCGGGGTCGCCCTTGTCGTAGATGACCAGGTCACGACGCCCGGTCCGGTGGGAGATCACCGCCACCCGTCTGCCGCTCTGCGTCGTGAACTCGTGCCGTAGCCCGATGCCCGGCAGCGCAGTCTGCTCGACCTCCACCGTCTCCCCGCTCGCCCGATCCGCTGATGACACGACGACCGTACCATTTGGCGCCTTACATCCCTGTTGAGCGAATCAGGGCTGTGAGCGGGTCAGGCGAGCGGGAGAGCGGGGTCAGATGAGCGCGAGCGTCTGGCGGGCGATCTCCCACTCCTCGTCCGTCGGAACGACCAGCACGGCCGTCCGCGCCCCCTCCGGTGACACGGGCCGCTCCCCGGAGGCGTCCGCCGCGTTCCGCTCCGTGTCCACGGCGAGGCCGAACCGGTCCAGCCCGGCCAGCGCCTCGGCCCGCGTGGCCGGGTCGTGCTCGCCGACGCCGCCGGTGAACACGACGGCGTCCACCCGGCCGAGCACCGCGCAGAAGGCGCCGACGTACTTGCGGATGCGCCGCGTGTAGACGTCCAGGGCCAGCCCGGCGCGGGCGTCGCCGCCGGCGGCGCGCCGCCGCACCTCGCGCATGTCGCCGGACCCGGCCAGGGCGAGCAGCCCGCCCGCGCGGCTCAGCGCCTCCTCGGCCGCCTCCACGTCCAGGCCCCGCGCCCGCTTGAGGTAGCCGAGCAGCGCCGGGTCCACGTCGCCGGAGCGGGTGCCCATGACCAGGCCCTCCAGCGGCGTCAGCCCCATGGAGGTGTCCACGCTGCGGCCGCCCTCGATCGCGGTGGCGCTCGCGCCGTTGCCGAGGTGCAGCACGATCAGGTTCGTCTCCTCCAGGGAACGGCCCAGCAGCTCCGCGGCCCGCCCCGACACGTACGCGCAGGAGGTCCCGTGGAAGCCGAACCGCCGCACCTCCCACTCCCGCGGCACCGCGTACGTGTACGCCTCCGGCGGCAGCGTCTGGTGGAAGGCGGTGTCGAACACGGCGACCTGCGGCACGCCCGGGAAGGCGTCGCGCGCCACGCGCACGCCGGCCAGGTTCACCGGGTTGTGCAGCGGGGCGAGCGGCGCCAGCTCCTCGATGGCCGCCATCACGCCGTCGTCGACGAGCACCGCCTCGCGAAAGCGCGTCCCGCCGTGCACGACCCGGTGCCCGACCGCGACCGGGTCGAGCTCCGGCCCGGCCTTGTCGAACGCCTCCAGCACCGCCGCCAGCCCCTCGGCGTGCCCGGGGAAGGGCCCCTCGCGCTCGTACGGCCGGCTCTCCGCGCCGCCCGCGTGGTGGGTGAGCCGCCCCTCCTCCTCGCCGATCCGCTCGACCAGGCCCCGCGCCGCCCGCTCGCGGGACTCCACGTCGATCAGCTCGTACTTGATGGAGGAGGAGCCGGTGTTCAGGACGAGAATGCGTGCGGCCATGTCCACCCGCTGATCTCGGGAGCGTCCTCGCCGTACATCCGCGTGTACGCGCGGGCCTGCAGCCGGGCGTCCGACATGCGCTGGCGCAGGTGCGCCTGCGTGGTGCCGAGGCCCGGCACCCGGTCGATGACGTCCATGACGAGGTGGAAGCGGTCGATGTCGTTGAGCATCGCCATGTCGAACGGCGTCGTGGTGGTGCCCTCCTCCTTGTAGCCGCGCACGTGCAGGTGGGCGTGGCCGCTGCGGCGGTAGGTCAGCCGGTGGATGAGCTGCGGATAACCGTGGAAGTTGAAGATCACCGGCTTGTCCGGGGTGAACAGCGCGTCGTACTCGGCGTCCGGCATGCCGTGCGGGTGCTCGCTGCGCGGCTGCAGGCGCATGAGGTCCACGACGTTGATCACGCGCACCTTCAGCTGCGGCAGGTGCTCGCGCAGCATCGCCGCGGCGGCCAGCGTCTCCAGGGTGGGCACGTCGCCCGCGCAGGCCAGCACCACGTCCGGCTCGGCGCCCTCGTCGGTGCTCGCCCACGGCAGGATGCCGAGGCCGCGGGTGCAGTGCGCGATCGCCTCGTCGATCGTGAACAGGTCGAGGACCGGCTGCTTGCCGGCCACGATGACGTTGACGTAGTCGCGCGAGCGCAGGCAGTGGTCGCCGACCGACAGCAGCGTGTTCGCGTCCGGCGGCAGGTAGACCCGGACCACCGACGGCTTCTTGTTGACCACCACGTCGAGGAAGCCCGGGTCCTGGTGGCTGAAGCCGTTGTGGTCCTGCCGCCACACGTGCGACGACAGCAGGTACGTCAGCGAGGCCACGGGCCGCCGCCACGGGATCTTCTTGGACGACTCCAGCCACTTGGCGTGTTGGTTGAACATGGCGTCGATGATGTGGATGAACGCCTCGTAGCAGTTGAACAGCCCGTGCCGGCCGGTCAGCAGGTAGCCCTCCAGCCAGCCCTGGCACAGGTGCTCCGAGAGGATCTCCATGACCCGCCCGCCGGGCGCCAGGTTCTCGTCGGTGGGCTTCAGCTCGGCGTTCCAGGCCCGGTCGGTGACCTCGAAGACGCTCGACAGCCGGTTGGAGGCGGTCTCGTCCGGCCCCATCAGCCGGAACGTCTTCGGGTTGGCCGCGATGACGTCGCGCAGCAGCCCGCCGAGGACGCGGGTCGGCTCGTTGATCGAGGCGGCCGGCGACTTGACCTCGACGGCGTGCTCGCGGAAGTCCGGCAGCCGCAGCGGCGCCAGCAGCTCGCCGCCGTTGGTGTGCGGGTTCGCGCTCATCCGGCGCGGCCCGGCGGGCACGGTCCCGGTGACCTCGGGCACCGGCCGGCCCTGCGGCGTGAACAGCTCCTCGGGCCGGTAGGAGCGCATCCAGGTCTCCAGCATGGCCAGATGCTCGGCGTTGTCGCGGACGCCGGCCAGCGGCACCTGGTGGGCGCGCCACGTGCCCTCCACCGGCAGGCCGTCCACCTCGCGCGGGCCGGTCCATCCCTTGGGGGTGCGCAACACGATCATGGGCATCCGCTCCGCGTCACCCGCCCGGTACGCGGCGATCTCGTCGAACACCGTGTCCAGGGTGTCGGCCATCTCCTGGTGGTCCGGGCCCACCAGGTGCGGCCGGTAGCCGTAGCCGCGCATGAGCTGGAGCAGCTCCTGCTCGGGGATGCGAGCCAGGACCGTCGGGTTGGCGATCTTGTAGCCGTTGAGGTGCAGGATCGGCAGGACCGTACCGTCCTTGCGCCGGTCGAGCAGCTTGTTGGAGTGCCAGCTCGCCGCGAGCGGCCCCGTCTCCGCCTCGCCGTCGCCGATCACGCAGGCCACCACCAGGTCCGGGTTGTCGAAGGCCGCGCCGAAGGCGTGCGCCAGGCTGTAGCCCAGCTCGCCGCCCTCGTGGATGGAGCCGGGCGTCTCCGGCGCCACGTGGCTGGGAATCCCGCCGGGGAAGGAGAACTGGCGGAACAGCCGCCGCATGCCCTCCACGTCCTGGCCGATGTCGGGGTAGCGCTCCGTGTAGGAGCCCTCCAGCCAGGCGTGCGCCACCGCCGCCGGCCCGCCGTGGCCGGGCCCCGCGATGTAGATCATGTCCTGGTCACGACGCCTGATGATCCTGTTGAGGTGGGCGAAGCAGAAGTTGAGTCCGGGCGTGGTCCCCCAGTGGCCCAGCAGGCGCGGCTTCACGTGCTCGGCACGGAGCGGCTCCGTCAGAAGGGGGTTGTCCAGCAAATAGATCTGCCCGACGGACAGATAGTTCGCGGCCCGCCAGTACGCGTCGATATCGTCCATCCCATGATGGTTCCTTCATATGGACGGCTCAACCGCCTTGATTAGAACGGCGCTCCTGTGGCAGGAGACGAGTCAACCGGCTGAGTGAGGCGTCATGGACATCCGGTCATCGAGAACACAAGCGTTCGCCATGGCATTCACCGAGGCGGACGTAGCGGGGGCACGCGGCGCGGTGGAGCGCTTCGCGCAGGCACACGGCCTGGCGGAGGAGCGCGCCGTGGACCTCGTGCTGGCCACCAACGAGGCGGTCGTCAACGCGATCGCCTACGGCGAGGGAAGGGGGGTGCTGCGGCTGTGGAGAGACGGCGACGACGTGGTGTGCGAGATCCGCGACTACGGAGGCGGGATAGCGGGGCGGACACTGGACAAGGTGGATCCGCCGCCCATGACCTCGGCCGGCGGCTGGGGCATCTGGCTCATCCGGCGCCTGGCCGATGACGTCATCATCACGACCGGCCCGGACGGCACCGCCGTGCGCATCGCGATGTCGCTGGGCGACCGGCGGCACGACGCGTCCTGACGGCACGCGCCCGTCCCCGCACGCCATCCACTTTTGGCACGCCACCCACCTCAGGCAGGCCACCCATCTCAGGCAGGCGACCCCGTGAACTCCGAACGCGGTGAGGCGGACCCGCCTCCGCTGCTCGACACGTTCTTCGAGCAGGACACCCTGACCGGCACGCGCGCCGAGACGCAGCGGCTGGCGGGCGAGAACGGGCTGGCCTCCACCCGCCTCGTCGACTTCGTCATGGCGGTCAACGAGTGCCTGGTCAACGTCGTCACCCACGCCGGCGGGCGCGGCAGGCTGCGCCTGTGGCACGACGGCGACCGGCTGCTGTGCGAGATCCGCGACTTCGGTCCCGGCATCCCGGCGTCGTACCTGGAGGACGCCGGCCTGCCCGCCCCCTCCCAGGTGGGCGGCCGCGGCATCTGGCTGATCCGCCGCCTGACCGACGGCGCCGCCTTCGCCACCGGCCCCGCCGGGACGACCGTCCACATGGTGATGAAGACCACCGGATAGGACCGCCTGACAGGGCCGGGCGATAGGCTGCGGCCATGGGGCTCCGCAGCGCGCAGTGGTACTCCGGTGACGACCGGAACTCCTACATCCACCGGGCCTGGATGCGCCGCGGCCTGCCCTCCTCCGCCTTCGGCGGTGACCGGCCGCACATCGCGATCGCCAACACCGCCTCCGACCTCACCCCCTGCAACTCCCACCTCGACGAGGTGGCCGCGAGCGTGAAGCAGGGCGTGTGGGCCGCCGGCGGCGTCCCGCTCAACCTGCCCGTCGTCTCCCTGGGCGAGACCAACGTCCGCCCCACCGCGATGCTGTGGCGCAACCTGGCCGCCATGGCCACCGAGGAGATGCTGCGCGCCAACCCGATCGACGGCGTGGTCCTGCTCGGCGGGTGCGACAAGACGATCCCGTCGCTGCTCATGGCCGCCGCCTCGGTCGACCTGCCCGCCCTCGTCGTGCCCGGCGGCCCCATGCTGACCGGCCACTTCCGCGGCGTGCCCCTCGGCTGCGGCACCGACGTGTGGCGGCTCAGCGAGGAGGTGCGCGCCGGCACGCTGTCGCGCGAGGCGTTCCTGCGCTCGGAGTCGTCCATGATCCGCAGCCGCGGCCACTGCAACACCATGGGCACCGCCTCCACGATGGCCTGCATGGCCGAGGCCCTCGGCATGACCCTTCCCGGCACCGCCGGCACCCCGGCCCCCGACAGCCGGCTGCTGGAGCTCTCGCACGCCGCGGGGGAGCTGGCCGTCGAGCTCGTCCGGCGGGAGCGCCGCCCCAGCCAGGTGATGACCCGCGGCTCGTTCCTCAACGCGATCGTCACCCTGGCCGCCATCGGCGGCTCCACCAACGCGGTGATCCACCTGCTGGCCATCGCCGGCCGCCTCGGCGTGCCGCTCGACCTCGACGACTTCGACCGCACCGGCGCCGGCGTCCCCCTGCTGGCCGACCTCCAGCCGGCCGGGCGCCACCTCATGGACGACCTGTTCCGCGCCGGCGGGCTGCTCGCCCTGCTCCGGGAGGTCGAGGACCTGCTCGACCCGGCCGCGATCACCGTCACCGGCCGGCCGCTCACCGCGTACCTCGCCGAGGCCGAGATCTGGGACGAGACCGTCATCCGGCGCCGCGCCGACCCGCTGCTGGCCGACGCGGGCATCGCCGTGCTGCGCGGCAACCTGGCCCCCGACGGGGCCGTCATCAAGCCCGCCGCCGCCTCGCCCGAGCTGCTGCGCCACCGCGGCCGGGCCGTCGTCTTCGACAGCGTCGAGGACCTGCACGCCCGGCTCGACTCGCCCGACCTCGACGTGGACGAGACCTCCGTCCTCGTGCTGCGCGGCTGCGGCCCCAAGGGCTACCCCGGCATGCCCGAGGTCGGCAACCTGCCGCTGCCCGCCAAGCTGCTCGCCAAGGGCGTGCGCGACATGGTGCGGATCAGCGACGCCCGCATGAGCGGCACCGCCTACGGCACCGTCGTCCTGCACGCCTCGCCCGAGGCCGCCGCCGGCGGGCCGCTGGCCCGGGTCCGCACCGGCGACCCCGTCGTGCTCGACGTGGCGGCCAGGCGGCTCGACGTGGACCTGCCCGACGGCGAGCTGGCCGCCCGCGACCCCGTCATGACCGGCCACGCCCGGCCCGTACGCGGCTGGGAGCGCCTCTACGTGGACCACGTCACCCAGGCCCACCAGGGCGTGGACCTCGACTTCCTCACCGGGTCGAGCGGAGACCGGGTGGGCCGCGACTCCCACTGACCATCTCCCGGGCCCCCGCCTCCCCGCCTCCCCGCGGCGCCGGTTCCGGCCGCGGCAAAGAGTGGGCTGCGCCGTGCGCGGAATCGGCTCGCCTGGGTACGGGGTTACGGAACCATGTGAACCGTGTGATCGGATTGACGGCACCCTTGAACGACGCAGGAGGACACGTGAGCGGCGACATCACCCGCAGCCAGGAGTGGGCGGCGCTGGGCAAGCACCACGAGGAGCTGGCCGGCAGGCATCTGCGCGAGCTGTTTGCGGAGGACCCGGGGCGCGCGGAGCGGATGACGCTGACCGCCGGCGACCTGTTCCTCGACTACGCCAAGCAGCGCGCCACCGGCGAGACCCTCGACCTGCTCGTGGCGCTGGCCGAGCGGGCCGGGCTGCGCGAGCGGATCGACGCCATGTTCTCCGGTGAGCACATCAACGTCAGCGAGGACCGCGCCGTCCTCCACGTGGCGCTGCGCATGCCCGCCGGCGCCGAGCTGACCGTCGACGGGCAGGACGTGGTCGGCGACGTCCACGCCGTGCTCGACAAGATGAGCGGCTTCGCCGAGCGGATCCGCTCCCAGGAGTGGCGCGGCGCGAGCGGGCAGCCCATCACCACCGTCGTCAACATCGGCATCGGCGGCTCCGACCTCGGCCCCGCCATGGCCTACGAGGCGCTGCGCGACTACGCCGACGCCGGCATCGAGGCCCGCTTCGTCTCCAACATCGACCCGGCCGACATCACCGGCAACCTCGCCGGGCTCGACCCGGCCACCACCCTGTTCGTGGTCAGCTCCAAGACGTTCACCACGCTGGAGACGCTGACCAACGCCAAGGTCGCCCGCCAGTGGCTGGTCGGCGCGCTCGGCGAGGACGCCGTGGCCAAGCACTTCGTGGCGGTCTCCACCAACGCCGCGAAGGTCGCCGAGTTCGGCATCGACACCGACAACATGTTCGGCTTCTGGGACTGGGTCGGCGGCCGCTACTCCTACGACGGCGCCATCGGCCTGTCCCTGATGATCGCCATCGGGCCGGAGCGGTTCCGCGAGATGCTGGCCGGCTTCCACACGATGGACGAGCACTTCCGCACCGCTCCGTTCCACGCCAACATGCCGGTCCTGCTCGGCCTGCTCGGGGTGTGGTACACCGACTTCTTCGGCGCCGAGACCCGCGCCGTCCTGCCGTACAGCCAGCGCCTGCACCGTTTCCCCGCCTACCTCCAGCAGCTCACCATGGAGTCCAACGGCAAGTCCGTGCGCGCCGACGGTGAGCCGGTCTCCACCGACACCGGCGAGATCTTCTGGGGCGAGCCGGGCACCAACGGCCAGCACGCCTTCTACCAGCTCCTCCACCAGGGCACGCGGCTCGTCCCGGCCGACTTCATCGGGTTCGCCGAGCCGTTCGAGGACCGCGAGGGCATGCACGACCTGCTCTCGGCCAACCTGTTCGCGCAGACCTCCGCGCTGGCGTTCGGCAAGACCGCCGAGGAGATCGCCGGCGAGGGCACCGCGGCCGGGATCGTGCCGCACAAGGTGATGCCCGGCAACCGGCCCACCTCCACCATCCTCGCGCCGAAGCTCACCCCGTCCACGCTGGGGCAGCTCGTCGCCCTGTACGAGCACATCGTGTTCGTCGAGGGCACCGTCTGGGGGGTCGACTCCTTCGACCAGTGGGGCGTCGAGCTGGGCAAGAAGATGGCGCTCGACCTGGCGCCCGCCCTCACCGGGGAGGAGCCGCCGACCGGCCTGCCCGACCCGTCCACCGCGCAGCTCGTCCGCCGCTACCGCGAGCTGAGGGGCCGCCGCGCCTGACGGATTGACGGGGCGGGCCGGGTGACCGGAGGATCCGTTTCATGCCTGTCATCCCGGTTCCCGGGCGCGACCACACCTGGGCCGCCCTCACCCCCGCCACCGCCTACGTCTTCGGCGTCGAGAGCGGCGACGACATCCGCGTCGTCCAGCACTACTGGGGGCCGAGGCTGCCCGGCGCCGCCCTGGGCGAGGTGGCCGACGCGGTCCCGGGGTGGATCGCCACCGGCTTCCTCGACCCCGGCGACGCCGCCGAGCTGCTGCCCGTCGACGGGGGGCGCCGCTGGGGCGTGCCGTCGCTGCAGGCGGTCTACCCGGGTGGCGTCCGCTCCGTCGAGCTGGCCTTCGACCGGGCCGTCCAGCACGGCCCGGACGAGCTGGAGCTGGTGCTGCGCGACCAGGTCTACGGGCTGTGCGTCGGCCTGCGCGTCCGCGTCCACGACGACACCGACGTGATCGAGCGCTGGACCGAGGTGGCCAACGACTCCGGCGAGCCCGTCCATCTCCAGCGGCTCGACTCCGGGGCGTGGGCGGTGCCCGAGCAGGCCGGGTTCGGCTACGCCGGCGTGGCCGGCGGCTGGGCCCGCGAGACCCAGCTCCACCGGGGAGAGCTGCCGCCCGGCGAGACCACGTTCACCAGCAGGACCGGCACGACCTCGCACAAGGCCAACCCGTGGATCATGATCGGTGACGCGTCCGAGACGGGCGGCGAGGTGTGGAGCGTCACGCTGGCGTGGAGCGGTTCGTGGCGGCTCACCGCACAGCGCCGCCCCGAGGGCGACCTCGCGGTCACCGCCGGGTTCGGCCACGAGGGCCTCACCTGGCCGCTCGCGCCGGGCGGCTCCCTGCGCACGCCGTCCGTGCTCGGCCTGCACACCTCCGGCGGGTACGGCGCCGCCAGCCGCGCCTGGCACGCCTACGCGCGCGGGCACGTCCTGCCCACTCCCGCCGAGGAGCGGCCCGTCCTGTACAACTCGTGGGAGGCCACCGGCTTCGACGTCAGCGAGGACGGCCAGCTCGCCCTCGCCCGTCGGGCCGCCGAGCTCGGCGTCGAGCTGTTCGTCGTGGACGACGGCTGGTTCGGCACGCGCACCGACGACACGCGCGGCCTCGGCGACTGGTGGCCGAACCCCGACCGCTTCCCGCAGGGCCTGGGCAAGCTGTTCGACGGCGTCCGCGAGCTGGGCATGCAGGCCGGGCTCTGGGTGGAGCCCGAGATGGTCAACCCCGACAGCGACCTCTACCGCGAGCACCCCGACTGGACGCTGCACTACCCGGGCCGCCGCCGCGACACCATGCGCAACCAGCTCGTCCTCAACTTCGCCCGCGACGACGTGCGCGCCTGGGCGCTGGGCTGGCTGGACGGGCTCGTCGCCGAGTACGGCCTGGCCTACCTCAAGTGGGACATGAACCGCAGCTTCAGCCAGGCCGGCTGGGCCGAGGGCGGCGACCTGCTGTGGATCGAGCACACCCGCGGCGTCTACGCCGTCATGGACGAGCTGCGCGCCCGCCACCCGGGCCTGCGGGTCGAGTCGTGCTCGGGCGGCGGCGGCCGGGCCGACTTCGGCATCCTGCGGCGCACCGACCAGGTGTGGACCTCCGACAACACCGACGCCCGCCACCGCCAGACCATCCAGGAGGGCTTCTCCTACCTGTATCCGGCGAGCGCCATGTCGTGCTGGGTCACCGACAGCCCCAACCCGATCACCGGGCGGGAGGTGCCGCTGCGCTACCGCTTCCACGTCGCCATGGCCGGCAC
This sequence comes from Nonomuraea sp. NPDC050733, assembly GCF_040654215.1. Taxonomy (NCBI): domain Bacteria; kingdom Bacillati; phylum Actinomycetota; class Actinomycetes; order Streptosporangiales; family Streptosporangiaceae; genus Nonomuraea; species Nonomuraea sp. NPDC050733. The sequence continues at coordinate 60,914 of NZ_JBFAHO010000001.1, read as the reverse complement.
GCTCGGCATCGGCGGCGACCTGGCCAGGTGGAGCGAGGAGGAGCTGGCCGAGGCGCGGGAGCTCGTCGCCGCGTACAAGGCCGTGCGCCCCGTCGTCCAGCACGGCGAGCTGCACCGCCTGACGGGGTCGCCGGGCACCACCGCCTCGGCCGTGCAGTACACGCTGGGGGAGCGGGTGGTGGTGTTCGCCTACAATCCGTACACGCTGGACGAGCGGCCGCCCCGGCGGCTGCGCCTGGCCGGGCTCGACCCCGAGGCGCTCTACGAGGACGAGGCGGGGGTGCGCCGCCACGGGGCCGCGCTCATGCACCACGGCCTGGTCGTGCCGTCCTGGTCACTGTCCGGGACGGACTATCGCAGCGAGATGCTGGTGCTGCGCCGCGTACAGGACGGATCATGACGGCATGGACATCATGCAGCTGATCGAGAAGTCCCGTGACGCGGCGACCGTGAAACGGGTCTTCGGTGAGCCCCTGCGCCAGGGCGACGTCACCGTGATCCCGGTCGTCCGCGTCTTCGGGGGAGGCGGTGGCGGCAGCGGCAGCCGCCAGGTCGAGGCGGGGAAGGACGGGGAGGAGGGCAGCGGCGGCGGCTACGGCTACGCCGCCACGCCCGCGGGCGCCTTCGTGATCAAGGACGGGGACGTGCGCTGGCAGCCCGCGGTGGACGTCAACCGCATCGTGCTCGGCGGCCAGCTCGTCGCCGTCGTGCTCCTGCTCACCCTCCGCTCCATCTTCAGGAAGCGCCGCCGCTAGAGGCGAACCGCTCCTCGCGCACGTCGCGGAAGGCGTACGGGAGGGGCGGGGGATCAGGCGGGGAGCGGGCCGTGGGCGTCCGCCAGGAGCTCCAGGGAGCGGAGCCACGCCTTCCGGTCGGGCGCCGCGGAGACGACGATCAGCTCGTCCGCCTGGGCGAGCCGGGCGAAGCCGGCGAGGTACTCCTCCACCTCCGCGGGGTTCCCGACCGCCGAGTACGTCGTCATCTGCGCGATCTGGCGGCCGGCGGGGGACAGGAGGATGCTGTCGGCCTCCTCCGGCGTCAGGGTGCGGCCGGGGGTGAGGAACCGGCTGACCCGCATGCGCTTGGCCGCCAGGAACTGCTCCTGCGCCTCCTCCGTGGTGTCGGCCGCGATGACGTTGACGCCCGCGATGACGTACGGCTGCGCGAGCTGCGCGGACGGCTTGAACTCGCGCCGGTACACGGCGACGGCCTCCTCCAGCGCGGTGGGCGCGAAGTGGGAGGCGAAGGCGTACGGGAGGCCGAGCGCGGCGGCGAGCGTGGCCCCGAACAGCGAGGAGCCGAGGATGTACAGCGGCACGTCGGTGCCCTTCCCCGGCGTCGCGTCCACGCCCGGGATGCGGGACTGGCCGGTCAGGTAGCCCTGGAGCTCCAGGACGTCCTCGGGGAAGGCGTCGGCGGACATCGGGGTGCGGCGCAGGGCCCGCATGGTCTGCTGGTCGCTGCCGGGCGCCCGGCCGAGGCCGAGATCGATGCGCCCGGGATGCAGGGTCTCCAGGGTCCCGTACTGCTCGGCGATGGTCAGCGGGGCGTGGTTGGGCAGCATGACGCCGCCCGCTCCGAGGCGGATCGTCCGGGTGTGCGCGGCCACGTGGGCGATGAGGACACTGGTCGCCGAGGACGCGATGGAGGGCATGTTGTGGTGCTCCGCGTACCAGATCCGCCGATAGCCCCACTCCTCGGCGTGCCGGGCCAGATCCACGCTGGCGTTCAGGCTGTCGCGCGCCGTCTCCCCGTCGCCGATGTAGGCGAGATCGAGGATCGAGAGTGGAAGAGCCATGGGGACAGAGCCTTTCGTCGCGGCTGACCAGTGCTATGCGGGCCGACGGTCCGGTTCCTCGCACGCTGTGCAACCACGGCGGGCGCCCGCTTATTTCGCGGACTTGTTTCGCGGGGCCGCGCCCGGCCGCGGCCGGCGGGCTGTGTAAGTCCCGTGTCCTCACATGTCGTTTGTGAGAGCATGGCCGGCGGGTCAGCGATCATGCCGACTCGCTGTAACGGCCGCTGTAACGGCCGGTCTCGAAAGGGTTTGAACGGATGCGCAAGACGGTGAACGCTCTCGGCCTGGCTGTACTGCTGGGTGCCGGGACGATCGTCATCAACCCCGCCCCCGCCCTGGCCGCGGGCTACACCCCGGAGGCGGCCTGTGCCAAGCAGTCCGGGTACGGCGGCTGGACCCACGTCTCCGACAACAAGCGGACGCTGAAGAACGGCAACTCCGTCTGGGGCTACGTCTACCTGATGTGGAACCACAGCCACCTGACCAACTGCGTCACGGTGATCAAGACGGCCTACGCCGGCACCCCCACCTACACCCAGGCCATCCTCAAGCTCCAGGGCGGCGGCGCCTACCGCGACCCCGGCACCCTGACCGCGAAGAAGTACAAGTACTTCGCGGCCGCCATCGGGTACGGCAAGGGGCAGTGCGTCGACTTCGAGGGCTACACCACCGACACCCGCCGGGACTACGGGATCGCCTCGGCCAAGCGCGGGCGCTTCGCCAACTGCGGCTGACCTGCGAGAGCGCCACTACGCGACCGTGACCCCCAGCAGGTGGCCCAGGCCGAAGGTCACGGCCGCGGCGCCGACGCCCAGGGCGAGCTGGCGCAGGCCGCCCAGCCACCACGGCCGGGCCGTCATGCGCGCCACCGCCGCCCCGAACCCGAACAGCGCCAGCACGCTCAGCACCACCGCCACCGTCAGCCCCGAGGCCCCGAACAGGAACGGCGCCAGCGGCACCAGCGCCCCCACGGCGAACGCCCCGAACGACGACGCGGCGGCCAGCCGCGGCGAGGGCAGGTCGTCGGGGTCCACGCCCAGCTCCTCGCGCACGTGGACGCGCAGCGCCTGCTCCGGGTCGGCCGACAGTCCCGCCGCGACCTTGCGCGCCAGCTCGGGGTCCAGACCGCGCGCCCGGTAGAGGGCGGCCAGCTCGGCCTGCTCGCCCTCCGGGTTGCGGGCCAGCTCGCGGCGCTCCACGGCGATCTCGGCGCGCATCAGCTCGGTCTGCGACTTCACGGACGTGTACTCGCCGGCGGCCATCGAGCACGCGCCCGCCACCAGCCCGGCGAACCCGGCCAGCACCGCGCCGCGGCCCGCGCCCGCGGCGCCGACCACACCGGCGATCAACGCGAAGTTGGAGACGAGTCCGTCCATGGCCCCGAACACCGCCGGCCGCAGCCACCCACCGGTCACGTCACGGTGGGTGTGGTGCTGCTCGGGGGAGTACGGCTGCGCGAGCTCCACGGTCATGAAAAAGCCTCCAAATGCCTATATCTACGTGAAATTTAGGCATAGTTCCGGACGCGTCGCAACGAAGGCGAGCCTTCCCTGACCTGCGGTGTTACCGGGGATCGGGAGGCGACTCGAACGCCTGATCGGCACGTCCGGGGGTCGTCCCCTGGCCCAGCGCGGCGGTGATCCGCTCGACGTCGCCGCGTTCCGCGGGCGGCAGGGGCGCGCCCACCGACTCTCTGAGCGCGGCGGCCTCATCGAGCAGCGCCGCCGCGTCTTCGTGGGCGCCCTCGGCCGCCGCGACTCCGGCCAGCCCCTCCTTGGCCAGGGCGATGGCCCGCGCATCGCCGGCCTCGCGGGCCGCGGCAAGCCCCTCCAGGTGCAGCGCCCTGGCCGCGGGGAGGTCACCGCGCAGCTCGGCGATGAAGCCGAGCTCGGCCAGCAGCAGCGTCACCCCGTAGAAGGGAACGCCGTAGTCGGCTTCGAGGCGGCGGTTCCATGCCAGCGACTGCTCGAAAAGCCGCGCCGCCGTGTCGAGGTCGCCGGCGCGGCGGGCCACGAGGCCGAGGCCGACCCGGGCGAACTCCTCCGCGAAGCTGTTGGACTGCTCGACCGCCAGACGCATCCCCCGCTCATGGAGCTCCCCTGATCCGTCCAGGTCCCCGGTCAGCAGGGCGAGCCGGCCGAGGCTGGAGAGCCGGTACGACACGTCGGTCCACAGCCTCAGGTCCTCGGCGACGCGCAGGCCCTCGCGGTGCAGGCGGGCGGCCCGCTCGTAGTCACCGGTGATCTCGGCGAGGTAGCCGAGCATGTCGGAGGCCTGCAGCCGTCCCCAGCCGTCGCCCACGTCCGTGAAGATCGTCAAGCTTTCGCCGCCGGAGCGCTCGGCGAGCTCGTGGTCGCCTTGGAACATCGCCTGTTTGGCGCGACCCGCCAACGCCGCCGCCTCGCCCCAGCGGTCTCCGGTGGCGCGGAAGGAGGCCAGCGCCTCGGTCAGCAGGTCCGCCGCGGTGCCGGCGTCCCCGAAGCTCAGATGCGCGAAGGCCAGGAACCAGCGTGACCGTGCGTCGCGGGTGTCCAGCGCGCGTGCCGCGGTACGGCTGCGCTCCAGCAGGTCGGTGCCGTCGCCGGTCAGCATCGCGAACCCGGCTTCCCACGCCGCGACCCGGGGGGACCGCGCGCCGGGCAGCGCCATGGCCGCGGCGATGGAGGCGCGGCCCTCGCGGTGCCTGCCGCGCAGATACCAGTACCACGCCAGGGCGTCGACGAGGCGCAGTGCCAGCGCGGGGTCGGTGGTGTGCTCGAGCGTGGCCCGCAGGTTGGGCACCTCGGCGTCCAGGCGGTCCAGCCACTGGCGCTGAGCAGGACCGTGGAGATGGTGCCCGGCCTGTTCGGCCAGCTCGATGTAGTACAGGTCGCGGCGCTGGAAGACGGGGTCGTCGTCGGCGAGCCGTTCGAGACAGTAGGCGGCGATCGACTCGAGCAGCCGGTAGCGGAGCCCGCCGGAGGACTCGACCATCGACCTGGCCACCAACTGGCCCAGCAGGTCGGCGACGTCCGTTCCAGGGTCCGATCCAGGGCCGGATCCAGGCCCCGCGCACACCGCCTCGGCCGCCTCCAGCGTGCAGCCTCCCGGATGGACGGCCAGCCGGAGCAGGATCCACCGCTGCTGTTCGGTGAGCTGCTCCCAGCTCCAGTCGATCACCGCGCGCAGGGTCTGCTGGCGGGCGGGCCGGCCCCGGCCCGAGACGGCGAGCAGGTGGAAGCGGTCGTCCAGCCGATCGGCCACACCGCGGACGCCCAGGGCGCGTACCCGGGCGGCGGCCAGCTCCAGCGCCAGCGGCAGGCCGTCCAGCCTCCTGCAGATCGCCGCCACCGAGGGGGCGCTCACCTCGTCCAGCACGAACCCGGGCGCGGCTGCCGCGGCACGGGCCACGAACAGCTGCACGGAGCCGGCCTGCCCCGGGTCCGTGCCGGGCACCGGGAGCCCGAGCGGCGCCACCGCGTACAGCGTCTCCCCGGGGATCGCCAGCGACTCCTGGCTGGTCGTCAGCACCCGCAGGCCAGGGGCGGCCCGCAGCAGCATGGCCACCAGCTCGGCGACCGGCTGGATCACGTGCTCGCAGTTGTCCAGCACGAGCAGCATCCGCCGGCCGCGCACCGCGTCGGCGAGCCGGTGCGCCAGGTCGGCCGGCCGCACGCCGGGACGCGAACCCGTCGCCGTGTCGTCGCGAACGTCCAGCTCAGCGGCCACCACCTCGGCCACGCTCGCCGTCTCGCCCGAGGTCCCCGCCAGCTCGACCAGCCACACTCCGTCGCGATAGGCATCGGTGGCCAGGTCGGCGACCGCCAGGGCGAGCCTGGTCTTGCCGACACCGCCCGGACCGGTCAGCGTGACCAGACGGGCCGAGCCGAGCAGGGCGCAGACCTCGGCCACGGCCCGCTCGCGGCCGATCAGCTCGGTGAGCGGGGCGGGGAGGTTCGTGCGCGGACGCGTGGGCGCGAGCGAGGGTTCCTGGCGCAGCATCGCCTGGTGCAGGGCGGCCAGCTCGGGGCCGGGGTCCAGGCCCAACTCGTCGGCCAGCCGGCGCCGTAGGTCGTCGTAACCGGCCAGCGCCTCTGCCTGCCGTCCCGATCGATAGAGCGCGCGCAGGTGGGCGGCGCGCAGCCGTTCGCGCAGCGGATGCGCCGCTACGAGCTCGCCCAGTTCGTCGGCCAGCAGAGCGTGCTCGCCCAGCTCCAGGCGTGTCTCCGCCCGCTCCTCCAGCGCGGTCAGGCGCTGTTCCTCCAGCCGGGTGGCGGCGGAACGGACGAACTCCTCGTCGCCGAAGTCGGTGTAGGCGGGACCGCGCCACAGTGCCAGCGCGTCCGACAGCAGCTCGGCCTTCGCCCGCGGATCGGTGGTGGCGCGGGCCCGGTCGAGCAGCGCGACGAAGCGGGCGGCGTCCACGTCGGTGGCGCGCAGGACGTAGCCCCGCGCCTGGAAGGCCACCAGCTCGCGGCCTCCGGGCTCCGCCTGCTCCAGGGCGCGGCGCAGCTGGGACACCTTGGTCTGCAGCGTGTTGGCGGGGTTGCCCGGTGGGCGATCGCCCCACAGGTCCTCGGTCAGACGGTCGGCCGGCACCGGGCGCCCCTCGTGGGCCAGCAGGTCGGCGAGCAGCGCCCGCACCTTCACCTCGGGGATCCGCACGGAACGTCCATCGTCGGTCCACACGGAAAGGGGGCCGAGTACGCCGAATCGCACCAGGTCACCCTACCCGCAGCGAACCCCCAGCCGATCGTGCGCGCCCCCGTCCACAGTGGAGCCGAAGCACAGGACACCCGCATCGAATGAGGAACACCACCATGACCGTGAACCGTGAGATCCGCCTGGCCGCCCGCCCCCTCGGCGAGCCCGGCACAGAGAACTTCGAGCTGGCCACCACCGCCCTGCCCGAGCCGGCCGAGGGCCAGGTCCTGGTCCGCAACACCTGGATGTCGGTCGATCCCTACATGCGGGAGCGGATGCACGACGCCGAGTCCTACCTGCCGCCGTTCCAGCTCGGCGCGCCCCTGGACGGCTCGGCGATCGGCGAGGTCGTGGCCTCGCGCTCGGCCGACGTTCCGGTGGGCGCGACCGTCGTGCACTTCGCGGGCTGGCGCGAGTACGCCGCGGTGGACGCCGCGACCGTGACCGTCGCCGATCTCACCCTGGCCCCTGCCGAGGCGTGGCTGGGCGTGCTGGGCACCACCGGGCTGACCGCCTACGCGGCCCTGACCCACGTGGCCCCCGTGCGGGAGGGCGACGTGGTGCTCGTCTCGGCGGCGGCCGGGGCGGTGGGCAGCATCGCCGGGCAGCTCGCCCGCAAGCTCGGCGCCTCCCGCGTGATCGGCTCCGCGGGCGGGACGCTGAAGGCCGAGAAGCTCGTGCGGGACTTCGGCTACGACGCCGCGATCGACCACCGCGCCGGTGCGGTCGCCGAGCAGCTGGCCGAGGCCGCCCCCGACGGCATCGACGTCTACGTCGACCACGTGGGCGGTGACCATCTGGTGGCGGCGATCGACGCGCTGCGTCACGGCGGCAGGATCGCGATGGTGGGCGCGATCAGCTCCTACAACGCCACCGAGCCGGTCCCCGGCCCGGCCAACCTGTTCACCCTGGCCGCCAAGGACGCCACCCTGCGCGGCATGCTGATCAACTCCTACTTCCACCTGTTCCCCGAATGGATCACGAAGGCGGCCGGCTGGCTGGCGGACGGCTCCTTGCACACCGAGGTGACCGTGGCCGAGGGCATCGAGCGGGCGCCCGCCGCTTTTCTCGACATGATGCGCGGCGGCAACGTCGGCAAGATGCTGGTCAAGCTCTGACCCGCCGCCTCCCGGCCAACGAGAGATCAAGGAACGGACCATGTCCACGAAAATGACCACGGCCGAGCGGGAGAGCTTCCTCGCCGGCACGCACATCGGAGTGCTGAGCGTGGCCGGTGCGGACGGGCGGCCACCCCTGGTGGTGCCCATCTGGTACGGCTACCGGCCCGGCGGCGAACTCACCTTCGCCACGAGCCCCGACAGCGCCAAGATGGCCCTGATCCGCGAAGCACACCAGGTCGGATTCACCGCCCAGCAAGAGGCTATGCCGTACAAGTACGTCTCCATCGAAGGGACCGTTGTGGGCTGGGAGCCGACCGATGCCGACGAGTACCGCGGATGGTCGATCCGCTATCTCGGCTCCGAGGCAGGCGAGCGGTTCTTCGGCAGCATCAAGGAGTACGTGCGGACGATGGTCACCGTGCGCGTGCGTCCCGAGCGCTGGCGAACCTTCGACTTCGGCAAGGAATTCAGCGGTTAGCGTCAGCGAGCTCGCCATCGGCCCTCACCGAGTGACCGTGAAGGGGGCGCAGCGATCCCTGCGCTCCTGCGCCCCCGCCTTCGTGGATTCGCCTCGGGCTCGCAGGGGCCTCAGGGGCCGGTACGCAGGAACGGCCGCGCCGGCCGGTCCGCCACCTTTCGTCCCGGGCCCGGCTCGGCGGCGTGCCGGGGTGCGGGCAGGGCGACGCCGTGGATGAGCGCCGAGCAGTCGGCGATCGCCCCCGTCAGCAGCTCCCGCAGCAGCGTGTCCGGGTCGGGGATGCACGCCTGCACGATCCCCACCACCGAGAGCTGCACCGCGTTGGGCGCGGCGTAGCGGCGGAAGCCCTTCTCCGTGATGCGGGCCGCCCGGCTGAAGTTCCTCGCCTGCTCGGCCGCGCGCGGCACCTGGGCCATCGCCCACTCGCTGCGCTCACCCATCCGGCTCGACGGGACCCCGTCGAGCCGGCACAGCATCTCCTCGGCCGCCAGCACGGACACCGCCAGCGCCAGTTGCCGCTCGGCGGCGGCCACCGGCAGCGCCGTCGTCGCGCACCTGAGCGCGATCCGGGCGTCGACCCGCAGGTCGTCGCTGGCCAGGCCGATGATGGACGGGACGAGCCCGATGAGCTCACCCCGCTTGTCGTCGTTCGTGTTGTCGTTGACCAGGCGGGCGAGCGCGGCCAGCAGCGGATGCGTGCAGGCCGGGTGGTCGCTCCACCGCTCGCCGGCGAGATAGGACGCCAGCTCCATGAAGCAGGCACCGCGCTTCGGGTTGCGATGTCTCCCTCGGGACAGGACCGGCATGAGATCAAGGTGATTGTCCACGGGTGCTCCAACTCGACGGATCGCCGTCTTTCCAGTCTGCGCCGCAGACCGCGTGAGCGCCAGTGATGGGATGTGCCCGCCGTACGCATCGTGGCCACCGCACCGCCGACCCGAATGAATGGGTATATCTTTTCGCGCCCGGCCCCGCCGTCCACCCTCCTTCAGGCGCGCTGAGGCCACCCATCGGTTCTGCGGGCGGACTGCCGGGTAGGTAGCTGGTCGGAGACCTCCGGGCAGGGAGATGCCGGGTCATCGGCGAGGCGTGCACGGTCCGCGGCGGCGTCCTCGCCACCATGAGAACCCAAGGCCGACAGCACGATCACAGAGATCGAAAAGGAGAGCGCCCGGAGACGGGCCCGTGCTACGTTGCCGACACTTCTCGACTTGAGCACCGGGCGGCGGCCGGGGTTGCCACAGCCGCACGGGGCTCCTCATCCGGATGGGGGCACCGACGGTGAGGTGGGCGCTGCTGCTCGCTGCCGCGACGACGCTGTGGTTGGCACAGCCGGCCGTGGCCGAGGTCGCCGAGGTCATGGACGTGGCGCGGACGCCGCAGACGACGGCGTTCTCGACGGGTCCGGCGGGGACGGCGGAGGAGCGGCGGGTCGTGTTCGTCGGCGTGCCCGGCCTGCACTGGGACGACCTCGATCCGGCCCGCACGCCCAACCTGTGGCGGCTGGCCGGTCAGAGCGCGCTCGGCTCGGTGTCGGTCAAGACCGTCGGCACCGTCGCCTGCCCGTACGACGGCTGGCTGACCGTGTCGTCCGGCGTCCGCTCCGCGGTCGGCCACGGCTGCGGGCTGCCGCCCGAGCCCCAGGTCAGCGGCGAGGGCGCGGTCGTGCCCGGGTTCCAGGAGGTGCGCGCCCTGCGCGACGGCGCGTACGCGGGCACGCTCGGCCAGGCCGTGCACGCCGCCGGCCAGTGCACGGCGGCGGTCGGCGGGGGAGCGGCGCTCGCCCTGGCCGATCTGGAGGGCAAGGTCGACGTGTACGCGCCCGAGCCCGCCGCGCTGGCCGACTGGACCCGCTGCCGGGTGACGGCCGTGGACGTGGACGAGCTGATCACCCCGTACCTCTCCGGCGGCAGGCTGCCCGCCGAGCCCGAGGCGCTCACCCCGGCACGGCGCGCGGAGGCGGCGCGCGCCGCCGACGCGAAGGTCGGCGAGGCGCTCGCCAAGGTGCCCGCCGGCAGCGACGTGGTCCTGGCCGGCATCGGCGACCACGGCACCGTGCCGCACCTGCGCGTCGCGATGTGGAAGGGCGCCGGGGCCGAGCCGGGGGCGCTGCTCGGCACCACCTCGACCCGGCGCGAGGACATCGTCATCCTGCCCGACATCACGCCCACCGTGCTGGCCGCCGCCGGCATCGAGGCGCCGCCGGCCGTCGTCGGCGTCCCATGGCGGCCCGGCAGCGTGCTGCCGCTCGGCGAGGCCGCCGCCCACCTGCGTGAGGCCGACCTGACCGGCACCACGGTGCGCTCCACGACCGGCCTGTTCTTCACCGGGTTCGCCGTCGTCCAGGTGTCGTTCTACGTCGTCGCCTACCTGCTGCTGACGCGCCGCAGGCGGCCCTACGCGGTGGGCGTCGCGGCCCTCGCCGTCGCCTCGATCCCCGTCTCCACGTACCTGGTGAACCTGCTGCCGTGGGTGCGGGCCGGTGTGCCGGCCGCGGCGCTCGTCGGCGGGGTGCTGGGGCTGGCCGCCCTGATCGTGGCGGCGGCCCTGGCGGGCCCGTGGCGGCGGCACCCGCTCGGGCCGCCCGCCGTGGTCGCCGGCGTCACCGCCGCCGCCCTGGTCGGCGACCTGCTGAGCGGTACGACCCTGCAGTTCAACAGCCTCATGGGCTACACCGCCGTGGTGGGCGGCCGCTACTACGGGCTGGCCAACATCCCGTTCGCGCTGCTGGCCACCGCCGTGCTCATGGTGACCGCCGTCGCCGCGGACCACCTGGTGCGCGTCGGGCGCAGGCGGGTCGCGGTGGCGCTGGTCTCGACGCTCGGCCTGATCGCGATGCTGCTGGCCGGCTGGCCCGGTGTGGGCAGCGACTTCGGCGGCGTGATCGCGTTCGTGCCCGGGATCGCGGTGACGGCGATGCTGGTGGCCGGTAAGCGGGTGTCGGTGGTCAAGCTGGCCGGGTTCTGCGTGCTGGGCGGCGTGGCCGTGTCGATCATCGCGATCCTGGACCACACGCGGCCCGTCGCGGCGCAGACGCACCTCGGCCGGTTCGTCGGCCAGGTGATCGACGGGACGTTCCTGCCCATGATCGGCCGCAAGCTCGGCGCGATGCTCAACACCATGCTCTCGCCCAACCTCATGCCGATCGTGATCGTCGGGCTGGCGTTCCTGGTGTTCGCACTGCTGCGGCCGGCCAAGGTGAGCGCGGGCCTGGTGCCGCAGGCGTTCGCCCGGGCCCCGATGCTGCGGGCCGGCCTGGTGGGCGCGCTGGTCAGCGGCGTGGTGGGCATGCTCGTCAACGACTCCGGCACGGCGGTGCTGTCCATGGCCGTGTCCCTGGCCGTGCCGCTGGTCCTGTACGCGGGGCTGCGATCGCCGCAGGCCGCCGAGCCGGCGGACGTGGCGGCGGGGCCGGACGCGGAGAGCGCGGAGAGCGTGGAGCGCCGCGGAGCGGCCCCCACCCCGGCCTGAGCGCCCGCGCCCTCGCTCCTGAAGTTTTCTTTTAGTTCATTGCCAAGTCTTGAAAGTTATAGCCACGAGCGATTGAGTTCGGTCGTGCAGACCCTCCGTTACGTGGCCGCCGCCGCGTCCGTGCTCCTCTTAGGTGTCGCGGTCCCGGCGCAGGCCGATCCCCAAGCTCCCGCCGAGGACGCGCTCAAGGCGTCGTCCTACACCCCCGCCTCCACGCTGCTCGCCGACGCCGCGGCCACCTCCACCACCGCCACCCAGCGGCTGGAGACCGACAAGCGGACCAGGCCCGTCGCCCCCGGCGTCTCGCTCACCTCGTTCGACCGCTACGACGCGCTCGGCTGGCTGCGCGGCGACGCCCTCACCGCCGACCTGGGCAGCGCCAAGGCCGACTACGTGTACTCCGGCGAGGTCACCAGGACCGAGCCGCTGTCCGGCCCGGCCGGGCGGGCCCGGGCCGTCGCCGCCGTCAACGGCGACTTCTTCGACATCAACGCCTCCGGCGCCGCCCAGGGCGTCGGCGTCCAGGACGGCACCCTGATCCAGTCGCCCGTGGCCGGCCACGAGAACGCGGTCGCCATCACCGGTGACGGTGTCGGCCGCGTCCTCAAGGCGTACTTCGAGGGCACCGCCACTCCCTCGGGCGGCGCGCCGATCAGTCTCACCCAGTTCAACCAGGTCATCCAGAAGGACGGCGTGGGCCTGTTCACGCCGCTGTGGGGCTCGTACACGCGGGCCCGCGCCGTCGAGGGCGCCTCCGCCGTCACCGAGGTCGTGCTGGTGGACGGGGTCGTCACCGAGGTACGACAGGCGGCCGGCACCGGCGCCGTCCCTGCGGGCACCACCGTCCTGCTCGGCCGTGACGCCGGCGCCGCCGCGCTGGCCGCGCTCAAGGCCGGCGACCACGTGGACGTCGCGTACCGGCCCAAGGCGTCCGACGGCAGCACGCTCAAGGCCGCGGTCGGCGGCAACTACGTGCTGATCAAGGACGGCGTCGTGCAGACCTCGTCCGACCCGGCCGCCCACCCGCGCACCGCGGTCGGCTTCTCCGCCGACGGCCGCAAGATGTACCTGCTGACCGTGGACGGCCGTCAGGCCGACAGCCGCGGCGTCACCCTCAACGAGCTGGCCGCCATGATGGCCGAGCTGGGCGCCGCCAACGCCCTCAACCTGGACGGCGGCGGCTCCTCCACCCTGCTGGCCCGCGAGCCCGGCCAGGCCGCCGCCCAGGTCGAGAACAGCCCGTCCGACGGCGGCGAGCGGCACGTACCCAACGGCCTGGCCCTGTTCGCGCCCGAGGGCAGCGGCAAGCTGAAGGGCTTCTGGCTGGAGACCGCCGGCGACCCGTCGCGCGTGCCCGGCACCGGCCCCGTCGCGGGCGGCCGGCCCGACCGCGTCTTCCCCGGCCTCACCAGGCGGCTGACCGCCGCCGGCTACGACGAGACGTACGGCCCGGCCGCCGGCACCCCGTCCTGGCGCTCCGAGCCGGCCGTCCACGGCGTCGTCCGCGACGGCAGATTCCACGCGCTCGTGCCCGGCCGGACCACCGTCACCGCCTCCCGCGGCGCCGCCAAGGGCACGCTGGAGCTGACGGTGCTCCAGCCGCTCCAGCGGCTCGGCCTCACCACCGACCGCGTCGGCCTGCCCGGCGCCTCGGGCAGCGCCTCGTTCGGCGTCGTCGGCTACGACCGCAACGGCAACTCCGCGCCCATCGAGCCCGCCGACCTGTCCCTGTCGTACGACAAGGACCTGTTCGAGGTGACCCCGGCCGACCAGGGCTACTTCACGGTCAAGGCGAAGAAGGAGACCGGCTCCGGGCTCATCACCGCCAAGGTGGGCCAGGTCAGCGCCGCCGTGCCCGTCACCGTCGGGTTCGAGGACAAGCCGGTCGCCGGGTTCGACGACGCCGCGTCCTGGACGTTCGCCGCCGCCCGCGCCACCGGCTCACTGTCGGCAGCGACCGGCCAGAGCGGGGGCGGGCTCAAGCTGTCCTACGACTTCAGCCAGTCCACCGCCACCCGCGCCGCGTACGCCAGCCCGCCCCAGCAGATCGTGGTGCCGGGGCAGCCGCAGGGGTTCGGGATGTGGATCAACTCCACCGGCAAGGGGGAGTGGCCCAGCCTGGAGTTCTACGACGCGCTCGGCCAGTCGCAGATCCTGCGTGGGCCGTACCTGACGTGGACCGGCTGGAAGTACGTCGAGTTCACCGTGCCGGCGGGCGTCAACTACCCGCTGCGGCTGCGGCGCTTCTACGTGGCCGAGACGCGCGCCGACACGAAGTACACCAACGAGATCCTCATCGACGGGCTCGTCGCCAAGGTGCCGCCGTCCGTGTCGGCCCCGGCCGTCGCCCAGGTCGCCGACCCGGTGGTCAGGCCGGACGTGGCGGCGATGCCGTGGCGGTACGCGGTCATGTCGGACGCGCAGTTCGTCGCCCGCGACCCCGACAGCGACATCGTCCGCAACGCCCGCCGCACGCTGCGCGAGATCAAGGCCGCCAAGCCCGACTTCCTGATCATCAACGGCGACCTCGTGGACGAGGCGTCGCCGGAGGACTTCGCGCTGGCCAAGCGGATCCTGGACGAGGAGCTGGGCGGCAGCCTGCCGTACCACTACGTGCCGGGCAACCACGAGGTGATGGGCGGCAAGATCGACAACTTCAAGGCCGTGTTCGGCGACACGTACGGGACGTTCGACCACAAGGGCACCCGGTTCATCACGCTCGACACCTCGCGCCTCAACCTGCGCGGCGGCGGCTTCGAGCAGGTGGCGCTGCTGCGCTCGCAGCTCGACGCCGCGGCCCGCGACGTCTCGGTCGGGTCGGTGGCGGTGCTGTTCCACGTGCCGCCGCGCGACCCCACGCCCGGCAAGGGCAGCCAGCTCGGCGACCGCAAGGAGGCCGCGCTGGTCGAGCAGTGGCTCGCCGACTTCCAGCGGACCACCGGCAAGGGCGCCGCCTACATCGGCGCGCACGTCGGCACCTTCCACGCCTCGCGGGTGGACGCGGTGCCGTACTTCATCAACGGCAACTCCGGCAAGAACCCCGCCACCTCCGCGGACGACGGCGGGTTCACCGGCTGGTCGCTGTGGGGCGTGGACCCGGTGACGCCGAAGGAGGCCGAGCAGGTCAGGCGGAACTGGTTCGTGGACGCGCCGGCCTGGATCGGCACGCAGGTGCGGCCGCACGTGGACGAGCTCACGCTCACGGCGCCCGCCACGCTGGCCCCGGGCGGCTCCGGCCGGGTCACGGCGGAGGTCACGCAGGGGACGCGGGCCGTGCCGGCCTCCTACCCGGTGTCGGCCGCCTGGTCGGGCTCGCCCAACCTGCACGTCGGCCCCGCCCGTACGGCCAAGCCGTGGCACGTGGCGGTGCTGAACCCGGAGACGGGCACGCTGACGGCGCGGCGCGCGGGACAGGTGACGGTCGCGGTCACGGTCAGCGGCGTCACCCGCCAGGCCACGGTCGCGATCTCGGCCAAGGCCGCCGCCTGACTCCGCGAGGGCGCTCGTCCCGCACGGCGGGCGCCCTCGCACGGGTCACCGGGCCTGAACGGGTCACGGGCCGTCCTCGCCGGAAGGGCCGCCGGCATCTCTCCGGTTCCGGCGCTCGTTCCGGGCGGTGAGGGCGTTCTCTATCTTGAGGACGGCGATCACGACGAGCAGGACGCCGATCGGAATCAGCAGGGCGGTATCGAATTCCGTCAGCACCGCCGCACCTCCCCCCAACCGAGGCGTGCAGGACCTACCTACCCGCAAAGTCGCGAACCGGGGTGTTGGTGACCCGGTCCGTGCCCAGTGATGGACGTCCCGTGGGGATAGCGTGACGCGGGGCCGGGCAAGGACGGGGCGGCTTGCCATGGCTGTCATCGATCCACGCGATGAAGGGATGGCGATCATGTCTGTTGCGCTCCTTCACGGAGGCGCGCGGCGCCCGGCGGCGGGACTCGTCGTCGCCGCGGTGACGCTCGCGGCATACGGGGGAACGATCGGGGCGGCGGCGCCCCCGGCGCAGGCTCGGGCGAGCACCACCGTCGTGGTGACGGAGTCGGAGTTCCATCTGGCGCTCTCGACGCACCGACTCGATCCCGGCGCCCACACGTTCCGGATCCGCAACGTCGGCCACGCACCGCACGCTCTGTCGATCAGAGGGCCTCACGTCGCCGCGACGTCCTCGATCATTCCGCCCGGCGGCCGGACGTCGCTGTCGGTCAAACTGCGGAAGGGCACGTACCACCTGTGGTGCCCGGTCGACCGGCACCGCATGCGAGGGATGGCGACGACGATCAAGGTCAGGTAGCGCCCGCGGCACAGGAGAGCCGCCCGGTGGCATGGGGCGGGTGACCGGCGGGTACGGCGGCAGCGGAGCGGTGCCGAACCAGCGGAGGAGCGCCGATGGCCGCCGACCTCGCCGAGATCATCGACGACCTGCCCCTGGTGGACCACCACGTCCACGGCGCCACCGCCCGCGACCTGTCCCGCCGCGCGTTCGAGGAGCTGATCACCGAGTCGGACCGGCCGGTGCCGGGCTGGATGACCTCGTTCGACTCGCAGCTCGGACACGCCATCCTCCGGCACTGCGCCCCCGCGCTGGGCCTCGACCCGCACCCTTCGCCCGAGGAGTACCTGGCGCGCCGGGCCCGGCTGGGCGCCGGTGAGGTCAACCGGCGGCTCCTCGGCGCCGCCGGCGTCGGCCACTACCTGCTGGAGACCGGCTACCGGGGCGAGGAGATCCTGGGGCCGGCCGGCATGGCCGAGGTCACCGGCGTGCCCGTGGACGAGGTGGTGCGGCTGGAGCAGGTCGCCGAGCAGGTGGCCGCGTCCGGCTGCGGGGCGGGCGCGTTCGCGCGGCGGTTCGCCGAGGCCCTGGGGGAGCGGTCTCGTACGGCGCGCGGCCTGAAGACCGTCGTGGCCTACCGTCACGGCCTGGAGTTCGACCCGTCCCCGCCCTCGGCGGCCGAGGTCACCGAGGCGGCCGGCCGCTGGCTGGCGGAGACGGAGGCGGGCGGCGCGAGGGACGCGAGGTGGAGGGTCACGGACCCCGTGCTGCTGCGCCATCTCATCTGGACGGGGCTCGAACGGGGCCTGCCGCTCCAGTTCCACACCGGCTTCGGCGACCCCGACGTGGACCTGCGCCGGGCGGACCCGCTGCTGCTGCGCGGGCTCATCGAGCGGGCCGAGCCGACCGGGGTGCCGCTGATGCTCCTGCACTGCTACCCGTACCACCGCAACGCCGGCCACCTCGCCCACGCCTACCCGAACGTCCACCTCGACGTGGGGCTGGGCGTCACCTACACCGGCGCCCGCGCCGCCGCGCTGGTGGCCGAGAGCCTGGAGGTGGCGCCGTTCGCCAAGCTGCTGTTCTCCTCCGACGCCTGGGGGCCGGCCGAGCTGCACCACCTGGGCGCGACGCTGTGGCGGCGCGCGACGGCGCGGGTGCTGGGCGGGTTCGTCGCGGAGGGGGAGTGGTCGGCCGGGCAGGCGGCGAGGGTGGCGTCCATGGTGGGCGCCGAGAACGCCGCCCGCGTCTACGGCCTGACCGGCCCCCGCCGATGACCCGCCGGGCCGGGGAGCGGCCCCGCCCTGAGCCCAATGGCCGGCCGGCACCCCGGCGCCCCTAGGTCAGCTCGTGGACAAGCTCGTCCACCAGGTGCTCCGCCAGCGCCACCACCGGCAGGTTCGTGGTCGCCCGGGGCACGACCGGGATGACCGAGGCGTCGGCCACCCACAGGTTGTCGCTGCCGTGCACCCGTCCCCGTGCGTCCACCACCGCCCCCGCCGCCGGGTCGGCGCCGATCGCGCAGGTGCCCACCGGGTGCCAGTAGTGGGCGGCGACGCGACGCAGGTCGGCCTCGTCCGCCGCGGGATCGGCGCTGAAGGAGTCCAGCGGCTTCCCGAGCAGCGGCGCCAGCGCCGGGGAGGCGGCCATGGCGCGGCACAGCTCGACCCCGGCCCGCAGCGCCGCCAGGTCGGCTCCGTCCGGGTCCGACAGGTAGGCGTGGTCGATGACTGGCCTGACGTCGGGATCGCGGGACACCAGCCGGAGCGTCCCGCGCGAGCGCGGGGTCAGGCACGCGGCGGGCAGCACGCACGTCCACCCGCCCGCCTCGGCGCCCGTCCAGGGCAGCAGGTGCAGTTCGTAGGGTGCCCGCCCGCCCGGCGACAGCGCCTTGCCGATCACCTGCTCGTCGGGCACCGGCCGGACCCGCGCGTACTCCTCCAGCCGCCGCGCCAGCTCCTCGCCCGCCGCGAAGCGCAGCTCGGCCATGGGGTGGTCGTGCAGGTTGCGTCCCACGCCGGGCAGGTCGAGGCGGGCCTCCACGCCCAGCGCGCGCAGCTCGTCAGCCGGGCCCACGCCGCTGCGCAGCAGCACCTCCGGGCTGCCGTACGCGCCGCCGCACAGCACGAACCGGTCCGCCTCGACCACGACCCGGCGGCCCCCGCGCCGCACGTGGGCCCGGCGGACGGCCGAACCGCGGAGCTCCAGCCGGTCCACGAGCGCGTGGTCGAGCACGCGCAGCCGCTCCTCGCCGCGTACCGGGTCGAGGTAGGCGAACCCGGCGTTCCACCGGATCCCGCCGGGGTTGTTCACCGGTGACGGGCCGCAGCCCGCGCCGCCGAAGAGGTCGTCCAGGTCGTCGGTGCGCGGTATCCCCGCCAGCACCATGGCCTCCATCGCCGCCGCCTGGAACGGCGTGAGCTCGTCGTCCCGGTCGCGCCGCACGCGCAGCCTGGCCGCGCCGCGCTCCATCAGCCCCGCCAGCGACCCGGAGGTCCAGGACAGGCCCCACGCGCGGTAGTCGTCGGCGTGGCCGACGGTCTGGGAGCAGCCGTTGTGGGAGGAGCAGCCGCCGACGACCCGGGCCCGCTCGAACGGCAGCTCCCGCCCGGGTGACGCGGCCGCGCCTCGGTAGCCCCAGTCGTGCGTGGTGGGCAGTGTCGTGCTGTCGAGCAGTTCGCGGGGCCACCGTCCTGAGTCCGCGGGCCCGTAGTCGGGGCCGGCTTCGACGATCACGACCGACAGCGACGTGCGCTCCATCAGCCGGCCGGCCACGACCGCGCCGGCGGTACCGCCGCCGAGCACCGCGACGTCCGCGCGCACGGGCTGGTCAGAGGGGCTACCAAGGCTTACCATGAAGCTGAGTTTAATCGAACAATCGATAAAATCAACGTAGGGAGCAGTACGGACATGGACGTCGCCATCCTCGTCTACGACGGGTTCACCGCCCTGGACGCCACCGGCCCCTTCGAGGTGCTCAGCCGGCTGCCGGACGTCCGCGTGCGGTTCGTCGCGGGCACGCCGGGCACGCGTGCCGCCGACCAGCCGGGGTTCGCGCTCGCGGCCGAGCCGCTGGAGAGCATGGACCGGCCGGACGTGGTCGTCGTCGCCGGCGGCAGCACCACCCAGCGGTTCCTCGGCGACGACGCGATCCTGTCCTGGCTGCGCCGGGCGTACGAGACGAGCAGGTGGACGACGTCGGTGTGCACCGGCTCGCTGCTGCTCGGCGCCGCCGGGCTGCTGGAGGGGCGGCGCGCGACCACGCACTGGTACGAGCTGGAGAGCCTGCGCCGCTTCGGCGCCGAGCCGGTGCCCGAGCGGGTGGTGGAGGACGGGAAGGTCATGACGGCGGCCGGGGTGTCGTCCGGCATCGACATGGCGCTGCACGTCGTGGACCGGCTGGAGGGGGCGGCCTACGCGCAGGCGGTGCAGCTCGGGATCGAGTACGACCCCCAGCCGCCGCACGACGCGGGGTCGGTCCGCAAGGCGCCGGTCGAGGTGGTGCGGCTCATGACGGACGTGATGCGCCGCTCGTACGGCCCCTCCTGGGCCGAGCTCACCGGCTCGGCGAACCGGTAACGGCAGGGCCGGGCGCGTGGGCCGGTTCCCCCTGCCGGGGGGAGCCGGCCCACGCGGGCCTCACGACGACCAGGGCAGGTGGCACCGCACCCGAAGCCCGTCCCGCGCCGTCTCGGGCGGGGCCTGCTCGCCGCACAGGTCCGTCGCCACCGGGCAGCGCGGGTGGAAGCGGCAGCCCGTGGGCAGGTGCAACGGGCTGGGCGGCTCACCCGCCCGCGCGACCACGCGCCGCCGCTCCCGCGAGGGCACCGCGTCGAGCAGCACCCGCGTGTACGGGTGGCCGGGGCGCGCGAACACCTCCGGCACCGGCCCCTCCTCCACGACGGACCCCAGGTACATGACGGCCACCCGGTCGCACAGCCCGCTCACCGTGGCCAGGTCGTGGGAGATGAACAGCACCGCCAGGCCGAGCCGTTCTCGCAGGTCGAGCAGGAGGTTGAGCACCGCGCCCGCCACCGAGGCGTCCAGCGCGGCCACGGCCTCGTCCGCGACCAGCACCTCCGGCTCCACGGCGAGCGCCCGGGCGATGGCCACGCGCTGCCGCTGGCCGCCCGACAGCTCGGCGGGCCGGGCGCGCAGGTGCCGGGCGCCGAGCCCGACCATCTCCAGCAGCTCCTCCACGCGCCGAGCCACCCGGTCGGCGGGCAGCCGGCCGCGCAGCGGCTCGGCGAGGGTCCACGCCACCGTGCGGAGCGGGTCGAGCGAGGAGCCCGGATCCTGGTAGATCATCTGCACGCGGCGCCGGGTGTCCGGCGGCCGGCGGGGCCGCACCGGGACGCCGTCGAGCAGCACGCGGCCGGCGGACGGCCGGGCCAGGCCGACGACGGCCCGGGCGAGCGTCGACTTGCCGCAGCCGCTCTCGCCCACCAGCCCGAGGATCTCGCCGCGGGCCAGGGCGAGGTCCACCCCGTCGACCGCCCGGAACCGCCTCCGCCGGAACGGCCCGGTCCGTACGGAGTGCTCCACGACCAGCCCGTCCACCCGCACGATCGCACTCATCGGACCTCCACGTCCGCGGCGCCGCCTCGCGGTGCTCCGTCCGCGGGCCCGGCCGGGTCGTGGACGCAGGACGAGCGGTGGCCGGGGAGCCGGGCGTCCAGGCCGCCTACGGTGACCGAGCAGGCCGTGTCGTGGCGGGCGCAGCGCGGCCCGAAGCGGCACCCCGCCGGGTAGTCCGCCGGGGACGGCGGCGTGCCGGGGATGGGCCGGAACCGGCCGCGCGGCCCGCCGAGGGCCGGCGCCGCCTCCAGCAGGGCCCGCGTGTACGGGTGACGGGGGCGGGCGAGCACCTCCTCCACCGGCCCGGCCTCGATGACCTGGCCCGCGTACATGACCGCGACCACGTCGGCGACCTGCCGAACCACCCCGATGTCGTGGCTGACGAACACCAGGCCGAGCCCCCGCTCGGCGCGGGCCGCGTCGAGCAGCCGGAGGATCTCCGCCTGGAGCGTCACGTCCAGCGCCGTGGTCGGCTCGTCGCACAGCAGCACGCGCGGCTCAGTGGCGAGCGCCAGCGCGATCGCCACGCGCTGGCGCATGCCGCCGCTCAGCTCGTGCGGGTACGCGCGGAAGCGCAGCTCCGGGTCCGGCACGCCGACCGCCTCCAGCAGCTCCACGGCCCGCCTCCGGGCAGCCGCCCTGGTGATTGCCGAACGGGCCGGGCCGGTGCGGCGGATCACGCCGGTGAGGAACGTCCCGACGCGCATGGTCGGGTCGAGCGAGGCGTGCGAGTCCTGGAACACCATGGCCAGCCCGGCGCCCGCGGCGCCGCCGGCGGGGACGGGGACGGGGGCGGCGCCGTCCCGGGGGCTCAGCCGCACCTCGCCGCCCGTCCGCTCGGCGCCCGGCGGAAGCAGGCCCATCACCGCCCGCAGGGTGAGCGACTTGCCGCACCCCGACTCGCCCACGACGCCGAGGCACCGCCCGGCGCCGACGGCGAAGGACACGTCGTCGAGCACGGTCAGCGCCGCGCCGTCCTTGCGCACCGTCACGTGCAGCCGCTCGGCCTCCAGCAGGGGGTACGCGCTCATCGGGTCACCTCCGCGTCGCCGCTCCGGTCGCCGAGGGCGGCGACGCAGGAGCCGAGAATCATGATCGCCAGGCCGGGGAACGCCGCGAGCCACCAGTGGCTGCGCAGGAAGAGCTGCGCCTCGGCCACCATGGCGCCCAGCTCCGGGGTGCCGGCCTTGACGCCGAGCCCGAAGAACGACAGCACCGCGACGCCCTGCAGCGCCATCCCCATGTCGGTGGCCAGGTAGACCAGCGACTGGCGCAGTGCGTTGGGCAGCACGTGCCTGACCAGCACCGAGGCGTGGGACAGGCCGAGGAGGTGGCTGGCGGAGACGTACTCGCGCTCGCGCACCCGCCGCACCTCGGTGCGGATCAGCCGCGCGTACACCACCCAGCCGAGCGCGCTGAACGCCACGAGCAGCGACGACGTGCCGGGCCCGAGCACGAACACGAACGCGATCAGCAGCACGTAGACGGGCAGGGCCTGGAGGATGTCGGCCGTCCAGCGCAGCGCCGCGTCGAGGATGCCGCCGTAGTAGGCGGCCACCGCGCCCACGAGCGTGCCGAGCAGCATCGGCAGGCCCGCGGCGAAGACCATGAGCAGCAGGTCGGTGCGGAGGGCGAACAGCATCCGGGACAGCACGTCCCGCCCGAGCGCGTCGGTGCCCAGCAGATGGGCGGCGCTCGGCGGCTGGAGCTGCTCCAGGGTCAGCCGGGCGGGGTCGGCCGGGGCGAGGACCGGGGCGAGGACCGCGGCCAGCACGATCACCGCCAGCAGCGGGACGGCCACGGGCCGGGACGAGCGCGCCCAGCGGGCCGCGCGCCGAGGGAGCGCGGCACGGGGCGACGGAGGGAACGGGAGAGGGGTCAGGGAAGGGGTCATCGCCAGGTCGTCCTCGGGTCCAGCAGCGCGACCGCCAGGTCGGCGAGCAGGTTGATCACGATGATGGCCGTGCCGAAGACCAGCGTGAGGGCCTGCACGACCGGGAAGTCCCGCTGGCTCGCCGCGCCGACCATCTCCGCGCCGAGCCCCGGCAGGCCGAACGTCTGCTCCACCACCACCGCGCCGAACAGCAGCGCCGCGGCCTGCACGGCCAGCAGCGTGACGGCGGGCGGCAGCGCGTTGCGCAGCAGGTGCCGCCGCACGAGTTGCCGGCCGGACAGGCCCAGCGACCGCGCGGTGGTCACGTGGTCGGCGGCGAGCACCTGCCGCAGGCTGGCGGCGCCGCTGCGGGCCAGCAGCGGCATGGCCGCCAGCCCGACGGTCACCGACGGCAGGATCATGGAGCGGACCCGCTGGCCGAGGTCCTCGCCGAAGCCGCCGACCGGCAGCCAGCCCGTGCGCAGCGCCAGCACCGAGGCCAGCATCAGGCCGATCCAGAACGGCGGGCAGTTGACGAGCACGGTCAGCGAGCGCGCGCACGCGCGGGCGGCCCGGGACCGGGGCCGCAGCGCCATGAGCAGCGCGGCGGGCGCCGCCAGCAGCAGGCTGACGAGCATGCCGCCGGCCAGCAGCCACGCGGTCACCCCGGCCCGCTCGCGCAGGACGTCCGCGATGGGCGTCCCCGTGCGGTTGGAGCGGCCCAGCTCGCCCTCGGCGACGTTGACCGCGTACCTCCAGAACTGGGTGAGCACCGGCTGGTCGAGCCCGAGGTCGTGGCGGACCCGCGCCACCTGCTCGGCGGTGGCCCGGGGCCCGGCGAGCACCCGCGCGGGATCGCCGGGCATGAGGTGCTGGAGCAGCACCACGATGAGCAGCAGGGCCGCCAGCACCGGCACCGCCTGGAGCAGTCTGACCGCGACGAACCGCAGTCGTCCGGCGGACACGGTCAGCCCGCCCAGAGGAGCTGGGCCGGGTAGGACAGGAAGGGGGTGACGGTGAGCCCCTTCACCTTCGGCGACACGGCGAACAGGCGGTCGGGGAAGGCGGCCGGGATGTAGGGCAGGTTGTCGTGGATCCACGTCTCGGCGACGCGCACCGCCTCGGCCCGCTCCTCGTCGTTCGTGGCCACGTCCATCCGGTCGAACGCGTCCGAGATCGTCTTCATCGGCAGCCCGGAGTACAGCCCGCCGGTGGCCACGATGAGGCCGAAGATGTCGCCCACGGTCGGCGACACGCTGCCGACCTCGCCCAGCGACAGGTCGTAGGCACCCTTGGCCTGCCGGTCGACGAGCACCTGGACCTCCAGCTTCTGCAGGTCCACCTCGATGCCGGCGTCGCGCAGCAGCGCCGCGGCGGTCTCACCGGCGCGGGTGGAGAACGGCGTCGTGGCGTCCACCACCAGCTCGACCTTGGCGCCCGGCCGGTAGGACGAGCGCGCGAGCTCCTGCCGGGCGAGTTCCAGCCCGGTCTGGTAGGCGCATCCGCAGCCGACGGAGCCCTGCACGCTCGGGGGCAGGCCACCGGTCGCCGGCGCGGCCATCCCGCCGAAGACGGCCTGGATGTAGCGGCCGCGGTCGATGGCCAGGCTGACGGCGCGGCGGAAGTGGATGTCGGAGCCGGGGTTCCTGGCGGCGTTGACGAAGATGCCGTGGATCGTCGCCGAGGGGTGGACGACGAGGCGCTCCTCCTGGGGGATCTGGGCCGCCAGGTCGAGGGGGACCGCCTCGATGGCGTCGGCCTGGCGGCTCTGGAAGCGCAGGAGCTGCTGGTTGGGGTCGGAGACCACGTCGTAGACGAGGCGGTCCAGGTACGGCAGGGCGGGGTCGTGGTAGCGGGGGTTGCGTTCGAGCACGATCCGCTGCCCCGGCTGGTAGGAGGCCACGACGAACGGCCCGGCGCCGACCGGGCGGGTGAAGAAGTCGGCCCGGCCGCGCCCGCCGAAGTCCTTCGGCACGACGACCGAGGAGCCGTTGCCGAGCCAGGCCAGGGTGAACGTGCTGGCCCGGCTCATCCGCACGACCAGCGTGCGCGGGTCGGGGGTGGCCGTGCCGGTGATCGCCGAGTACAGGGTGCCCATGGACAGGCCCTTGCGCCACAGCTCGACGGAGAACGCGGCGTCGGCCGAGGTGAGCGGCCGCCCGTCGCTGAAGGTGAGGCCGGGACGCAGCTTGAAGGTGATGGTCTTGGCCTTGGCGTCGAGCTTCCAGCTCTCGGCGAGCCCCGGCTCGATCGAGCGGCCGTCGGCGGAGGGACGCACCAGGCCCTCCATCACCTGGGGCAGGGTCTGGAAGGTGGAGAGCTGGATCGCCTTGTCGGGGTCCCAGCCGTCGATGTCGGAGGCGCGCAGGATCGTGAGGGCGCCGCCGCGCCGGGGCTTCGCGTTCTCGCCGGCCCCGCCGACCCCGGCCCCGCCGCCGCCGGGGTCGGTGCCGCCGCCGCACCCCGCCACGAGCAGGGCCATTGCCAGCAGGAGGGATCCAGCGGCTCTCATTCGTGCCATGACCATCACCATATTTCGAGCGTTCGATAAACTTAGGGGCTCCGTGAGCGGGATGTCGAGGGGTTCGGGGGCCTGGGGACGCGGATCAGCGCAGGCTGGCCATCACGTGCTTGACGTTCGTGTAGTCCTCCAGCGCGTACGCCGACAGGTCCTTGCCGTAGCCGGACTGCTTGTAGCCGCCGTGCGGCATCTCGGAGGCCAGCGGCACGTGGTCGTTGATCCAGACGCAGCCGCAGCGCAGCGCGTTGGCCACCCGCAGGGCACGGCCGACGTCGCGCGTCCACACCGACGCCGCCAGCCCGTACGGCGTGTCGTTGGCCAGCGTCACCGCCTCCTCCTCGCCGGAGAACGGCTGGACCGTCACGACCGGGCCGAACACCTCCCGCCGCACCAGCTCGTCGTCCTGCCGCAGGCCCGCGACGACCGTGGGCTCGTGGTAGAAGCCGGGGCCCTCGACGGCCCGGCCGCCGGCGACCACCTCGGCGTGGGCGGGCCGGCGGTCCAGGAAGCCCGCCACCCGCTCGCGCTGGCGGGCGCTGTTGACCGGGCCGAGCGTCGTGCCGGGGTCGCGCGTGCCGCCCATCACGAGCTTGCCGGCCCGGACGGCGAGCCCCGCCACCACGTCCTCGTACAGGCGGGCCGAGGCGAGCACCCGGGTGGCCGCGGTGCAGTCCTGGCCGGCGTTGTAGAAGGCGGCGCCGGCGATCACGTCGAGCGCGTGCTCCAGGTCGGCGTCGTCGAAGACGACGACCGGAGCCTTGCCGCCGAGCTCCAGGTGGACCCGCTTGAGCGTGCCGGCCGCGTGCGCGGCCACCCACCGGCCGGTCTCCACGGACCCGGTCAGCGAGACCAGGTCGACATCGGGATGCTCGACCAGCGCGGCGCCCGGCTCGTTGCCGCCCGCGACGACGTTGAGCACCCCCGGCGGGAGGATCCGCGCGGCCAGCTCGGCCAGGCGCAGGGTGGTGACCGGGGTCGAGGGCGCCGGCTTGAGCACGGTGGTGCAGCCCGCGGCGAGCGCCGGGCCGAGCTTCCACACGGCCATCATCATCGGGTAGTTCCACGGCGTGATCTGGCCGACCACGCCCACCGGCTCGCGGCGGATCATCGAGGTGTAGCCCTCGACGTACTCGCCCGCTGCGCGGCCCTCCAGGCAGCGGGCCGCGCCGGCGAAGAAGCGCAGGTTGTCGGCCATGGTGCCGATCTCGTCGGAGAGGACCACGTGCAGCGGCTTGCCGGCATCGGCCGACTCCAGCGCCGCCAGCTCCGGGCCGTGCTCCTCGACGGCGTCGGCCAGCCTGAGCAGCGCCAGCGCCCGCTGCCCCGGGGTGGTGCCGGACCAGCCGGGGAACGCGGCGCGGGCCGCGGACACGGCCCGGCCGACGTCCTCCGGGCCGGACAGGGGAGCGTGGGCGATGGTCTCGCCGGTGGAGGGGTCGAGCACGGGCGCCGTCTCGCCGCCGAGGGGATCGGCGAGCTCGCCGCCGATGACGTTACGCAGGACTGGAATGTCTGACATGTGGGGTCTCCGTGAGAGGGGAACGCGCATCATGGGGAAAGAGGCGGCCGGGGCCGCCGGGGGATCGTCAGGAGGCGGCGCTCGCGTGGGGGCGGCGCCGGCCGGAACGGTGTCAGGTGGTCGCGGCGCGGCGGCGCAGCTCCACCTTGTCGATCTTGCCGATGGCCAGCTTCGGCAGCTCGCCCTCCAGCCGGAAAACCTTCGGCACCTTGTAGTTGGCCAGCCGGGCGCGGGCGTGGTCGCGCAGCTCGCCCACGGTCAGCGGGCCGCGCGGCACCACGAACGCGTGGCCCACCTCGCCCCACCGCTCGTCCGGCACGCCCACGACGGCCGCGAGCGCCACGGCCGGATGCTCCTCCAGCGCGACCTCGACCTCGCGCGGGTAGACGTTGTAGCCGCCCGACTTGAACATCTCCTTGAGACGGCCGACCAGCCGGATGTGGCCACCGGGCTCCTCCACCGCGAGGTCACCGGTGTGCAGCCAGCCGGCGCCGTCGATCGCGGCCCGGGTGGCCTCCGGGTCGCGGAAGTAGCCGCGAGTGATGAAGTCGCCCCGTACCAGCAGCTCGCCGGACTCGCCGGGCGCGGCGGCCTGGCCGTCGGGGCGGCGCAGCGTCACCTCGTAGTGCGGGTCCACCCGGCCCACGCTCCAGGCCAGCACATCCAGCGGGTCGTCCGGATCGGTGTAGGTGACGGAGCCGGTCGACTCGGTGAGACTGTAGCTGGTGGCCAGCCTGGCTCCGGTGCGGGACAGGGTCTCCAGCAGGCTCAGCGGGGCCGCGGCGCCGCCCCACAGGATGTACTCCAGCGAGCTCAGGTCGCGCTCGCGCCAGTCGGGGGTGCCGACCATGGCGAGGAGCTGCGTCGGGATGCAGTACAGGTGGGTCAGCCGCTCGCGCTCCACCACGCGCAGCGCCCCGGCCGGGTCGAAGCGGCGCAGGTAGACCACGGTGCCGCCGGCCGTGAGGACGGAGGTGCTGATGTCGCCGAGCCCGCCGATGTGGTTGAGCGGCAGATCGCACAGCTTGCGGGGCGCGTCGCCGTACCAGCGGCCGGCCTGGACCACCCCGCAGAACGCGAGCCCGCCGTGCGGCACCAGCGCGCCCTTCGGCCTGCCGGTGCTGCCCGAGGTGTAGATCATGGCCGCCGGGTCGAGCGGTCCCACCTGGGCGCGCGCGGTCGCCAGCAGCTCGGCGGGCACCGCCTCGCCCGTACGGGCGAACGCCTCGTAGGAGGACGACAGGCCGGGCACCTCGGCGCCGCGCGTCACCACCCGCGCCGGGGCGAGCGAGCGCAGCGCGTCGAGCGTCGCGGCCTGTCCCGGCTCGTCCGGCCCGAGCATGCCGAACAGCACCGACGGGCCGCTGTGCGCGACGACGTGGGACAGCTCGGCGAGCGTGTACTTCGGGTTGAGCCCCACCCAGATCGCGCCGATGCTCGCCGTCGCCAGGAACACGGCGAACGACTCGGGCTCCGGGTGGCCGAGCAGGGCGACCCGGTCGCCGTGCCGGACACCCGCGGCGAGCAGCGCGGCGGCGCATCGGTCGACCTCGTCGCGCAGCCGCTCGTACGTCCAGCGGTCGCTCTCGCCCACCAGGGCCTCCCGCGCCGGGCGGCGCTCGGCCCAGTGGTGGACGTAGTCGGTGATGCGCGGCAACCGGGGGACGCTCACACCGCCACCTCCTCCTGGCTCGGCTCCGGCTCCGAGGAGGCCCGATCCTTCGGGACATCATGCCCGGTGCCTTCCACCTCGTCGCGACCGGCTCCTGCCGCCAGCAGCCGCGCGGCGTTGCCGTGCAGCAGCGCGTCGAGGGTCTCCGCGCGCAGGCCGAGCCCGTGCCACTCCTCCAGCGCCCGCCGGTGCGGGAACACCGGCCAGTCCGTGGCGAACAGCACCTGCTCGCGCAGCACCCTGTCCATGAAGCGCAGCATCGTCTCCCAGCCCGATCCCGCCACGCCCAGGTACTTGGGGGCCAGGCCGCCGAAGTCGACGAGCACGTTCGGATGCCGCCGCGCCACGGCGACGATCTCGGGCACCCACGGCCAAGCCCCGTGGCAGGCGATGAGGGTGGCTTCGGGGAAGTCGCAGGCCACCTGGTCCAGGCGGGCCGGCCGCTCGCCCTCGATGGGGTGGCGGCGCGAGTAGTTCACGCCGGTGTGCAGGGCGATCGCCAGGCCCAGCTCGGTCGCCTTGGCGTACACGGGGTAGAGCAGCCGGTCGTCGATCGCGTGGCCGAAGAACGACGGCTGCACGTTGATCCCGCGCAGGCCCAGCGCGGCCACCCGCTCGACCTGGCGCACCGCCCGCATGACGGTCAGCGGCTCCAGCGTGACGGTGCCGAAGCCGGAGAAGCGGTCCGGCCGCAGCCGTACCTGCTCGGCCACCTCCTCGTTCAGCGCGTCGGCGTAGTCGCCGTGCTCGTACTCGGCGTGCAGGACGGCGTGCCCGACGCCCGCCTCGTCCAGCTCGGCCAGCAGCGTGTCCATGTCCTTGTGCCAGCCGTCGCCGATGTCCAGGACCGCCTCGTACTGCGTGTAGACCTCGCCTCCCGCGGACAGCGGGGGCCGCGTGGCGCTGGGCACGCGCACGCGGAAGTCGATGACCGTCGTGGGGGCGGTCAGATCCATGGGTGCTCCTCCGGGTGGGGTGGAAGGGGTGTGTCGGGGTGCCGGCGCTCACAGCGGGAGACCGCCGGGCCGGCGGTGCCGCCACGGGTGGGCGCGTTCGAGCTGGGCCGCCAGGGACAGGACCGTGCCGTCCTGCCACCTGCCGCCGACGAGCTGCACGCCCAGGGGCAGGCCGCCGTCCTGCTCGACCAGCGGGACGGAGATCGCGGGCAGGCCCAGCAGGTTGGCCAGGACGGTGAGGGACGCGGTCTCCTCGGCGCGCCGCAGCGGCAGCCACGGGTCGGCCTCCTGCCCCTCCCACAGCGCGCCCTCGCCCGGCGCGAGCACCGGGTTGGTGGGGGTGAGCACGACGTCCACCTCGTCCCACGCCTGGTACATCTGCGCCGAGCGCCACTGCATCTCCAGGACCGTCGTGACGTACGTCAGCGAGTCGGTGCGGCGCGCCGCCGCGCGCAGGGTCCGGTTGAGCGGCTCGACGGCCTCCTCGTCCACCACCGGGGTGTCGGCCGAGCCCGTGGCGTACAGGAGGTCGAACCTCGGCGTGAACCACTCGGGGTCCAGCCCCGGGATGCGGTGGTCGACCACCTCGTGCCCGAGATCCGACAGCAGGTCGGCCGCCCGGCGCGCCAGCGCCACCGCCGCGGGGTCCACCTCCGCGGGGAAGGCCGGCTGGATGACCAGCCCGATCCGCAGCGGCCCCGGGTCGCGCCCGGCCCGCTCGCGCAGCGGCACCTCGGGCCGGGGCACGGCGTACCAGGCGGTGCGGGGGGCCGCCGCCAGCTCGTCCAGGATCGCCGCGGTGTCCAGCACGGTCCGCGACAGCACGCCCTCCGTCGCGAAGCCCTCCATGTAGTGCGCGTCGGACGGGACGAGCCCGCGGCTGGGCTTCATCCCCACGAGCCCGCAGAAGCTGGCCGGCTCGCGGATGGAGCCGGCCCCGTCGGAGCCGTGCGCCACGGGCAGCAGCCCCGCCGCCACGGCCGCCGCCGCGCCGCCGCTGGAACCGCCCGGGCTGCGGCCCAGGTCCCAGGGGCTGCGGGTGACGCCGTGCCGGGCCGACTCGGTGACCGACACCGTCCCGAACTCGGGCGAGGTGGTCCCGCCGAGGAACACGAAGCCCGCCCGCCGCAGCGCCTTCACGGCCGGCGCGTCGTCGGCCATCACCTGGTGGCCGACGGCGTTCGACGCGCTGCACAGCGGCCAGCCGCGCACCGGGTGCAGGTCCTTGATGGCGGTGGGCACCCCGTGGAACGGCGGCAGCGGCTCGCCGGTCTCCGCGGCCCGGGCGGTGCGGGCGTCAGCCTCGTCCGCCGCCCGCCGGGCCTCGTCGTGGGCGACGTGGCAGAACGCGTTGAGCGCGGGGTCGATCGCGTCGATGCGGTCCAGGTAGCCGTCCAGGACCTCGCGGGCGCTGACCTGGCGCCCGGCGATGAGCCCGGCCAGCTCCGTGGCGGTGGGCCAGCCCTCCGGCCCGGTGCCGACCGGCTCTCTCAGCGCGGGTCGCGGGGCGGTCTCGGTCATCGTGACTCCTTCACTTCGGGACTGTGCTGCGTCTCGGGCGCTGCTGTGTTTCAAGGGACTGCTGTGTTTCCTGGTGCTGTGTTCCGGGGTGGTGCTGTGTTCCGTGGTCGTGCGCTTCGGAGCGGCGGCGGGCGGGCCGCCAGCCGGGGCGCGGGACGCTCTCGCGCAGCAGCCGCGTGTACGGGTGCGCGGGCTCGTCGAGCACCCGCGCGGTGGGGCCGCGCTCGACGATCGCGCCGTGCCGCATCACCACCACGTCGTCGGTGACCTGCCGGACCACGGCCAGGTCGTGGCTGATGAACAGGTACGCCACGCCGGTGCGCTCCCGTACGTCCGCCAGCACGTTCAGCACCTGCGCCTGGATGGACACGTCGAGCGCGGCGACGGACTCGTCGAGGATGACGACCCGCGGCTCGGCCGCGAGCGCGCGGGCGACGGCCACCCGCTGCCGCTGCCCGCCGGACAGCCGGGACGGCGCCGCCGCCATCTGCCGCTCGTCGAGGCCGACCAGCCCGGCCAGCTCCGCCACCCGCGCGCGCCGCCCGTCGGCGTCGAGGGAGGTGTGCAGGCGCAGCACCTCCTCCACGGCAGCGGCGGGGCTCTGGCGGGGGTCGAGGCTGGAGTAGGGGTCCTGGAAGACGATCTGCACCTCGCCGCCGCGCCTCCGCCGCTCCCGCGCCGAGCGGGCCGGCCGGGAGCGGTCGCGCCCGCAGGCGGCGATCCGGCCGGCGGCCGGCCGTTCGAGGCCGACGATCATGCGGGCGACCGTGGTCTTGCCCGACCCCGACTCCCCGACGACCGCCAGCGCGCCGCCCGCGCTGAGGGTGAAGCCGACGCCGTCCACGGCCACGACGTCGCCGAACGTCTTGCGCAGCCCCTCGACCTCCAGAACAGGAGCGGCGTTGGTGGGGGTCCGGTCAGTCATGGGACACCGCCTGCTCCTCGTGCTTCTTCCCGTGCTTGTCCTGCTCCTCGCCTTCCTCGCGTTCCTCGCCGCGGGCGTGCGGCGGCCCGCGCAGCTCGTCGGCGCGGACACAGGCCACCTGGCCGCCCGCCAGCGGCCGCAGCTCCGGGCGCCCCTCGTGGCAGGCGTCGCGGGCGTGCGCGCAGCGCGGGCCGAACGCGCAGCCGGGCGGCGCCTCGAACGCCGACAGGGGCCGGCCCGGCGTGGCGGACAGCCGCGCGGCGCGCCGGGTGAGGGAGGGCCGGGCCGCGGCCAGCGCCGCCGTGTACGGGTGCAGCGGGTCGTCGTGGAGCAGCGCCGACGCGCGTACCTCCATGACGCGTCCCGCGTACATCACCGCGGTGCGGTCGCAGACGGCGGCGGCCAGCTCCAGGTCGTGGGTGATGAACAGCAGGGACAGTCCCCGCTCGCGGCGCAGCTCGTCGAGGACGGCCATCACCTCGGCCTGCGTGGTGACGTCGAGCGCGGTCGTCGGCTCGTCGGCCAGCAGCAGCCGCGGCTCGGCGAGCAGCGCGGCGGCGATCATCACGCGTTGCAGCAGCCCGCCCGACAGCTCGTGCGGGTACTGCCGCAGCCGCCGTCCGGCCGCCGCGATCCCGACCTCGTCCAGCACGCGGACCGCGCGCTCCTCGGCCGCCCGCCGCGAGAGGCGGCCGTGCGTCCGGAGCCCCTCGGTCAGGAAGTCGCCCACGGTGCGCACCGGGTTGACGTGCGCCCGCGGGTCCTGGAAGACTATGGCCACGCTCGTGCGCAGCGCGCGCAGCGCCGCGCCGCGCAGCGAGCCCACGTCCGCCCCCTGGTAGCGGATCGCGCCCTCGACACGCGCCCCGGGAGGCAGCAGCCGGACGATCGCGCGGGCCGTCATGGACTTGCCCGATCCGGACTCGCCGACCAGGCCGACCGCCTCACCCGGGGCGATCGACAGCGACACGTCGCTGAGCACGGGCCTCGGCTCGCCCTCCACCGGCAGCAGCACCGTCAGGCCGTCGATGTCGAGCAGGCGGTCGTCGTCGCCCGGGACGACGTCAGGTGAGGTCTTCACGCCTCGCCTCCCCGCCGCCCGAGCCCGCGCCCGATCCGGGGCCACGGGCGACCGGCGGCGCCCGCCGTGCCGCCCCCCGTGCCGCCCCCCGCGCCGGGCAGTCGCTCGCCCAGCACGTTGAACGCCACGACCAGCACCACCACGCAGCCGCCCGCCAGCAGCGCCTCGGCCGGATAGCCCTGAAGCACCCCCGACCGCCCGCTCGCCACCATGACGCCCCAGTCCGCGCCGGGCGGCTGGATCCCGAGGCCGAAGAAGGACACGATGGCCAGGTCCACCATCGCGTACCCGAAGAACAGGGTGGCCTGGGCGGCGATCAGCGGCATGAGGTTGGGCACCAGGTGGCGCAGGCAGATCGCGAGCGCGCCCGCCCCCTGCACCTCCAGCGCCCGCACGTACGGCTTGCCGCGCTCGGCGAGCGCCGCCCCGCGCAGCAGCCGGGCGATGTACGGCACGTAGGCCACGGCCAGCGCCACCACCGCCGCCCCGAGCCCCGGGCCGAAGACGGCGGCCACCAGCATCGCCAGCAGCACCCCGGGGAAGGCGAAGACCACCTCCAGCACCGCCGACACCGCCGAGTCCAGCCAGCCGCCCGCCCAGGCCGCCGCGATCGCGAGCGCCGTCCCGGCCGTCATGCTCAGCGCGACGACGAGCAGCGGGCCGAGCAGCGAGGTCCTGGCGCCTTCCAGCAGCCGGGCCAGCAGGTCACGGCCCTGCCCGTCGAACCCGAGCGGGTGACCGGGGCCGGGCGGGGCGTAGGCGCTGGCGAAGTCGCTGGCGTTCGGGTCGGCCGGCGACAGCGCCGGCCCGAGCACGGCCAGGACGACCGCCACGACGACGACGCCCGCAGCCACGGTGCCGAGCGGGCCGAGCCCGCCGCCGCGGACCGTCGTGGCCCGCGCACCCGCGCGCCGCGCCACCGTGATCCCGGTCATGACCGGCCTCCCAGCGTGATCCGGGGGTCGAGCAGGGCGGCCCCCACGTCGACCAGGGTGTTGACCAGCACGAACGCGGTGACGAGCACCAGCGAGATGCCCTGCACGACCGCGAAGTCCTTCGACAGCGCGGCGTTGACCAGCGCGGCACCCAGGCCGCTGAGCCCGAAGGCCCGCTCCACCACGGCCGCCAGCGCGATCATGGACGCCACGGTCATGCCGGCCAGCGTGCCGATCGGCACGGCCGCGTTGCGCAGCGCGTGGCGGCGCACGACCGCCGCGTACGGGATGCCGCGGGCGACGGCCGTCTGCACGTGCTCGCGGCCCAGCTCCTCGCGTACCGAGGTGCGGGTGACGCGGGCCACGGCCGCCGTGGCCGCCGCGGCCAGCGCGAGCGCCGGAAGCGTGAGGTGGCGGATCCCGTCCCACAGGCCGGCGCCGTCGCCGAGCGCGGGCAGCCAGCGCAGGCCGACCGCGAAGACCCCGATGAGCGCCATCGCGGCGACGAACGGCGGCACCGCCACCAGCACCGCCGTGGCCACCACCACGAGCGCGTCCACGGCTCCGGGCCGCAGCGCCGCCAGCAGTCCGGCCGCCACGCCCGCGACCACGACGATGAGCGCCGCGTACAGGATCAGGGCGAGCGTGGTGGAGGCGCGGGAGGCGATGAGGTCCGACACGTCCTGCCGCAGCGCGATCGAGACGCCGAGGTCGCCGCGCACCGCGCCGCCCAGCCAGGAGGCGTACCGCACGAGGAACGGCTCGTCGAGGTGGTAGCGCTGGACGAGCACCGCGACGGTCTCCGGCGGCAGGGACCGGCCGCCGGAGAGGGTGGCCAGCGGGTCGCCCGGGGCGGCCGACAGGCCCGCGAAGACCACGAGGCTCGACACGAGCAGCGTCGCCGCCAGCATGACCGCCCGCCGGACCAGGTAGGAGGCCATGCGTCAGCTCACCGCCCCGAGCCGGTCCGCCCACGGGGCGAACAGGTGCTGCGAGGACACCGTCGCCCCGGTGAGCCGGGAGTTGAGGACGAGGACCGTGTCGGGCGCGACGACGGGGATCCACGGCAGGTCGCCGGTCACGGCCCGCTGGGCCCGCACGGTCAGCTCGGCCCGCTCCTTCGGGTCGGCCGCGCCGCGCGCCCGTTCGAGCAGGTCCGCCACCTCGGTGCTGCGGTAGCGGCCGTAGTCCTGCGGCCCGCCGGGCAGGGAGAACGAGGCGTAGAGGGCTCCGGGGTCGGCCCAGTTGGGGTAGTTCGTGGTGAAGAAGCCGTCCACGTCGGCGCGGGCCTTCGGGTCCAGGAAGAAGCTGCCGTAGGCGTCGGCGGAGACCGCCTTCAGCCGCGGCTTGAGGCCGATGCGCTCGGCGGCCGTCTTGAACAGGTTGGCCTCGGTGACGAGCTTGTTCAGCTCGTTGCTCATGCCGAACGTCACGGTGCTCCCCGCCGCGCCGGCCTCCTGGACGAGGCGGCGTGCGGTCTCCAGGTCCGGGTCCGTGCCGGGCAGGGCGTTCCAGGCGGCCTCGAACGTGCCCCGCTCGTACCCCCACGTGCCGGGCGTGCCCAGCGCGCGGGCCGGCTGGGCGGTGCCCTTGTACAGGGTGGCGACGTACGCCTCGCGGTCGATCGCCAGCGACAGGGCGCGGCGGACCCGCGCGTCGGCCAGCGGGCCCCTGCCCATGTCGGCCACGATGAGCGCGTCGATCAGGTATGACGGCCCCTGGTGGACCTTGACCGCGTCGCTCGCCCGGACCTGGTCCATCGTCGACAGCGGCAGCTCCAGGTAGGCGCCGTCCACCTCCCCGGTGAGCAGCGCCGCCGTCAGCGTGGCCTCGTCCGGGACGCCCTTGAAGTCGATCCGGCCGGCCAGGGGGACGACCGCCCGGTTCCAGTACGCGTCGTTGCGCACGACCGACAGCACGTCGCCGCTGCGCCACTCGCCCAGCTTGAACGAGCCGGTGCACATGGCGCCGCCCTTGGCCGTGCCGTAGTCCTTGCCCTTGGCGGTGACGTACGCCTTGGAGACCACCATGCCCGGCATGTACGACAGGACGTCGCGCAGCCAGTGGTCCGGCTCCTTGAGCTTCAGCGTGACCTCCGACGGGCCGGTGGCCTTCACCGAGGCCACGCGGCTCAGCACGGGCGCCCAGTAGCCGCCGCCCTTGGGGTCGCGGTTGCGCTCGATGCTGAACGCGACGTCCTCCGCGGTCATCGGCGAGCCGTCCCAGAACCGCACGCTCTCGCGGAGCTTCAACACCGCGGTGCGCGGGTCCGGATACTCCAGCGCCGTGGCCAGGCCCGGCCCCACCGATCCGTCCGGCCCCTGGCGGAACAGCGACTCGCACATGAGGCTCGTCACGGTGATCTCGGGATAGTCGCCCGCGGTGATCGGGTCGATCGAGGTGGTGCCCCGGTACAGGGCCCAGGTGATCCGGCCCACCTTCCCGGCGCCGGGCCTGGTCGTGGTGACCAGCTCCCGCTGCCGCGCGCCGCCCGGGGCCGCGCTCTCGGGGGCGGTCCCGGTGTCCCGGTAGCAACCGGCCGTGGTCATCGCCAGTGCCGCCGCCGTGACCGCGAGGACCTTCCTGGTGGCCCTTCCGGTGGCCGTGTTCTGCACGCCTTGCATGTCTTCAAACCGCCCATGGTGCTCGGGGGCGCTGCCGTCCCAGCCGGTTATGTAATCGAACGATCGCTCAAATAGGTGCCCACGTCAAGGCACGTCGGGTAACAGGGATGTTTCTCAGAGGGTCGTCTCGACCTCGTCCAGGGCGTCGTCGAGGACGTCCAGGAACAGGTCGCAGTCCGCCTCGCCCAGCACGAGCGGAGGCTTGATCTTCAGGACGTTGTCGTGGGGGCCGTCCGTGGAGATGAGGACGCCGCGCGCCTTCACCGCCTCCTTGACGGCCGCCGCCTGCGCCGTAGCCGGCCGGCGGTCCTCCAGGCTCAGCTCCACGCCGAGGAACAGGCCCTCGCCGCGGACGTCGCCGACCAGCGGATGGCGCTCCTGGAGCGCGCGCAGGCCGTGCAGCAGCCGCTCGCCGCGCCGGCGCGCCCGCGCCTGCAGCCGCTCGTCGCGGATGACGTCGAGCACCGCGAGCCCCACCTCGGCCGACACCGGGTTGCCGCCGAAGGTGTTGAAGTACTCCATCCCGGTCTCGAACGAGCGCGCGATCTCCGGCGTCGTCACCACGGCGGCGAGCGGATGGCCGTTCCCCAGGGGCTTGCCGAGCGTGACGATGTCGGGGACCACGCCCTGCGTCTCGAACCCCCAGAAGTGCCGGCCCACCCGCCCCAGGCCCACCTGCACCTCGTCGGCCACGCACACCCCGCCGGCCTCGCGCACCAGCTCGAACGCGGCACGCAGGTAGCCGTCCGGGTAGACGATCTGGCCGCCGCAGCTCTGCAGCGACTCGGCGAAGAACGCCGAGGGCCGCCGCCCCGCCGCGCGCAGCCCCGCCAGCCGCTCCGCCACCGACGCGGCGTACCCGTGCGCCAGGTCGCGGTCGCGGCCCTCCCGCAGCCGCCCCCGGTAGGGGTCGGGCAGCTCGCACACGTGCGTCGTGTCCGGCCGGCCACGCCCGCCCCGTCTGTCGAACTTGTACGGGCTGAGCGCGATCTGCGAGCTGAGATGACCATGGTAGGCGTGGTCCAGGACCAGCACGTCCTCGGCGCCGGTGTGGGCGGCGGCCAGCCGCAGCGCCAGGTCGTTGGCCTCGGAGCCGGAGTTGACGAAGAAGCACACCCGCAGCGGGTCGGGCAGCAGCTCGACCAGGCGGCGCGCGTACTCGACGACCGACTCGTGCAGGTAACGGGTGTTCGTGTTCAGCGTCGCCGCCTGGCGGTGACCGGCGGCGACCACGCGGGGGTGGCAGTGGCCGACGTGGCAGACGTTGTTGACCAGGTCCAGCCAGCGCCGGCCGGAGGCGTCGTAGAGGTGAGTGCCCTCGCCGCGGACGATGTGCAGGGGCTCACGGTAGGACAGGCCGAGGGCGCGGCTGAAGTTCACGCGCCTGCGGGCGGCGACGGAGGCCGCCGGCCGCCGCGGCGTTCCGGTCCTGAGGTCCGCGTCCCCACCACCGGCTCCGGCGCCACGGAGCAGCGCGCCGGGATGGAGGCTGACGCCGGTCCACAGGTCGGCCTCCTCGGCCGGGGCGGTCTCGGGGAAGGCCGCCCCCAGCCCGGCGAGGTGGGTGACCAGTTGCACGCCGAGCCTCGCCGGGCCGCCCGAGGGGCCGGCGGCCACGGCGCCGAGCACGGCGCCCGCCGCGAGCCGCCCGCCCGGCCTCAGGTGAGCCACGGACGCCGGGGCGAGGTGCCGGTAGAGCGTCCAGAACGGCTCGCCGTCACCGGTGCGGTGCTCCAGCACGACGACGGCCCCGGTCCCGTGCCCGTCACGGTCGCCCGGCGCTCCGGCCCGTACCTCATGGACGACCGCGGGCAGCGGGCACCGCACGGCGGCCCCTTCGGCGGCGGCCACGTCACACCCCAGCCGCACCGCCGGCTCCGCAGCGCCATCCGCAGTGCCGTCCGGGGCGGCGAGGGCGTCCCGCGGCTCCTCGGCGAGAGGCTCGCCGTAGCCGTGCAGGAGGTCTCCCGCGACGCCCTCGTCCAGCAGAGGCAGCGGCCTCGCCTCGTCCGCGTCGAAGTGCCGGCGCACCACGCGGGCCCGCGGGTCCGGCGCGAAGCCGACGGCGTCGCGCAGCCGGAACCGGGCCAGGTCCGGGTCCGTCCCCGCCAGGCGGCGCAGCGCCTGGGTGACACCGTGCCTGCTGACGAGCAGGTAGGCGTTGTCCGGGTCCTGGGCGTGGTGGTGGGCCGACAGGCACAGGCTGATCGCCAGCCGGGTGCGCATCAGGTCGAACAGCACCTCCAGCTCCTCCGGCAGCAGCGGCGTCACCTCGTCGTAGCCGGCCACCAGCGGCAGCACCGCCCGCAGCGGGTCGGCGTGCCCCTGCGCCGCGTACGCCGCGGCGACGGCCAGGCCGCAGACGCGCGGGTTCCACACCACGTCGCCGAAGTCGATGAGCCCGGCCGCCTCGCCCTCGTCGTCCACGAGGATGTTCAGCTCGTTGGCGTCGTTGTGGATCACCTGGTGCGGCAGCCCGGCCAGGCGCGGCGCGACATGCTCGCGGTAGCGGCCGAACACCTCGGCCACCAGCGGCCGGAGCTCCCCGGCCACCAGCGGTGCCAGCTCCGCCACCTGCGGCGCGCTGGTCAGGCTCCACAGCAGCTCGCGCCGCATGCCGGGGTGGGTGAAGCCGCGCAGCGCCAGGTCCACGGCGGCGACCAGCCGGCCGAGGCCACGCAGGCGCCCCTCCGTCGGCTGGATCTGCGCCCAGGGGCGGCCGTCCATCCAGGTGAGCACCCGGGCGGCGCGCGTGCCGTCCGGCCAGGGCGCCGGCACGGTGTGCCGCCCGTCTGGCGACGCCACCGGCCGGGGGGCCGGGGGGCCGCCGGGTGCCGCGGCGAGGTGCAGCAGCGCGGCGTCCTGCAGGTCGAGCTCCACCGGGTCCGTGCCCGGTGCGTGGATCTTGAGGACGTACCGGTCGCCGTCCGGCGCGGTCAGGCGGAAGTTGCGGTCCTTCTCGCCCGGAAGCGGCTCCAGCCGGCCCTCCAGCGCGAAGTGCTCCCGCGCCACGCCGGCGGCGAGGGACAGCTCGCCGGACAGGCGGGCGGAGGGGGCGGCCCGCTGGCCGTCGCCGGGGCCGGATGCCGTACGCGTCACGTGGGTCTCCGCTCATCGTCCGGTTTCATCGCCGGACAGACTGCCATTGTGATCGAACGATCGCTCAAATAAGCTCGACCTGTCAACCCCCCCTCGCGCGGTGGGCTCAGGCGAGGACGGCCCGCTCCGGCCGGCGGAAGGGAGGCGAACTCAGGGGTTGAGCAGGCGGATCGGGTCACCGGCGAGGAAGGCGTGGATGTCCTCGACCGCCTCGCGGTAGTACGTCCGGTAGTTCCCCGCCGTGACGTAGCCGAGGTGCGGCGTGGCGAGCACGTTGGGCAGGGTGCGCAGCGGGTGGTCGCCCGGCAGCGGCTCGGTGTCGAAGACGTCCAGCCCGGCGCCGGCGATCGAGCCGGCCCGCAGGGCCGCGACCAGGGCGTCCTGGTCGACGATGGCCGCGCGCGAGGTGTTGACCAGGTAGGCCGTCGGGCGCATCAGGCCCAGCTCGTGCCGGCCCACCAGGCCGAGCGTGCGTTCGCCGAGCACCAGGTGGACCGAGACGATGTCGGACTCGGCCATCAGCGCGTCCTTGGAGGGCGCGAGCCGCACGCCGAGAGGGTCGGTCCGCTCGGCGGTGAGGTTCTGGCTCCACGCGACCACGTTCATGCCGAACGCCTGCCCCACCCGGGCGACCTGGCGGCCGATCTTGCCCAGTCCGAGCAGCCCGAGGGTGCTCCCGTGCAGGTCCAGCCCGACGCTCTGCTGCCAGGGGCCGTTCTCGCGCAGCGACGTCGCCTCCGGGACCAGCCGGCGCGCCAGGCCGAGGATAAGGGCCCAGGTGAGCTCGGCGGGCGGGGTGGGGCTGCTGGCCGTGCCGCACACCGTGACGCCGTGGGCGGAGGCGGCGGCCAGGTCGATGGCCGCGTTGCGCATGCCCGAGGTGATCAGAAGGCGCAGCTTGGGCAGCCGGGCGAACAGCGAGGCGGGGAACGGCGTCCGCTCCCGCATGATCATCACGATCTCGCAGTCCTCGCCGGCCCGGACCAGGTCGTCGTGGCCGGTGATGTGCTCGCGCAGGCTCCGCGCTTCCACGGCCGACCAGTCGGCCATGTCGAGGGCGACACCCTGGTAGTCGTCGAGAATCAGGCAACGCGTCATGTCCGTGGACGTTACCGGGCAGCTCCCGGGCGGCCTTGAGGGGGCCGGTACGCGTGGGGCGCCGGAGGTCAGAGACCGGTGGGCTTCCGGCGCGGCTCGATCGACAGCTCGACGCGCTCCAGCAGCGCGTCCGGGTCGGGAACACGCAGGTCGCGCACCTCCAGCGGCGCCCCGTCACGGTGGGCGCCCATGAGCGCGAGCCCCATGTCGGCGAACCGCTCGCACAGCTGCGCGATGCCCAGCTCGCCGTTGGGCCGGTACCACTGCGCGATCCCCGTCGCCATCTGCAGCATCGCCAGCCGCGCCACGGTGCCGCGATCCTTGAAGACGCCGGCCTGGACCCCGGCGCGCAGCGTGCCGGCCCACACCTCCTCGTAGGCGTCGCGCATCCGCTGGACGTCGCGCCGCGCCTGCCCGGTCAGCGCCTGGAACTCGTGGTCGGCGACCTTGGCGGCGCGCGGGTTGCGGGCGTGGAAGGCGGCGTGCACGGCCATCAGCGCGGCCAGGCGCTCGGCCGGGTCGTCGATGTCGGCGACGGTCTGCGCGCTCGCGGCGGTGAGCGCGTCCATGACCCGGCGGGTGACCGCCTCCAGCAGCTCGTCCTTGGAGGAGGCGTAGTAGTACATCGCCGAGACGGCGACCCCGGCGGCCTCCGAGATGTCGCGGATCCCGGTGCCGTGGAAGCCGCGCTCGGAGAACAGCCAGCACGCGGTGCGCAGCAGCCGCAGCTCCGTGCGCGCGGACTGGGCCCGCCTGGTGGACGTCGCCTTCATCCTGCCGCCCTTGGCGCGCTGGCTGCCGCCCGTCTGGTTGGTGGTGGCCATGGCGCCGACTATTCCACAGTGAGGACGGCCGCGGGGTTCACGACGGTCAGCGTCGTGATCTCCGTCTCGGACATGCCCATGCGCCGCATGAGCGGGACGACGCTGTCGAGGATGTGCGTGTAGCCGGGGCCGCCGTAGCGGCGCAGATAGACCTTCTGGCAGATGTCCTGGGAGATCAGCAGCCGGTCGAGGTGGCCCGCCTCGGCCAGCATCTGGAGCCATTCGACGCGGGTGCGGTCGTTGGGCCGGCGCGCGTCGGGGTTGAAGGCGTAGTAGCTGGACTCCTGGCCGAACAGGTCGAGCTCCAGGTAGCAGCCCGTACGCGCCAGTGCCAGCAGATCCTCCTCCCGCCACAGCGTCCGGTCCAGGTGGGACATCACCACCCGCTCCGGGTCGCCGCCCGCCTCGGCGACCGCGCGCATGGCCAGGCCCGGCGCGTCGGGATGGCGGCCGGGATGGATCTGCAACGGCGCGCCGGTCGCCGCCTGCGCGAGACAGGCGGCGCGCAGCACCTTCTGCTCCACGGGGTGCACCGGCCAGCTCAGGCCGATCTCGCCGATGAGCCCGGCGCGGACGCCCGTGTCGCCCACGCCCTCCTGCACGTCGCGCGTGATCTCGTCACGTACGGCCTCCATCGGCGCGTCCGCCAGGCCGGGCGGGTGGTAGTCGCGGCAGTAGTAGCCGCTGCCCATCACGATGTGGACGCCGCTCGCACGGGACACGCGCGCCAGCCCGAGCGGGTCGCGGCCCAGGCCGACGGGGGAGGAGTCGACCACCGTGCCGCCGCCCGCGACCCGGTAGAGGCACAACTCCTCGGTGGCGTCACGCTCGGAGAGCAGCCGCAGGTTGTCGAGGTTGAGCACGGTGCGCCGGATCCAGTCGTAGGTGTCGGGACGCACCGGCTCGTCGATCCGGGCGCGCACCGACGCGGGGAACTCCGCGGCGACGCGGCCGTCCGCCCCGCGTGGGGTGTCGTCCCCGGCCACCGGGCGCAGGCCCCAGGGCTGGATGATCGCCGACATGTCGCACAGGACGTGCTCGTGCGGCTGGATGTGCCCGAGCGTGTCAGGGGTGAGGTCCCCCAGCACGGTCCGCACCCGGCCGGTCGACGTCCCCGTAAGCTCCGCCATGCGGCTTATTCTATCGATCGTTTGTACAAATAAGCAACGTGCCCGGCCGGCTGGGCAGGTGCCGCGGGAGCTGGGCGGGATGCCGGACGCCGCAGTGCGGACGAGGCCGGACCGCGGCGTCCGGCCTCCCGCGACCTCACTCTTTGATCGACAGCCGCTGGACCTCTGTGTCGTCAAGCTTGACGGGCGCCAGCCCCTTGCGCACCTTCACCACCTCGACGGAGCTGACCGTCATGACGGTGGGCGGAGCGGCGGGCGGGGTCGCGGCGGCCCGGATATCGACAGTGAAAATCGCTGTGACCCTCAAGGTCTCCCGGGGTCCTGGGGCGCCGACGGAGGTCAGCCAGCAGGTGCAGGTTGTACGGGGCGCGCCCGCCCGGCGACAGTGCCTTTTGCCCCCATCCCGGGCAGGTCGAGGCGGGGCTGGACGCCCAGCTCCCGTAGCTCGCCGGCCGGTCGACGAGCACGTGGTCGAGTACGCGCAGTCGCCGATCACCGCGTACCGGGTCGGGATAGGCGAACCCGGTGTTCCACCGGACTCCGCCGGGGTTGTTGGCCGGTGACTGGCCACTGCCCGCGCCGCCGAGGGTCGTCCAGGTCGTCGGCGCGCGGGCTCCCCGAGTGGACCATGGCCTCCATCGCCGCCGCCTGGAAGGCCGTGAGCTCCTCGTCCGTGTTCGCGCCGCCCGCGTGGCCGGGCCGCGGCGCGCTCCATCAGCCCGGCCGGCGCCCCCTGGAGGCAAGGTCTGACCTACCGTCGCCCTCTACTGGCGTGGACGCGTCGTCCACCCGGGTTGTGTTTACTCCTGCAGGATGGACAGGGCTCGGGACGGGCACAGGGTGACGGCGTGGCGCGCCTGTGCGGCGCTCTGGTCGTCGGGGTGATCGGTCAGCAGGGCCACGATGCCGTCGTCGTCCTGGTCGAAGACGGCCGGTTCGGTCAGGACGCACTGGCCCGAGCCGATGCAGAGGCCGGTGGCCGCTTTGATGCGCATCATGTCCTGCTCACCAGGTGACCGGGAGTTCGTGGACACCGTAGATGACGGCGTCGGTCTTGAACGGCAGATCCTCGGCCGGGGCGGCGAGGCGCAGGGTGGGGATGCGGCGGAACAGGGTGTCGAAGACGATCTGCAGTTCCATCCGGGCCAGGTTCTGGCCGAGGCACTGGTGCGGGCCGAAGCCGAAGGCGAGGTGGTGGCGGGCCCCGCGTTCGACGTCCAGTTCGGCCGGATTCTCGAACGCCGCCGGGTCCCAGTCGGCTGACAGGCTCGAGACGATGACGCCGTCGCCGGCCTTGATGCTCACCCCGCCGATCTGCACGTCTTCGGTGGCCACCCGGGCGACGACCGTGTCGGTGATGGTGAAGTAGCGCAGCAGTTCCTCCACGGCCAGGGGCGTCCTGCCCGGGTCGGCCTTGATCAGGGTCAGTTGCTGCGGGTGGGTGAGCAGCCCGA
The DNA here is from genome assembly GCF_040654215.1 of Nonomuraea sp. NPDC050733. Taxonomy (NCBI): domain Bacteria; kingdom Bacillati; phylum Actinomycetota; class Actinomycetes; order Streptosporangiales; family Streptosporangiaceae; genus Nonomuraea; species Nonomuraea sp. NPDC050733. The sequence goes on along the minus strand of NZ_JBFAHO010000001.1, from coordinate 17,280 downwards.
TCACGCCGAGCGAGATCATGTTCGCGGTGGTCTCGTGTCCGGCGGTCAGCAGCAGGAAGGCCAGGCTCACCAGGCCCGCGTGGTCGAGGGTGCCCTCCTGGCGTTGCCGGGCGATCTGCCGACTGAACAGGTCGTCGCCGGGTTCGGACTCCTTGCGGGTGAGCAGGTCGTCGATGTAGGCGCGCAGTTCGGCGAAGGCTCGCCGGCGCTCCTGCGGGGAGGAGGTCCGGCATGCCGCCACGGTGGTGCGGCTCTGGAAGTAGTCGTGGTCGGTGTAGGGGACGCCGAGCAGTTCGCAGATCACCAGGGAGGGCACCGGCAGGGACAGCGCCTGCACCAGGTCGACCGGGCGCTGGTCGGTGGCGAGCATGTCGTCGATGAAGTGGTCGACGATGTCCTGGATGCGCGGGCGCAGCGTGGCCAGCCGCTTCACGGTGAACTCGCCGATCACCGGACGGCGGGCCGCGGAGTGTTCCGCGCCGTCCATGCCGATCATCAATGGCGGCTGGCTGCGGATCTGCCGCAGGGTCGCCGCATCGAGGTTGAAGAGCGGGAAGCCGTCCTTGCGCCGGTCGGAGGAGAAGCGGCGGTCGGCGAGGACGGCCCGGGCCTCCTCATGGCCGGAGACCCACCACGCCTCGCCGCCGCTGGTCAGGCGGATCTTGTTGATTGGCGCCTGCTCGCGTAGCCGTTCGTAGGCGGCGGGTGGGGCGAACGGGCAGTCACGCTCGACCGGTAGTTCCAGGCCGGCGAGTTCGTCGGGGATGCTCCTCGTCATGAATGACCTCCCGGTAAAAGGATCTGGCTGGATGTGTTCGGTGCTGTCGGGGTGGTGAAGCCCGGGGCGATGCCTGGTCAGGTGGCTGTCGCGCCGCTGGTGTGCGCGTTTGGGGGTCACGCCCCGGGTCGCCGATGAGATGCGGGTCAGCCTGTCGGGGTCGCGAACGTGCTGGAGGCCGGTGATGCGGGCGTGCGGGCAGGTCCCGCGGCGAGGGTGGCGGCACGGCGCGCGCGCAGGCCGCCGGCCAGGCACAGCATGAGACCGAGCGTGAGCCAGGTGGCCAGGACGCTGACGGAGTGGGTGGTGCCGTGGCCGTCGAAGAACGCGGTGGAGCGCAGCAACTGGCCTCCGGCCCCGGGCGGCAGCAGCCGGCCGAGGATGCCGGACCAGCCGGGTAGCATTTCGGGTGCGGTCGCGGCACCTGAAAGGGGATTGCCGATGAGCATCATGGCGGCGGCGCCCAAACCGAAACCGGCGTAGCCGAGCAGTGCCTCCAGCCCGAGGATGCTCAAGGAGGTGGCCGCGATGGTCAGGGCGATGGCGCTGCTGTTGGCCCAGTAGGAGCCGTCCAGCGAGCCGAGCCAGAACTGCAGGATCGCTGCCGCGGTCAGGCCGCCGGTGATGGCGAAGGCGAGCGCTCCGGTGGCCCGGCGGGCGGTGCCGCGGACGAGTCTGGTCAGCAGGAGCGCGGCGAGCATGCCGACCATGACCAGGGGCAGGGCTCCGGCGGCCAGGCCTGCGCCGCGCGGGTCGTCGGCCGGCAAGGCGACGAGGTCGCGGACGGCGACCGCCGTACCGGTGCCCTGTGTCTGCGCCTGGCTGAGGCCGGCCGCGACGCTGTGCAGGCTCTGAGCGACCGCTGGGCTGGCGGCCGAGGCCATGATGACCTGCGGGGTGCCGGAGCTGACGTCGATCGCCCCGTACACCTCCCGGTCACCGATCAGCCGTTCGGCGGCCGCGGTGTCGGCGACCCTGGTGATCTCGAAGCCATCCGGCAGGCGTCGGCCGAGAGCGGTGCTGATCTGCTCGACGGCGGTGGCCGGCCCGGCGACGGCGATCGGCACATCGTGTACCGACGAGCGCACCGACGGCCAGGCGAAGGCGGTGAGCAGCACACCGGCGATCGCCGTGAGCAGGACGACTGCCCTGACCACCATCAGCCAGGGTGACGGAGATGTGCCGGCCGTCAACGGGGCTTGAACGGCCATGTCTATTCCTTAAACGGAACGATTGCGTGATTGACGTGGTGACGGGGCGGGCCGGTACGCACATGTGCCGGTGAACGGATGCATTCGCTCGGGATGCTCCGCACTGGCGCGATGCCGTGATCACGGCGCGGCGGCTGAAGGGGTCGACGCCGCGCCGTTGCTCACCAGAACGACCTCAGGGCGAGCACGCGATCTCCTGGTAGCCGACGTCGTACGCACGCATGCCACCGGCGACCACACCGTCGCCGACCTGCTGAAGACGTTCTCCATCAGGTCGGGCGACAGCGTCGGGCGTCCTCGCACGCCCCAGCACAGGGAGCGCCTGTCGAGCACCCATCGCGGCCGTGTGCAGCCGCGGGCGTGCGTCGGGCCGACAACAACGACACGGCCCGAGGCCAGGCTCAGACCGTGCTCTCTTGGCCGAGCTTGCCCTGGGCCTCCGCCGAAAGGTCCTGCCAGTCGGCCCAGGTCTTGAGCCGGTGAGCGTAGGCCTGCTGGATCATCGGGTAGAAGCCCTGGCCGAAGAGAATCCGCAGCGGTGGGTTGTCGGAGTCCACCAGCTTGAGCAGCGCCTGGGCCGCGGCGGCCGGGTCGCCGGCGGGCTGCTTGCCGGCGACCGCGCCCAGGCGCCGGCGCAGATCGTCGTAGGCCGGGTCGGGCTGGGCCATGTAGCCGTTGTTGAGCGGGTCGGGGTTCTTGCCGGAGCGGGTGGCGAAGCCGCCGGGCTCGATGATGGTCACCTTGACGCCGAAGTCGGCGACTTCGCCGGCGAGGGCTTCGTTCAGGCCCTCCAGGGCCCACTTGGAGGCGTGGTATGCGCCGCCGAGCGGCATGGCGATGACCCCGGCCGCCGAGGACAGCTGGATGATGTGCCCCGAGCGCTGCTCGCGCAGGTGAGGGAGTGCGGCCTGGATCACCCACACCGCAGCGAACAGGTTGGTCTCCATCTGGTCGCGCAGCTGCTGCTCGGTCAGCTCCTCGACCGCGCCGATCTGGGCGTAGCCGGCGTTGTTCACGATGACGTCGAGCCGGCCGAAGTGCTCCTTTGCCCGCTTCACGCTCTTGAAGACGGCGGCCTTGTCGGTCACGTCCAGCTCCAGCGGAAGCACCGCGTCGCCGTAGGCGGCGACCAGCTCGTCAAGGCTCGCGGTGTTCCGGGCGGTCGCGGCCACCTGGTCGCCGCGGGACAGGGCGGCCTCGACGAAGTTGCGGCCGAGGCCGCGGGACGAACCGGTGACGAACCAGACCTTGCTCATGATGTCTTTCCGTTCTTTCTCTAGAGGCGGATTGTCCGCTCACAGAGCCTTACAGGGATGCAGTTACTGCACTGGTGTGCAATTGCTGCATCAATGTATACTCATGTCGTAAGCGGTCGTCAACACAGGCGCCGACCAACCCGAGGAACGACAGGGCCACGATGACCAGTGATGCTCCAGTCCGCCGCGGTGGACGCGAAGCGCAGCGCCGCCGCACCCGCAAAGCGATCGTCGACGCGGCGGTCCGCCTGAGTGGCGGCGGAGCGATGCCGTCCATCGACGAGATCGCCGCCGCCGCCGACGTGTCACGGCGCACCATCTACATGTACTTCCCGACCCTCGACCACCTGCTGATCGACGCGACCGCCGGCGCGCTCAACGAACCCCCGGTTGAGGCGGCGCTGGCCGATCCCGCGCTCGCCGACGACCCCGTAGCCCGCGTGGACGTCCTCATCCGGACCCTGCTGCAGTACTCGCCGCAGTCGCTTCCCCTAGGCCGCCGGCTGATCCGTCTGACCGTCGATCCGCCGGCGAACGACGCTCAAGAGCCGGCCGCCCCGCGCCGGACCCCCCGTCGGGTCGAATGGCTGGAGCAGGCCTGCGAACCGCTCCGTCACACCCTGAGCGAGGAGTCGTTCCAGCGCCTGATCTCGGCGCTGACCATCGTGGTCGGCTGGGAGGCGCAGATCGCCCTACGCGATGTCCGCGGCCTTGACCCGCAGGCGGAGCAGGAGGCCATCACGTGGGCCGCGCGTGCCCTGGTAGAGACAGCGATCAAGGAACGGTGACCTCGCCCCCGGAGTGCGGAGATCGCCTGGGTCCATGCCGAGGACCGCTCGGTCGCCCTGGTCGTCCTTTCGGCGGCGCGGTGGTACAGGGCTCGATCCCGGCGAAGACCCGGCAGCCTGGTTCGGCACTGAGCGCCTTCCACGCGCCTTCATCGACCCCGATCGTCGTTGGTCAGGGTGACGGCGACCAGGCTGTGGTTGCGGCTGCGGCCGGCAGCTGGATGTCTGGGAAGCGCCCGAAACCCTGGGGCTCCTGGCCTGAAGGGGGCCGACCAACGCGGGTGACCAACCCCGGCATCATCCTGACCATCACGACCCCGCCAGCCGCCGCTGCCGGGGTCTTCACTTGTTGAGGCAGTACAGGCCGTGGGTGTCGGCGAGGAGTTCGAGGTACTCCTCCACCTCCGCGGGGTCGCCGACGGCGGAGTACGTGGTCATCTGCGCGATCTGGCGGCCGGCGGGGGACTGGAGGATGGCCTCGGCCTCCTCCGGCGCGGTGCGAAGGCGTACGGGAGGTCCAGCGCGGCGGCGAGCGCGGCCCCGAACAGCGAGGGGCCGAGGATGTACAGCGTGCCGCCCGTCTGGTTGGTCGTGGCCATGGCGCCGACAAATAAGGAATGAGCCGCCCCCGGCCCCGAGCTGGGGCCAGGCGGCGGTCAGAGGAAGCTGACGTTCTGGGCGAGGGTGAGCCGGTCCGAGTAGTTGACCGTGGCGGTCGAGCGGCGCATGTAGGCGCGCCAGGAGTCCGAGCCCGACTCCCGCCCGCCGCCCGTCTCCTTCTCCCCGCCGAACGCCCCGCCGATCTCCGCGCCGGAGGTGCCGATGTTGACGTTGACGATCCCGCAGTCGGAGCCCGTCGCGGACGTGAACAGCTCCGCCTCGCCCACGTCCCGGGTGAAGACGCTGGACGACAGCCCCTGGGGGACGGCGTTGTTCAGCTCGATCGCCTCGGTCAGCGTGCGGTACGTCTGGACGTACAGGATCGGGGCGAACGTCTCCTCCCGCACGATGCCGCCCTGCCCCTCGACGCGCACGATCGCGGGCTCGGCGTAGAAGGCGGCCGGAGCGGCGTCGGCGAGGCGGCGGCCCCCGCCCACGAGGACCTTGCCGCCCTCGGCGCGCGCGGCGTCCAGGGCGTGCCGCATCGCGTCGTGCGCCTGCTCGGTGATGAGCGGCCCGACCAGCGTGGCCTCGTCGAACGGGTCGCCGATGGGCAGCCCGGCGTACGCGGAGGTGAGCCGGTCCAGCAGGGCGTCGGCGACGTCCTCGTGCGCGATGAGCCGCCGCAGGGTGGTGCAGCGCTGCCCGGCCGTGCCGGCCGCCGCGAACACGATCGCGGGCGCGGCCAGGCCGAGGTCGGCCGACGGGGTGACGACGGCGGCGTTGTTGCCGCCCAGCTCCAGCAGCGAGCGGCCGAAGCGCGCGGCCACGCGCGGGCCGACCTGGCGTCCCATGCGGACGGAGCCGGTGGCGCTGACCAGGGCCACGCGCGGGTCGTCGGCCAGACGCTCCCCGATGACGCGGTCGCCGAGCAGCAGCCGGTGCACGTCGCGCGGCGCCCCGGTGTCCTCGGCGGCCCGGGCGAGCAGCCGGTCGCAGGCCAGCGAGGTCAGCGGGGTCAGCTCCGACGGCTTCCACACCACGGTGTCGCCGCAGACCAGGGCGACGGCGGTGTTCCACGCCCACACGGCCGCCGGGAAGTTGAACGCCGAGATGACGCCCACGACGCCCAGGGGGTGCCAGGTCTCGGTCAGCCGGTGGCCGGGCCGCTCGGAGGCGATGGTCCGCCCGTAGAGCTGGCGGGACAGGCCGACGGCGAAGTCGCAGATGTCGATCATCTCCTGGACCTCGCCGAGCGCCTCCGAGCGGATCTTGCCCGCTTCGATCGTGACGAGGTCGGCCAGGTCGGCCTTGTGCTCGCGGAGCAACTCGCCGAGCCGGCGCACCAGCTCGCCGCGGCGCGGGGCGGGCACCGCGCGCCAGGACAGGAACGCCTCGTGCGCGGCGCGGATCGCCTCGTCGGCGCCGGCGGGGGTGGTGGCGGGCAGGCCGAGCAGGGTCCCGCCGGTGATGGGCGTGCGGGCCCGCACGCCGTCGCCCTCGCCGGGGACGGCGTCCAGGCGGGTCAGGACGTCGAGCGCGCGCTGCCGGAGCGCGCCGGTGGAGGGAAGTGCGGGGTGTGCGATCGAGGACATGTGCGGGTCTCCGTCGGCGGTGGGGTGGACATGGGGGTCGGACCAGGGTCAGGTGATGGCGGGCAGGCCGAGGGCGCGGGCGGCCTCGGTCAGGGAGCGCTCCTGCTGGGCCTCGTACAGGGCGAACGGGTCCAGCACGTCGCGGCCGACCGCCCCGGACAGCGCGTCCAGGTCGTAGCCGGCGGCGGCGCGGCTGTCGTCCTTGAGGCCCTCGCCGGTGAGGTTCGACTGGAAGATCCCGGCCGCCGAACGGGGCAGGAAGTCCTCGTACACGATGGGCTCGGCGCGCAGCCACCCGGCGTCCAGCAGCTCGGCCAGGCGGGTCACCGGCGGGCGGCCGTCGCGCGGGCGGTCCGTCACCGCCCGGTACGTGAAGAAGCCCATGCCGCGGACGGCCAGCTCCCGCTCCGTGGCGGGGAACTCCCGCTCCCACAGCTCCCGCGCCACCGCGTCCCTGTCCGAAGAGCCTTTCATGTCCGGAACGTCGGGAAGGCCGCCCGACGCGCCGGCCGGAACGCCGGCGCGGGACAGCTGGTCGGCGCGCGCGAGCAGGTCGTCGTAGAGACGGCGCCCGTCGCGGGTCAGCGCGATCCCGCGCGCCTCCACCTCGCCGAAGCGCACCCGCAGCGACCCCGTCGTGACCGTGCCGTCGGGCTCGCGCAGGGCGCGCGGCTCGGCCAGCGCCCGGAACGACGTCTGCCGGAGCAGCACGTCGGGCCCGGACCACCGCGGCGGCCCCTGGATGGCGTCGATCATGGTGATGCCGCGCCCGGTCATCCGCCGGTAGAGGTCGTCGATGTCGAGCACGCGCGGCGTCAGGTGGTTGACGTGCGTGCTCGCCACCCCGCCGATGTCGGCGGCGACGGCCGACACCTTCTCCAGCTCCTCGTACCAGGCCCGGTCGATGGGCTCCGTGGACAGCGCGAACGCCTGGACGGCCAGCCGCAGGAAGCGCTCGGCCCGCTCCTCCGGCAGCCCGCCCTCGTCCTCGGCCCGGCCGGCCAGCTCCAGCAGCTCCGGCGGGAACAGCCGTCTGGCCGACAGGAACGTCTCCAGCCGGTCCCGCAGGCCGGCGTCGAAGAAGCGGGGGTCGCCGGGCGTGAGCATCGAGGTGAAGACGCGGAACGGGTTGGCGGCCAGCTCGTCGCGGGTCACCGGGCGGAACGCGGTCGAGACGACGGGAACGGCGCTGGAGGCGGTGTCGCGCAGGTCGTAGAACCCGACCGGCCGCATGCCCATCGCCCCGAAGATCCGCGCCACCTGCCGGAGCTCGGCGGGCGTGCCGACCCGGATGGCGCCGTGCCGCTCCGCCGTGACCCGGTCGATGGAGCCGAGCCGCTCGGCCCCGGCGCCGGCCCGCCGCAGGACGTCGTGGTTGACCTCCTGGGAGACCTCCACGAGCGTCCGGTACGCGGGCACCTCCCGCCCGTACATCTCGGACAGTCGGCGGGCGAACGCGGCGCGCAGCCGCCCCTGGGTGATCGTTGCCATGCGTTGCCTTTCCCGGTGGTGCGCGAGCGAAGGTGGTGCGCGAGCGAAGGTGGTGCGCGAGCGAAGGTGGTGCGGGAGCGAAGCCGGTGGTGCCGGCGGAGGGCTCAGAGTGCTTCGGCGATCAGCTCGGCGAGGTGGGTGGCCCGGCGGCCGGCGCCCTGGGCGATCTGGGTGCGGCAGCTGAAGCCGTCCGCCAGCACCGCCATGTCCGGCGCGGCGGCCCGTACGGCCGGCAGCAGCACCTGCTCGCCCGCCGCCACCGACACCTCGTAGTGGCCCCGCTCGAACCCGAAGTTGCCGGCCAGCCCGCAGCACCCGGACCTCAACGCGGAGTTGTCCACGCCCATGCGCCGCAGCAGCTCGGCGTCGGCGTCGAAGCCGCTGGTCGCGTGCTGGTGGCAGTGGGTCTGGCTGATCGAACGGCCGCCGGCCATGGGCGGCTCCCACCCGGAGCGGACCAGCAGCTCAGCCAGGCCCACGGTGGCCTCCGCTAGCAGGCGGGCCCGTCCGTCCCCGTGGAGCAGCTCCGGCAGGTCCGTCCTCAGCGCCGCGGTGCAGCTCGGCTCCAGCCCGACCACCGGCACGCCCTCCTCCAGCGCCGGCCCGAGTGCGTCCAGGGTCCGGCGGCCGAGGCGGCGGGCCGTGCCGAGCTGGCCGGTCGTGAACCAGGTCAGCCCGCAGCACTGGGTGCCCGGCGGCACGCGGACCTCGTACCCGGCGCTCTCCAGCACCCGCACGCCGGCGCGCAGCACCGACGGGCTGAAGTGGTTGTTGAAGGAGTCCACCCAGAGCATGACCGGCCCGCGCGTGGCGCCGGGGGCCTCGCCGGCGGGGGACGGCCGCCGCCGGAACCACGACAGGAACGTCTCGCCGGCGAAGCGGGGCAGCTCGCGCTCGCGCGCGATCCCGCCCAGCCGCTTGATCAGCGGGGACACCCGCGAGGACAGCACGGCGTTGACCAGGCGCGGCATCCGCGAGGCGGGCCGGGCGAGCAGCGGCAGCCAGCCCATCGAGTAGTGCGAGGCCGGCCGGAGCCGGTGGCGGTAGTGGTGGTGCAGGAACTCGGACTTGTAGGTGGCCACGTCCACGCCCACCGGGCAGTCCACGCTGCACCCCTTGCACGACAGGCACAGGTCGAGCGCGTCGAGCACCTCCGGCGAGCGCCACCCCGTGGTGATCACCTGACCCTGCGTCATCTCGTACAGCAGCCGGGCGCGGCCGCGCGTGGAGTCCTTCTCGTCCAGGGTGACGCGGTAGCTGGGGCACATCACGTCGCCCCGGTGGTCGGCGGTGCGGCACTTGCCGACGCCGACGCAGCGGCGGGCCGCCTTGGCCAGGTCGCCGCCGTCGGAGCCGAGCGGCAGCACGGTGGCCAGCGGGATCGAGGGCCGGCGCGGGTCCACCCGCAGGTCGCCGTCGACCGGCCGGGCCCGGACGATCATGCCGGGGTTGAGGCCGCCGTCGGGGTCCCACAGGTCCTTGAACCGCTCGAACAGCGCCATGACCTCCGGCCCGTACATGAGCGGCAGCAGCTCGGAGCGGGCCTGGCCGTCGCCGTGCTCGCCGGACAGCGAGCCGCCGTGCTCGGCCACCAGGCGCGCCGCGTCCGTGAGGAAGGACCGGAACCGGGCCACGCCCGCCTCGGTGCCGAAGTCGAAGTCGATGCGCACGTGCAGGCAGCCCTCGCCGAAGTGGCCGTAGACCGCGCCGCGCAGCCCGTACCGGTCCATGAGGGCGGTGAAGCCGCGCAGGTACGAGCCGAGCCGCGCGGGCGGCACCGCGGCGTCCTCCCAGCCGGGCCACGCCTCCGACCCGTCGGGCAGCCGGGTCGCCAGGCCGGCCCCGTCCTCCCGGATCCGCCACAGCCGCCGCGCCCGCTCGGGGTCGGTCACGGTCAGCGCGCCGGTGGACCCGGCCGAGCGCCCGGCCGTCTCGCACAGCGCCCGCGCCCGCTCCGGCAGCTCGGCCGGGTCGCCGCCCAGCTCCGCGAACAGCCACGCCTGGCCCGGAGGCAGCGCCTCGATCTCGGCCCGGGTCGCCGGGCGGGTCACGATCCCGGTCAGCGCCCGGTCCAGCCCCTCCAGGGCCAGCGGCCGGTGCTCCAGCAGCGCGGGGACCGCGTCCGCCGCCTCGCCCGCGCCGGCGAACCCGAGGACGACCAGGGCCCGCGCCGGCGGCGGCGCGACCAGGCGCACGGTCGCCGACAGGATCACCGCGCACGTGCCCTCGCTGCCGGCCAGCGCCCTGGCCAGGTGGAAGCCGTGCTCGGGCAGCAGGTGCTCCAGCGCGTAGCCCGACACCTGCCGGGGGAAGCGGCCGAGCCCGGTGCGCAGCGTGGCGAGGTTGCGGCGGGCCAGCTCCGCCAGCGCGCCGACCAGCCGGCCGCGCTCGCCGCCCTCCGCGACGGCCGCCTTGACCTCCTGCTCCGTCATCGCGCCGACCGTCATCACGGTCCCGGAGTAGGTGAGCACCTCCAGCTCCACCAGGTTGTCGGCGGTACGCCCCCAGGCCAGCGAGTGGGAGCCGCAGGCGTTGTTGCCGATCATGCCGCCGAGCGTGCAGCGGCTGTGCGTGGACGGGTCCGCGCCGAACACCAGTCCATGCGCGGCGGCGGCCTTCTGGAGGTCGTCCAGGACGGTTCCCGGCTCGACTGTCGCCGTGCGCGCCTCGGGGTCCACCGCGAGGACGCGGTTGAGGTACCGGGAGAAGTCGAGGACCACGCCCGAGCCGACGGCCTGCCCGGACGTGCTGGTGCCGGCGCCGCGCGAGGTGATCGGCACGCCCAGGCGGCGGCACACCGCGACCGCCTCGATGACGTGCCGCCGCTCGCGGGGGAACACCACGGCCATCGGGACCCGCCGGTAGTTGGAGGCGTCGGCGGCGTACTGGGCGCGCCGCCCCGCGTCGCCCGCCACCTCGCCGCACCCGGCCGCGCGCAGCGCCGCCACCAGCCGCGCGAGCTCATCGGCGGCCACGGTGTCGCCCTGGGCGGTCGTACGGGTGTCGGCGGGCGTGCCCAACGTGTGCTCCCTGTTCGTCCGGATTTCTCCGTCTCACCTTGCGGGGCTGCCGGGCCGAAACCAAGCCCCCGCAGACCGACAGATTCCCGCTCAAGCCCAAGCAACGCTTACGCTGCGTTCCCCGCAGGCCGTCATTCCGGAGGGGCCGTCAAATCCGGGACGCCGAACTCATCGCTGACGAAACAGGCTGGAACCTCTAGGCTGAGGCGGCGATGGATCTCGCACACTTCACCCCTGGCTCGGGCCGCCTGGCGCCCCGGGCGGCTCTGCGTTCCGACGCCCCCTCCCTCGACCTCAACGGCACGTGGCGCTTCCGCCTGTCGCCGACGGCCGCCGTGCCGGAGGACTTCGCCGACCCCGGCCACGACGACTCCGCGTGGGAGGAGCTGCCCGTGCCGTCGCACTGGCCGCTGCACGGCCACGGCGCCCCGGCCTACACCAACGTCTCCTACCCGTTCCCGATCGACCCGCCCCACGTTCCGACCGAGAACCCCACCGGTGACTACCGGCGCGCCTTCGACCTGCCCGAGGGGTGGAGCGGCGGGCGGCTCCGGTTCGAGGGCGTCGAGTCGTACGCCCGGGTCTGGCTCAACGGCCACGAGCTGGGCTTCACCACCGGCAGCCGGCTGGCCGCCGAGTTCGACGCCGGCCCGTACCTGCGGCCGGGCCGCAACGTGCTGGCCGTCCGCGTCCACCAGTGGTCGGCCGCCAGCTACCTGGAGGACCAGGACATGTGGTGGCTTCCCGGCATCTTCCGGGACGTCACGCTCACCCGGTCCACCGCCGACGTGTTCGTCCGAGCCTCGTACGAGGACGGCAGGGGAACACTGAGCTTCGACGGCCCCGGCCTGCTCAGCGTGCCCGAGCTGGGAGTCGACGGCCTGGAGCCCGGCACCCCGGTCACCCTGGACGTGGAGCCGTGGACCGCCGAGACGCCGCGCCTCTACGACGCCGCCGTGGTCTGCCCCGGGGAGACCGTGCGGCTGCGGGTGGGATTCCGGACGATCTCCATCGAGGACGGCGTCCTGCTCGCGAACGGCCGGCCGCTGCTGCTCAAGGGCGTGAACCGGCATGAGTTCCACCCCGAGCACGGGCGCGCCGTGCCGTACGAGACCATGCGGCAGGACGTCCTGCTGATGAAGCGGCACAACGTCAACGCCGTGCGCACCAGCCACTACCCGCCGCACCCTTCCTTCCTCGACCTGTGCGACGAGCTGGGCCTGTGGGTCGTGGACGAGTGCGACCTGGAGACCCACGGCTTCGGCCAGGTCGGCTGGCGCGCCAACCCCACCGACGACCCGCGCTGGGCCGAGGCGTACCTCGACCGCATGCGCCGCACGGTCGAGCGTGACAAGAACCATCCGAGCGTCATCATGTGGTCGCTCGGCAACGAGGCGGGCGTCGGCCGCAACCTCGCCGTCATGGCCGACTGGACGCGCGAGCGCGACCCGTCCCGGCCGATCCACTACGAGGGCGACTGGTCGTGCGCGAACGCCGACGTGTACTCCCGGATGTACGCGGGCCACGCCGAGGTCGAGGCCATCGGGCGCGGCACCGAGGACCCGCTGCCCGACCCCGAGCTCGACGCGCGGCGGCGGCGCATGCCGTTCATGCAGTGCGAGTACGCCCACGCCATGGGGCTCGGGCCCGGCGGCCTGGCCGACTACCAGGAGCTGTTCGAGCGGTACCCGCGGCTGGCCGGCGGCTTCGTCTGGGAGTGGATCGACCACGGGCTCGCCCACCCGGAGCTGGAGTACGCCTACGGCGGCGACTACGGCGAGCCGGTCCACGACGGCAACTTCGTCATCGACGGGCTGGTCTTCCCCGACCGCACGCCGTCGCCCGGGCTGCTGGACCTCAAGAAGGTCTTCGAGCCGGTCCGCTTCGCGTTCGGCGACGGGGTCGTGCGGGTGAGCGGGGGGTACGGCTTCCGCGACCTGTCGCACCTGGACTTCCACGCCACCGTGGAGGCGGACGGCGAGCCGGTGACGCGGTTCACGCTCGACGTCCCCGCCGAGGGCGGCGAGGTCAAGCTGCCCGACCTCCCGGAGGGGGACGGGGAGCGGTGGCTGACCGTGCGCGCCGTGCTGGCCGCCGACGAGCCGTGGGCCGAGGCCGGACATGAGGTCGCGTGGGGGCAGACCCGTCTGGCCGCCGCCGAGAACGCCCCCGAGAACGCCCCCGAGGGCGCTGCCGGGGACCCGGCTCCTCGTGCGGGCGCGAGCGTCTCTCCCGTCACGGTCGCCGGGGAGATCGCCGTCGGAGGAGGGCGGTTCGACGCCGGCGGCGGGCGGCTCGTCCGGCTGTTCGGGCTGGACGTCGACGGGCCCCGCCTGGAGCTGTGGCGGGCGCCCACCGACAACGACCGGTACGGCGGCCTCGCCGCCGCGTGGCGGGAGACCGGCCTGCACCGGCTCACCCACCGCGTGGACGAGGTGGCGGTGCCGGAGCCGGGCGCGCTCGTCGTACGCACCCGGGTGGCGCCCGCCGCAACCGACGCCGGCATGCGCGTCACCTACCGGTGGGCCGCCGACGGCGACGGCCTCACGCTCGCCGTCGAGGTCGAACCCGAAGGCGAGTGGACCGGCCCGATCCCGAGGCTCGGCGTCGTCATGGCGCTCCCGGGCGACCTCGGGGACGTCACCTGGTTCGGACGGGGTCCGGGCGAGGCGTACCCCGACACCGGGATGGCGGCCAGGGTCGGCCGCTGGTCCGCCACCGTCGAGGAGTTGCAGACCCCGTACGTCCGCCCGCAGGAGAACGGTCACCGGGCGGAGGTCCGCTGGGCCACGCTGACCGGCCCCGGCGGGCGCGGCGTGCGGGTGGCCGGAGATCCCGTGTTCGGGCTCACGGCCCGGCGGTGGACCACGGCCGACCTCGAACACGCCCGCCACCGGCCCGACCTCGTGCCGGGCGACCGGATCCACGTCAACCTGGACCTCGCCCAGCACGGCATCGGCACGGCGAGCTGCGGCCCCGGCACGCTGCCCGCCTACGAGCTGCGCCCCGGGCCGGCCGCCTTCCGGCTGCGCTTCGACCCTGTCTGAGCCGTCCACCACCCGGCCGTCCACCACCCGGCCCCGGCCGTCCACGGCCCGGCCCCCGGCCGGCTCCAGGCCGCCGGGGCCCGGCCGGCCGGGGGCGGCGGATCAGTGGCGCTTGGTGCGGAACTTGTCCATGAACCGCCGAGCCTTCTCCTGGTTGCGCGGATCGCTCGCCATCCGCTTGGCCTTCTCGATCGTCTGCTGACCTTGAGGGCTGCGCAGGTACGCGCGCAGCTTGTCCATGAGCGTCGCCATGCGCCTCCCCTACCCAGGACGGACGCCCGGAAGCGGCCGCGTCTCCGCTTCCGGGCGCTCCTTGTGCCGGGCCGGTGCCTCAGTCCGGGACGGCGAGGACCGTGCCCGCGCCGACGGTCAGGCCGCCTTCACGGATCGCGAAGCCGAGCCCCGGCTCGACCGCGACGGCCTTGCCCAGCTCGACCCGCGCCTCCACGGTCTGGCCGGGCTCGGCCGGCCCGTCCAGCGCCAGCTCGCCGGGCACGTCCGTGGTCCGCAGGTAGAACTGCGGCCGGTACCCCGGCGCGACCGGCCGCCGCCGGCCCCCCTCCTCGGCCGTGAGGAGGTAGAGCCGGGCGGTGAACGACCGGTGCGCCCGCTGGCTGCCGGGCGCGGCCAGGACCATGCCCCGCCGCACCTGCTCGCGGCGGACGCCGCGCAGCAGGACGGCGGCGTTGTCCCCGGCCTCGCCCCGCTCCATCGTCCGGCCGAACGTCTCCACCCCGGTCACCACCGCGGTGAGGCCGTCGCCGAGGCCGACCACCTCCACCGTGTCGCCCACGGTGACGGTGCCCCGCTCGATGGCGCCGGTGACGACCGTGCCCCGCCCGGTGACGGTGAGCACGTTCTCGACCGGCATGAGGAACGGCGCGTCCACGTACCGGACCGGCACGGGCACGTGCTCGTCCACGGCGCGCAGCAGCGCCTCGATGGACGCCGTCCACTCGGCGGCGCCCTCCAGCGCCCGCAGCCCGGACACCCGCACCATCGGGACGTCCCGGTAGCCGTGGCTCTCCAGGAGCTCCTGCAGCTCCAGCTCGACGAGCTCGGTCAGCTCCGGGTCGGCCCCGTCGGCCTTGTTGACGGCGACGACGAGGTGCTCGACGCCGACGCGCCGGGCGAGCAGCACGTGCTCCCGCGTCTGCGGCATGATGCCGTCCTGCGCCGACACGACGAGGATGGCGCCGTCGAGCTGCGCCGCACCCGTGATCATGTTCTTCACGTAGTCGGCGTGGCCCGGCATGTCGACGTGGGCGTAGTGCCGGTTGGCGGTCTCGTACTCGACGTGCGAGATGTTGATCGTGATGCCCCTGGAGTGCTCCTCCGGGGTGCGGTCGATCCGCTCGAACGGCGTGTACGTGGCCTGCCCGCGCTCGGCGAGCACCTTCGTGATGGCGGCGGTCAGCGTGGTCTTGCCGTGGTCGACGTGTCCCATCGTGCCGATGTTGAGGTGCGGCTTGTTCCGCACGTAGGCCTGCTTGGCCATGATGCCCTTCCTTGAGCCTGGAGTCCCGGTGGTGACCCGTGGGGTCGTCGACCTCCCCCCGCCGGGTCACTCGGACGCACGGGAAGAGGTCAGCGCTCCAGGCCG
Organism: Nonomuraea sp. NPDC050733; assembly: GCF_040654215.1. Lineage (NCBI taxonomy): Bacteria > Bacillati > Actinomycetota > Actinomycetes > Streptosporangiales > Streptosporangiaceae > Nonomuraea > Nonomuraea sp. NPDC050733. The sequence continues at coordinate 1,891 of NZ_JBFAHO010000001.1, read as the reverse complement.
TCGCGGACACGCCGCGAAGCGCCCGCGGTGGCGGGCGTCGCGAAGGGGGCGTGCCGGAACATGATGACCATGGTGCCGAGCCTCAGCGCCGCCCGGCAACGGATTATTCCGGGGCCTCCGCCTGCCGCGGGACCTCCAGGCGTCCGTGACCTACAGCGGGATCCACTCCGTGGACGTGGTGACCTCGTCGAGGATCGACGGGATCGGGTCCACGCCGAGCCCGGGGCCGGTGGGCACGTCCAGGTGGCCGTCGCTCAGCTCGAACGGCTCGGTGACGTCCGTCGCGTAGTACCGGCGCGAGGCCGACGTGTCGCCCGGCAGCGTGAAGCCGGGCAGCGCCGCCAGCGCCACGTTCGCGGCCCGGCCGATGCCGGTCTCCAGCATGCCGCCGCACCACACCGCGACGCCGTGCGCCCGGCACAGGTCGTGGACGCGCCGGGCCTCCAGGTAGCCGCCCAGCCGGCCCGGCTTGATGTTCACGATCGAGCAGGAGCCCAGCTCGATCGCGGCGGCGGCGTGCTCGGCCGACTCGATCGACTCGTCCAGGCAGATCGGCGTGCGCAGCCGCCGCGCCAGGCGGGCGTGCTGCACGAGGTCGTCGTTGGCCAGCGGCTGCTCGATCAGCAGCAGGTCGAACGCGTCGAGCTGGGCCAGGCGGGGGGCGTCCACCAGCGTGTACGCGGCGTTCGCGTCGACCTGGAGCAGCAGGTCGTCGCCGAAGCGCTCGCGCACCGCCCGGACCGGCTCCACGTCCCAGCCGGGCTCGATCTTCAGCTTGATCCGCACGTACCCCTCGCCGAGATAGCCCTCGACGGCGTCCAGCAGGCGCGGGACGGAGTCCATGATGCCGACCGACACGCCACACGGCACCCGGTCGCGGGCCGCGCCGAGGAAGCGCCCGAACGACTCGCCGGAGGCGCGCAGCTGCGCGTCCAGCACGGCCGTCTCCAGGGCGGCCTTGGCCATGCGGTGCCCCTTGACCGGCTCCAGGGCGCGGCCCACGGCGTGGACGTCCAGCGACGGCGGCAGGGCGGGCAGCAGGAAGCGGCGGATCACCTCGGCCGCGCCGTCCACGTACTCGGAGGAGTAGAGCGGCTCCGACATCGCGACGCACTCGCCCCACCCCTCGGCGTCGGGCGTGACGACCCTGACCAGCAGCACGTCGCGGGCCGTCTCGGTGCCGAACGACGTGCGGAACGGCGCCACCAGCGGCATCGCGATCCGCCGCAGCTCAACTCCTGTGATCTTCACGCTGACTCCCTGCTCCCGGGCCGTGGTCGGAGCCACCCGCCGTGCGGGCGCTCCGTCCTACGGTAGGCGGTGCGATCCGGGAGGAGCGGGCAGGCTAGCTGTATTGACCCGGAGCGTTGTTGACGCGGGTGATCGGGGGTTGGCCTCCGAGTGCGGTGTGGCAGCGGTGGTGGTTGTAGGTGTGCAGGAAGTCTTGCAGAGCCGAGCTGCGTTCCTGGTTGCTGGCGTAGGGGCGGATGTAGGCCCATTCGTCCAGCAGGGTGCGGTTGAAGCGTTCGACCTTGCCGTTGGTCTGCGGCCGGTAGGCGCGGGTGTGCTTGCCGGTCGCGCCGAGGTCGGCCAGGGCTTGGCGCCAGACGGTGCTGCGGCGGTAGCTCCAGGCGTTATCGGTCAGCACGCGCTCGATGCGGGTGATCCCCACAGTGGTGAAGTAGGCGGCGGCGCGACGTAGGAAGGCGGCGCAGGTGTCGGCTTTCTCGTCCGGGTGGATCTCGCTGTAGGCGATGCGGGTGTGGTCGTCGACGGCAGAGTGGATGTAGTCGTAACCGACGGTTTTGGTGCGGTCGTGGCTGCGCTGGTCGCGGCCGTGGATGCGCCAGCCGCCGCCGTCGGGGATGCGGCCGAGCTTCTTGACGTCGAC